>NZ_JBBATI010000018.1:0-78590 GCF_040398825.1 Novosphingobium sp.
ACGCCTATGGCTATGCCAAGACCGAAAGCGGCGTGCACCGGCTGGTGCGGATCAGCCCCTATGACAGTTCGGCGCGGCGGCACACCTCGTTCAGCTCGATCTGGGTCTATCCCGAAATCGATGACAACATCGAAATCGACATCAACCCGGCCGACCTGAAAATGGATACCTATCGCGCGTCGGGCGCGGGCGGGCAGCATGTCAACACCACCGATTCGGCGGTGCGCATCACCCACATCCCATCGGGCATCATCGTCGCCAGCCAGAACGACCGCAGCCAGCACAAGAACCGCGCGACCGCGATGGGCATGTTGCGCGCCCGGCTGTACGAGGCCGAACTGGCCAAGCGTGAGGCCGCGACCAGCAGCGAATATGCCGCCAAGACCGAAATCGGCTGGGGCCACCAGATCCGTTCCTATGTGTTGCAGCCGTATCAGCAGGTAAAGGATCTGCGCACCGGGGTGGTCAGCACCAATCCGTCGGATGTGCTGGATGGGGCGATCGATCCGTTCATGGCGGCGGCACTGTCGCAGCGGGTGACCGGTGAAAAGGTCGCGGTCGAGGATGACGATTGATTGGGTGGCCGATTGCGCGCAGGGTTTGCGCCACGGTTGATGCGCGCGGGCGACGGGCTGTCGTGGTGGATCGGGGCCGGCTGGTCAGGTCTGCAATGACACTTTCGGGTCAATGCGCTTTGCGCTTTGTTACGATTGCGCCTAAACATTTGGTCAGGATTGCTACGGGCTGAACGGCCGTTGTGCTGCAGCATAAACCGCGCCAGCGGCAGGGTTGAGAGTGGGGTATGTCTGTGTTCAAGGGTTTGAAGCCAATTGTTTATGGCGGACGCGAAGTCTGGCCGCTGGTCGAAGGGGGCAAGGGGGTTGCCGCCACCAACCATGCCAGTTCGGGCGCCTGGGCAGCGGCGGGCGGGATCGGCACGGTCAGCGCGGTCAATGCCGACAGCTATGACCCGACCGGGCGCATCGTGCCGCAGCTTTATCCGCAACTTACGCGCCGCGAACGCCACGAACAGCTGATCCGCTACGCCATCGACGGCGCGGTCGAACAGGTCCACCGCGCGCACGAAATTTCGGGCGGGCAGGGCGCGATCAACATCAACGTGCTGTGGGAAATGGGCGGGGCGCAGGCCGTGCTTGAAGGCGTGCTCGAAAAAACCCGCGGGCTGGTCACCGGGGTCACCTGCGGTGCTGGCATGCCCTACAAATTGTCGGAAATCGCCGCGCGTTTCAACGTCAACTATCTGCCGATCGTGTCGTCGGGCCGCGCGTTTCGCGCGCTGTGGAAACGCGCCTATCACAAGGTCGCGCATCTGATGGCGGCGGTGGTGTACGAAGATCCGTGGCTGGCCGGCGGGCACAACGGTCTGTCCAACGCCGAAGACCCGCGCAAACCCGAAGATCCCTATCCCCGCGTAAAGGCCCTGCGCGACACCATGCGTGCCGAAGGCGTGGCCGATACGGTGCCGATCATCATGGCCGGCGGCGTGTGGTACTTGCGCGAATGGAACGACTGGATCGACAATCCGGAACTGGGCGCGATTGTCTTTCAGTTTGGCACGCGGCCGCTGCTGACCGCTGAAAGCCCGATCCCGCAGGGGTGGAAAGATCATCTGCGCACGATCGAGCCCGGCGATGTGCTGTTGCACAAGTTTTCGCCCACCGGGTTCTATTCATCGGCAGTGCGCAACCCGTTCTTGCGCAGTCTTGAGGCTCGCAGCGCGCGGCAGATCCCGTTTTCGCGCGTCGCGGCGGGCGAACACACGGTGCAACTGGATGTCGGTGTGCGTGGCAAGAATTTCTGGGTGACGCCGGTCGATCTTGAACGTGCGCGCGGCTGGGCGGCACAGGGGCATGACCATGCCTTGCGCACGCCGGATGACACGGTGGTGTTTGTGGCCCCGGCCGAACGCGACATGATCCGCCAGGATCAGGCCGATTGCATGGGCTGCCTGTCGCATTGCGGGTTTTCATCGTGGAAGGATCATGACGATTATTCCACCGGGCGGCTGGCCGATCCGCGCAGTTTCTGCATCCAGAAAACGCTGCAGGACATCGCGCATGGTGGTGATATCGATCAGAACCTGATGTTCGCCGGCCACGCCGCCTATCGGTTCAAACAGGACCCGTTCTATTCCAACAACTTCACCCCGACGGTGAAACAGCTGGTGGACCGCATCCTGACGGGCGATTGATCCCTGCACCCCGGCCGTTGGCGGGGCAGGGTTTAATCGAAATCCGGTTCGTCGATCTCATCAGCCTCGTTGATGCGCATTGGCACGACCATCGCCACCATCAGCGCGGCGATCGCGGTGCCGATGGCGCTCCACGCCACCACCACGCCCGCGCCGAGTGCCTGTGCCAGCACTTGCCGCACCGGGCCCATGCCCGCCGCATAGCCCGTGCCGCCCAATGTGCCGGCGATCAGCGGCGCGGCCAGCATCGCGCCGGCAAGCCCGGCCACGCCATGCACCGCGACCAGATCGGCCGCGTCGTCGATCGCTGCGGCGCGGATCATGCGCGCCGCCACCCAGGCGACCAGCGCACCGATCAGCCCGGCCAGCATCGCCGCGCCGGGTGCAAAGGCGCCCATGCCCGCGCTCGCAGCCACCAGCCCGGCCATTGCTCCGGCGGACAATGCACGCGGATTGGCCTTGCCCGTGGTGACCGCAGCGATCAGCAGCCAGACCAGCGCGCCACTGGCGGCGGCGACCAGGCCGTTGATCAGCGTGGTGGCGGCATCATCGCTGGCGGCCAGAGTCGCCGCCGCCGACAGCGCCAGCAGCGCGATCCACATCATGCCGGTCCCCGCCAGCGCCAGTCCGGGCGCCGTGCCACTGGTGGCCACGGCATCGGGCTGCGCGCCAAACCGCGCGCGGCGGCCCATCAGCAGGGTGATCACCAGCGCCGATATGCCAGCACTGGCATGGACCACCAGCGCGCCCGCCGCATCGACCGTGCCCAACCGTGCCGCCAGCCAGCCACCGCCCCAGATCCAGTGCGCCAGCGGCGCATAGACGATCAGTATCCACAGCCCGGCGAATGGCAGTACCCAGGCCAGGTTGCCGCGCTCGGCCCAGGCCCCCGTCAGCAGCCCGGCGGCCAGCACGGCATAGGCCAGTTGCAGCGCCACAAATGCCATTTCGGGCACCGCACTGCCCTCGCGCACATTGGCAAGATCGAGCAGCATCCACGCATTGCCACCGCCCAGCCAGCCCGATCCGACCGTGCCGAAGGCCAGCGTATAACCGACCAGCACCCACAGCAGCGACACCACCGCGGCAATGCCCACGGTTTCGGTCGCCAGTGCCGCAAAGGCCCGCGCGCCCAACCGCGCGCCATGGTGCAGGATGATCCCCGGCAGCAGCATCGCCAGCGCCAGCAGCGCCAGGCACAGCACAAACGCGGTATCGCCGCTGTCCACCGCATCGGCAGCATCGGCGGCGTCGATTTGCGCGTGGGCCAGCGCGGGCGCGATTGCGCAGCCAAGCGCCAGGGCAAAGCGCACCAGTTTGCGGGTGAAAATCCGGTTCATGGCGCCCTACATGCCCCAGCCATGCTTAACTTTGCTTAAAGCCAGCCTTGCAGCACCTGATCGGGCGGGCGGTGGCCATCGACCCAGAACCGGATATTGGCGATCACCTTGTCACCGGATGCCAGCCGGCCTTCGACCGTGCCGCTGCCCATGTGCGGCAGAATCGCGACATTGTGATGGTCGCGCAGGCGTTGATCGACCAGCGGTTCGTGCGCAAACACATCCAGCCCGGCGCCGCCCAGATGGCCTGATACCAGCGCGTCGATCATCGCCGCCTCTTCGACAATGGTGCCGCGCGCGGTGTTGATGATGAACGCGCCCGGCCGCATCAGCGCGATTCGCCGCGCATCGATCAGGTGGTGGGTTTCGGGGGTGGCAGGGCAATGCAGCGTGAGGATGTCGGTCGCCGCCAGCAGCGCATCCAGATCGGGTTCAAACCGCGCGCCCAGCATGGTTTCCAGCGCTTCGGGAACGCGTTGCCGATTGTGATAGAGGATGGTCAGGCCGAACGCGCGCGCGCGGTGCGCCACCGCCTGGCCAATGCGCCCCATCCCGACAATCCCCAGCACGCGCCCGCCGACGCGGTGCCCCAGCATGGTCGACGGCGCCCAGCCCTGCCACTGGCCGCTGCGCAGGATGCGGCCGCCATAGTTCAGCTTGCGGGTGACCGACAGGATCAGCGCCAGCGTCATGTCGGCGGTATCATCGGTGAACACGCCCGGGGTGTTGGTCACCATGATCTTTTTGGCGCGTGCCGCGGCCAGATCGATGTGATCGACGCCCGCGCCAAAATTGGCGATCAGCCGCAGGCGCGGCGGCAGCGCCGCAATCAGATCGGCATCGATCGAATCGGTCACCGTTGGCACCAGCACGTCGGCATCGGCCACGGCCGCCACCAGTTCGTCGCGGCTGAGCGCATGGTCATCGGCGTTGAGCACGACATCGAACAGTTCCGCCATCCGCGCCTCGGTTTCGGGCAGCAGCCGGCGGGTGACGACGACGCGCGGGCTTCCCGTTACGCGGCGGGTTTCGGCGGGCAGGGGGGTGGGGACAGGGCTTGATCGGTTGGGCATCCGCTGTCTATCGCCAGCGGCGCGATGCCGGTCAAGGGGCGCGGGCTCGATCGGGCAGGCGGCGGGCCGTGCTGTGCACCGTTTGTGGTGCGGCACTGCCTTGGCCTTTGGCGGTCGATGGTATATCGCACCTGCGTAATGTCCTTGCCGAACAAGCACTCCCTGTTTTGTCGCACTGTCTTGCGTACCGCGCTGCTCGCGCCGGGCCTGATGCTGGCCGTGCCGGCCACGCGTGCGGCCGATACCGATGGTGTGCCGTTCTGGGTGTCGCTGCGCAACGGCGAGACCAATATGCGGGTCGGGCCCGGGCGCGATTATCGCATCAACTGGACGTACAAACGGCCGGGGCTGCCGATGAAAGTGCTGCGCAGCATGGAAGGCTGGGTATTGGTCGAGGACCCCGATGGTGCGCGCGGCTGGATGCTGACGCAATTTGTCACGCACAAGGCGCATACCGCGCTGGTGCACGGCGCTGTGGCCGAAATCCGCGAAAACCGCGATGGATCGGGCCGGGTAATGTGGCGCGCACAGCCCGGCGCGATTGCGCGCCTGCTGGGCGAATGCAGCAGCGGCTGGTGCAAGGTCGATATCGATGGCCGCCAGGGCTTTATGGCTGCCACATCGCTGTGGGGCGCGGGCGCGCCCTGAGCTTGGCCGCGACGGGAGGAGCGCCAGGCCCCGCCCGTCACGCCATTACACCAGTTCGATCGCCACGGCGGTCGCTTCGCCGCCGCCGATGCACAGGCTGGCCACGCCTTTTGACAGCCCGCGTGCCTTCAATGCGCCGATCAGCGTGGTCATGATGCGCGCGCCCGATGCGCCGATCGGGTGGCCGAGCGCGGTGGCGCCGCCGTTGACGTTGATCTTGTCATGCGGGATGCCCAGATCGTGCATCGCAAACATCGCCACACAGGCGAATGCCTCGTTCACTTCAAACAGATCGACTTCGCCGATCGTCCAGCCCGCGCGCGCCAGCAGCGCGGTGATCGCGCCAACCGGCGCGGTGGTGAAATCCTTTGGCGCCTGGGCATGCGCGGCCATTGCCACAACGCGCGCCACCGGGGCCAGCCCGGCGGCATCGGCCACCGACTGGCGGGTGAGCACCAGCGCGGCGGCGCCATCGGAAATCGATGAGGATGTGGCGGCGGTGATCGTGCCGTCCTTGGCAAACGCAGGCTTCAGGCCCGGGATCTTGTCGGGCTTGCCCTTGCCGGGGGCTTCGTCAGTGTCGACCACGGTGTCGCCGCCGCGCGATTTGACCGTCACGGCCACGATTTCGTCCTTGAACCGGCCCTCGGTCACCGCGCTTTGCGCACGGCGCAGCGATTCGATGGTATAGGCGTCCTGCGCCTCCCGCGTCAGTTGGTATTCGTTGGCGGTGTCCTGCGCAAAGGTGCCCATGGCGCGGCCCGGTTCATAGGCGTCTTCCAGCCCGTCAAGGAACATGTGGTCATAGGCGGTGTCGTGGCCGATGCGCGCGCCCGACCGGTGCTTTTTCAAAAGGTACGGCGCATTGGTCATCGATTCCATGCCGCCCGACACGACATAGTCGATCGATCCCGCGGCCAGCGCCTCTGCCCCCATGATCAGCGTCTGCATGCCCGATCCGCACACCTTGTTGACCGTGGTCGCCTGCACCGATGCGGGCAGGCCGGCCTTGATCGCGGCCTGGCGCGCGGGCGCCTGGCCCAGCCCGGCGGGCAGCACACAGCCCATGTAGATGCGGTCAAACTTGTCCGCCGCCACGCCCGAACGGTCGACCGCGGCGCGCACCGCAGCAGCACCCAGATCGGTGGCCGACAAATCGGCCAGTACCCCCTGCATCGATCCCATCGGCGTGCGGGCATAGGACAGGATGACAACCGGATCGGCAGCGGAAAACTGGGCCATGGCGAAATGTCCTTCTTACAGGCTGGGCCCGCGCCCGGCGCCGGATCATGCGGGCACAGGGCGCGGGCGTTTGGCGCAGTCTTAGTGATGCGCGGGCAACTTGGCAATTCGGCGCTGCGGCTGCGGCACATTTGCGCGCAAAGCCCGGCAAAACCTGAAAAATCTGCCCGTTTGCCGATGCTGCACTGCCCAAAAAGGATTGGGGAGCGGGGGAAATATGCAATGTCGCCCACTTGCGCGGGCGGCACGGCGGGCCTAGGGGCCGGGGCACAAGCTTTGAAAGGCGAGTCAGCCCCTTGTCAGACCAAATAACTTCAGACCACATATCCTATCTGGCCGGTTATCTGCCGATCCTCATTTTCATGGTTATCGCGGTTGGCCTGTCATCGGCTTTTGTGTTTTTGCCGATCGGTGTTTCGCACCTGACCGGCACGCACAACCCCGATCCGGAAAAGCTGTCGGAGTACGAATGCGGATTTCCCGCGTTTGAAGACCCGCGCAGCCAGTTTGACGTGCGGTTCTATCTGGTGGCGATCCTGTTCATCATTTTCGATCTGGAGGCGGCGTTTCTGTTTCCATGGGCGGTCAGCCTGAAACAGACGCAATGGGCGGGCTGGTCGACGATGATGCTGTTCCTGTTCGAATTGGTCATCGGTTTTATCTATGCCTGGAAAAAAGGCGCGTTGGACTGGGAATGAACACCATGGCCACATCTCCTCTCGTTCCGGGTGCAAACCCCCCTGGCGGTTCCGCGCTGATCGCGCCCGACCCGGCGTTTTTTGCGCAGGTGAATGCCGAAATTTCCGACAAGGGCTTTCTGATCGCGTCGACCGAGGACTTGTTCCAGTGGGCGCGCACCGGCTCGCTGTGGTGGATGACGTTTGGCCTGGCTTGCTGTGCGGTCGAAATGATCCATGTGAACATGCCGCGTTATGACATGGAACGGTTTGGCGTCGCCCCGCGCGCATCCCCGCGCCAGTCCGACGTGATGATCGTGGCCGGCACGCTGTGCAACAAGATGGCCCCGGCTCTGCGCAAGGTCTATGACCAGATGTCGGACCCCAAATATGTCATTTCGATGGGCAGCTGCGCCAATGGCGGCGGCTATTACCATTACAGCTATTCGGTGGTGCGCGGGTGCGACCGCATCGTGCCCGTGGATATCTATGTGCCCGGGTGCCCGCCGACGGCAGAGGCGTTGTTGTATGGCGTGATGCAACTGCAGCGGAAAATCCGCCGTATGGGCACGCTGGAACGTTAGGGACGGGGCAAAAGCTGATGGCACAAGTGCTTCATTCCGCTCCGCGCTACGACGCACCAGAGGGCGCGGTCGATGCGATCCGCACCCGGCTGGGCGATGCGCTGATCGATGCCCGCCAGGAATATGGCGAAGTCGTGCTGACCGTAGCGCGCGACCGGATAGAGGGCGTGCTGCGCGATCTGCGCGATGGCGAAGCGTTTCAGCAATTGATGGATATCGCCGGGGTCGATTACCCCGATCGCGCCGAACGCTTTGAAGTGGTCTATTGCCTGTTGTCGGTCACGCGCAACCTGCGCCTGATCGTGAAAGTTTCGACTGACGAGGCGACGCCGGTGCCGACCGTCACCACGCTGTGGCCCAACGCCGGTTGGTATGAACGCGAAGTCTATGACATGTTCGGCGTGCTGTTTGCCGGCAACACCGATCTGCGCCGCATCCTGACCGACTATGGTTTTCAGGGCCACCCGTTCCGCAAGGATTTTCCGCTGACCGGCTATGTCGAGCTGCGCTATTCCGAAGAGGACAAGCGCGTGGTGTACGAACCGGTGCGGCTGGCGCAGGACCTGCGCCAGTTCGATTACGAAAGCCCGTGGGAAGGCGCGACTTACGTGTTGCCCGGGGATGAAAAAGCGACCGGGGAAAAAGCAGAAGGGCCAAAGCCATGAGCTTTTCGCTCGAACAGTCGCCCACCACCGGCGACGAGGTCATCACCAACTACACCATCAATTTCGGCCCTCAGCACCCGGCCGCGCACGGCGTGCTGCGCATGGTGATGGAACTGGACGGCGAAATCATTGAACGGATCGATCCGCATGTCGGCCTGCTGCATCGCGGCACCGAAAAGCTGATCGAGCACAAGACCTATCTGCAGGCGCTGCCCTATTTCGACCGGCTGGATTACTGTTCGCCGCTGGCGATGGAATATTCCTATGTGCTGGCGATTGAAAAGCTGCTGAATATCGAAGTGCCGCTGCGCGCGCAGTATCTGCGCGTGCTGTTTGCGGAATTGACGCGCATTTGCAACCACATGCTCAACCTTGGCAGCCATGTCATGGATGTCGGCGCGATGACGCCCAACCTGTGGCTGTTTGAAATCCGCGAAGATTGCCTGAACTTCTTTGAACGCGCATCGGGCGCGCGGCTGCATTCGGCGTGGTTCCGCCCCGGCGGGGTGCACCAGGATGTGCCGCTGAAACTGTTGACCGATATGGCAGACTGGCTCGACACGCGGCTGCCGCAGCTGTTCGACGATGCGATGAGCCTGGTGATCGACAACCGCATTTTCAAACAGCGCAATGTCGATATCGCGCTGGTCAGCAAGGAAGACGCGCTGGCCTGGGGCTTTTCCGGGCCGATGATCCGGGGTGCCGGCATTCCGTGGGACCTGCGCAAATCGCAGCCCTATGACGTCTATGCGCGCATGGATTTCGACATTCCGGTCGGCACCAATTCCGATTGCTATGACCGGTTCATGGTCCGCGTTGAAGAAGTGCGCCAGTCGGCGCGCATCATGAAGCAGTGCCTGGCCGAAATGCCCGAAGGCCCGGTCGCGTCGTCCGATCGCAAGGTGGTCCCGCCCAAGCGCGGCGAAATGAAAAGCTCGATGGAATCGCTGATCCATCACTTCAAACTCTATACCGAGGGCTTTCACGTGCCGGCGGGCGAAGTCTACGTCGCCACCGAAAGCCCCAAGGGCGAATTCGGCGTCTATCTGGTCAGCGATGGCAGCAACAAGCCCTATCGCTGCAAGATCCGCCCGACCGCGTTTTCGCACCTGCAGGCGATGGATTTCATGTGCAAGGGCCACATGCTGCCCGACGCCACCGCCATCCTGGGCGCGATCGACGTGGTGTTCGGGGAGTGTGACCGGTGACCGCCCAGGTTCTGCGCCAGATTTCGATCATCGCCTGCCTGGCTGGCCTCGCCACCGCCGTGGTGCTGTTTGTCGCGCTGTGGCGCGGCACGCCGGTGCCGTGGTGGATGCCGCTGCTGATTGCCATGGCTGGCGGCTATGAACTGGCGCATTTCGGGCAGAGCCTGTGGTTCAAATGGGTGCGGCGGTCATGATCGCGCCCGAACAATCTCATCTGATCAAGGACTTTGGCTAAAATGGCCGACCGTCATCTCGAACCGGATACACCTGCTTTGCGCGCTCGCTGGGGCCAGTTTGGCTGGACCGGGGACAATGCTGCAAAGGCGAAAGAGATCGTCGCGCGCTATCCCGCCGGGCGTCAGCGCAGCGCGGTGATGCCGCTGCTCGATCTGGCGCAACGCCAGGTGGGCGCGGAAGAGCAGACCCAGGGCTGGCTGCCGTTGCCGGTAATCGAATTCGTCGCGCGCGAACTGGATATGCCGGTGGTGCGCGTGCTGGAGGTGGCGACGTTCTACACCATGTACAATCTGGCGCCGATCGGGCGGTACCATGTGCAGGTGTGCGGCACCACGCCATGCATGTTGCGCGGGTCGGACGATATCATTGCCGCGTGCAAGGCGCGCGGGCTGGCCAAGGGCCACACGACCGCCGATGGCCTGTTCACGCTGACCGAAGTTGAATGCATGGGCAATTGCGCCTCGGCGCCGATGGTGCAGATCAACGACGACAATTACGAAGACCTGACCGCCACCAGCATGACGCATATCCTGGATGAACTGGCCGCTGGTCGCGCGCCGAAGGTCGGCACGCAAGCGCCCGGCCGCCACACCGTCGAACCGCTGGGCGGGCCGACCACGCTGGTGGCCATGGTGACCGACAACCACGATTACCGGGCGGAGTGGTAAGCCATGATCCGTGCCGCCCAAACCCACCTGTCACCCCACACCACATCCGCTCATGCTGAGCCTGTCGAAGCATGCGCGCAAGCCTCGACCGCAGCGCGCGGCCTTCGACAGGCTCAGGCTGAGCGGGTTTGTTTTGGTATTGGCGCCATCATGCTGACGGGAGCCGCGCTGTGAGCCTCGGCGATAAGGACCGCATCTTCACCAACCTCTACGGCTATCAGCCGTGGAACCTGCCCGCCGCGCGCATGCGCGGGGATTGGGACAATACCAAGGCGCTGATCGAGCGCGGGCGCGACACGATCATCCAGGAAATGAAGGATTCAGGCCTGCGCGGGCGCGGCGGGGCAGGGTTCCCGACCGGCATGAAATGGTCGTTCATGCCAAAGGAATCGCGCGATGGCCGCCCCAGCTTTCTGGTCATCAACGCCGACGAATCCGAACCCGGCAGCTGCAAGGACCGCGAAATCCTGCGCCACGATCCGCACAAGCTGATCGAGGGTGCGCTGGTCGCCGGGTTTGCGATGGGTGCGCGCGCGGCCTATATCTATGTGCGCGGCGAATATATCCGTGAAGCCGAAACGCTGTTTGCCGCCGTGGCCGAAGCATACGAGGCCGGGCTGATCGGGCGTAACGCCTGCCAGTCAGGCTATGATTTCGACGTGTTCGTCCATCGCGGCGCCGGCGCCTATATTTGCGGCGAAGAAACCGCGATGATCGAAAGCCTTGAGGGCAAAAAGGGCCAGCCCCGGCTGAAACCGCCGTTCCCGGCGGGCGCCGGGCTGTACGGTTGCCCGACCACGGTCAACAATGTGGAATCGATCGCGGTTGCGCCGACCATTCTGCGGCGCGGGCCAGCCTGGTTCGCCAGCTTTGGCCGCGACAACAACAAGGGTACCAAGCTTTTCCAGATCTCCGGCCATGTTGAAAAGCCGTGCGTGGTCGAAGAAGCGATGAGCATCCCGTTCAGCGAACTGATCGAAAAGCATTGCGGCGGCATTCGCGGCGGTCGCGACAATCTGCTCGCGGTCATCCCAGGCGGATCATCGGTCCCGCTGGTGCCCGCGGCGGAAATCTGGGACGCGCCGATGGATTTTGACGGGCTGCGCGCCGTCGGATCGGGTCTGGGTACCGCGGCGGTGATCGTCATGGACAAATCGACCGACATCGTCCGCGCGATCAGCCGCCTGTCGTATTTCTACAAACACGAAAGCTGTGGCCAGTGCACCCCGTGCCGCGAAGGCACCGGCTGGATGTGGCGGATGATGGAACGCCTGCGGGTCGGTGATGCGCAGATCGAAGATATCGATATGCTGCAAAACGTGACCAAGCAGATCGAAGGCCACACCATCTGCGCGCTGGGCGATGCGGCGGCCTGGCCGATCCAGGGCCTGATCAAACACTTCCGCCCCGAAATCGAACGCCGCATCGTGGAACGCGGTGCCTTGCAAGAGGCGGCCGAATAATGCCCAAGCTCAAAGTAGACGGCGTCGAGCTCGAAGTCCCCGCTGGCGCCACCGTGCTGCAGGCGTGCGAGCTGGCAGGCAAGGAAATCCCGCGCTTTTGCTATCACGAACGGCTGTCGATCGCCGGCAACTGCCGCATGTGCCTGGTCGAGGTGAAGCCCGGGCCGCCCAAGCCGCAGGCATCGTGCGCGCTGCCCGCTGCCGAGGGGCAGGACATCCGCACCGACAGCGAAATGGTCAAAAAAGCGCGCGAAGGCGTGATGGAATTTCTGCTGATCAACCATCCGCTCGATTGCCCGATCTGCGACCAGGGCGGCGAATGCGATCTGCAGGACCAGTCGGTGGCCTATGGCCGGGGATCGTCGCGCTATCACGAAGACAAGCGCGCGGTCACCGAAAAGTACATGGGGCCTTTGATCAAGACCACCATGACTCGCTGCATCCACTGCACCCGCTGCGTGCGGTTCAGTGAGGAAATTGCCGGGGTTGACGAAATCGGCGCGCTCTATCGCGGCGAAGGTATGCAGATTTCGACCTATCTTGAGGCAGCGTCGGCCCACGAACTGTCGGCCAATGTCATCGATCTGTGCCCGGTCGGCGCGCTGACCAGCAAGCCCTATGCGTTTGAAGCGCGGCCATGGGAATTGAAGAAGACGCTCGGCATCGACGTGTCCGACGCGATCGGTGCGAACATCCGGCTGGATTCACGCGGCCGCGAAGTGCTGCGCATCCTGCCGCGCGTGAATGATGACGTGAACGAAGAATGGCTGTCTGATCGCGCGCGCTATCTGGTCGATGGGCTCACCCGGCGGCGGCTCGATCGGCCGTGGCTGCGCAAGGATGGCAAATTGCACGCCGTCAGCTGGGGCGAGGCGCTGGCAGCGGTCGGCAGCATCAATCCTGGCGCCGCGATTGCGGTGATCGCGGGCGACATGGTCGATTGCGAAACGCTATTTGCGGCCAAAAAACTGGCCGGCGCCATGGGATCAACCCTGCTCGAAGGGCGGCAGACCGGTCTGGCCTATGACACGTCGAACCTGGCCGCAGTGGCGTTCAACACGACGCTGGCCGGGATTGAGGATGCCGATGCGATCCTGATCTATGGCAGCCATGTGCGCGATGAAGCGCCGCTGCTCAACCCGCGCCTGCGCAAGGCGGTGAAACGCGGCGCCAAGGTCTATGTGATCGGCCCCTGGTGGGAAACCACCTTTGCCGCAACGCATCTGGGCGATGACGCGGCGGTGATCGACGGCCTGCCCGAAGACGTCGCGTCGGTGTTCGCCAATGCCGCGCGCCCGGTGCTGATCATCGGCGGCGGCGCGCTGGCCAAGGGCGGATTGTCATCAGGCCTGGCGTTTGCCGCCCGGTTCAATCTGGTGCGCGAAGGCTGGAACGGGTTCAACGTGTTGCATTTTGCCGCCGCGCGGATGGGCGGGCTGATGCTCGGCTATGCGCAGGCCGGCGGAATTGCCGACATCGTGGCGGCCCAGCCCAAACTGGTGATTTCACTTGGCGCCGATGAAGTCGATTGGACGCGGTTCGCCGACGCGATGATCGTGCATATCGGCCACCATGGCGACAAGGCCGCGCATGCCGCCGATGTGATCCTGCCGGCCGCCGCGTTCAGCGAAAAGGACGGCACTTACGTTAACACCGAGGGCCGCGTGCAATATGCCGAAAAGGCGGTGTTCGCGCCCGGTGATGCGCGCGAAGACTGGACCATCCTGCGTGCGCTGGCCGATGCCTTTGGCGTCACCGTCGGCTTTGACAGCTTTGCCGAACTGCGCGCAGCGATGATTGCCGAAGTGCCCGCGCTGGGCGTCGAAGGCCTGGCGCCGTATGGCGAACTGCCCTCCGCGCCCGCGCAGGGCACGGCCGCGGGCGTGATTGCCTATGCGGTGAAGGATCGCTACCTGACCAACGCGATCAGCCGGGCCAGCCCGACGCTGCAACGCTGTTCCGCCGAACTGATCCATGGCGTGGTTGAAGCGGAGGCCGCAGAATGACGCCGTTTCTGGTACATGTCGGACTGCCGTTCGGCTGGGCCTGGGGCCTGGCCACGGTCATCGAAATCCTGCTGATTGCGCTGCCGGTGATGCTGGCGGTGGCGATGGTGATCTATGTCGATCGCAAGGTTTGGGCATCGATGGCGCTGCGCCGCGGGCCCAACGTGGTCGGGCCGTTCGGTCTGCTGCAATCGTTCGCCGACGCGATCAAGGTGTTCCTGCAGGAAACCATCATCCCGGCGGCGGCCAACAAGGCGTTGTTTCTGCTGGCGCCGGTGATCACCTTTACCGTCGCGCTGCTGGCCTGGGCGGTGATCCCGTTTGCACAAGGCGCGATCCTGGCCGACATCAATGTCGGGCTGTTGTACGTGCTCGCGGTCTCGTCGCTGGGGGTGTATGGCATCGTCATCGCCGGCTGGGCGTCGAATTCGAAATACCCGTTCTTTTCCGCGATGCGCGCCACCGCGCAGATGATCAGCTATGAAGTGTCGATCGGGTTTATCCTGGTCTGCGTGGTGCTGTGGGCGGGCAGTTTCAACATGGGCGCGATTGTCGAGGCGCAGCGCGGCTTTGGCTTTGGCCTGATCAACGGGTTCTGGTGCAGCCCACTGCTGTTCCCGGTCTGGGTGATGTTCCTGATTTCGTCGCTGGCCGAAACGCAGCGTGCACCGTTCGACCTGACCGAGGCGGAAAGCGAGCTGGTCGCCGGCTATCAGACCGAATATTCGTCGATGGCCTTTGCGCTCTACTGGCTGGGCGAATATGCCAACGTGCTGCTGATGTGCACGCTGAATGCCACGCTGTTCTGGGGTGGCTATCTGCCGCCGCTGAACATTCCGGTGCTCTATCTCGTGCCCGGGCTGGTCTGGCTGATGCTGAAAATCTTTTTCGGCTTTCTGGTGTTCAGCTGGATCAAGGCGACCGTGCCACGGTACCGCTATGACCAGCTGATGCGGCTGGGCTGGAAAATCTTTCTGCCGCTGTCGCTTGGTTTTGTCGTGGTGATCAGCGGGTACCTTATGGCCATCGGACATTTTTCATGACCGTCGCACAGATCATCAAAAGCTTCACGCTGTGGGAGTTTGTCCAGGCGCACTGGCTGACCTTGAAGTACTTCTTCAAGCCCAAGGCGACGATCAACTACCCCTATGAAAAAAACCCGATAAGCCCGCGTTTTCGCGGCGAACACGTGCTGCGCCGCTATCCCAATGGCGAAGAGCGCTGCATCGCGTGCAAATTGTGCGAAGCGGTGTGCCCGGCGCAGGCGATCACCATCGAGGCGGAGCCGCGCGCCGACGGCAGCCGCCGCACCACGCGCTATGACATCGACATGACCAAGTGCATCTTCTGCGGCTTTTGCCAGGAGGCTTGCCCGGTCGATGCCGTGGTCGAAGGGCCGAATTTTGAATATGCCACCGAAACGCGTGAGGAACTGCTGTACGACAAGGCCAAGCTGCTCGCCAACGGCGACAAGTGGGAGCGCGCAATCGCTGCCAATCTCGAAGCCGACGCCCCCTACCGGTAAAGGGCCAGACCGATGATCCAGGCAATTGCCTTTTACCTGTTCGCGACGATGATGATTGCCTCTGGCGCGATCACCATTCTGGCGCGCAACCCGGTGCATTCGGTGCTGTGGCTGATCCTGGCGTTCTTCAACGCGGCCGGGCTGATGGTGCTGACCGGCGCCGAATTTATCGCGATGCTGCTGGTGATTGTCTATGTCGGCGCGGTCGCGGTGCTGTTCCTGTTTGTGGTGATGATGCTCGACATCGATTTTTCCGAACTGCGCGCCGGGTTTATCCGCAATGCGCCGCTGGGGATCATTCTGGCGGTGGTGCTGTTTGTCGAACTGTTCGTCGGCATTCTGGTGCGCAGCGCCGGCACGCTGGCGATCGGCCATGCCGGTGGCGCTGGCGCGACGCCCGATGGGCTGTCGAACACTGCCGCGATCGGGGCGCTGCTCTATTCGCACTATCTGTTTGAATTCGAAGCGGCGGGGCTGATCCTGCTGGTGGCGATGATCGGCGCGATCGTGCTGACCCACCGCCAGCGCAGCGATACGCGCGGCCAGAACGTGTCGAAACAGGTCGCCCGCCGGCCCCAGGACGCGACCGTCAACGTCAAGCCCGCCGTGGGCAAAGGGGTGTCGCTGTGATGCGCACCATGTCTTTCACCTCCATAAAAGCCCCTCCCCTCAGGGGAGGGGTTGGGGAGGGGTGTCCCACGCCCGCAATGATGCGCGTCACATCAGCGGTGCACACCCCCACCCAACCCTCCCCCTGCAGGGGGAGGGCTTTCAGGCCGAACAACAAGGAACTGCACGCATGATCGGCATCGGCCATTACATTGCCGTCAGCGCGATCATGTTCGTGCTGGGCGTGCTGGGCATCTTTTTGAACCGCAAGAACGTCATCGTCATCCTGATGGCGATCGAATTGATCCTGCTGTCGGTCAATATCAACTTCGTGGCGTTTTCGGCCTATCTGCACGATCTGGTCGGGCAGGTGTTCGCGATGTTCGTGCTGACCGTGGCCGCGGGTGAGGCGGCGATCGGCCTGGCCATTCTGGTCATCTATTTCCGGGGCCGGGGCACGATCGCGGTCGATGATGTCAACCGGATGAAGGGCTGAAAGCAAACCGATGTCTGCCATCCTTATCATCGTGTTCGCCCCGCTGGTCGCGGCGATTGTCGCCGGCCTGGGCAACAAACGTCTCGGTGCGGTTCCGGCCAAGCTGATCACCACCGGTGCGCTGTTCCTGTCATGCGGGCTGTCCTGGCCGATCTTTCTGACGTTCCTGCGCGGCCATGCCCAGACCACGGTCACCCCGGTGCTGAACTGGGTCTCCTCGGGCGATCTGACATTCGCCTGGGCCTTGCAGGTTGATACGCTGACGGCGGTCATGCTGGTGGTTGTCACCAGCGTGTCGGCGCTCGTCCACCTGTACTCTTGGGGCTATATGGATGAAGACCCGGATTGCCCGCGGTTCTTTGCCTATCTGTCGCTGTTCACCTTCGCCATGCTGATGCTGGTGACCGCCAACAACCTGGTCCAGATGTTTTTCGGCTGGGAAGGGGTGGGGCTGGCGTCGTACCTGCTGATTGGGTTCTGGTTCCGCAAACCCAGCGCCAATGCCGCCGCGATGAAGGCGTTTGTGGTCAACCGCGTCGGCGACCTGGGTTTCATGCTGGGTATTTTCGGCGTGTTTCTGGTGTTCGGCACCGTGTCGATCCCGCAGATCCTGCATATGGCGCCGGGCCTGGCCGGTTCCACCATCGGTTTCCTGGGCCAGCGCTTTGATACCGCGACCGTGCTGTGCATTTTGCTGTTCATCGGCGCGATGGGCAAATCGGCGCAATTGGGGCTGCACACGTGGCTGCCCGACGCGATGGAAGGGCCCACCCCGGTGTCGGCGCTGATCCATGCCGCGACGATGGTCACCGCCGGCGTGTTCATGGTCTGCCGCCTGTCGCCGCTGTTTGAACAGAGCCCCGCCGCGCTGACGTTTGTGACGGTCATCGGCGCATCGACCTGTTTCTTTGCAGCAACCATCGGCACCGCGCAGACCGATATCAAGCGCGTGATCGCCTATTCGACCTGTTCGCAGCTGGGCTACATGTTCTTCGCCGCGGGCGTCGGCGCCTATGGTGCATCGATGTTCCATTTGTTCACCCACGCCTTTTTCAAGGCGCTGCTGTTCCTCGGCGCGGGATCGGTGATCCACGCCATGCACCACGAACAGGACATGCGCTATTACGGCGGACTGTGGAAAAAGATCCCGCTGACGTTTGCGGCGATGATGGCCGGCACGCTGGCGATCACCGGGGTCGGCATCGACGAAGTGTTCGGGTTCGCCGGGTTCTATTCCAAGGATGCGATTATCGAGGCGGCCTATGCCAAAGGCAGCCAGGTCGGCATGTTTGCGTTCGCCATGGGCGTGTTTGCCGCGCTGCTGACCAGTTTTTACAGCTGGCGGCTGGTGTACCTGACGTTCTTTGGCAAGCCGCGCTGGGACCAGTCGGAACATATCCTGCACGCGGTGCACGATGCGCATGGCCACGGCCACGACGACCATCACCACGATGATCATCATCATGTGGTCAGCGATGGCACCGCCGGCTATCACCCGCATGAAAGCCCGCTCAACATGCTTTTGCCACTAGGCGTGCTGGCGCTGGGCGCGGTGTTTGCCGGCTTTGTGTTTGCGCCAGCCTTCCTCAGCGAAGGCGCAGGCGCGTTCTGGAACGGCGCGCTGGTGTTCGATGAATCGGTGCTGCACGCCATGCACCAGGTGCCCGAATGGGTAAAGTTCGCGCCCACCGCGGTGATGCTGACCGGGCTGGCGATCGCGACCTATGCCTATGTGATCAACCCGGCCCTGCCGGCGGCGGTGACCAGCCGGATCGGCCCGGTGTACCGTTTCGTGCTCAACAAATGGTACTTTGATGAATTGTATGCCGCGATTTTCATCCGCCCCGCCATGTGGCTGGGCCGGGTGTTCTGGAAGGTCGGCGATATCGGCATCATCGACCGGTTCGGGCCCAACGGCGCGGCCTGGGTGGTGGCGCTGGCCAGCCGTGGTGCGGTCCGGTTCCAATCCGGGTATCTTTACAGCTATGCGCTGGTCATGCTCGTCGGACTTGTCGGCGCGATCAGCTGGGTGATTGCACGATGACCGGACTTCCGCTTCTTTCGCTGATGCTGCTGGTGCCGCTGGTCGGCGCCGTGATCAGCCTGGTTTCGGCGCGCGAAACCGCGCGGATGGTGGCCTTGATCGCCACGCTGATTGATCTGGCGCTCGGCCTGGTGCTATGGATGCATTATGACATCGGCGGCGCGCAGTGGCAGTTTCAGGAACATGCCGACCTGTTCACCGGGTTTTCGTGGAAACTGGGGATCGATGGCATTGCGCTCACGCTGATCGCGCTGACGGTGTTCCTGATGCCGATCTGCATCGGCGCCAGCTGGAACGCGATCGAAAAGCGCGCGGGCGAATATTACGCGGCGTTCCTGTTCATGGAAACGCTGATGATCGGCGTGTTCACCGCGCAGGACCTGTTCCTGTTCTACATCATGTTTGAGGCTGGCCTGATCCCGATGTACCTGATCATCGGCATCTGGGGCGGGGCGGAACGCATCTACGCCAGCTATAAATTCTTTCTCTACACCCTGCTCGGATCGGTGCTGATGCTGATCGCGATGTTCTGGATGGCCAACGAGGCCGGCACCACCGATATCCCGACGCTGATGCAATACGATTTTCCGACATCGGCGCAGACCTGGCTGTTCCTGGCGTTCTTTGCCAGCTTTGCGGTCAAGATGCCGATGTGGCCTGTGCACACCTGGTTGCCCGATGCACACGTGCAGGCGCCCACGGCCGGCTCGGTGATACTGGCCGGCGTGCTGTTGAAAATGGGTGGCTATGGCTTCATCCGCTTTTCGCTGCCGATGTTCCCGATCGCGTCTGCGCATTTCGCGCCGCTGGTGTGGGGGCTGTCGATTGCCGCGGTAGTCATCACCTCGCTGATCGCGCTGGTGCAGCACGACATGAAAAAGCTGATCGCCTATTCGTCGGTCGCGCACATGGCGATCGTCACGGTCGGGCTGTTCGCGTTCAACCGCCAGGGTCTGGAAGGATCGATGGTGGTCATGCTCAGCCACGGGCTGGTGGCGGGCGCGCTGTTTCTGGCAGTGGGCGTGATCTATGACCGGCTGCACACCCGCGAAATTGCGCGTTATGGCGGGCTGGCGATCAACATGCCGTATTATGCGCTGTTTTTCCTGCTGTTCACGATGGCGTCGATCGGGCTGCCGGGCACCAGCGGCTTTGTCGGCGAATTCCTGTCGCTGCTGGGCATCTATCAGCAATCGAGCCTGGTCGCGCTGATCTCTACCACCGGGATCATCCTGGGCGCGGCCTATATGCTGTATCTCTATCGCCGGGTGGTGTTCGGAGTGCAGAAGCATGCGGACGCCGCGGCCATGCCCGATCTCGACATGCGCGAATGGGCGATGATGGCGCCAATGGCGGTGGCCGTGCTGTGGATGGGGGTCTATCCGGAAACCTTCATGGCGCCGATGCGCAAGGATATCGGGACGCTGGAGGCGCGGGTCGCCATCGCGAAACCCAGGGGGGATGCTGACGTGAAAACGTTTGCACGTAACGGCGCGGCAACGGCCGTCGCGCTGAATCTGCACGCGCAGGGGGTGAAGTGATGAACATGCTCCCCTCACTGCTGTCGATCGCGGCTGAAGAACTGATCAGCAGCGCCACGCTGGTGCTGTTGCTGTGGGCCGCCTGGGGTGGTGACAAAGCGGCGCGGGCGATTTCGATCGCGGCGTTTGCGGTGCTGGTTGCCGCTGCCGCGCTCGCGATGCCGGCGCTGGCCGGCGGGATCGGTGGGCATGCCACGCTGGCGTTTGACGGCCATCTGAAAATGGATGCGTTTGCTGCCTTTGCCAAATTGCTGATCTATCTTGGCGCCGGGGTCACGCTGGTGATCGCGCCGGCGTTTTTCGACCGTTCGAACGAGATGCGCGCAGAATTTCCGCTGCTGGTGCTGCTGGCGGCACTGGGCATGGGCATCATGGTGTCGGCCAACGACATGCTGACGCTGTATATCGGCCTCGAGCTCAACAGCCTGGCTGCTTATGTGCTGGCGGCGTTCCTGCGCAGCGACGGGCGCTCGGCCGAGGCCGGGCTGAAGTATTTCGTGCTCGGCTCGCTCGCCTCGGGCATCCTGCTCTACGGCATCAGCCTGACTTATGGCTTTACCGGCACCACCAGTTTCGATGGCATCCGTGCCGCGCTGGGCGTCGGCGCGCTGTCGATAGGCGCGACATTCGGCATGGTGTTCGTGCTGGTCGGGCTAGGCTTCAAAATCAGCGCCGCGCCGTTCCACATGTGGACGCCTGACGTTTATGAAGGCGCTCCCGCGCCGGTAACAACGTTCTTTGCCACCGCGCCAAAGGCGGCCGCGCTGGCGCTGCTGATGCGGGTCAGCCTGGATGCCTTTGGTGGCCAGCCGGGCGCGTGGCAGCAGATCGTGGTGTTTTCGGCGCTGCTGTCGGTGGTGATCGGCGCACTGGGCGCGATCGGGCAGGACAATATCAAACGCCTGCTGGCCTATTCGTCGATCAACAATGTCGGCTTTATGCTGATCGGGCTGGCGACGGGCACGCCCGCGGGCGCGTCGGCGATGCTGGTCTATCTGGCGATCTATGTCGTCAGTTCGGTCGCGGCGTTTGTGGTGGTGTTGCAAATGCGCGATGCCCAGGGCGCGGCGGTGGAATCGATCGCCGATCTTGGTGGGCTGTCGCGCACCCGCCCCGGTCTGGCGGCAGTGCTGGCGGTGGTGATGTTCAGCCTGGCGGGCATTCCGCCGCTGTTCGGGTTCTGGGCAAAATTCGTGATCTTTCAGGCTGCGGTGCAGGCGCATCTGGTGGTGCTGGCCGGGATCGCGATTGCCGCATCGGTGATCGGCGCGTTCTATTACATCAAGGTCGTCAAGGTCATGTATTTCGACGATGTGGCTGATAAGGTGCGCGGGGGCGGCACTTTTGCCAACACCGTGCTGCTGGCGGCATCGACGCTGTTCCTGTCACCGCTGGGCTATCTGCTGACGCGCTGGCTGGGCACGCTGGCGGGCAATGCCGCGGCGGCGCTGTTCCGCCTCGGCTGATCGGGGTTGGCGCTGATCCATATCGAAACGGTCGCCGAAATAGCCTCGACCAACAGCGCGCTGATGGCGCGGTTGGGGGCGGGCGATGTCGCTGCGGAAGGATACTGGCTGATCGCCGACCGGCAAAGCGCGGGGCGCGGCCGTGCCGGGCGGCAGTGGTCCGATGGCCTGGGCAATTTCATGGGATCGACCGTCGCACATATCGGCCCGGGCGACCCGCCTGCACAGACCCTGTCGCTGGTGGCCGGGGTGGCGCTGCACCGGGCGCTGGTTGCCTGCATCGGCGTGACCGCCGGCATGATCCTGAAATGGCCCAATGATGTGCTGGTCGCCGGGGCAAAGCTGGCCGGTATCCTGCTGGAACGGCGCGCCGACGCGGTGGTGGTCGGGATCGGCGTCAATCTGGTGCAGGCGCCCGATCTGCCCGACCGTGCGACCGTTGCGCTGGCCGGGCTGGGGCATGATCTGGCGCGTGATGCGTTTGCGCAGGCGCTGGCCGATGAATGGTCCGCCACGCTGGCGCACTGGCACGACGGTGGCTGGGCTGCACTGCGCGATGATTGGCAGGCGCGGGCGCACCCGCCGGGCACCCCGCTGTCGGCGCGCGATCCTGCGGCCGGGCTGATCGAGGGCACGTTTGCCGGGCTCGATACCAGCGGCGCAGCGCTTCTGCGCTTGGCGGATGGGTCGTGTCGTGCGATCCACGCGGGCGATATCGACATTACGCCGTTGAAATTGTGAGGGTCTGATGCTGCTGGCCATTGACGTTGGCAATACCAATGTCGTCTTTGCGCTAATCGACGGGCGCGACATTG
The DNA here is from genome assembly GCF_040398825.1 of Novosphingobium sp. Lineage (GTDB taxonomy): Bacteria > Pseudomonadota > Alphaproteobacteria > Sphingomonadales > Sphingomonadaceae > Novosphingobium. The sequence continues at coordinate 22,520 of NZ_JBBATI010000018.1, forward strand.
TCGGGCGCTGGCGGATCGCCACCGATCCGCGCCGCACGGCCGATGAATACGCGGTCTGGCTGTTGCAATTGCTGAACCTGCAGGGGCTGAAGCCCGATGTGGTGGACAAGGTCATCGTGTCGAACGTGGTGCCGCGCGCGCTGCACAACATCCAGGTGCTGTCGAACAAGTATTTTCATCAGGACGCGATGATCGCGGGCGAACCGCCGGTCGACTGGGGGTTCCGGCTCGATATCGACAACCCGCGCTCGGTCGGGGCGGATCGCGCGGTCAACACCGTGGCGGCGCATGCGCGGTTTGCGGGCGATCTGATCGTGGTCGATTTCGGCACTGCCACCACGTTTGACGTGATCGATGGCGAAGGCACTTATAAAGGCGGGATCATCGCGCCGGGAATCAACCTGTCGCTGGAGGCACTGGTCAATGCCGCCGCGCGCCTGCCGCGCATCGCCATCGAAGCGCCGCGCGATAATGGAAGTGTGATCGGCCGCAATACCGAGGACGCGATGCATATCGGCGTGTTCTGGGGCTATGTCGCGATGATGGAGGGGTTGATCGCGCGGCTGCGGGTGGAAATCGGCCGCCCGGTCACCGTGGTCGCCACCGGCGGGCTGGCCGTGCTGTTCCACCAGCATACGACGATTTTCGACCATGTCGAAACCGACCTCACCCTTGACGGGCTTGCCCTGCTGGCCGAACGGGTCCAGCGGTAAAGGCATACGGGCGGGATTCGCCCGGTCATCATTGTCTGTCTCAACATTCAGGAATTTTCGTGAAGCCTGGTAAGGAATTGCTGTTCTGTGCGCTCGGTGGGTCGGGCGAAATCGGGATGAACGTCAACCTCTATGGCTGTAATGGCAAGTGGTTGATGGTTGATCTGGGTATGACCTTTTCCGACCCGTGGTACCCCGGGGTCGACCTGGTGTTCGCCGATCTGGAATTTATCGAGGAACGGTCGAAAGACCTGCTCGGCATCGTGCTGACCCACGCGCACGAAGATCACATCGGCGCGGTCCCCTATTTTGCGCTGGACCTGGGCGTGCCGCTTTACGCCACGCCGTTTACCGCGCGGCTGGTGCATGAAAAGCTGGTCGAGGCCGGGATCGAACGCGATGTCGAACTGCGGGTGATCCAGAACGACGGATCATTGACGCTTGGGCCGTTCGATATCCGCTATGTGCCGCTGGCGCATTCGATCGCCGAGGGCAACGCGCTGGTGATCGACACGCCTTATGGCAGGGTGTTCCACACCGGCGACTGGAAACTGGATGACGCGCCGCAGATCGGTGAACCTGCAACACCGGCCGAACTGACCGAAATCGGGGATAGCGGCGTTTTGGCGCTGGTGTGCGATTCAACCAATGTGTTCAATCCCAAACCATCGGGTTCCGAAGGCGCGGTGCGCGATGGCTTGCTGGAAACGGTGACCGCGCTCAAAGGCCGGCGGGTGGTGGTCACCACCTTTGCCTCGAACGTCGCGCGCTTGCAGACGCTGGCCTGGGTGGCCGAACAGACCGGGCGGCGGCTGGTGGTGGCCGGGCGTTCGCTCGATCGCATCATCGGCGCGGCCAAGGCGACCGGTTATCTGAAAGATTTTCCGCAGACGGTGCCGATGGACCGGGCGATGGAATTGCCGCGCGGGCAAGTGCTGGTGCTCGCCACCGGCGGGCAGGGCGAACCGCGCGCGGCATTGGCGCGCATCGCCAGTGAATCCCACCCGGTCAAGCTGGAATCCGGCGATGCCGTGGTGTTTTCCAGCCGGCAGATCCCCGGCAACGAACTGGCGATCGGGCGCATCCAGAACACGCTGGCAGGCCGTGGCGTGCGGCTGATTACCGACAAACAATCGATGATCCACGTGTCGGGGCATCCCGGCCGGCCCGAATTGATTGAGCTGTACAAATGGATCCGGCCCGAAATTCTGGTGCCGGTGCATGGCGAAGTGCGCCACATGGATGAACAGGCGCGGCTGGGCAAGGAACAGGGCATCCCGCGCACCATCCTGCAGAAAAACGGCGATCTGATCCGGCTGGCCCCCGACGGCCCGCACAAGATCAAGGAAGTGCGCAACGGCCGGCTGGTGCTGGATGGCGATATCATCGCACCCGCCGATGGCGAAGCGCTGGCGACCCGGCGCAAGCTGTCGCAAAGCGGGCTGATCACCGTCGCGCTGGCCGTGAACCCGGAAGGCAAACTGTGCTCGCCGGTCGAAATCGCCACGCTGGGCATTCCGCTGGATGAAGACCTCGATACCTTTGTGGCCGAGGCGCAGGCCGATGCCGCCAATGCCGTTTCCACGCTGAAGGGTGATCGCAAGCGCAACCGCGGTGCCATTGCGGAGGCGGTGCGGCTGGCCGTGCGGCGCTGCGGTGACCGCTGGATCGGCAAAAAGCCGATGGTCCAGGTCATGCTGCGCGACCATTGACGTCAGAATAGCCCTCCCCCTCAGGGGGAGGGTTGGGTGGGGGTGTCCCACGCCGTTATGTCACGCGACGATCCGGCGTCAGACACCCCTCCCCAACCCCTCCGCTTAGGGGAGGGGCTTTTCAAGGTGATACAAAGCGGAGCCCATACGATGCGCTGGACATCGATCATTGCCATTTTCGCGCTGTTCTGGGTACTGTCGGCGTTTCTGGTCATGCCGTTCGGCATCCGCACGCATGACGAACTGGGGCTGGAAAAGATCCCCGGCCAGGTTCACAGCGCGCCCGCCAACCTCAGCCCGCGGCTGATCATGCGCCGTGCCACGGTGCTGGCGGTGGTGTCATTCGGGTTGTATTATGCCAATTACGTCAATCACTGGATCACGATCCAGGATCTCGACATTTCGCACCTGATCGGGTTGTACTGATCCGCGCGGATCAGGCCCAAACTCCTCACACCCCTTCGAGCGCGTATCCCGCTGACCGCACGGTGCGCACCGGGTCGGGTGCGCCCGGCACGGCGATCGCCTGGCGCAGGCGGCGGATATGCACATCGACCGTGCGCAGTTCGATATCGCTGCCGCTGCCCCACACCGCGTCGAGCAATTGCCCGCGCGAAAACACCCGGCCGGGGTGTTCCATAAAATGGCGCAGCAGGCGAAATTCGGTCGGGCCGATCTTGATCGCTTCGCCACAGCGGCTGACACGGTGGGCGGTCGGGTCCAGCGACAGATCACCCACCGTAATCGTTTCCCCCGCCAGCGCGGGGCGCACGCGGCGCAGCACAGCGCCGACACGCGCAATCAGTTCGCGCGGGGAAAACGGCTTGGTCACATAATCGTCGGCGCCGGTTTCCAGCCCGCGCACGCGGTCATCTTCATCACTGCGCGCGGTCAGCATGATGATCGGCACATGCGCGGTGGCCTTTTGCCGGCGCAGGCGACGGCACACTTCGATCCCGCTGGTTCCGCCGATCATCCAGTCCAGCAGCACCAGATCAGGCGTATCCTCGGCCGCCAGCAGCAGCGCCTCATCACCATCGTCGGTGGTGCGCACGTCATAGCCTTCACCGCGGAACCGGTATTCCACCAGTTCGGCCAGCGCGGTATCGTCCTCTACCAGCAGCAGCTTTGGCGCCGACATTTGGTGATTTCCCCATCCTTGGCCAGGTGTAAAGCCCCGTCCCGGCATCCTGCGCAGACACCAGCAATGTTACGCCGTTATGACTAAACCACCACACCCCCGGTCAGCCAGGGGGTAGCACATCTTCACGTTCGGGCAGGTACGTACCGGTCGCCGCAAAGTGTACCATTTCGGCAATGTTGGTGGCGTGATCGCCGATCCGTTCGATGTTGCGCGCGACGAACATCAATTGCGCCACGCTGCTGATCGTGGCGGGGTTCTCCACCATATATGACACAAAGTTGCGAAACACGCTGTCGTAAAACGCATCGACTTTCGCATCGCGCTGGACGATTTCGGCCGCCGCCACCGGGTCGCGCGCGGCATAGGCGGTCAGCACGTCGTGCACCATTTCGCCGGCCAGTTCGTTCATCATCGGCAACAATGTCAGCGGTTCAAACCGCTTGCGCCCTTCGATATGGCCCACACGCTTGGCGATGTTCTTGGCATAATCGCCGATGCGTTCGATCACCCCGGCAATTTTCAGCGCGGCAATCACTTCGCGCAGGTCATCGGCCATCGGCGCGCGCAGCGCCAGCACCCGCACCGACAGCCGGTCGACCTCGCTTTCCAGCAGATCGATGCGCCGGTCGCGCGCGATCACCTGGGCGGCAAGCACTTCGTTGCCGCTGACCAGCGCGTCCATGGCATCGGTGATCGACAGTTCGGCCAGACCGCCCATTTCGGCGATCAGCCCGCGCAACCGCGTGATGTCTTCGTCAAACGCCTTCACGGTGTGTTCTGCAACCATGCGGCAGGGTCCTGTGTTGAAAGGAGCGTCGGTTTGGCCGGGTCGGACCGGGGCGAAATGTTACAACCCGTGGTGGGACGATTCGGCGGTTTAGGGAAGATGCCTGATCGACTTGCCAACCGCCGATTGCGATCTTTTTTAGCGGGATGGGTTATCCGCCGCGTTGAATGACCCGCAACCGGCCTGTGTCAGCCCACCGCACGACCGGGCAGGGCACCAGCGGTCTGGTCAATCAGCGTCAGCCGGATGGTGACCGTCGTGCCTACCCCCAGCTTGCTGGTGATGTCCATCCGTCCGCGGTGGCGTTCGACGATATGTTTGACAATCGCCAGCCCCAGCCCGGTGCCCCCCGCCGCGCGGCTGCGGCCCGGATCGGTGCGATAGAACCGCCGGGTCAGATGCGGGATATGGTCGGGATGAATGCCCTCGCCATGGTCGGTCACGGTCAGCACCGCTTCGTGCAGGCCGCGCACCACACGCAATTCGACCGCGCGTTTTGCGTCGGAATATTTCATCGAATTGTCGATCAGGTTGCGGATGATCTGGTCCAGCTGCTGGCGATCACCTTGCACCACGGCATCATCGGTTTCGACCACGATGCGATCATCGCCCACGGTTGCCGCCACTTCGCCGCCGATCGACGCCGCCATCTGCCCCAGATCGATGTGGTCGCGCGGCAGGTCGTGCTTTTCCGCCTCGATCCGCGACAGCGACATCAGATCTTCGACCAGATGCTGCAACCGCCGCGCTTCACGCAATACGGTCGCGTGAAACCGTGCGCTGGTGGCGGCATCGATGCGCGCATCGGGGTCGGCCAGCGTTTCGATATAACCGATGATCGATGCCAGCGGCGTGCGCAGTTCGTGGCTGGCGTTGGCGACAAAATCGGTGTGTGCGCGGCTGACATCGGCCTCTGCCGTGCGGTCGGCCAGTTCGATCAGCGAATAGCGGTCGTCCACTGGCACCCGGCGCACGTGCCAGATGCTGCGCGGCCCGGTCAGCCCGCGCACGGTCACGCTGCCTTCGCGGGCGTCGAGCAGGGTGATCGCCTCTGGATGGCGCAGCGCCACACGCGCATCCTGGCCGACGATATGTGCCCCCAGTTCGGCACGCGCGGCGGCATTGGCGGCGGCAATGCGCTGCCCGTCCAGCATCAGCACCGGCACGCCAAACGGTTCGATCAGGTTGGCCATGACATCGCGCGACACCGGGCTTTCTTCGACCACGCGCTGCACTTCGATCACGGGTTCGGCCTGCCACAGCCACAGGCTGCCCATCCACACCACCACCACCGCCAGGATCAGCACGGGTTGCACCCCGGCGATCAGCATGGCCACCCCGGCAAGCACCGCGATGGCCATGCCGGGCCAGGGCAGCGCGAAAATGGGCCGGGACTTTGGTTTGGTCATGGGGTGGTGATGATCATCGTGCCGGCTTCATCGCAGGGGAACCGTCGCGGTACCAGCGCTTCGTTACGGAATGCGTACAAAAACATATGGTGCAATAACAGGAGGTCATGTGCATTCAGCCACCGTGGCGCAATCCGACCGCGACACATACGATCGCCAGCATCAGCGCCACGATCGATACCTGGCCCCACGATATCAGCGATACCCGGTCAAGATCGCGCCGCCGTCTGTGCTGAGCATCGCGGAACATGCCAAAGCCAGCCAGCGCCCCGGCGACTGCCGCGATCACGAAAAACGGGTTTGCGGTAATCGGGTTGTCAGTGATCAGGGTCTGAAGGTCCATGCGCGCGCCATATGCGCCGCGCAGGCATTTGCCAATGGTGACCCCTACGGGAATCGAACCCGTGTTTCAGCCGTGAAAGGGCCGCGTCCTAACCGCTAGACGAAGGGGCCAGCGGGCGTAGAACGCTGGGCAGGCCGCGCCTCTATTGGCTCTGTCCGGGCGCGTCAACCCAAATTTGACAGGTATTGTCATGCCCCTTTGGCTGGCGGGCAAACACCATGCAATCCGCCACCCGATCAGCCAGCGATCAATCGGCAAAGGCGGCGTCATCGACATGCAATTCGGCGGCCGGGCGTTTGCCCCAATCATCGATGCGCGCGCGCCCGGCCAGCCAGAAGTGGCGGCCGCGGTGGCCATGCAACAGCGCCTGGCCCAGCGCGGTGGGGGCCGCACGAAACGCAATCGCCTTGAACGAACGGCCATCGTTTCCGGTGGCGACCATGCGCACGTGATCGGTGCCGACCGGTTCGCATTTCACCAGCCGCACCGGCCCGATCGCCACGCGCGGCCCGGGCCAGCCGATGCCGAACGGCCCAGCCGCCTCCAACGTGGTCACCAGATCGGGGGTCAGCCCGCCGGGGGCCAGCGACAGATCGATCAGCAGCGTTTGCGTGGCACGCGCGCGCGCCACATCGCGCGCCAGGCGTTCTTGCAGAAAATCGCGCAAGGCGTCGATCCGGTCGGGATCGATCGTCAGCCCGCAGGCCATGGCATGGCCGCCGCCCGCCACCAGCAGGCCGGCATCGCGCGCGGCAATCACCGCTGCACCCAGATCGACCCCGACGATCGAGCGGCCCGATCCCTTGCCCACCAATCGCGTATCGTTGCCCGGCTGATCAGCCAGCGCTTCATCCGGGTTGATGCCGATGATCAGCGTCGGCCTGCCGGTCTTTTCCTTGATCCGCCCGGCCACGATGCCGATCACCCCGGGGTGCCAGCCGGGGCCGGCCAGCACGTTGACGGTGCAATCACCTTTGCGCGCCAGCTCCGCCTCGGCCGCTTCCTGCACCACCTGTTCGATCCCGCGGCGTTCGTCGTTGAGCAGCGACAGCTGCGCGGCGATCGTCGCCGCCTCGTCACCATCCAGCGTGGTCAGCAGCCGCACGCCCAGCGAACTGTCGCCGATCCGCCCCGCCGCGTTGATGCGCGGGCCCAGCGCAAAGCCCAGGTCGCTGCACCCCGGGCTGCGGCCCAGCCGGCTGGCATCGATCAGCGCGGCCAGCCCGACATTGTCACGGCGCGCCATCACTTTCAGCCCTTGCGCCACCAGCGCGCGGTTAAGCCCGCGCAGTTGCGCCACATCGGCCACCGTGCCCAGCGCGACCAGATCGAGCAGGCCCATCAGATCGGGCGGTGACCCGGTGCCGAAAAAGCCGCGCGTGCGCAGATCGCGCGCGGTCGCCACCGCCAGCAGGAACGCCATGCCCACCGCAGCCAGGTGCCCGTGCGCAGCGGCGGCATCGCTTTCATCCAGCCGGTTGGGGTTGACCAGCGCCACCGCCACCGGCAGCTCTGCGCCGCATTTGTGGTGGTCGACTACGATCACCGCGACCCCGGCGGCGGCGGCCATCGCCAGCGCTTCGTGCGCCATCGCGCCGCAATCGACGGTGATCACCAGTTGCGCGCCTTCGGCCCCCAGCCGCACCAGTGCGGCGCCGGATGGGCCATATCCTTCCAACAGGCGATCGGGGATATAGGCGCGGGCATCATGCCCGCACATCCGTAAAAACCGGATCAGCAGCGCCGCGCTGGTGGCGCCATCAACGTCATAATCGCCATAGACTGCGATCGCTTCGCCCGCGCAGATGGCACTGGCCAGCCGCGCCGCTGCGGTGTCCATATCGCGAAAGATCGATGGATCGGGCAGAAATTCGCGCAAGGTCGGGCGGCGCTGGCGATCAAGATCCGCCCTGTCGATCCCGCGTGACAACAGCAATTGATCGATCAGGTCATCGCCCGCCGCGCTGGCGCTGCCGGCACCGTGTCCGCCAATATCGTCTGTGCCAAAATCCATGTTGCCGCCGCGCCAGCGCCAGGCCAGTCCGGATAGCGATTGGTCGATGGTCGAAATGGATTTGATCATGGCATCGATTAGGCCAAGTTTGCCCGGGGTTCAATTGGCGGTGCGCCGGTTTGCCCCCATACCCGCAAACGCGCCGCCGCATGCGCGGCGCACCCCGTCGGACACCGATGTGTTTGCGCTTGGCTTTGGCGTGGTCTTGGCGTTAGCTGCGCGCATAAGTCGCCCCCGCACGAACGGGGATTGCGCCGGCAGGCTGGTAATGCTGGTCCGGTGATGTTCAGGTTTGACGGGGGACAAGTCATGATCAGCGATTTGGGGATTTCAAAACGGGCCCTGCTGGCGGGCGGTGCGCTGGCGGTGCTGGGCGGCGGCGTGGTGGCCACGATCGGCCATCTGCAGGCGGCACAGACCGTAACCGGGCCGGTGGCGCGCTATGACATGCGCGCGGGCACCACATCGGGCATGGCCGCGATGATGAATGGCGCAGGCGGCGGTGGCGGGTTTGGTGCCGGGATGGCGATGGCGTTTGGTGGCGGCGGCCGCGGCGGACCGACGCACGAACTGACGCTGGAACTGGGATCGACGCTGGCACCACAGGGCGGTGGCCCAAAGGCCGATCATTTCATGCCGGCCGGCGCGCGGCTGGGACTGTCGGTGCCGTTGAAAACCCCCGAACCGGTCAAAGTGACCGCATCGAAACCCGAAAACCCCGGTGAGCGTGAGTTCCGTCGTCCGCGCGGGCGCATGCTGATCTTCTGGGGTTGCGGTGAACATGCCCCGCCGGGACAGCCGGTGGTGATTGATTTTGCCAAGATGGCGGCGGGGCAGATGCCGCCCGGGTTGTGGACCAGTTCCGTGCCGCTCGATCGCTGGGTCAGCCTGGCGTCCAGCCGGACTTATGGCCACTGGCCCAATTCGGATGATCGCAAAACGGTATCATCCGACAGCGCACTGCCCGGTTTGCACCGGGTGGCCGGCAATTATTCGCCGCAGATGACCTTTACGCTGCAGCATGATTTCATGGCGCCGCTCAATGTCAGCAGCACCATTCAGCCATCGGGTTCGATTCTGATGCGCTGGAATCTGCTGCCCGATGCGACCGGCTATTACGCCTCGCTGATGGGGGGCAACGGTGTCGGCCGGGGTGGGAGCGGCGGCGGTGACGGCGGGGATATGCAGGACCTGGTCTGGTGGTCGTCGGCCACCACGCGCGAATTTGGCGGCGGGCTGTCCGACTGGTTGTCGCCCGCCACGGTGGCGCGGCTGGTGGCCGCGCGCACGGTGATGGCGCCGCAGACCGCAACCTGCACCATCCCGGCCGAGGTGCATGCCGCGGCGGCCAGTTTCATGATGACGACTATGCAGGGCTATGGCCCGGAAGAACGTTTTTCCTATCCGCCCCGGCCCGCCGACCCGCGCGTGGCGTGGCATATCGAATGGGAAGCGCGCATCCGTCACCGGTCGATGACCAGTTTCATGCCGGGCATGCCAGGCATGCCGGGCATGGGCGAAGGCCAGTCGCGTGATCAGCGGTCGCGCGATGCGCGCCAGAATTCCGGCGATCAGCCCTGCCAGCCGAAAAAGCGTCATGGCCTGGGCGGCCTTGGTGGCATGATCGGTGGCGTGTTGACCGGCGGGGCCAGCGGTGACGGGTGTTGAAGCCCGCCGCGATCACGCTGTGAACGCAACGGTGTGACCCTGGCGTCAAACACTGCCGGGGCCGGTCCTGCGCCGGTACCGGGCACCTTGCTGATCGTCTGGCACAGCCGCACCGGCGCGGCGCGGGCCATGGCCGATGCCGCGCTGGCGGGCGCCATGGCCGAAATCGGCGATGCGGCGCGGATGGTGGCGGCAGGTGATGCGCAGGCGGATGATGTGTTGCGCAGCGCCGGGCTGCTGTTTGTCTGTCCGGAAAACCTGGGCGCGCTGACGGGTGAGATGAAGGCGTTTTTTGATCGCACCTATTATGCCGTGCTGGGCCGGATCGAGGGTCGCGCCTATGCCACCGCGATCGCCGCGGGCAACGCCGGGCAGGGGGCAGAGGCGCAGCTTGACCGCATCGTCACCGGCTGGCGGTTGCGCCGCGTGGCGCCATCGCTGATCGTGCGGCTGGGGGCTGATACGCCGGCGGCGATTGCCGCGCCGAAAAGGCTGTCGGGTAACGATTGCCAAACCTGTCGGGATTTGGGACGCTCGCTGGCAGCGGGCTTGCAAATCGGGGTATTCTGACCAATTTGGACCGATCACTGGGGGATCGCAATGGCTGCGGCGTCTCATGAGCAACCATGCCGGGAAATGACTGACAATGGCAGCGCGTGGACGCAATCAAAATCGGGGTCCCACGGATAGGGCAACAGCCGCCCGGGGTACGCCCGTGGCCGGCCTGCTGTTTGCGACGGCGGCGCGGTGCCGCGCCGATGATCTGGTTATGAACGCGCGCGATGCTGCCGCATACCAGATCATCCGCTGTGACGATGCGGCGGGCCAGGCCGACCTGTTGTGTGATGGCCTGATGTTTGATTGCCGCGGGCTGACCCCGGCACCGGCGCTGCACATCGACGCGGCGATGCAACAGATCGCGCTGCCCGCCGGATTTGCGCTGGCCGACCACGCGCTGGTGACGGTGGGGCCGGGCGCGCAACTGGCAGGGGCCGGGCAATTGCTGCCGGTGGTGCGGGCCCTGGCCGGGCTGGTGCGCGCGCTGGCCGCCATGCCCGGGGTATGCGCGGTGGTGTGGTTGCCGGCGCGGACCGCGATGTCACCACAATGGTTTGCCGAAGCGACCGGTCACTGGTTGAACGGGGGGGCATTCCCCGCGCTGGCGATGACCGGCCTGGCCCGGTCTGATCAGGGCTTTGCCAGCACAGGCCTGGCCTATTTCACCGGCCAGGAATTCGTGTTTGGCAGCCGCGAAGGCGTGCGGGAAACCGATGCGCGCGGCGCGGTGCGGCTGACCGACTGGCTGGTGGCGCATGGCCGCATCGACGCCGCCTGTGATATCGAACTGCCCGGTTTTGGCACGGTCCGGCTGGAGCCGCAGGGCCCGGACAGCTTGCGCGCCACCCCCCTTTAGAACCGATTTGGCATCAAGACCGGCCAGCGCGATTTCGGCAATGGTTTGTTTACATGTGCCGGGCAGCGTCAACCCCCTGATCTGGGGGACAAGGATATGGCCGCATCATGTCGTTAGCGCGCTCTGCGCTGCCCTTTCGTTCGGTCAATGTGCCGGGGTCAAAGGGGTATTGCGCCGGATTGCAGCGGCACCATGTCTTGCCGCGGCAATTGCTCGATATGCCGGGCATTGGCGGGCTGATCGATCAGATCGGCACGGCCAGGCTGGGCTTTCACGATTTTTGCTGCAATGGGCTGTTGCTGCCCGCCACCGACGAAGAAGCGGTGCGGCGGGGCCTGCCGCTGCATCGCGGCCCGCACAACTGCTATAACGAACTGGTGATCGAACGCATGGGGCAGATCGAGGCGGGATGGCAAAAACGCCGGCGCGGGCCGGGTGCCGACGGCGCGCTGGCCGAGGCGCTGATGCGCATCGACCTGTTGCAGCGCGCGTTGCGCCGCCGGCTGCTCGATCCCGCCCGCTGGCACGGCGCGGCATTGCACGCGCGCGATCCGGCGCTCGATTTCAGCCACCTTGATCGAATGGCCGACATGCTGTGGGCCGCCACCATCCCGGCACCGGCCTGATCATCAACCGGCCGCGCGATCGTTTGCGGTCAGCCCTGGAACGGTGCAGTATTGGCACCCAGCGCCGCGATGGCATCGTGGTATTCGCTTTCAAACCGCGCCACACGGGTTTCCACGCTGTCGATGGCGCTGATCGCACCGATGCCCTGGCCCGAACCCCAGATATCCTTCCACGCCTTTGCCCCGGTGTTTCCACCCGATCCGAAATTCATCTTGGTCGGGTCGCTTTCGGGCAGGTTGGCTGGATCGAGCCCGGCGTTGACGATCGACGAACGCAGGTAATTGCCATGAATGCCGGTGAACAGGTTGGAATAGATGATGTCGTCCGCGCCGGATTCGACAATGGCCTGCTTGTACGCCTGTTCCGCGCGCGCCTCATGCGTGGCGATCCAGGCTGAGCCGATATAGGCAAAATCGGCGCCCAGCGCCTGCGCCGCCAAAATGGACCGGCCATGCCCGATCGCGCCCGACAGCGCGACCAGCCCGTCGAACCAGGCGCGAATTTCCTGCATCAGCGCAAACGGTGACAGCGCCCCGGCGTGGCCACCGGCCCCGGCCGCGACCGGCACCAGGCCATCGGCGCCCTTTTCGATCGCCTTGCGCGCAAACCGGTCGTTGATCACATCGTGCAGCACGATCCCGCCCCAGCCATGCGCGGCCTGATAAACATCTTCGCGCGCGCCCAATGACGTGATCAGCAGCGGCACCTGCCATTTGGCGCACAGCGCCATGTCTTCATCCAGCCGGTTGTTGGTGCGGTGCACGATCTGGTTGACCGCAAACGGCGCCGCCGGCCGGTCGGGGTGCGCGCGGTTGTGGGTGGCCAGTTCTTCGGTAATCTGGTGCAGCCATTCGTCCAGCTGGCTGATCGGCCGCGCGTTGAGCGACGGGAAGCTGCCGACCACGCCCGCCTTGCACTGCGCGATCACCAGTTCGGGGCCGGAAATGATGAACAGTGGTGATGCGATCACCGGCAGGCGCAGATTGGCAAACAGTGCGGGCAGGGGCATTGGGCAGCCTTCTTAAACGATCGGTTAAGGTTGGTGATAGGCGGTCGGGCAAAGCTTTGTCAAACCCGCATCACGCCGGTGGCAGGATCGCTTCAATCCCATAGATGCGCGCGGCGGTGCCGGCAAACAACGCGCGCTTTTCCGGTGCAGAGGCACCGGATGACAACCGTTTGAACGCGTTCCACAGCGTGGCGTAATCGGCGCCCCAATAATCGACCGGAAAATTGCTTTCAAACATCGCGCGGGCCGGGCCAAACGCATCGATGCAGGTTTCGATATATGGCCGCCACAGGCCCGCCAGCACCTCTGACCCCAGGCCTGCGGCGGGGCCTTCTTCGGGCAGGCCGCAAAACGCCATCGCCAGCCCGCCCAACTTTACCGACACATTCGGCAGTTCCGCCAGCGCGCGGATCTTGCTGCGCCACACATCAAACCGTTCGTGCAGCCGCCCGTGATAGCTGGCAATGTTGAGCGGGGTGCCGCAATGGTCCAGCACGATCGGCTGATCGGGAAACGCGCGCGCCAGCGAAATCAGGTCATCCAGCTGCGGTTCCAGCAACCAGGCATCAAACGTCAACCCCAGTTCACCCAGGTGGCGAAACCCGGCGCGGAACGTGTCGTCCAGCAGCAGCCCCTGCGGCGCATGGAACGGCGGCCCCAGCACGGTTGGATCGGCATCCCACGCGGCAGAGTGGCGAATGCCGCGAAACCGGGGTGATGCCGCCTGCAACGCCTCCAGCACGGCGCGCGCGGCATCGCCCGTGGTCAGGTCGGCATGGCCGATGATCGCGGCACAGGGGCGGAACGCGCCATAGATCCCGCTGGCGCCCTGCGCGGCCACGCCATTGACAAACTCGACCTCACCCACCGACTTGAACGCGGGGTCACAGTCGCCGTTATAAAACGCGCCGCATTCCATATAGACCGTGCCGATCACATTGTGGCCGCTGGTCACTTCGGCATGCAGTTCGTCAAAGGTGTAATAGGGATTGCGCGCCACGGCGGTGATGAACGGGTGGTGCGGTTCGGGAATCTGCGCCAGCAAGGGGCGCAAATCCCACAAATGGTGATGCGGATCGATGATCGGCAGATCGGCATCAAGAATCGGTTCAGGCATAGTCACTCCCGCACATGGCTTTTGGCCTTGATGCAGGACTATCGCGGAATCCGAGGTGCTAGCAAGCCGATTTAACCGCGTGATTGAAATGCATGGGGGGAGGGCCGTTTGCCCAACCCCCGCGCATCATTCACCCCCGCGCGGCGTTGGCCGCCGACAGGATCGCGCGCACGCTGGCGGTGGCGACATCTTCATCGATGCCAACGCCCCACACCACTGCGCCCGCTGCGGTCACGCATTCGACATAGGCGGCTGCGCGCGCATCGCTGCCGCCGGTCAGCGCGTGTTCGGTATAATCGCGCACATCGATGGCAATGCCGAACCCGTCGTTCAACGTGGCCACCACCGATGATATCAGCCCGTTGCCGCGCCCGCTGACCGATTGCACTTTGCCATCGACCGCGATTTTCCCCGCAAACACGCGCGTGCCATCGCTCGCCTTGGCCTCTTCATAATCCACCAGCGACAGGTGCTGTGGTTCTTCCAGGTGATAGACCCGGCGGAACACCGACCAGATGTCCGCGGCGGTCAGCTCCCGTCCCAGATCGTCGGCCAGCGCCTGCACATGGCGGCTGAAATGCGCCTGCATCTTTTTGGGCAGTTTCAGCCCCTGGTCCGCCTCCAGCACCCAGGCAAAACCGCCCTTGCCACTTTGCGAATTGACGCGGATCACCGCTTCGTAACTGCGGCCCAGGTCGGCCGGGTCGATCGGCAGATAGGGCACCGCCCACAGCTGATCATTGCGCTGTGCCTGCGCGGCAAAGCCCTTTTTGATCGCGTCCTGATGGCTGCCCGAAAACGCGGTGAACACCAGTTCGCCGCCATAGGGGTGGCGCTGGTGCACCGGCAGCTGGTTGCAATATTCCACCGTCTGAATAACCTGGTCGATGTCGGAAAAATCCAGTTCCGGATCAACGCCCTGCGTGTACAAATTCAGCGCCACCGTCACCAGGCAGCAATTGCCGGTGCGTTCGCCATTGCCAAACAGACAGCCTTCGACGCGGTCGGCCCCGGCCATCAGCCCCAGTTCCGCCGCCGCCACGCCGGTGCCGCGATCATTGTGGGTGTGCAGGCTGATCACCGCGCGGTCTCGGCCCGGCAGGTTGCGGCAGAAATATTCGATCTGGTCGGCATAGATGTTGGCGGTCGATGCCTCCACCGTGGCCGGCAGGTTGAGGATGATCGGCTTTTCCACCGTCGGCTGCAGGATGTCCATCACCGCCTCACACGCGGCGATGCTGAAATCCAGCTCGGCGGTCGAAAACGTTTCCGGGCTATATTCAAAATGCCAGTCGGTCTGCGGAAACCGCGCCGCCTGATCGCGCAAACACGTCGCCCCGGCGCGCGCAATGTCCAGGATCTGCGCCTGGCTCATGCCGAACACCACATCGCGCCACAGCGGCGACACCGCGTTGTACACATGCACGATCGCGGTCTTTGCGCCCGCCAGGCTTTCGAACGAGGTCTTGATCAGGTCTTCGCGCGATTGCGTCAGCACTTGCACGATCACATCATCGGGAATGCGGCCATTATCGACCAGCCCGCGGATGAAATCATATTCGGTGGCGCCCGCACTGGGAAAGCCGACCTCGATCTCCTTCAGCCCGACCCTGACCAGCAGATCGAAAAAGCGCGCCTTTTTATCGGCATCCATCGGGTCGATCAGCGACTGGTTGCCATCGCGCATGTCGGTGGACAGCCAGCGCGGCGCTTTGGTGATGGTGCGGTTGGGCCATTGACGGTCGGTCAGTGGCACTTGCGGAAACGGGCGGTACTTGACCGAGGGGTTTTTCAACATGGACATGGCATGATGCTCTGCAACGGGAGTTTTGCGAAATTGTGGCGACGGAGAACGGCCCTCAGGCGGTTTGCGCGCCGGCACACCGACGCGTCAGATCACGCCCAAGGGCGGATTAGTCGCAGGGTCAGGTTCGGCGCGCGCGTCATGGCCATGGGCTATGGTCAATCGCGCGCGGCTTGTCCACAATGAATGCTGCAACCGGCGGGCAAACCGCCCGCAGGGATGAGGACGTACGATGATCGAACCCTACCACTTCACCGCCCCCGACACCGCCATCGCCGACCTCCACGCGCGCATCGATGCCACCCGCTGGCCAGAGGCGGAAACGGTGGACGACTGGTCGCAGGGTGTGCCGCTGACCGTGCTGCAGGATTTCGTCAACACCTGGCGCCACGACTATGACTGGCGCCCGGCAGAGGCGTGGATCAACGCGCAAGGCCTGTCCACCACCACCATCGATGGGCTGGCGATCCGCTTCCTGCACATCCGATCCCCCCACGCCAATGCTGCGCCGCTGATCCTCACCCACGGCTGGCCCGGGTCGATCCTGGAATTTCGCGGCGTGATCGATGCGCTGACCAACCCCGCCGACCCGGCGCACGCGTTCCACTGCGTCATCCCCTGCCTGCCCGGCTATGGCCTGTCCGAACGCCCGGCGGCCAAGGGTTGGGGCGTGGAAAAGATCGCCCACGCCTGGGGCGGACTGATGGCGCGCCTCGGTTACACCCGCTGGTTCGCACAGGGCGGCGATTGGGGCGCCGCCGTCACCACCCAGATCGGCCGGCTGAACATTCCCGGCTGCGCCGGCATCCACCTCAACATGCCGATCGCCCGGCCTTTGCCCGAAGACCTGGCCAACCCCGCCCCCGATGAAGCCCGCGCCCTGGCCGCGCTCCAGCACTATCAGCAATGGGACTCCGGCTATTCCACCCAGCAACGCACCCGGCCACAAACCGTCGGCTATGCCCTGAACGACAGCCCCACCGGCCTTGCCGCGTGGATCTATGAAAAAATGTGGGCCTGGACCGACAACCACGGCCGCCCCGAAGACGCGCTGACCCGCGCATCGATGCTCGACAACCTCACCCTCTACTGGCTCACCGCCACCGCCACGTCATCGGCACGCCTCTACTGGGAAAGCTTCGCCAGCTTCGCCCCCGCCGACATCACCATGCCCGTGGCGTGCAGCGTATTCCCAAAGGAAATCCTGCCCGCCCCCCGCAAATGGGTGGAACGCCATTGTTCGAACCTGGTGCATTGGGGGGAAATGGCAAAGGGAGGGCATTTTGCAGCATGGGAACAGCCGGAAGCGTTTGTAACCGAATTGCGCGCGGCGTTTGGGAAGATGGGGTAGGGGTTATCGCTATCGTTGATGTTGCGGCGACGTTGCGGTGACGCCGCATTCAAATTCCGTAGTTGGATTGCACATCAACGGCATAGAATGCTTTAGCCTTATGGGATGAGCTCAGGGGCTCACGCTGGTTCAGCCCAACCTCATTCTGCGCTAATTGTCCAAAACACCTAATCCAATTTCCGACCGGATTTGGCGTCCACGATCCTGCCATTTTCGTATGACAACACTTCCGGCATCGCCGCCAGACGGTTGATCAGCGTGGTGTTGGGTTCAACGAACGAGGCCACCGCGTGGAAGCTGGCCGGTTGGACCAAGGCAGGATTGATGCCCGGCGGCAACGGTATGCCTGCCTCCGCACGGCGCACGGCGACGGCGAACAGGCCCAGATCCATGTCTGCGCTGCGGCCGAGACCGGTTTCGTCTTTCAGTTCGGGGATGGGGGAGGGTTGCCAGGCCTTGGCGGTCAACAGCGTGCCCAGGTCGGTGATTTTGCCTGCCTCAGCCGTAAAACCCACGGTGCCAAGGCAGAAGCATTCGTACAGGTATTCCCGCATGCCCAGGCCATAGACGACGTAATCGCCGGGAACGACCTCAACCAGCGTGGTTTTGATCTTGCCGGATGATGCAATGGCCTTGCCGGGCATGATCGCAAACAGATTGGGGCGGCCTTCGTATTTGAAATTAAAGGATTCAAGCGGTCCCGCTTTGGCGCCGGCCTTGCTGTACGCCGCGCTGCGTGCGGCCTGATAGGATGCGATCTCGTCGGCGCCGGGTACACGCATGATGTCCGCCGAAAAGGCGAACAGGTCGGTGTCGATGCGCAGCAGCAGATAGGCGCGGTCGGCCTTCAACGCGAACGTTTCCCTGGCTGCGATTTGCCGGAAATCTTGGTCGGGATTGCCCTCCGCCAGCGCGGGCGCGGCGCTGCACAGCATGGCGGGCAAGGCTGCCAGGGCCAGCAATCGGCGGATCACTGCGTCACCTCTGGCGTTGGCGGAACGGCGCCGGCGGCCAGGCGGGCCTGGATGCGGATGGCGCGGGCCGGATCGCCCTCATTGATTTGCCGCCATACCGCTTCAGAGGTGCGGTAGCGGTGATAACCGCGCGGGACCATGCAGCGAAACACGCGCGACTGGCGCAGGCTGCGTTCGATCGGGCCGGCGATCATCGCGCCGATCACATCACCCACCAGGCCATAATTGCCGGTGCGCTGCTCCGCCGTGCGCGTGTCCTGGCCCATGCGCCAGGGGACGAAATCGGGGGTGGACCGCGCAACCCCGCGCGGCAGGTAACGCCAGCAGAACGCCAGATCCTGTTCCGCCGCTTCGGCCGTTACGCCGGGTTTGTGCAGGATGAAATATTTGCGCTCGTCGCCCAGATTTTGCGCGGGTACCACCAGATTGGGCAACGCATCATCGGCCGCAGGTTGCTGCGCAGTGGCTGGCGCGGGGCCCGCGAACAGCGCGATGGCACCCAACACGGCAATCGGTAATTTCATGATGGTGCCTTCACCAAGGGCCAACGCGCAAGGCAGTGTGCATTGCGATGGCGCAGCATTCAATTGCAAAAATAACGGGTTGCAAGGGCGATGGTCCTTGCCCGCCGGAGGCAGAAAGCGCCCGCCGGAGGCAGAAAGCGCCCGCCGGACGCATCTTCCGGAGCGTTGCCCTGTCCCAACGGGCGTTTGACACCCCCATCCAACCTTCCCCCTGAGGGGGAAGGCTAAGTCGTGGCGGGCGCGGGCGCCTCGGCCACGGCGCGGTCGATTTCCTGGGCCAGGATTTGCAGGGGCCATTCGTTGCGGCCGAAGACGAGGCCGGGCAGGGCGGCGCTGGTCAGGGCGGGGTGGGGGGTGGTGACGCCATAGGGGAAATCCTGTTTCTGGACCACGGTGTGCGCGCTTTCCCAGATGCGTTCAAACAGCGCGGCGTTGGCGGGATTGGTCAGGTCCATGCGGCTGTAACAGCCGTGGCGGACGAGCGTGCGATCGACGCCCAGCGGCATGATCTGAAAGAATTCGAGCACTTGCGGCGTGTTTATCAGGATGGTGCCGGGGAACAGCACGTATTTGACGTGGATATAGTTTTCGGGGGTCCATTGGTCCTGCGGCAGCGCGGGCAGGTCGGTCTGGATGGTGCGCAGCGAAGTGGCGGTGCGCAAATGGCGGCCGAGCATGTCGACGGTGTTGACGTTGCCGTTGTAATATTGCGCCAGGTTGTCGCGGTGGGCGTAGTTGAAGTGATAGGATTCGAGGAAGGTTTCCAGCACCAGTTTCCAGTTGCCGTTCAACTCGATCGGCCCGACGCGGCTGGCGGCGACGGTGTCAAAGCCCCAGTGGGGGAGCTCGGCATCCAGCTCTGGCCCGATGAAGTGATCCCAATCGATGGTTACGCCGGGTTTGGGCGCGACCAGGATCAGCCCGTGGCGTTCGTGCGCGGCGACGGGGATCAGGCCCAGTGACGCTTTGTCGGGATTGCCAAAGCTGGCGTTGCAGCTGACCCCCAGCAAGTGGCCATCAAGGTCATAGGACCAGGCGTGATAGGGGCAGGAAAATCCGGCGCGGGAATGGCCGCGATCGTCATAGACCAATGCGGCGCCGCGGTGGCGGCAGGCGTTGACGAAGGCGCGGATCTGGCCCTGGCGGTTGCGGGTGACCATGATGGGGGTGCCCATATGGTCGATGCGCAGGTAATCGCCGGGTTCGGCCACATCGCGCGACAGGCCGGCGACGAAGGGCATGCGGTCGAAAATCGCATGGCGTTCGGCCTCGTAACGCGCGGGGTCGGTATAGCGGCTGGCGGGGACCTCCATGACACTGTCGGCCAGTTCGGGATGGCCTGCCTGGGCCAGGGTGATCAGGCGGCTGGCGAGATCGATCATGGTCTGGCGGTTGGTGCGCACGGCGCCGGCGGTCTGGTCAAGCCGCGCGGTCATGTCGGTCATGATATCGACGACTTCGGCATCGGACATGGTGGTGCCGGATTCGGTATGCGCCATTGGTTCGTCCCCCGTGGGCGGTCTTGGTGCCGCCGGGGTGGAGGGTAGCGGATTGGCGGGGGGAGGCAAGGTGCGTGGGGTGGGTGCCAGAACAGCCCCTGTCGTCATGCCGGATTTGATCCGGCATGACGCTTTTGGCCTTTGCGCCGCAGGCAGGAAGCGTCACCCCGGGTCAAGCTGTACAGGTCAAGCCCGGTGTGACGAAGTAGGGAAGGTAACGGGATGCAAGGGCAATAGCCCCTGCCCGCCGGAGGCAGAAAGCAGAAAGCGCCCGCCGGAGGCAGTTTGTTCTTTGCTGAAAGCGGCGGCTTAGTTCTTGGTCTGGTCGACCAGTTTGTTGGCGCCGATCCAGGGCATCATGGCGCGCAGGGCGGCGCCGGTCTGTTCGATCGGGTGGGCGGCGGCGGCTTTGCGCGCGGCTTTCAGTTCGGGCTGGCCGGCGCGATTGTCGAGCACGAAGTTTTTGACGAAGCGGCCGGCCTGGATGTCGGCGAGCACGCGCTTCATTTCGGCCTTGGTTTCCGAAGTGATCAGGCGCGGCCCGGTGGTGATGTCGCCATATTCGGCGGTGTTGCTGATTGAATAGCGCATGTTGGCGATGCCGCCTTCATAGATCAGGTCGACGATCAGCTTCACTTCGTGCAGGCATTCGAAATAGGCCATTTCCGGGGCATAGCCGGCCTCGACCAGCGTTTCGAACCCGGCCTGGATGAGGTGGGTCAAACCGCCGCACAGCACGGCCTGTTCGCCGAACAGGTCGGTTTCGCATTCTTCCTTGAAATTGGTTTCGATCACGCCCGAACGGCCGCCGCCAACGCCCGAAGCGTATGCCAGCGCGATGTCGTGGGCGTTGCCGGTGGAATCCTGCGCCACCGCGATCAGGCAGGGCACGCCGCCGCCTTTGACATATTCGCCGCGCACGGTGTGGCCGGGGCCCTTTGGCGCGATCATGATCACGTCGATATCCATGCGCGGCTCGATCAGGCCAAAGTGCACGTTGAGCCCGTGCGCAAACGCCAGCGCGGCGCCGGGGCGCAGGTTGGCGTGGATATCATCGGCATAGATGGCGGCCTGGTGCTCATCGGGCGCCAGGATCATCAGGATGTCGGCCCATTTGGCGGCATCGGCATTGGCCATCACCGTGAAACCGGCGGCTTCGGCCTTGGCGGCGGTGGCCGAACCGGGGCGCAGCGCGACCGCGACGTTCTTCACGCCCGAATCGCGCAGGTTTTGCGCATGGGCGTGGCCCTGGCTGCCATAGCCCAGGATGACGATGTTTTTGCCCGTGATCAGGTTAAGATCGGCGTCGGCGTCGTAATAGACCTTCATGTCGGTTCCGTTTCTGCAAATGGGGATAGGAAAACAGGCAATACATTCAGGCGGCGTGTTCACCGCGGACCATGCCGACAACGCCGGTGCGGCCGACCTCGACCAGGCCCAGCTGTTTCATCAGCGCGACAAAACTGTCGATCTTTTCGGGCGCGCCGGTCAGTTCGAACACAAAGCTGGACGTGGTGGTATCGACCACTTTGGCGCGAAAGATGTCGGCCATGCGCAGTGCTTCCACCCGGGTGTTGCCGGTGCCGGCGACCTTGATCAGCGCCAGTTCGCGTTCCACGTAGGGCCCGACTTCGGTCAGATCGACGACCTTGTGCACCGGCACCAGCCGTTCCAGCTGTGCGCGGATCTGGTCGATGATGGTCGGCGGGCCGTGGGTGACGATGGTGATTCGGCTCACCTCATGGTTGTCGGTGATGTCGGCCACGGTCAGGCTGTCGATGTTATAGCCGCGCGCGGTAAACAGACCGGCGATCTTGGCCAGAATGCCCGCTTCGTTGTCGACGGTGATGGTCAGGACGTGACGTTCCTGCGCCTCGGCAGTCATGGTGTTCATCGGGATTTCCTTACACCAGCGCCTTGGCGGCGTCGTCCATCGTGCCGGCGACTTCGTCACCATACAGGATCATGTCGGTATGCGCCGCGCCCGACGGGATCATCGGATAGCAATTGGCCTCTTTCACCACCAGGCAATCGACGAAGACGGGGCCGGGGTGGTCGATCATCGCCTGAATCCCGGCGTCGAGTTCATCCAGCGTGGTGATGCGGATGCCTTTCCAGCCATAGGCCTCGGCCAGTTTGACGAAATCGGGCAGGCTGTCCGAATAGGAATTCGAATAGCGGCTTTCATAGGTCAGTTCCTGCCACTGGCGGACCATGCCCATCCATTCGTTGTTGAGCACGAACACCTTGACCGGCAGGCGGTATTGCGTGGCGGTGCCCAGTTCCTGAATGTTCATCTGGATCGATGCGTCACCGGCGATGTCGATCACCAGCGCATCGGGCAGCCCGGCCTGCGCGCCGATCGCCGCGGGCAGGCCATAGCCCATGGTGCCGAGCCCGCCCGAAGTCAGCCACTTGTTGGGACTGTGGAAATGGAAATACTGCGCCGCCCACATCTGGTGCTGGCCCACCTCGGTGCTGATCACCGGATCGCGGTCGCGGGTAAGGTCATACAGCCGCTCGATCGCCTTTTGCGGCATGATTTCCGGCCCGCGCGCCGGATAGGCCAGGCTGCGCCGCGCGCGCCAACCATCGATGCGGGCGAACCAGTCGGTCAGATCAACCCGGGCGTGCCCGGCCGCGTGCCAGGTGTCGATCATCTGGCCCAGCACGACCGCGCAATCGCCGATCACCGGCAGATCGACCTGCACGGTCTTGTTGATCGATGCGCGGTCGATATCGATGTGGATCTTGATCGAATTGGGGGCAAACGCATCCAGCCGCCCGGTCACGCGGTCATCAAACCGCGCGCCGACGGCGATGATCAGATCGGCGCGGTTCATCGCCATGTTGGCTTCATAGGTGCCATGCATGCCCAGCATGCCCAGCCACGCCGGATCGGACGCCGGAAACGCGCCCAGCCCCATCAGCGTGGAGGTAACGGGCGCGCCGGTCAGCCGCTGCAATTCGCGCAAGTGCCGGCTCGCCTCAGGTCCGGCGTTGATCACGCCGCCACCGGTATAGAACACCGGTGCCTCGGCCGCCGCAATCAATGCCATTGCGCGTTCGATATCGGCATTGGGCGCAATGGTCTGCGGCGCGTAACGCGTGCGGCGCTGGTTGGGCTGGCCCGACCAGGGCGCGGTGGCGATCTGCACGTCCTTTGGGATATCGATGACCACCGGGCCGGGACGGCCGGCGGTGGCGATATGAAACGCCTCATCGACGATCGTGGCCAGCTCGGCGGCGTCCTTCACCAGATAGTTGTGTTTGGTGCAGTGGCGCGTGATGCCGACGGTATCCGCCTCTTGAAAGGCGTCTGTGCCGATCAGGCCGGTGGGGACCTGCCCGGTGATGACCACCATCGGGATCGAATCCATGAAGGCATCGGCAATCCCGGTGACCGCGTTGGTCGCGCCGGGGCCGGATGTGACCAGCACCACGCCGGGTTTGCCAGTGGCGCGCGCGTATCCTTCGGCCGCATGCGCGGCGCCGGCCTCGTGCCGGACCAGGATGTGGCGGATGCGTTCATCGCCAAACAGCGCGTCATAGATCGGCAGCACGGCCCCGCCGGGATAGCCGAACACGAATTCGACCCCCTTGGCGACCAGGCTTTCGACCAGGATTTCGGCGCCGCTGCGCTCGGTGCTCACGTGTGAAACCCTTCAATCTGGCGGCAAAGACGGGGCCGATAGCCCAATCGCCGGTGAAAAACAGCAAAAAACCCCGGTGATCCGCCGGGGTGACGGTCAAAACAATGGCGCAGATGCACGACGCAAGGTCGCCATCGGCACGCTGCGGCCTGCTATGTGATACAAATGATCATGTCAACCCGCTATAATTGAAACAATGCTGCTAAATTGGCATTTTCAGCGTAATTTTCATGCGTAAGCCGGGGCCATTGCGCGGGCGGCTGATGGCGCAGCCAGGTGTATTGGCGCTTGGCATAGTTGCGCGTGGCCTGCTGCCCGGCGGCGATGGCAGTGGCGGCATCGCATTCGCCGGCCAGAAACGCCGCCGCATCGCGCACGCCGATCGCGCGCATCACCGGCAGATCAGGGTCCAGCCCGCGCGCCAGCAGCGCGCGCACCTCATCGATCGCGCCGGCATGCCACATCGCGGCGAAACGCTGGTCGCAGCGTTGGTACAGCCAGTCGCGATCGGGCATCAGCACCACGGCAGACAGCGCTATGCGGTCGGCAATGCCGCCTTCGCGCTGCGCCTGCCACACGGTGATCGGCGTGCCGGTCGATCGCACCACCTCCAGCGCGCGGGCAATGCGGGTGGCATCGGCGGGGGCGAGTGCGGCGGCGCGTGCGCGATCTTCGCGGCGCAGTGCGGCATAGGCCTGGGCCACCGGCATGGCGCGCACCGCTGCGCGGACGTCTGGGTCAATCGGCGGGATCGGCGCGATGCCATCCAGCAGCGTGCGGATATAAAGGCCAGTACCGCCGACCAGGATCGGCAGCGCATCGGCCGCATGCGCGGCATCGATGGCATCGCGCGCCGCCGCGGCCCAATCGGCGGCCGAACAGGCCTGCGCACCGTCCCAGCCGCCAAACAGCCGGTGCGGCACCCCGCGCATCTCGTCCGGACCGGGCCGCGCGCTCAGCACCGCCAGGTCGGCATAGACTTGCGCGCTGTCGGCGTTGATGACTACCGCGCGCGGCACGGATTGCGCCAGACGCACGGCAAGATCGCTCTTGCCGCTGGCGGTTGGCCCTGCGATGAGCGCGACACGCGGCCTTTGCCCATCATGATTTGAGGATATATCGGTGTTCATTGCCCGGCTGATAGCAGACCCTGACACACTTGGAGACCGGCTTGCGGTCGTCATGGACAAAATAGAGGACACCGGCGCCGAGGTGCTGGGGGCAGGGATGCTGGACAGCAATCCCGACGTGCTGGAACTCGAAATCGTCGACGGCGATGCCCCGGTCGATGCCGAAGCGGTGCGGCGCGTGATCGATGCGCATTTTGGCGATGCCGACATGCTGCTGGCGGCCGGGCCGATCGATTGGCCGCGCCTGTTTGTGTCGGACATGGATTCGACCATGATCGGCCAGGAATGCATTGATGAACTGGCCGATTTTGCCGGGCTGAAGGACCGTATCGCCGCGATTACCGAACGCGCGATGCGGGGCGAGCTGGATTTCGCCGCCGCGCTGCACGAACGCGTGGCGCTGCTGGCCGGATTGTCTGAATCCGCGATTGCCGATTGCCTGGATCAGCGGATCAGGCCCACGGCGGGCGCGGCGACGCTGGTGCGCACGCTGAAAGCGCTGGGCGCGCATACCGTGCTGGTCACCGGCGGGTTTCATGCCTTTGCCGATACCGTCGGCGCGGCGCTGGGGTTTGACCGGGTGGTGGCCAACCATTTGGGCGTGGCCGGCGGCGTGCTGACCGGCGTGGTGACGGGCGACATCGTTGACAACACGGTCAAACGCGCGGTGCTGATCGATGAAGCCGCGCGGATCGGGGAGGGAACGGTCAGCCTGGCCGCAGGCGATGGTGCCAATGATATTCCGATGATTCGCGCGGCCACCCACGGTATCGCCTTTCGCGCCAAGCCGACCGCCCGCGCGGCGGCCCACGGCCGCGTGGATCGCGGGGATTTGACCGCGATTTTGGACCTTTACGGAATTTCGCGCGACCACTGGGTCACGGATTGACGAATTATTTACATCAATGTTAGTATCGCGTCACGATCAATCGGACTGCGACCAACCAGGGTGTTATCGGCCATGAATGCGATCCCGTTTGCCATCCAGGCAGAACTGCCGCTGTATGATGAAAACCGCCCGGTGCTGCGCACGCGCCCGGCCAAGGCGTACCGCCATTTTCGCCAGCTGTTGAAGGACAAGGAACGCACCGAAGAAGTGTTCCGCATTTTTGAAGCGCTGCCCTGGAACGGGATGCGCAATGCCGGGCTGCGCTTCCTGACCAGCGAACGCGGGCGGGCAATCGTGGCGCGCGAACCGTACCTGCCGGCGGTGCTCGACGATCATGCCGCGCTGCGCCGCATGCCGGCCGGTTCGCTGGCGCATGCCTATTGCGATTTCATGGAGCGTGAAGGGCTGACCGCGCAGGGTCTGGTCGATGAATTTGCGCTGTTTGCCAAGGACAAGCCAAAGTTTCACGACCAGTTCGACTGGTATCTGAACCGCGCGCGCGATGTCCACGATATGCTCCACGTGCTGACCGGCTATGGCCGCGATTCGCTGGGGGAGGCGTGCGTGCTGGCGTTTACTTACAGCCAGCAGCCCAGCCCGGCGCACTTGTTCATTGGCTATCTGGCCGCGCTGAACATGAAAAAGACCGTGAAGAGCAGCGCGCCGGTGCTGCGCGCGGTGCGCGAAGGCCAGCGGCTGGGCAAGGCTTGCCCGCGCCTGCTGGAACAATCGATCACCGAACTGCTGCCGCTGCCGATTGATGAAGTGCGTCGCCGGCTGAACATCACCCCCGCGCAAAACTACCATGCCGCGCATGCCGAATGGCGCCGCATCGGCGTAAACCCCTATGACCTGCTGGGCAAAGCGCCGATCGTGCGCGACCACGCGCTGGCGCAGGCGGCCTGAACAAAAGCCCAACTGAAAAAGCCCTCCCCCTCAGGGGGAGGGTCGGGTGGGGGTGTCCTGCGCTGATGTGACGCGCTGCAAATCCGGCGTCGGACACCCCTCCCCTGAAGGGAAGGGCTTTAAGAGTGTCAGCCTTCCATCCATTCCGCAAAAAACGCGGCATTGCGCGCGTTCAAATCCGCCACCGTCACCGCAAAACCGTTGCCGCGCACCGCAGTGCCGCCGGTCGTCCCGATCCGCCGCGCAGCAACACCCGGCGCTGACAGGTCGGCATCGACCGGCGTGGTCACCAGGTAACGGCTCTGGTCTTCGCCAAACGCTGCCGCCGTATCCAGCGCGCCATCGATCGTGCAGCCGATGCCGCTGGCCATCGCCATTTCGGCAAGCGCCACCAACAGCCCGCCATCGGCAATGTCGTGCACCGCGCTGACGCGGGCGTCGGCGATAAGTTCGCGCACGAATTCGCCATTGCGGCGTTCCTGCGCCAGATCAACTGGCGGCGGCGCGCCGGCCTCCGCCCCCAGAATTTCGCGGACGTACAGCGACTGGCCAAGATGCCCGCCCGCCTCCGGCCCGCCGATCAGCCAGATTGCCTCGCCCGCGGCCTTGAACCGGATTGTCGCCATCGTGGCGTGATCGAGCATGAGGCCCACCCCGCCGATCGCCGGGGTGGGCAGGATCGCGCTGCCACCGCCGGTCGCCCTGGATTCGTTGTACAGCGACACATTGCCCGACACGATCGGATAATCGAGCGCGCGGCAGGCATCGCCCATGCCGTTCAGCGCTTCAACGATCTGCGCCATGATTTCGGGGCGCTGCGGATTGGCAAAGTTCAGGCAATTGGTGATCGCCAGCGGGGTTGCGCCCACCGCGCACAGATTGCGCCAGGTTTCGGCCACCGCCTGCTTGCCGCCTTCATACGGGTCGGCATAGCAATAGCGCGGGGTGCAATCGGTGGTCATCGCCAGCGCCTTGTCGCTGCCGTGGATACGCACTACCGCCGCGTCGCCGCCCGATTTCTGCAAGGTATCGGCGCCGACCTGGCTGTCATACTGTTCCCAGATCCAGCGCCGGCTGGCCAGATCGGGGCATCCGATCAGCGTCAGCAGGTCAGCACCCGGATCGCTGCTGGCGGGAACGTCGCCCAGCGCCGTCACGGCTGCCCAGGTTTTGTAATCGGCCAATGAAAGATGCGGACGATCGTACAGCGGCGCTTCATCGGCGAGCGGATCAAGCGGAATGTCGCAGACCACAGCGCCGTTCCATTCCAGCACCATGTGGCCGGTGTCGGTCACTTCGCCGATCACCGCAAAATCCAGTTCCCACTTGCTGAAAATCGCCTCCGCCATGGCTTCCTTGCCGGGTTTCAGCACCATCAGCATGCGCTCCTGGCTTTCCGACAGCATCATTTCATAGGGGGTCATGCCGGTTTCACGACACGGCACCATGTTCATGTTCAGCCTGATGCCGGCGCCGCCCTTGCTGGCCATTTCGACCGAGCTTGACGTCAGTCCGGCCGCGCCCATGTCCTGGATGGCGACGATCGCATCGGTCGCCATCAGTTCCAGGCACGCCTCGATCAGCAGCTTTTCGGTGAACGGGTCGCCCACTTGCACGGTCGGGCGCTTTTCATCGCTGTGGTCATCAAAATCGGCGCTGGCCATGGTCGCGCCATGAATGCCGTCACGCCCGGTTTTCGACCCGACATAGACGATCGGATTGCCAAGGCCGGTGGCGGCCGAATAGAAAATCTTGTCGGTGTCAGCCACCCCCACGGTCATCGCGTTGACCAGGATGTTGCCGTCATAGGCCGTGTGGAAATTGGTTTCGCCGCCGACCGTTGGCACGCCCACGCAATTGCCATACCCGCCGATGCCGGCCACCACGCCCTGCACCAGATGCTTCATCTTCGGGTGATCAGGCCGGCCAAACCGCAACGCATTCAGGTTGGCCACCGGCCGCGCGCCCATCGTGAACACATCGCGCAAAATGCCGCCAACCCCGGTCGCCGCGCCCTGATAGGGTTCGATGTAACTGGGGTGGTTGTGGCTTTCCATCTTGAAGATCGCCGCCTGGCCATCGCCGATGTCGATCACCCCGGCGTTTTCGCCCGGGCCACAGATCACCCAGGGCGCCGTGGTCGGCAGCTTTTTCAGATGCAGCCGGCTGGATTTGTAAGAGCAATGTTCCGACCACATCACCGAAAATATGCCCAGCTCCACCAGATTGGGTTCGCGCCCCAGCGCGTGCAGCACGCGGGCATATTCCTCATCGGTAAACCCGTGGGCGGCGACGGTCTCGGCGGAGATTGTGCTGGTTTGTGCGGTCATGGCACTGGCCCTAGAACATCACGAGGCAAAGTTGCACCCGGTTTTTTTACACTTTTGCCTGTCGCGATAGGCCGACCAGCGCCCCGGTCACGATCACCGCGGCATAGGCAAACAGAGCCAGTTCCTGCTGGCCGATTTCCAGTTGCGTGGTGCGCGCGCCAAACCAGTCGATCGCCTGAAAGATCAGCAATTCCGCAACCAGCAGCACCAGGACGAGCCTGGCCCAGCGCGCAACCGGCCGGGTGCGCCCCAGATAAAATGCCAGCGACCCGAATGTTATCGCCAGTTCGATCGGCTTTTCAAGGACCGGGACGTTCCACAAACCCAACCCCAGCAGTGGCAGTCCACCCGCCAGCGTCAGATCGGGCCGGTGCACCAGCAGGTCCAGCAGCCAGTGCGACACCACCAGCGCGGCGATCATCACCGCCATTGCACGGTTGTGCCAGACCGCCAGCGCAACCAGCGCCAGCGCCAGCCCCCAGCACGACGCGCCCAGCAGACTGTGGGTGTAGGGCATGTCATACAGATCGAGCCAGTTGGTGGCGGTGGCCTGCGGGGTCAGCCGGTAGTGTTCGATGCCCACCATCGCAAAGCTGAAAAACGCCACATCGATCAGCTGCGTGGCGAACAGGCCCAGCCCCAGCGGCGGGCCGTTGCGCGTGCCCGATGCCACAAATGCCGGCGCGTAGTGCCCGATGAACATGGCGTATCAGCCGAATTTGCGCACCGCGGCGGTGGCCACACTGGCCGCCAGCGCGGTGGCAAAGCTGCCCCAGGCGATGTCGGTCACGGTCAGCCACACCGGCCAGCGCGCCAGGGTCGCCTGGTTGGTCAGGTCATAGGTGGCATAGCACAGCCCGCCCAGCAGCGCGGCGTTCATCGCGGCCGTGCCGACACCATCGGCCACGCCCGGGCGCACCGCAAACCATACCATCCCGGCCAGATAGAACAGATAGAACACCAGCGCCGGGCCGGCGCGGAAATCGGGCGCCAGCAGATCGCCCAGCGCCGGGCGATAGACGCGCGACCCGGCCCAGCCCAGCCAGCATGCGTCCAACGCGCCAAACACCAGCGCCGCCACGCCATATCCGATCAGCCATTTCATCGCTTTGGTCTCCCTTTGTCGCTGCGGACCCGCAATTTTCTGTGAGTCTGTTGCGAATGTCGCAGCCAAGCGGCTTTGTACCACCCAGCGCCCCGCACCCCCGTCCCATCCGCCCGGTTAAGGTACCCTGTGGGCGGATGGGACGGGGGTGCGGGGCGGTGGGTGGTACTTTCGCAACAGACTCTGTGGTCACGGGCTTGACCGTACCAGCGCGGGGCGTCAATTGTCCTTGTGTGATGACCAGCCAACCCGATATCGCCGCGCTATCGTTCGAAGACGCGCTCAAAGCCCTCGAAGACGTCGTGCGGCGGCTGGAAAGCGGGGAGGCGCCGCTGGACGAATCGATCGCGCTTTATACCCGGGGCGATGCCCTGCGCGCGCATTGCCAGACCCGGCTGGACGCGGCGCAGGCGCGGATTGAGGCAGTGGTTGCCGACCGCGATGGCCGGGCGACGGGCACGCGGCCGTTTGATACAGTTTCGGAAGGGTAATCGCGATGGCCATCAATGACGTGCCGCTCGATTATCCCGATACCCTGCTGGGCGACGCGTTGACACGCATCGCCAAAGAGGTCGATGCCTGTTTCGATACCGTGCTGCCGGTGCCGGGGGATGCGCGCGACCGCCTGTTCCTGGCGATGCGCTATGCCACCATCGGTGGGGGCAAGCGGCTGCGCCCGTTGCTGGTGACGGCAGTGGCAACGATGTTTGGTGTCGATCGCAGCGTGGCGGTACGCGTCGGCACTGCGATCGAGGCGATCCACGTCTATTCGCTGATCCATGATGATCTGCCGTGCATGGACAACGACGATCTGCGTCATGGCAAACCCACGCTGCATATCGCCTTTGACGAAGCGACCGCGGTGCTGGCGGGCGATTCCCTGCACGCGCTGGCGTTTGAAATCCTGTCCGACCCGGCGCTGATCGGCGATCCGTTCACGCGTATCGAACTGGTGCGCACGCTGGCGCTGGCCAGCGGTGCGCTGGGCATGGCCGGCGGGCAGATGATGGACATGGTGGCCGAAACCACCGCGTTTGACCTGGCCACGGTATCGCGCCTGCAACAGCTGAAAACCGGCGCATTGCTGGGCGCGGCGGTGGAAATGGGCGCGATCCTGGGCAAATTGCCGGCAGAGGGGCGCGCACTGCTGCGTGGCTATGCCCGCGATATCGGGCTGGCGTTCCAGATTGTCGACGATCTGCTGGATGCCGAAGGTGATGAGGCCGCGGCGGGCAAGGCGCTGCGCAAGGATGCCGAGGCGGGCAAGCAGACGTTTGTGTCGCTGTTGGGCGCCGAACGTGCGCGCAAACAGGCGCACATGCTGGTCGATCAGGCGGTCCAGTATCTGGGTTCGCACGGTGAAGAGGCGGAATTGCTGCGCGCGATCGCCCGTTTCATTGTTGATCGCGACCGGTAGGGCGACCGGACATCTGCGCCGCATACCAAAAAAGTGGCGATGGGGGGAACAGGGATATGGGCGATCACGTCGGCGATTTTCGGGAACGGATCGGGGTCTATCCGGGCACGTTTGACCCGGTTACGCGCGGTCACCGCGATATCATCCGGCGCGGGGCAAAGCTGGTGGACCGGTTGATCATCGGGGTGACCACCAACATGTCTAAAAACCCGATGTTCACCCCCGAAGAACGCATCGCGATGGTGCGGCGCGATGTCGTCGAACAGGGCCTGACCAATGTCGAAGTGACCGGGTTCAACGCGCTGCTGATGAAATTTGCCGAACATCAGGGCGCCAGCGTGATCGTGCGCGGCCTGCGCGCGGTGGCCGATTTCGAATACGAATACCAGATGGCAGGGATGAACCAGCAGCTGAACAACCGCATCGAAACGGTGTTCCTGATGGCCGATGTCAGCCTGCAACCGATCGCATCGAAACTGGTGAAGGAAATCGCGATGTTCGGCGGCGACATCACCCAGTTCGTTTCGGAATCGGTGCGGGATGAGGTGGTGGCGCGGGTCCGGTCGCAGGGGCAGCTGGGGGATTATTGAACAATCTTTTGTTTTTTTAGTCGGCACCGGCCCGCTCCCCCACCCGACCGCCCATAGGTTACTATCGTTGGGCGGTCGGCTCCTCAGCGAAAACGTCCCCCGGACGTTTTCGTGATTTTCGTCGCGGGGAGCGGGCCGGTGCCGACTCCAAAATTCGCTTTTTCGCGAATTTTGGCAAAGAAATGTTCATTGCAGGCTAAGGCTGGCTCGCCTATCCGCAGGGCTTGTTTTCGATGGGATGGTTGTTGATGCGATTTCGCGTGCTTGCCTCTTTCGCGCTTGGCGCCGCGTTGCTTGCCCCAATGTCTGCGACGCCGGCAATGGCGCAGGCAAAGGAATCGACCAAGGCCGATATCAAACCGTTCAAGGTTGATCGCGTGGTATCGTCCGCCGCGATCAATTATCTGATCGACGCCGATGAAACCCACGATCCCGAAAACGTGCTGATCCTTTATCTCTCCAACGGCGGCCGCGTGGCGATCCGGCTGGTGCCACAGTGGGCGCCGCACCATATCGAACGTATCAAGACGCTGACTCGGCAGGGTTTTTACGATGGCGTAATTTTTCACCGGGTGATCGATGGCTTCATGGCGCAGACCGGTGACCCGACCGGGACCGGGCAGGGCGGGTCAAAACTGCCCGATCTTGATGCGGAATTCAACGATGTGCCGCACGGCCGCGGTACGGTGTCGATGGCGCGCACCGATGAACCCAATTCGGCCAACAGCCAGTTCTTCATCGTGTTCTATCCCAAATCGGCGCTCGATCGCAAATACACCAATTTCGGCCGCGTGATGACCGGCATGGGCGAAGTGGACCGCATCGTGCGCGGCGAACCGCCCGCGCACCCCACCCGCATCATCCAGGCCTCGATCGCCGCCGATCACAAACCCGCACTGGTGATCGCGCCCGAATCCGCCGCCCCGCGCACGATCACCGCCGACATGCTCAACCATTCGGTCGCGCAATAACCGGCGCAAGCCGACGGCACTGACCCATGCGCGTTGACCTGTTCGATTTCGTTCTGCCGCCCGAACGGATCGCGCTGCGCCCGGCGCGGCCGCGCGATGCCGCGCGAATGCTGCATGTGCCGGGGTCCGGCGCGTTTGGCGACCACACCGTGCGCGACCTGCCGCACCTGCTGCGCGCCGGCGATGTGCTGGTGTTCAACGATACCCGCGTGATTCCGGCGCAACTCGAAGGGCACCGGGGCGACGCCAAAATCGGCGTTACCCTGCACAAACGCGTCGATCTGCGCCGCTGGCAGGCGTTCGTGCGCAATGCCAAGCGCCTGCGCACCGGCGAAACGATCGAATTCGCCGCCGGCGTCAGCGCGATGGCCGAAACCCGCCATGCCGACGGCAGTTTTACCCTGGCGTTCGCCGGCGACGAACCGGTGGAGGTGCTGCTGGAACGCGCCGGGCGCATGCCACTGCCGCCCTATATCGCCGGCAAACGCCCGACCGATGAGGCGGATCGCGCCGATTACCAGACGATGTTTGCCGCGCGCGACGGCGCGGTGGCGGCGCCCACCGCCGCGTTGCACTTCACGCCGGAACTGATGACCACGCTGGCCGATTCGGGCATCGCACACGAAACGCTCACCCTGCATGTCGGCGCTGGTACGTTCCTGCCGGTCAAGGCCGATGACACCGCCGACCACGCCATGCACGCCGAATGGGGCCGGATCGAAGCCGATGTGGCGGAGCGGTTGAACGCTGCACGCGCGCGCGGCGGGCGCGTGATCGCGGTCGGCACCACCAGCCTGCGCCTGCTGGAAAGCGCCACCGGCGATGATCGCGTAATCCGCGCATTTGCCGGCGACACGTCGATCTTCATCACGCCCGGGTACACATTTTGCGCCATCGACGGCCTGATGACCAATTTCCACCTGCCGAAGTCAACGCTGTTCATGCTGGTGTCGGCACTGATGGGGCTTGAGCGGATGCAGGCGGTTTACGCCCATGCTATCGCCGATGAATACCGGTTCTACAGCTATGGCGATGCCAGCCTGCTGATCCCTGCGCCTTAGAATTCCACGTCCAGCTCCTCGAAATCCTCAACCTCGGCCTCCGCGCCGGCCTGCCACACGCGCATCGGTTCCCAGGCGGCGATGGTGTCGCAATAGGCGTCGCTGGGCGCGCTCAGCTTTACCGCATAAGTGCGGAACCGGGTGGTGACGGGGGCATACATGGCATCGGCGATGGTCGGTTTTGCCCCGAACAGGTATGGCCCGCCATAGGTGGCCAGGCATTCCTGCCAGATCGCCTCGATCCGTTCGATATCGGGCCGCGCGCCTGAAAAAACGGGAAACTTGTCGTGCCGCATTTTCAGGTTCATCGGCAGCGCGGACCGCAGATTGGTGAACCCGGAATGGATTTCGCCGGCGATCGACCGGCAATGCGCCCGCGCCAGGCGATCATCGGGCAGCATGTGCGCTGCAGGGTACAGCTCGTTCAGGTATTCGGCGATGGCCAGCGTATCCCACACGCTGGCGCCTTCGTGGGTCAGCCGCGGTACCAGCACCGACGGGCTGAGCAGCAGCAGTTCTGCGCTGTCGCTGGCGCTGCGTTCGACGCGGCGTTCCTCCACATCCAGCCCGGCCAGCTGGCACAGCAACCACCCGCGCAGTGACCAGGCGGAATAGGTCTTGCTGGAAATGGTCAGGATCGCGCGTGATCTGACGATCGTGACTGCCCGTTTGCCTGCCATCGTGGGTTTCCTGTGCTGGACTGTGCCCGCAGGTAATCATGTCATGATACGCTTGCCAAGCGCATTGATGCAGCGCAGCATAAAGGGAACAAGCCATGGTGGCGGTGTGATTCATCGCAGGCCTATGCCGTTTGCAAAAGGAACCCGCGTGTACGCAGCGTTTCAGGCGTTTACCGATCTGATGGAGCCATCGCGGCGCATGGCCCGCGGACTGCTGGCGATGCGCGACCGCCTGTGGCCCGATGCCGATCGTAACGATTGGGTGCGGCGGTTTCATGCCCTGGCCGACAGCTATGCGCTGGCCAGCGTGATCAGCACGCGCCCGCCGTTCGCCATCAAGGCGGTGCCGGTGGGCAACCAGATGGTGCCGGTGCGCGAATCAGTCGCCCTGTCGCTGCCATTTGGCGATCTGCTGCATTTCGCCAAGGATGGCATCGACACGCCACAGCCGGCAATGCTGGTGGTGGCGCCGCTGTCGGGCCATTATGCCACGTTGCTGCGCCATACGATCGAGGTACTGCTGCGCGATCACGACGTCTATGTAACCGACTGGCGCCATGCGCGTGAAGTGCCGCTGTCCGACGGGGCGTTCGGGCTGGAGGATTATACCGACTATATCATTGCGTTTCTGCGGCATCTTGGCCCGCAAAGCCATCTGTTCGCGGTGTGCCAGCCGTGCGTTCCCGCGCTGGCGGCAGTGGCGGTAATGGCGGGTGAACGCGACCCGTGCCAGCCGCGCACGATGACGCTCATGGGCGGGCCGATCGACGTGCGAGAGGCGCCGACCGTGGTCAACGAACTGGCCGCATCGCATTCGCTGGCCTGGTTTGAAGCCAACCTGATTTCACGCGTGCCGGCGCGCTATCCCGGCGCTGGCCGGCGGGTCTATCCCGGGTTCATGCAATTGAACGCGTTCATGTCGATGAACCTGCCGCGCCATCTGGAACAGTTCCGCCGGTTCTATCAGGCGTTGGCCGATGAACGCCATGGCGATGCGGACAAGATCCGCGATTTCTATATCGAATATTTCTCGGTGCTTGATCTTACGGCAGAATTCTATCTGGAAACCATCGACCAGGTGTTTCAGCGCGCGTCGCTGGCGCGCGGCGAACTGGTCCATCGTGGCAAGCCTGTCGATTGCAGCACGATCCGCCGCACCGCGCTGCTGACGGTTGAGGGCGAACGCGACGACATCTGCGGGGTGGGCCAGACCGCGGCGGCGCATTTGCTGTGCACCAGCCTGCGCCCCCATCTGAAACGCCACCACCTGCAACCGGGCGTCGGCCATTATGGCGTGTTTTCCGGATCGAAATGGGAAACCCAGATCTATCCGCAAGTGCGCAACCTGGTCCTGGCGATGAGCTAGAGTGTTGCCGTGTGATTGAGCCGACTTAAGCCCCGCCCCTCAGGGGAGGGGTTGGGGAGGGGTGTCCAGCGCCCGCATTGTCGCGCGCCATCGCCGCGTCGGACACCCCTACCCAACCCTTCCCCTGAGGGGAAGGGCTCAACATGCGCGCGTTTCGCGACGCGTCAAACCACCCTATGCCGCAAACCAGCCCCAGATCAGCTTGGCCGTCAATGCCAGGCTGACCGTTACTAGCAGCGGCCGGATCACCGCCGCGCCGTGGCGGGTGGCCAGCCGGCTGCCGATCAGCGCGCCGGTCATCGCGCCCACGCCCATGGTCAGCCCCAGCAGCCACAGCACATGGCCGCCCGCCGCAAACACCAGCAGGCTGCCCAGATTGCTGGCGACGTTCAGCAGCTTGGTCAGGCCCATGGCGCGGGTCAGGCCCATCCCGCGCAGCGATACCAGGCTGGCGGCATAGAACTGCCCCGCGCCCGGCCCGAAAAAGCCGTCGTAAAACCCGATCGCGCCCGCCACCGGGGCATAGCCGCGCGCGCTCAACCGCGGCGGCGCGTCGCGGTCATCCATTCGCCGCGACCGCACGGTATAAATCGCCACGCCGATCAGCAGCAGCGGCACGATCAGCCCCAGCACATGCGCATCGATCCGTGCGATCAGCGCCGCGCCGGCCACCGATCCACCCAGGCTGAGCATGGCCAGCGGCAGCCCGCGCCGGAACGACAGCATGCCAGCCCGATGAAACCGCGCGGTCGCCACGCTGGTGCCCAAAATCGATTGCAGCTTGTTGGTGCCCAGCACCAGGTGCAGCGGCAGCCCGGTGGCGATCAGCGTGGGCATCATGATCAGCCCGCCACCACCGGCAATCGCATCGACCGTGCCGGTCACCACCGCCACCCCGGTCAGCACGGCAAACACCAGCGGGCTGACGGCGACGGGTTCGAGCAGGGCGATCAAGGTCATTTGCAGCCCATGGCAATCGCGCCTAAAGGCCGCAATCCCTGATTTTTACAGACAGCATTGTTTCATGACCCGTTTTGCCTTTCACATCCACGCCACCGATGGCCGCGCACGCACCGGCGTAATCCATATGCAGCGCGGGCAGATCCGCACGCCCGCGTTCATGCCGGTCGGCACCGCCGCCACGGTCAAGGCGATGAAGATGGACGATGTGCGCGCCAGCGGCGCCGACATTATCCTGGGCAACACCTATCACCTGATGTTGCGCCCCGGCGCCGAACGCATGGCGCGTTTGGGGGGCCTGCACAAATTTGGCGGATGGGACCGCCCGATTCTGACCGACAGCGGCGGCTATCAGGTGATGAGCCTGGCGTCCTTGCGCAAGATTACCGAAGATGGCGTGACCTTTGCCAGCCATCTCGATGGATCACGGCATATGCTCAGCCCCGAACGATCGATGGAAATTCAGCGATTGCTGGGTTCCGACATCGTCATGGCGTTCGACGAATGCCCCAAGATTGACCAGCCGCGCGATGTGATTGCGCGGTCGATGGAAATGTCGATGCGCTGGGCCCGCCGCAGCCGCGACGGGTTTGACGCCGGCGGCGACCACGCCGAACGATCGGCGCTGTTCGGCATCCAGCAGGGCGGGCTGGATGAACGCCTGCGCGCCGAAAGCGCCGGCGCGCTGACCGCGATCGGCTTTGACGGCTATGCCATCGGTGGCCTGGCCGTGGGCGAAGGGCAGGAAGCGATGTTCGCCACGCTCGATTTCGCCCCCGGCCAATTGCCCGCAACCGCCCCGCGCTATCTGATGGGCGTGGGCAAGCCCGACGATCTGGTCGGCGCGGTCGAACGCGGCGTCGATATGTTCGATTGCGTGCTGCCCACCCGATCCGGCCGCAACGGCCAGGGCTTCACCTGGGCCGGCCCGGTCAACTTGCGCAACGCCCGCCATGCCGATGACAGCGATCCACTCGACCCCCGCTGCCCGTGCCCGGTCTGCACCCGCTACAGCCGCGCCTATCTCCACCACCTGCACCGCGCCGGCGAAATGCTGGGCGCGATGCTGCTGACCGAACACAACCTGTGGTTTTACCAGCAATTGATGGCGGGGATGCGCGCGGCGATTGCGGAGGGGCGGTTCGCCGGGTTTGCGGCGCAGTTTCGGCGGGATTATCTGCGGTCATAAGCCCAAGTGGCGTCAGAACACCACCGACCCCGTGATCCGGTCGGTCACATCGCCACCGATCCACAGGCCATCGGCGTCCTGGTCCACATGGATGCGGCCACTGCGGCCCAGCACGGTGCCCTGGCTGACCAGGTAGTGGTCGGGGGCCATGTGCGCGCCGATCAGCCAGCGGGCGACGGCGGCGTTGAAGCTGCCGGTGACGGGGTCTTCCGATCCGGTCAGCGTCTGATCGAACACCCGCACTTCAAAATCGGGCTGGCCGGGCGCGGGGCGGGGGGCATAGGGCGCGATCAGGCCAACGCCATCGGTCGCCATGGTCGCCCAATCAGGTTTGAGCGCCAGCAGGCGGTCGCGGCTGGTGATCATCAGCGCGATCACCTCCAGCCCGCCATCGAGCAGGCGCGCTGCGGTCACTTCGCCCTGGGCCAGGCCCAGACCCCGGCACAGGCGGTCGAGCACGGCGGGCTCGACAGGCAGCGATTTGCGCAACGGCGGCGCCTCAAACGCCAGTCGTCCAGAGGCATGGCGCAGGCGCACCAGCCCGACGCCGCATTCCTGCACGATATGCGCACCCTTTGGCTTTCCGCCGGCTGACAGCCAGACGTGGCAGCTGCCCAGCGTTGGATGGCCGGCGAATGGCAGTTCGGTGCCTTGTGAAAAGATGCGCAAGTGATAATCGGCCTCGGGCCGGGTCGGGCGCAGCAGGAACGTTGTTTCGCTCAGGTTGGTCCATTTGGAAAACAGCGCCATTTCCGCATCGCTCAAACCATCGGCGGCGATGACCACGGCCAGCGGATTGCCCCGGTAGGCCTGCGGCGAAAACACATCGACCTGGGCAAAGGCAAAGCGTTTGTGCCCGCCGCGGATCGCCCGGCGCACCGTGGCGCCCGTCACCACGGCCGGCATCAGCGCCGCCAGCCCGAACCCCGCGATCAGGCTGCGGCGGGCCAATCCCGTGGGTGATCGCGTGAATTGGTCCATGGCAATATGCGTCCTTGTCGCGTCAGTGCGGCGGGGGGTATCGACCTTTCGGGCCGCCCGCAACGCGCCGTTTCATCGCATCGCCGGGCCGTGCCCTAGCCAATAAACATCCGTCCGTGCCGCTTGCGCGGGGCCGGGGCGTTGAAGATTGCGCCGGCCGACAGGCGGCTGCCGCGCACCACAAGCAGGATCAGGTCGCCCGGTTCGATCCGCACGTCTTCACCAGGGTGCTGGATCGATTGGTCATTGGTGCGGTCGATCTGCACGATAAAGAACGCGCCATTGCCCTGGCGTTCGGCTTCGCCCACCGTCAGCCCTGTCAGCGCGCCACCGGCGCCCGCCGTTACCACTTCAAGATCCAGCCCGAAGTTGTTGAGATTGCTTTTGATCGTGCCGACTTCGCGAATGTCGCCCAGCATGCTTTCGGTGGCGGGAAACAGGATCAGTTCGGTGATCCGTTCGGCGCCGATGTGGGTGGGCAGCACCACTTTGTCGGCCCCGGCATGGAACAGCTTGTTTTCGGTGGAGGGCGCTTCTCCGCGTGCGATGATCTGGATCGCCGGGGCCAGATTGCGCGCCGACAGCGTGATGAACACGTTGGCGGCATCGTCGGGCAACACGCAGGCGAGCACCCGCGCGCGCGTCACCCCGGCCTGTTTCAGCGTTTCTTCCTGCGTCGCTTCGCCGATCAGGATCAGGTATCCGGCGGCGCGCGCCTCTTCGGCCTTGGCAGGATCGCGCTCGATGATCAAAAACGGATGGCGTGCCTCGGTCAGCGCCTTGGCCAGCTGCACCCCGATCCGGCCATAGCCGCAGACGATGGCGTGCGCGTCCAGCTGTTCGATTTCG
Source organism: Novosphingobium sp. (assembly GCF_040398825.1). Classification (GTDB taxonomy): domain Bacteria; phylum Pseudomonadota; class Alphaproteobacteria; order Sphingomonadales; family Sphingomonadaceae; genus Novosphingobium. The sequence continues at coordinate 62,706 of NZ_JBBATI010000018.1, forward strand.
CTTTGCATGCGGTCCAATCCCAAAAGGCGGCGGAACTGATAGAGGTTGAACACCTGGATCAGCGCGCCGGTCAGCACGATCATGCCGGTGCATCCCAGCACGATGGTCATCGTCGTCCACAGCCGCAGGAACAGCGTATCGACCGGGCGCACTTCGCCATAGCCGACCGAATAGACCGTGGTCAGCACCATGAACGCCGCATCGCCCAGCGACCAGCCCGCCGCGACATAGCCGATGGTGGAAACGATGAAGATCGTCGCCATCGCCACCAAAGTTCCGGACAACAGTTTCAGCGGCGATGCGAGCAACCCGCCCGTATCGTGTTGCGGCCCGATTATCGGCCGGTTGAAAGATGTCTGGTCTGCCATGGTTCCGGGGCAAAGCTGTGGCGCATGGGTGCCCGGTTTGTCCAGCCAATGCGGTGCCCGCGCCGGGGCTGATACGCAAAAGGGCGCGGGTTTTACACCGCGCCCTGTTGGGTTGAATTGCGTCGCAGACCTGCAATTACTTGGGTGACAGCACCATCAGCATCTGCCGGCCTTCCATGCGCGGAAATGCCTCGACCTTGGCCACTTCGGCAACATCGTCCTGCACCTTGCGCAGCAGGTTCATCCCCAGCTGTTGGTGCGACAGTTCACGACCGCGAAAGCGCAGGGTGATCTTCACCTTGTCGCCGTCTTCGATGAAGCGATGGACGTTCTTCATCTTGGTATCGTAATCGTGGTCATCGATGTTGGGACGCATCTTGATCTCTTTGATCTCCTGCGTCTTTTGGCTCTTGCGGGCGAGGTTGGCCTTTTTTTGCGCTTCGTAGCGGAACTTGCCAACGTCCAGGAATTTGCACACCGGCGGGTCGGCGTTGGGCGACACCTCAACCAGGTCAAGGCCGACTTCGGCCGCCTGATCAATCGCTTCGCGGGTGTACATGACACCCAGGTTTTCGCCGTTCTCGTCGATCACGCGCACTTTGGGCACGTTGATCATCTGGTTAAAGCGGGGCCCGCTCTTGACGGGGGGCGCCATCATGCGCCGGGGAGGGGGAGCTATTTTCGGTTCTCCTGTGGTTGTTGCCGAATAGTGTGTCGTCGAAAGTGTCGAGGTCGTCAAAAGCGCATCGTCGCCGGATCAGGTGATCGGGCGGCACGGACTTCGTCGGCGTGCTCATAACACATCGCGCCAACAGTTAAAGGGCCAAGCGTGCGCAAATGCTGCGGCAATTGCCGTCCCAACCGCTCTCAGCGCGTCCGAACGCTCAGGCAGCGGTGCGCCACAGCGCAAACCGCGCCACTTTGCCCGCCGCCGGCACCAGCGCATCGGCCCTGCGCGCCGGATCAAGCGCGGCGCGAATCGCCGGCGAATGTGCGTCCAGCCCACCCGTCAGCGCGCCGAACGCGGGCAGCACCATGCGGCTTTCGCTGGCGACCACGCAGGCGCGGGTGATCGTGCGGCCGCGCTGCACCACGCGCAGGCGCGGGTGAAAATGGCCCGACAGTTCGGGGCGGGTTTCGCCTGGCCGGGCCTCATGCCGCAGGATCACCCCGGCGATGCAGGTTTCGTCCAGATGCGTGCCGGGCACGGTGGCCGAGGCGGACGCTTTGCCCGCTGTATCATGCGCGGCGGGCGGTCCGCCCGCGGTGTCGTGATTCCCGGTGATCCACACCCAGTCGGTCGCGCGGGTCAGCGCCGCCAGCATGCCCGCCGCATGCGGGTCCAGCCGGCCGGGGCCGGCCGCATCGTGAAAATTGTCGCCCAGGCAAAACACCCGCCGCGCGCCTGTCACCCGCAGCGTGACCGCCAGCCGTTCCAGCGTTTCGCGGCTGTCATAGGGGGGCAACATCTGGCCATGCGTGGCGAAATAGCTGGCCTTTTCCAGATGCAGATCGGCCACCAGCAGCGCGCGTTCTTCGGCCCAGTACAACGCGCGGGCGGTATCGGGCCCGGTGCCCAGGCCAAACTCCTGCGCCTGAAACGCAAACGGTGCGAACGAAACGTGAACCATCGCTTTCCCTTGCCGGATGCGAAACCTCTTGGCAAGTCATGCCAAACCACACGAGGGATGGCATGACTGAATCGACCGTGACCGAGGCCAACGCCGGCCAATGGACCCAATCCACCATCCAGGCGCGCGCCTGGTTTGAAAGCCTGCGCACGCGCATCTGCAACGAATTTGAAGCGATCGAGCGTGAGGCCGGCAGCGATGCCAGCTTTACCTTTACGCCGTGGAATCGCGAACATGCGGGCGAACCGGTGGAAAACGGCGGTGGCGGTGTGCAGGGGCTGATGAAGGGCAAAGTGTTTGAAAAGGTTGGCGTGAACGTGTCGACCGTGGGCGGCGCATTCAGCCCCGAATTCGCCGCGTCGATCAATGGCGCCGATCCCGAAAACCCCGGCTTTACTGCCACCGGGATCAGCCTGGTCGCGCACATGGCCAATCCGCACGTGCCCGCCGTGCACATGAACACGCGGTTTTTGACGACGCGAAAAGCGTGGTTTGGCGGCGGGGGCGATCTCAATCCGCCGATTCCCTATGATGAGGATACCGCCGATTTCCACGCCGCGTTTCGGGCGGCGTGCGATGCGCACGAGCCCGGCGATTACGACCGGTTCAAGGCCTGGGCCGATGACTATTTCTTTATCCCCCATCGCGGCGTGCATCGCGGTGTCGGCGGGATTTTCTATGACCACCTGGAATGTGGCGATGCCACGTCATTTGATGCCAATTTCGCGTTCACCCGCGCGGTGGGTGAGGCTTTTCTGGATGTCTATCCGCGCCTGGTGCGCCGCCGCATGGGGATGGCATGGACGCCACAGGACAAACACCAGCAACTGGTGTGGCGCGGGCGCTATGCCGAATTCAACCTGGTCTACGACCGCGGCACGCTGTTCGGGCTGAAAACCGGGGGGAATATCGATGCCATCCTGATGAGCCTGCCGCCAGAGGCGGTGTGGGCCTGACCGGTTGATCTTCTGGCCGTCTTGCGGTCAAACCGGGGGTGCGGGCCCCCGTGTTGCCTTTCCATGGACGCGCCGCGGCGGTTGTGTCCGCTGCATGAAAAGACGGTCTCATTTCATGGACTCCTGTGGTATTCGTACATGTGCGTATGCTGGAATTACCGCAGGACGTTCGCGGGTGTTGGTATTCGCCAAGGGACGACCGCATGCCGAAACCAACCAAACCGGATCATAGTGCGGTGTTGAACCACGCCGTGGATACGCTTGAACAGGTGATCGACAGCCTTCAGGATTTCGACGAATTGCTTATAATCGCGCATCTTCAGACTGCGTTGGACGCGCTGCGCGTGCGCCAGATCACGCAACCACAAAGCAACCAAAGTTGATCTATCTCCGCTAACTTTCGGTTGCATTGCTTGGTGAATATGCAATTTACCTTAGCAATAATAGAGACTTGCGCAGCGATGGTTAATGATCGGGCAGCAATCGACTGATTGCGATGTGGTTGCAATCGAGTCGGTCAACAGCCTTGTCATGATCCGCGCGCCAGTCCTGCTGGAGGGATTGCGGTATGACTTTGCTCTCTGCCAATTTGCTGCGGAACCGCGCGCGACAGCTGATCACCAATGCCAATGGCATGCTGGGGGTGGCGCGCGATCTTGAACGGATGGCTGCCGAGCTGGAGCATGGCCCATCGAACAGCCTGTCGACCAGTACGACGCTTGCAAAGTCCGGCAGTATGCCGTCCCGGCCAGGTGGTGCATCCACCGATGACCACCCCTATTTCATCGATCTGGCGCGGCGGGCCTATGGCGATCGGCGTCGCCGCGACCGCCTGTTTCAGTCGGGGCTGTTTGGTGAACCGGCGTGGGATATCCTGCTCGACTTGTTCATCAGCGCCAAACAATGCAAACGCGTATCGGTGACCAGCGCCTGTATCGGCGCCGCCGTGCCAAGTACCACCGCGTTGCGCTGGCTGGCTGTGCTTGAACAGCAGGGGCATATTGTGCGCGAAGATGATCCGGCAGACGCACGCCGCGCGTTTCTGCAGCTGAGTGCCGAAACCTATGCCATGATGCTCGATTATTTTGCGCCCGATGCCGCCAATTGCGGTGAACAGTTTGCTATGGCCGCAAATGGCTAATTCCGGCGATTGAGCGTTGTGATTGCGATTGGCGGGTGTGCCGGTGCTTGGTTGTCGCGATACCCTGCGCTAAAGCCGGCGGCATGGCCATAACGCACAACTCCGCCACAGCGCCGCTGGTTCATGGATTTCACGCCGTCGCGCCGGGGGATCTGGCTGCGGTGGTGACCGCGCTCGAAATGCACGAACCGCCCGCATTTCTGCGCCGTCTGGCGGTCGAGCCCGATGTGCCGTTGCAATTGGTGCGGTGGCACGATTGCGCGCCCGATCGCTATCGTCTGCTGTACCAGCGGATCGGCGCGCCGTGGCTGTGGTGGTCGCGGCTGGCGTTGGATGATGCGGCGCTGGCGGCGATCCTGCACGATCCGTTGGTTGAACTCTATGCGGTGGTTGACCGGGCGCGGGTTGAGATCGGTATCCTGGAGCTCGATTTTCGCACGCCGGCCGCGTGTGAGATCGCGTTTTTCGGGTTTGTGCCAAAGGCCACCGGGCAGGGTTTTGGCAAATGGCTGATGCGGCGGGCGCTGCAACGCGCGTGGGCCGGGCCTGCAGTTGCGGGTGACCAGGCCACCACCACGCGGGTGTGGGTGCATACCTGCACGCTGGATGATCCGCGCGCGGTGGCGTTTTATCGTGGGCAGGGCTTCGTGCCGACCGCGCGCTTTGTCGAGGTGTTTTGCGATCCGCGCAGCATCGGGCTGTTGCCGGCCGACATGGGGGCGTTGCACCCGCTGATCGTCGATTGACCGCGGTCACAATGCGCAGGAACCGGCGGTTAACCATCAGACCGCACGGCGTTCAAGGTTACTTTTGTGCCGCGCCGATACACGTTTTAATCACGTCTGGCACAATCGATTGCTATCCGACATAGCGCTGCCGCGTGCAGACTGATTCGCGGGGTGCACTGCCCCGACGCGAATTCGGCGACCCTTGCCGAAAGCGATAGGTGCGCAGAATGGTGCAGGGTTTGCGCCATCGGCATCCCTGTCGGCTGGCGATGGTGGAAATACGATGCCCGTACCTGTGCACCCAGGGTGCAGGGGACAGGCCCACAAGGAATGACACGATGACTGAATTGTCCATCATGGACCGAAACGGATTGCGCCGTGACGCCTGCAAACAGATTGAAGCGTTGATCGAAGGTCTGCTGAAACACGACGAATTGCTGGCGGTTGCCCATTTGCAGGCCGCGCTGGATGAACTGCGGGCGCAACTGGTGCGCGCAGCCTGAAACAACCGAACCCGATCCAACTGCTGATCTGATCTGGTTGCCAAATTACCCCTATCGGTAAATCTACTAAGCACTTGCTAAATAGACATGAAGGCAGGGTGCTGCAGTGTCTGTCGCAGGTATCGCTAATGTTGCGGAGTCCCTTCGCGACGCGGTGCCATGACACTGTGGCAACACCAGGCCGGGCAGCAAGGTGCAGAGGGGAATCGGTTTGACATCGAATGATGCTGCCATGCTGCGTTCGCGCGCGCGCAATCTGATTGCCGCGGCGAATGAAATGCTGGGGATTGCGCGTGATCTGGAACGGATGGCCGCCGAAAATGACGGCGGTGCGGCCGGTCCGCGGCTGGTCGTTGCCGGCCATGCCCCGCCCGACGATCATCCCTATTATCTTGATCTGGCGCGGCGGGCCTATGCCGATCGCCGCCGCCGCGACAAGATGTTCCTGACCGAACTGTTTGGTGAACCGGCGTGGGATATCCTGCTCGATCTGTTTATCAGCGCCAAGCAGGGCAAGCGGGTATCGGTATCCAGCGCGTGCATCGGTGCGGCGGTGCCGACCACCACCGCGCTGCGCTGGCTGGCCGTGCTTGAATCGCGCGGGCATATCGTGCGTGAGGATGATCCGGCCGATGCGCGCCGCGCCTTTCTGCATCTCAGCGCCGAAACGTATTCGCGGATGATCGATTTTTTCGCCGCAGACCATCAATCCGGCATGGACCGCACGGCGATCGCCGCCAACGGCTGACGCTTTACGCCGCTACGCCGCACGTTGCGCGCGGGTCAGCGCGCGGGGCGCGGCAACACCGCGGGCGCGGCACCGGGCATAACCTGGGGCGCCCGCAACCGCGTGGCGATCATCGCCACCAGCGCCACCCCTGCCAGCGGCAGCAGATTGGCATGCAGCGGCAGTGCCGCCGCGCGCGTTGCCAGCGGCGCCAGCCACAGCGCGATCACCGCCGGTTTTTCCCACGCACGCCAGCCCGCTTCGCGCGCCATGGTCACCAGCCACAGCACCGGCTGCACCCAGTAAGCCAGGTCATAGCTGAACAGATAGGGCGATGCCACGGTGGTTGCTGCCAACATCAGCGCGCCGGTGCCGGCATTCGTTCCATGCTGCCGGGTTTGGCGCCACACCAGTGACGCGGAGGCCACGGTGATCACCGCCTGCCCGGCCAGCGCCACGTGCGGGTTGATCGTGGTGCGCAGCAGCGCATAGGGTGTGGCCATACGCAAAAACAACTGCCCGGCACCCTGCGTCAGCAGCATTGCGGTCACGTGAAAGCTGTGTGGATAGGCCAGCCAGGTGGCCGGACCGAACACCGCCAGCGACACCAGGCAAAACGCCACCGCCGACAGCACCATCGCGCCCAGTGTGTGCCATCGCCGCCCGGCGATCAGCCACAGCGGTACCAGCAGCGCCAGGTGCGGTTTGATGACCAGCGCGCCGAACAGCACGCCGGCCAGCACATCGGCATGCCGGCCGGCGCTGCCCGTCTGGCGCCGCGCCATCAGCGTGACCCCCGCCACCAGCAGGGCGCCGGTAACCAACCCGTTTTGCGCATGATACGCCGCCAGAAAGGCCGCCGGGCACGCCAGAATCATCAGCGGCTCACCAGGGCACAGCCGCCGGCACACCGCAAACCACAGGGCCCAGCCGGTGATCACCCATACCAGCCAGGCGGCCGGATAGGGCATCAGCCCCAGTGGCGCGGCCAGCAACAAATAGGGCGGCGGATTGACAAAGGGGACCATCACCCCGGTGTGGGCGGGCGCCTGGGCCGCGCGCTCGGCCGCCAGATTGAACGCATCCCATGGCATCCCGGCCATCACCAGCCGGCCCGCACCCCAGAACGCCTGGAAATCGCTGCCGACCCGGCCGGTCGCCTCGGCAAAGAAATGCGCGCACATCGGCACATAGGCGATCAGCATGAACAGCGATACCGCGCGCACGCGGTCACGATCGGGCCAGCGATTGGTGCGCAAGCACAGCCGCGACCGTACCCACCAATCGACCACCCGGTCACCCGGCCTGGTTGACAACCCGTTCATGGATACGTTCCATAGCGTTGAAACAATTTCCAAATCGTAATTACCCGGCTTGCGGCGGTTTGGGCCCGATCCATTGCGGATGCAAAAAAGTTCCCGCTTTTTCCTTGCCCTGCGGGCATGCCTGCCCCCATCGTGGCCGGACCATGTTGCGCCAGTACGAACTTGTCGAACGCGTGCTTGCCTATGCTCCCGATGCGGACGAGGCGATGCTCAACCGCGCCTATGTCTATACCGTGCAGAAACACGGCAGCCAGAAACGCGCCAGCGGTGACCCGTATTTTTCGCACCCGGTCGAAGTGGCGGGCCTGATGACCGAGCTGAAGCTGGATCAGGAAACCATCATGACCGCGCTGTTGCACGACACGGTCGAAGATACGCTGGCCACCACCGCGGAAATCGAGCGGCTGTTTGGCGCCAATGTCGCGCGCATGGTCGATGGCGTGACCAAGCTTTCCAAAATCGAAACGATGACGGAAAACGAACGTGCGGCCGAAAATCTGCGCAAATTCCTGCTGGCGATGAGCGAAGATCTGCGCGTGTTGCTGGTCAAACTGGCCGACCGGCTGCACAACATGCGCACGCTGCATTTCATCCGCAGTGCCGACAAACGCCGGCGCATCGCGCGCGAAACCATGGAAATCTATGCCCCGCTGGCACAGCGCGTGGGCATGTACGAATATATGCGCGAAATGCAGATGCTGGCGTTTCAGCAACTGGAACCCGATGCCTATGCCACCATCACCGGCCGGCTGGATGCCATTCGCGCTGCGGGCGAAGGCCAGGTCGATGCGATCGCGCTGCAGATCAAACAGTCGCTGGCCGAAGCGGACCTGCGGGTGGAGGTCGCGGGGCGCGAAAAGCACCCCTATTCGATCTGGAAAAAGATGGCCGAGCGCCATGTCAGCTTTGAACAGATATCCGACATCATGGCGTTTCGCGTGCTGACCGAAACCGATGAGGATTGTTATGCCGCACTGGGCGTATTGCACCGCACCTGGCAGATGATCCCCGGCCGGTTCAAGGATTACATCTCAACGCCCAAGATCAACGGGTACAAAAGCCTGCATTCATCGCTGATCTACAACAATGCGATGCGGGTGGAGGTGCAGATCAAGACGCGCGACATGCACCGCACCAACGAATTCGGCCTGGCCGCGCACTGGGCGTACAAACAGGGCGGGGAACGGCCCGACGGGCAGGTCGGCTGGTTGCGCGACCTGGTCGAAATCCTCGATTCCAGCAACGATCCCGAAGAACTGCTCGAAAACACGCGCATGGCGATGTACCAGGATCGCCTGTTCGCGTTCACGCCAAAGGGCGCGCTGTTTCAGCTGCCGAAGGGTGCGACGCCGATCGATTTTGCCTTTGCCGTGCACACCAACCTGGGCGCAGCTGCCGTCGGCGCCAAGATCAACGGGCGGCACGTGCCGCTGCGCACCCCGCTGGCCAATGGTGACGTGGTCGAAATCATCCGCAGCCGCACATCCGAACCGCAACTGTCGTGGCTGTCGTTCGCGGTCACCGGCAAGGCGCGCGCCGCCATCCGCCGCGCGGTGCGGCAAAAGGAACGCGCCGACATCGCCGCCATCGGCCGCAAGCTATACGAAGAAATCGTCGAGCGCCTGCCGACCAAGATCGGCAAAAAGGCGCTGACCGAGGCGTTGCGCCGGCTGAAATTCAACAGCGAGGATGAAATGCTGGTCGCCATCGGACAGGCGCGGATCACCGACCGCCAGGTGATGGAGGCGCTGGTACCGGGCAGCGCGGCGCAAGTACCCGAAGAAGACTGGCCCCGCCAGCAACGCGCGATTGCCGTGCGCGGGCTCAGCCCCGGTGCCGCATTCAAACTCGCGCCGTGCTGCCACCCGGTGCCGGGCGACCGCATCGTCGGCCTGCGCCGGGCGGGCATGGGGGTCGAAGTGCATTCGATCGATTGCCTGGCGCTGGCCGACGGCGTCGATGCCGACTGGATCGATCTGTCGTGGGATGCCAGCACCGACGGCGCGATCGGGCGCATCAGGGCCGAATTGTACAACCGCCCCGGCACGCTGGCGGAAATGGCGGGTATTTTCGGCAGGAACCACGCCAACGTGGTCAACCTGGAAATGACCCAGCGCGAAAACCCGTTCCATACTTACGTGGTCGATCTGGAAGTGCGCGACCTGGCCCACCTGACCCGCATCCTCAGCGCCCTGCGCGCCAGCGACGCGGTGGCGCAGGCCGACCGGATTTGATCATGTTACGCAAATCGCTGCGTCTCGCGGGCGGGGTATCCTCCATTCCGCGCCACACTTGCGATACATAGTCGCGTTGGAACGTCGGCTGCGGTCAACCGGGAGGTTACCGAATATGGCGCCCGAACGCATACCTGCTGTTTTGATGCTGCGTCAATGAAGGTAGTATTGAAAACCAAAACTGGGCGAACATGGCGCGCGCTCCGTAAAGTCATGGGCCTTGCCGTATTGACGTTGGTTCTGTTGATTGGCGTCGCGCTGAAATTGGCCCCATATATCTATACCGAGATATCGAGTTGGATCGAGCCGCACGCTATCGTGGATGCGGCTCCGGCAGTGTTGGCCCGTGGCACTATGGTAGATGACTATTGGGCTGTCGAAAGGCTGAATGCCGGCACATTCGCCATTGGCGAGCCGCGTTATTATCAGCGGAACTATTCCTATCTGATCCTGGGTACAAAGCGGGCGCTGCTGTTCGACGCGGGTTCGGGTACCCGCGATATTCTTCCCATCGTGAAACGGCTGACAAGCCTTCCTGTAACGGTCATGCCGTCCCACCTGCATTACGATCACATGGGCGGCATTACCCGGTTCAACGCGATCGCGTTGATCGACCTGCCTGCAACGCGCGCCGATGTCCATTATGGCCAGTTCATCCCAACGCGCTATGAGTTCGTGGGGTTGATAGACGATCTCGTTCTGCCCGGTTTCCAAGTCAGCCAATGGATACACCCGGGAAACTGGATCGACCTTGGCGGGCGACGCCTGCAGGTACTGTCAACGCCCGGACACACCCCGACATCAGCCGCGCTTTTCGATCCCGGCTATACGCAGTTTTTCGCTGGCGATTTCATCTATCCGGGTCAGCTTTATGCCCAATTGCCTGGCGCCAGTCGTTCGGCTTACCGCAGCACCACCAACGCGCTCTTGGCCAGCCTGCCTCACGAAACCACGATCTGGTCGGCGCATTGCTGCAGGCCTGGCGAAGGAATTCGCGCCCCATATCTGGGCGTTGGCGATCTCATCGCGCTTCAATTGGCACTCGATCGATTTTCGGCAGGTCACTTGCCCGCACGCGGGTTTTATCCGCGTAAATTTGGCGTGAATGAAAGACTTGAATTTTTTACAGGATTTCCGTGGACCAATGAGTGAGATTTTGCGGTTGTACAACACGAACCCGACGCAGGTTGGAACCCGGTAACGCTTACCGTCACGCTCCGATCGCCGCCTCCAACGCCTGGCGAATAAACCGCTGATATGACATGCCTTGTGCCGCCGCCTTGGCCTTGACCGCGTCCAGCAACTGTTCCGACATCCGCATATTCACCTGCCGCGCCTTTGCGGCAAATTCAAACGTGTTGGGCTTCATGCCGCTCAGGTCATAGTGCGACAAATCGGCGGTTTCCAGAAACGCCTCTGCCGCTTCGTCAGTGGTCAGGGTTGGAAGTGTCTTCTTCATAGCTGCTGATCTCTTTCCTGTGCATGTACCGCGCGCTGATTGGCCGGATCAGGCGTTCCCCGTCGATTTCGCGGATCGTGAACACCACAAAAATCGATCGTGGCCCATTGCTGCCACCAATCGCCAAAAATCGCATCTCGGCGGTTGAATGGGCGATGTCCGGCGCGATGCGATGCGGATGCCGAAACACCGCTTCAATCTCGTTCAGGCTCAGACCGTGCTTTTGGCACTTTTGTGTGTTGCCATCGTCCCATTCAAATCCGTCGATCACGCCGATCATATTTCAGCTATTAGCAGTTTGTATATACATCTGTCAACATTTCGAATTTTGTTCGATACCCATGACGGCCAGGTCGCGCACCGGCATCGCCGACATCTGGTGTTGCGCAAACAACGACGCCCGCTCTGCGCAGGTTTTCGTCGGCGTACCCCGGGGCAATTCCCCCATAGGCCAGGCTGATATTCACCCCTCGCGCGCACGTCACGGCACCGGCAATCGCCCCAACACCGGCATGGTGCGTGATCCGGCGCTTGCGCAAACCTGCGTCACCCCGCCACTTCCGCCAGCGCGACCAGCACACGCTCAATCTCTTCGGCGGTGTTGTAGTGCGCGATGGCCAGCCGTACCACGCCCGTATCTTCATCCAGACCTAACTGCCGCGCCGGTTCCAGCGCGTAATTGTGCCCGGACCACACGAAGATGTTCTGGTCGGCCAGCGCTTGCGCAAAGGTGTGGGTTGAAATCCGGTCGTGGGTGAACGACACCGTCGGCACGCGCTGGCTGATGCGGTTGGGGTTGGTGATGCCGTGGATGGTGGTGCCGGGGATCGCCAAAATCCCCGCGATCAGCCGCAGCGTCAGCGGGGTTTCATGCGCGCCGAACGCGGCATAGCCGCCCAGCATGCGCTGGCGCCGGGTACCCGCATGGCCGGTCACGTCGCCCAGCCACGCCAGATAGTCGGCCGTCGCGGTAAGCCCGGCCAGCAATTCGGTCTGCGGCGTGCCGTGTTCGAACTTTTCCGGCAGATCATCCGATGAACAGCGGCACTTGTAGGCCTCCAGCATTTCCAGCACGCGTTCGCGGCCCCACAGCACGGCCATGTGCGGGCCAAAGAACTTGTAGGCCGAACAGACCAGGAAATCGCAATCCAGCGCCTGCACATCGGGCAGGTGGTGCGGGGTCAGCTGCACTGCATCGACATAGGCCAGCGCGCCGAATTCGTGCACCACGCGCACCAGCGCGGCGATATCGTTGATCGATCCGGTCATGTTGCTGGCATAGTTCATGGCCACCAGCCGCGTGCGCGGGCCCATCACCGCGCGCAGCGCATCAGGTTCGATCTGCCAGCTTTCGGTGTCAAACGGCACCCAGCGCACCGTCAGCCCGCGATCGCGCGCCATCAGCAGCCACGGCGCCACATCGCCTTCGTGATCCATCCGCGTCAGCACGATTTCGTCGCCCGGCTGGCACAGCAGGGCGATCGAACGCGACATGTGCAGCGTCAGCGCGGTCATGCTGGCCCCGATGATCACCCCGCGCGGGGATGGCGCGCCAACGATATCCGCGCCTGCCACATGGGCGGCATCCCAGATTTCCATCGCGCGGTGCGATCCGGCAAATTTCCCGCCCAGATTGCAGGCACCATCGGCCATCGCCCGGGCAACGGCATCGATCACCGGCTGCGGCACCTGGGTGCCGGCGGCGTTGTCGAGATACACCGGCGGCCGATCGGTTCCGGCAATCGCGGGAAACCGGGCACGGACAAGATCGATGGGGAAGGGGGTCATGCTGCCTCCGGAACGGTAAAAAGGGTGCGATCAGGGCCAGGTCGGCGCCGCCGCGCCCAGCGCGACATTGTCCTGCCCGATCGTCGGGGCAGGGCCGGTATCGCACGATCCGGCGGAAAAATGCACCGGCGCCTTCAGGTGCAGGTATTCCCCCTCGGTTGGGTGCATGCGGTGCTGAAACAGGCCAACCTCGATCAGGTGTGGATCGCTGGTAATGTCGGCCAGATCGCGTACGGGCATTGCCGGAATCTGGTTTTGCGCAAACAGCGCCGCCCATTCGGCGCTGGTTTTCGCCGGTGTGCGGCGCGCCATTTCGGCGTAGGCCAGGCTGATATTGGCGGCACGCACGCGCGGATTGGCAAAGCGGTCGTCGGCCAGCAGGTCATTCGCGCCGATCAGGTCAAACACCCGCAACAGCGCCGCATCGGTATAGGGCACGATGCTGATATACCCGTCGGCGGTGGGAAACGGCTGCCGGTTGGGATCAATCTGGCGGGGATAGCCGGCCGGTTCCAGCGGCGGCACCAGGGTCGCGCCAAACAGATGTTCCTGCATCATGAAATGGGTAAAGCTTTCAAACATCGGCACTTCGACGAATTGGCCGCCACCAAACCGCAACCGGTGCACGATCGCCGCCAGGATGGCATAGGCCCCGTGCAGCCCCGCCACTTTGTCGGCGATCAGCGACGGCAGATAGCGCGGGACCGGGTTGCCATCGGCGCGCGGCAGCAGCGTGGCGGTGCCGGTCGCCGCCTGGATCACATCGTCATAGGCCTGCAAATCGGCATAGGGCCCGTCGGAGCCAAACCCCACGCAATGCACATAGACGATGTCGGGCCGGATCGCGCGCACCGCGTCATAGCCAAACCCCAACCGTTCGATCGCGGCCCCGCGCACATTGTGGATGAACACGTCGGCCTCGGCCAACTGGCGCATCAGCGCGTCCTTGCCCTCCGGCGTTTTCAGATCGACCGCCAGTGATCGCTTGCCCTTGTTCAGGTTGAGCGTGCACGGCCCCATCCCCGGGGTGGTGCGCGCGCGGCCGGCATGGCGGAACTGATCGCCGGTCAGCCCTTCGACCTTGATCACATCGGCGCCGAGGTCGGCCATGATTTCCGTGGCATAGGGCCCGAATACGACCGAGGTCAGATCGACAATGCGAATGCCTTCCAGCAGTTTCTGTCCCGCCACGCCGTTGTCTCCCTTGTCGAATATCGCCAACCTTAACTGGCCGGTTAAATATCCGCAACCGGCACAGCATCAGAAGGTCAGCGACACGTCCAGCCGGTCACCTGCGGTCAGCTTTTCGGCCTTGCGCACTTTGGCCGATACCGGGATCGCCCAGCCACGCTCCTTCATCGGAAAGGCGGAGGTCTGCCACGTGGTCGCGCCGACACGGATGGTCAGCCGGACCGATCCGAACCCGCTGCGCCGCCCGGTTTCCAACCGATGCATCAATGCGGCGGCATCCAGCGCATCGGCGGTCGCGCCGGTTACCGGCAGGAAATGCCAGGTGCCATGCGCATCATCGTGCCATTTTTCCAGCGTGCCGGTGAATTCGTAAGCGTCACCCGGGGGGATAATCACGGCGCGCGGCGCACTGGTATCGGCACGTTGCAGGCATCGACACCGCCGGCGGGCACCACAAAGAATCGGTCCCGGCGGTTGGCGCGCGCGGCGGCATAGCGGGCAAAGCTGTCACCATCGCTGGCCAGCAGCTGATACCGGGGCAATCCGGGCACGTCACCGCCGTTGCGGATCGCCATGATCGGCACACGTTCGCTGGCCGTGGTATAAAATCCGATTGTCCCGGTGCCGCGCGGCAGGCTGGACAACAGCTCGATCCCGTCGATCACCCGGCCGACCAGCGCGATATTGCGGTCAAGCTGGCGCGGCGCCTGCCCGATCACCACATACAATTCTGCGCCGCTGCCGGTATCGGGCGGATTGTCGCGGCCCACCCCGACCATGCCGTAACAGTGCAATGGCCACGCGTGATCACGGTCCAGCCCGACCGGCCACCCGGCAATGATCCGCGTTTCAGGCGCATAGGCATCCGCGCCAAACGCCAGCGCGCGGTCTGCACCCGCCGGCAGGGCAAAGCGCGGCGCCACATAGGCCGCTTCGGAATTGGTGATCAGCCCGGCCGGCAGCGGTTTGGCGCGCGCTTTGTCATCGCCATCGGGGTCGCCCCATTGCACGACATAATTGTCCTGCGTGCGGTTGATGCTGGTGCCATCCCACCAATGCGCAGCGGCCAGCTTGCGGATGTTGCCCACCCATCCTTGCGAAAATGGCGGTGGCAGCAGCTGGATCACTACGCGCCGGGCATGGCCTGCCACATCAGGCGCCAGATCCATCACCAGCAGGTCCGCCGGCTCGATCGCCGCCCACTGCGCGGCCGGCGCCGCGGAAACCACCTCGGGCGGGGACAGGGCCGGCCCGTCATCTGCCCGGGCCGCGGCGGGAAACCAGGCCAGCGCCGATGCAAACAGCATCATGGCGCGCGTGCGCGCGCGGGTGAAACGGGCAGGGCGGGCGGCGTGGCCATAACGGTTTGACATATTTGCACCATGCCACCGCGGCAGCCCTTGCGAAACCCCCGCCGTGCGTCTAGGCCGCGCGCCTGTCCAGAGCATGCGGAGCGGTGGCCGAGTGGTCGAAGGCGCTCGCCTGGAAAGTGAGTATACGCCAAAAGCGTATCGAGGGTTCGAATCCCTCCCGCTCCGCCACCGGCCCGTCCAAGGTCATCCCAAAAGCCCCTGATTTCCTTGATTTTTGGGCGTTTTAGTGGTAATATGTTTCTGTTTTGATCACATGCGTCCGTATGCTTCCAGAGTAGAGTGGGGGCATTTTGGGGGGCATCGAAAAGCAAATTTGGGGGCATCCATGCTCAATGAAATGGCAGTGCGGCAAGCAATGATCGTGTCCCAACGCGTGGTGTAGCTTTTCGGGGCCACCGCGATTTTTGGCGTCAGATTGAGCCGGTCATGTGCCGGGCACAGCCGACAGCACGACGATAGGG
>NZ_JBBATI010000019.1:0-77748 GCF_040398825.1 Novosphingobium sp.
CTGATCCGCACCAGCCGGTGCACGCCGCTTTCGGTCTTGGCATAGCCATAGGCGTTTTCGCCCTTGATCAGCAGCGTACAGCTTTTGATCCCGGCGGCTTCGCCAGCGTGGTAATCGACCATTTCCACCTTGTACCCGTGGCGTTCGCCCCAGCGTGTGTACATCCGCTGCAGCATTTCCGCCCAGTCCTGGCTTTCGGTTCCGCCGGCGCCGGCGTGCACTTCGACAAAGGCGTTGTTGGCATCGGCTTCGCCCGCCAGCAGCGCCTGCACTTTGTCGGCATCAGCGCGCGCGGCCAGCCGGGCCAGCGTTTCCAGCCCCTCGGCGACAATCGCGTCGTCGCCTTCTTCTTCACCCAGTTCGATGAATTCGATCGCGTCGGCCATTTCCTGGCCGATCTGGTTGACCGTGCCGATCGAAGCCTCCAGCCGGCGGCGTTCGCGCATGACCGCCTCGGCCGCCTTGGGATCGTCCCACAGCTTCGGGTCCTCGACCCGGGCGTTAAGCTCGTCCAGCCGGCGCAGCGCGCGATCCCAGTCCAGAAATTTACGGACCAGTGCCAGTGCACGCTGAATGCGGTCGATATGGGCCTGCCCTTCGGCACGCATGATTTCATCCACTCCATCGTGCCAGCGGCGCCCATGCGCCGCCGGACCACCATAAACAATAAGCTGCGCCGCTTAACGAAGCGGCGCAGCTTGTAAAGCCGCTTGTATGTGAAGCTTAGTGTTCTTTGGCCAGCTTTTGCACCAGCGCCAGCGTCTGTTCGACGTGGCTGTGCCAGTCCATGTCGGTATGGGCATAGACGATCTTGCCATCCGGCATGATGACATAGCTGGTGCGGTCAGACAGCCCGGTGTCGGCGCCGTTGTCGATCAGCGGCACGTCATAGGCCTTGATGACCGCGGGGGAGGCCGAAGCGACGGTGAACTTGTCGCGGCAATCGAGCGTCGAAAATTTCTGCAGCGCATCAATGGTGTCGTTCGACATGCCGACCACGGTCGCCCCGGCCTTGGCAAAATCGCCGCTCGCCTCGGCAAAGGCGTGCGCCTCCAGCGTGCAACCCGACGTGAACGCCTTGGGATAGAAATACAGCACCAGCGGGCCCTTTGCCAGCAGCGCCTTTAGCGCCACCGGCAGCGGCTTTCCGGCCAGCGCGCCCTGCGTGGTGAAATCGGGGGCGGTCGTGCCCACCGTCAGCGCGGCATGCGCGGCAAGCGGGGCCAGGACGAGCGAAAGCGCGGCAGCGGCCGCAGCAAGGCGATGGGTGTTCATGCAGTGACGATACCACAGTCCAGCCGGCTCTCAAGCCCCGATCCGGGCTTGCCCGCATGGACAGGAAATCGCGACTGGATCAATAAACCCCGCCCTGTACATCCCCAGTGTCCTCACCATCACCGCCCGCGGCAGCCGCAGCGCCATAGCGCGCCGCATAGGCCTGGCGGATGGCTTCGAGCACCGCTTCGCGCGTGGAAACCTGCAAATCGCGGCTGGTGCGGCGCGGTTCGCTGTCGGGTTTGAACGCCTCCCAGATGATCGCCGCCTTGGGATCGCGATCATCGGGTGTACCTTCGAACACGTGTTTGCCCGATACGCGGTCGATTTTGGCCAGCCGCACGCCTTCGGGCACCACGAACGGCGTGGTGTGCCAGCGGTCGCGCGTGGCAAGCACGAATTGTTTGAACACCGGCGCGGCGATTCGCCCGCCCTGGGCATAGCCGCCCAGGCTGCGCGGCTGATCATAGCCCAGATAGATGCCGGCGATGATCTGGCGGCTGCCGCCGACAAACCACACGTTGGTCGGCCCGGTGGTGGTACCGGTCTTGCCGAACAGCGGCAATTTCAGATCAGCCAGGCTGGCCGCGGTGCCGCGCACCACCACCCCTTCGAGCATGTGCACGACCTGGTACGCGGTGCGCGCATCCAGCGCCTGACGCCCGGTCGGTTTGAACCGGGGCATCGGCTTGCCATCCCATTGCGCCATGTTGCAGGTATCGCACCCGCGTTTGTCGGCGCGCCAGATCACCTTGCCATTGCGGTCCTGCACAAAATCGATCAGCGTCTGGTCATGCAGCCGGCCATGATCGGCCAGCGCGCCATAGGCATTGACCATGCGCGACACCGTGGTGTCGCCCGCGCCCAGCGCCATCGACAGATAGGCAGGATAATCGCCGATCCCGGCACCCTTGATGGTGCGCACGACTTTGTCCATGCCGATGTCGTTGGCGATGCGCACGGTCATCAGGTTGCGCGACTGTTCCAGCCCCCAACGCATGGTGTGGCTGCCGCCGCCGCCTTCATCGCCGAAATTCTTGAAGCATTTCTGCCCCAGCGCCGCGCCCTGATAGACGCAGAACGTGCCATCCAGCACGATCGACGCCGGGGTCATGCCGTTGTCGAGCGCGGTGGCATAGACAAACGGCTTGATCGCCGAACCGGGCTGGCGATTGGCCTGGGTGGCGCGGTTGAACGACCCCAGGCGCGAATCAAACCCGCCCTGCATCGCCAGCACGCGGCCGCTTTCGGGGTCCTGGACCACCATCCCGCCCGATACTTCGGGCACGATGCGCAGCGCCCAATCGCCGCCATTCGGCGCCACCGCCACCACATCACCCGGCCGCACGGCATCGGCCAGCCCCGCGACTTGGCCGGTGCTGCCATCGGCAAAGCCGATCTGCCCGGCGGACCCGGCGCGATCGAGGATCACCCCCACGCGCCAGTCGAGGTATTTGATGGCAATGTTGCTGCCGATCAGTTCACCCTGCCAATGCGCGGGGTCAACCGTGGCGATCGGGCCATGCCAGCCCCGGCCCGAGGCATAGCGCAGCAGCCCGGCGCGCAGGGAATCCTGCGCTGCGGTCTGCAACTTTGCGTCGAGCGAGGTGCGCACCCACAGCCCGCCGGCATAGACACTGTTGGGGCCGGTTTCCGCGTTTTCGCCAAACTGGCCGATCAGCTGCCGGCGCACTTCTTCCAGAAAATAGCCGGCATCGCTGGTGTAATTGTCGGAATGGCGCTGCACCAGGCCCAGCGGCTGGGCCTTTGCCGCGTCGGCATCACCGCGGCTGGCGTAACCGTTCTTGACCATCTGATCGAGCACCCAGTTGCGCCGGATCATCGCCTTGCCCGCCGATTTGGTGCGCCCGTAATCCTCTGGCGCCTTGGGCAGAATGGCCAGAAACGCCGCCTCATGCAGTTTCAGATCGCCCACATCCTTGTCAAAATAGGCGCGCGATGCCGCCTGCACGCCAAAGCTTTGCCGGCCGAGCGCGATTTCGTTCAGATAGAGCTCAAGTATCTGCTGTTTGGTCAGCAGCGATTCGATGCGCAGCGCCAGGATCATTTCCTTGATCTTGCGCCCAAACGAATATTCGTTGCCGATCAACAGGTTCTTTGCCACCTGCTGGGTGATGGTCGATCCGCCGCGCGACCGTGCGCCAGTGCCCAGCTTGGTCACGTAATCAACCGCCGCGCCGGCCAGCCCGGTCACATCGACACCGTGGTGCGAAAAGAACGATTTGTCCTCTGCCGACAGAAACGCGCCGATCAGCGTTGGCGGGAAATCGACAAAGCGCAATTGCACGCGCCGTTCGCGCGCATAGGAGGAGACGATTTCACCATCATTGCCGCGCACCATGGTGGGCAAGGGCGGCTGATAGGTCAGCAATTTGTCGGCGCTGGGCAGGGTGCGCACAAACGCGACCCACACCACCGCATAGGCCAGGCCCAGCCCCAGCACGCCCAACGCCAGCCAGCGGGCCCAGCGCCGCGCGACAATCGCGCGCCAGATGCGCCGCACCCGCCCGGCCGAATCGCGGCGCAGGCGATAGGTTACGGCATCGGGATCACCGGCGGGGGGCGTGGCCTGGGGTGGCAGGTCGTCGGGCGGGGTCGCGTTGGGCATTGTCGGGCGGGCTTTAAAGCACGACGCCGGTTTTGCCAAAGCACGTTTTCAAAGCGCAGCGACCCCGGCACCGTTGGGGCTGGCGTTCTGGCTGGCCAGGAATATCTCGATCGCGCGCGCCACCGCGTGGCCAAATTCGTTGCGCCACGGGCGTGACCGCATGTCGCGCACATCCTGCGGGTTGCTGATATAGCCGGCCTCCAACAACACCGATGGCACATCGAGCGATTCGAGCACGATAAATGCCGCCTGCTGCAACGGGCGATCGCGAAACCGCAGGTGCCCTTCGCCTTCACGCCGGATCAACCCGGCAAAGGCCAGCGAACTGGCGCGCATGCGCTGTTGCGACAGATCGACCAGAAACTGCGAAACGGTATCGCCCTGCCCGTCGAGCGCCACGCCATTGACCGTATCGACGCGGTTTTCCCGCGCGGCCACGGCATCGGCCATTGCGCCCGATCCTTTGTCTGACAGCGTGTAGACCGTGGCACCGGCGGCATCGGGCACATCGGCGGCATCGGCATGGATCGACAGGAACAGATCGGCATGCAAACGGCGCGCAATCCCCGCGCGTTCCTGCAATACCAGAAACCGGTCATCGGCGCGGGTCAGCGCGACGCGCACCCGCCCCTGTTCCAGCAACGCATCGCGCAGCGCCAGCGCCATCGCCAGGGTCAGCGCCTTTTCATGATCGCCGCCCGCACCACTGGCGCCGGGATCATGGCCGCCGTGCCCGGCGTCAATCACCACCAGCGGGCGGCTGGCGTCGGCCGGGCCCTCGATCGGCGGCAGATCGATCGGCCGTTTGCCATCGGGCAGGATCAGCCGCACCACATAGGCTGGCACGCCGCCGCGGCCGGCGCCCGGACGCTGCAACCACGCGACCACCGCCGCAACGACCAGCGCGACCACCAGGACCAGCGCCACCGCCGTGACGCCGGCGCGCACACGCGGCGTGCCGGACCGGCGCGGCAAGGCCAATTTCACCACGCGATACTGCGCCACTTACCGGTATCCTGCGCCATATGCCCTGACCAATGCCGGTTGTCGGCCTTTTGCACCGTGTGCGTGCACCCTTTGCGGCAAGGCTGGCGCGGTTGCAATGTCTTGCGCACAGGCGGTGACTCCATCGCACCGGTTGGCCAACCGCGCGCGCGATTGCGTTATCGGTGGGCTGTTTGCAAAAAAGGCGGAACGGGCAAACCATCGTGACGATTGTTTTAATTGCCGGTTTGCAATTGCAATGCTAGCACGGGTGATACCGGGGAATATTTGTTACGGTCCCCGCCATGCCTTGCCGCAGGATGCGCCCGCCGACACCGTTCGTCGGGATCGCCCGTGCCAACGTCTGGCAAGTGAGGACCGTCGGCAGGACAAACCGGTTGAGAACGCGCGAAACGAGACGGCATGATCCACAGATTCATGGCGCTTTGATTGCGCCAGAGGTTGATGCCGAAATGACGAACCGATTTTCCAACCTGACGAGGAACCCCATGCGGGTCCTTCGCGGTTGCGGCTCAAACGGCCCTGTCCCGTCAGCCCTGTGTGGCTGTTCAGGGCAGAAACGCGCTGTCGCGCAAACCGTCATTCTGGCAGACGCACACAATCCGCCGCCGGCGGGTGACCATTTCGGGCCACGGCCCGGCGGTCGCACCGGCAAATCCGCATTCGTGAACCGCCCCGTCCGCACACAGTCGTGCCGGAGCGGACCTCACGCCATCGCAATGAACCGCGCCCAGTTCCCGGGATACGTCCCGCGGCCGCGCGGCTGGAGAATACTCAATGACAACGCGCATGCTTATCGATGCGCGCCACCAGGAAGAAACCCGGGTGGCGGTGCTCAAAGGCAACCGGATTGAAGAATTCGATTTCGAATCTGCCGATCACAAACAGATCAAGGGTAACATTTACCTTGCCAAGGTAACCCGGGTCGAACCTTCGCTACAGGCGGCATTCGTCGATTTTGGCGGCAATCGTCATGGATTTTTGGCGTTCAGCGAAATCCATCCCGATTACTATCAGATCCCCAAGGAAGACCGCGAAGCGCTGCTGGCCGAAGAGGCCCGTCATGCGGAAGAAGAGGCTGCGCTGCGCGCCGCCGACGATGACGAAGATTACGGTGATGACGGCGATTACGACAACGGCGGCCATTTCGACGATGGCGTGATCGAGGTCGACAGCGCCGGCAAGGACCAGGTTTCCACGATCGAAGGCGGGGTGATCGACAACGATTTCGACCACGACGCCGATGGTGGCAACGGTGATTATGCCGACCGCGATGACCGCGACGGCGATGCCGGCGACAACGGTGAAAACGATAACGGCGAAAACGGTGACGGCGAAAACGGTGGCAACCGTGGCCGTGGCCGCCGCCGCCAGAGCCGCGGGCAGGCCAAGGAGGCCGACGATCTGCGCGCGCGCCGCATGGCGCTGCGCCGCCGTTACAAGATCCAGGACGTCATCCAGCGCCGCCAGGTGCTGCTGGTGCAAGTGGTCAAGGAAGAACGCGGCAACAAGGGCGCGGCGCTGACCACCTATCTCAGCCTGGCCGGCCGCTATTGCGTGCTGATGCCCAATTCCAGCCACGGTGGCGGCATCAGCCGCAAGATCAATTCGGCCAGCGATCGCAAGCGGCTGAAATCGATCATCGCCGAACTGGCGCTGCCCAAGACCATGGGCTGCATCGTGCGCACCGCAGGGCTGCAGCGCACAAAGACCGAGATCAAGCGCGATTTCGATTATCTGGCGCGGCTGTGGGACGAAATCCGCGAAAACACGATGCGGGCGACCGCGCCGGCGCTGATCCATTCGGACAGCGATCTGGTCAAACGTGCGATCCGCGACATCTATAACCGCGACATCGAAGAAGTGCTGGTCGAGGGCGAAGGCGGCTATCGCGCGGCCAAGGATTTCATGAAGCTGCTGATGCCCAGCCACGCGAAGCGGGTGCGGCAATATGCCGATCCGGTGCCGCTGTTCCAGCGGTTTGGCGCCGAAGACCAGCTGACCGCGATGTACGACCCGGTGGTACAGCTGCGCAGCGGCGGATACCTGGTGATCAACCCGACCGAGGCGCTGGTGTCGATCGACATCAACTCCGGCCGGTCGACCAAGGAGCACGGCATCGAGGCGACCGCCGTATCCACCAATCTTGAGGCCGCGCGCGAAATCGCGCGCCAGTTGCGCCTGCGCGACATGGCCGGGCTGGTGGTCATCGACTTTATCGACATGGAATACGGATCGAACGTCCGCAAAGTCGAAAAGGCGATGAAGGACGCGCTGCAGGACGATCGCGCGCGCATCCAGGTCGGGCGCATTTCGGGCTTTGGCCTGATGGAAATGAGCCGGCAGCGGCTGCGTACCGGTGTGCTGGAGGCGACCACCCGCGGCTGTCCGCATTGCGATGGTTCGGGGCTGGTGCGCACCGCATCATCGGCCGGGCTGTCCGCCCTGCGCATGATCGAGGATGAGGCGGCCAAGGGCAAGGGCAACATCATCACGCTCTATGCCAGCCAGGAAGCGGCGATCTATGTGCTGAACGCCAAACGCGCGGATCTGGCCGAAATCGAAATGCGCTATGGCGTGTCGGTCGAGGTCATTCCCGAAGGCGAAAACGAAGGCGCGAAAATGCGCGTCGCTTCACGCGGGCCCCGTCCCGAATTCACCCCGCGCTTTGAACCGATCCCCGAACCGATTGAAGACGACCTGATCGACGAAGAGGACGAGGTCGAAACCGAGGACGAGGACGACAGCGACCGCGACCGTTCCGAATCACGCGAAGCGGGTGATGGCGGCGATGGTGCCAGCCGCCGCAAGCGCCGCCGTCGCCGCCGTGGCCGCAACCGCGATCGCAGCGAAGGCGGCGACAACGACGGCGAAACCGGTGAACGGAGCGGCGACGATCAGGGCGCCGATGACGCCGGCGACGACGACAGCGACGACGACGAAACCGGTGAAGCCGATGGTGCGGCTGATGGTACCGCGAAGGCCGGCAACGACGACGCCGGTGGCGAAGGCCGGCGCAAGCGTCGCCGTCGCAACCGCCGCCGCCGCAACCGCGATGGTTCACCGATGCAGGATGATCAGTCCGCATCGGAAACCGACGGCGATGCGGGCAGTGATGACGGTGACGAGGCGGACGTGGACGCGGGCGAACCGGCCGCAGAGGCCACGCCGGCCGCTGCGCCACCGGTTGCCGATGCTGCCCCGGCCAAGCCGCGGCGTGGCCGCCGGGCCCGGCCATCCGCCGATACCGACGCAGCAGCGCAAGCCCCTGCAGTGGTTGATGCCGGTGATAACGCTGCGGCCGTGCCTGCCGAAGCGGCTGTTGAACTGGCTGACGAAGCTGTGCCTGCCAAGCCCAAGCGCAGCCGCCGCAAAAAGGCCGATGCAGACGCGGAGACCATCGTGGCTGAACCGGCCCCGGTGATCGAACACGCCGCTGAGGATGCCGCCACGGCAGAAACCGGCGATGACACGCCGGCCAAGCCCAAGCGCAGCCGTCGCAAAAAGGCCGACGCCGAAACGACCCCGGTCGCCAGCGTGGCAAAAGCGATCGAAGCCGACGCGGTTTCGGCAGAGCCGGCCGTGCCGGCCGATGATGCCGACAGTGCGGTCGCGGCCGCCGCTGCAACCGACGATGCGCCGGCAGGCAAGCCGCGCAGCGGCTGGTGGCAACGCACGTTTGGCGCATGATCGTGGTGCGCCCTCCCGTTCACCCCGCTGGTGAACGGGAGGGCGCACCCCCGATCCTGCCCTTGCCCGAGCGGGAGCGACCCTGATGGTGATGACCACACCTGACACTTTGGCGCCGGAAGCGTCTGGACCGCGGCACCCCTTGCGGCTGGCGCTGTGGCAACAGCCTGGTCTGTGCGGACAGCCCGATGCGATGCTGGACCGTTTGGCAGCACTGCTGGCCAGTGGCACGCTGGCAGAGGTTGATCTGCTGCTGCTGCCCGAATTGTGGACCAGCGGCTATCTTGACGCCGACGCGGTGACCGCGGCCAGCGAACCCGCCGATGGCCCATGGCAACAGCGGATTGCCGCGCTGGCGCGTGACCATGGCATTGCGATCGCCCATGGCTATCCCGAACTGGCCCAGGGCAAACGGTACAACACCGCGCGGCTGATCGATGCACAGGGCGAAACGCTGTGGTCCTATCGCAAGGTCAACTTGTGGGCGGATTACGAACGCGCGTTGTTCGCCCCCGGTGACAGCCCCAGCGCGATTGCCACGCTGCACGGCTGGCGGATCGGCGCGTCGATCTGTTATGACACCGAATATCCCGAAACCGTGCGCGACCTGGCCTTGCGCGGCGCTGATCTGGTGCTGGCGCCAGCCGCGGTGGGCGCCGAATTTGCCCTGGTGGCAGAGGCAGTAATCCGCGTGCGCGCACTGGAAAACGGCCTCTGGCTGGCCTTTGCCAACCGATCCGGGTCCGAACACGGCTATCCTTTTGATGGGCAGTCGGCGATCGTCGGCCCCGATGGTGTGGTGCGCGCGCGCGCCACCACCGATGAGGCATTGTTGCTGGTCACGCTTGACCACGCCGCCACGCAGGCCGCGCGCGCGACCGGGCCCTATCTGTCCGACATGCGCTGGGCGCCACCGCGTCTGTAATCGACAAGCGGGCGCACGATCAGGCACTTGCCCCATGCGCCCGTTGCGCTAAGGACGATTCGTTCGCGCGCATCGTTGGGCAAACACTGGTGCGCGGCAAATGCCCGCACTGCGGTATTTGCCCGGGCCAGCGCGCCGCATCGCACAAAGGGTTTGGACATGGCGACATTCAGTCTTCCGAAAAATTCCGTGATCTCTGGCAAGGCGCGCCATCACGCCGCGCCGACTCATGGAAAAGTGCGGAAGTTCAAGGTGTATCGCTACGATCCCGACAGCGGCGAAAACCCCCGCTATGACAGTTTCGACATCGATCTGGACCAGTGCGGCCCGATGGTGCTGGACGCGCTGATCAAGATGAAATCCGACCAGGACCCGTCGCTGACATTCCGCCGGTCGTGCCGCGAAGGCATCTGCGGATCGTGCGCGATGAACATCAACGGCCGCAACGGCCTGGCATGCACCACCGCGATCGAGGATCTTCCGGGCGAAATCCGCATCACCCCGCTGCCGCATATGCAGGTGATCAAGGACCTGGTGCCTGACTTCACGCACTTTTATGCGCAATACGCGTCGATCCGCCCGTGGTTGCAAACCGTGTCGCCGACGCCATCGGGCAAGGAGCGGCTGCAAAGCCCCGAACAGCGTGAAAAGCTGGACGGGCTGTACGAATGCATCCTGTGCGCGTGCTGTTCGACCTCGTGCCCCAGCTACTGGTGGAATTCGGACAAGTTCCTCGGCCCGGCGATCCTGTTGCAGGCCTATCGCTGGCTGGCCGACAGCCGCGATGAAATGACCGGCGAACGGCTGGACGAACTGGAAGACCCGTTCCGGCTGTACCGCTGCCACACGATCATGAATTGCGCCAATGTCTGCCCCAAGGGTCTGTCACCGGCGCGCGCGATTGCCGAAATCAAGAAAATGCAGGCCGAACGCGTCATCTGATTGGCGCACTGATCGTTCGGTGGACGCCCCCTCGCCCGGATTCATGTATGAACCAGCGCCGGATCATCCGGGCTGGCACCGGTGGGAATTGAACGACCCGTCGCGGTTCAACAGTGCGGTGATGGGCCGTATGCTGGTCCGCGAAGAGGCGCGCGCCGGGGCCATGCCGATGATGCGGCTGCGCATGTTTCCCGAACGGCGGCACAGCAATCTGCTGGATGCCGTGCACGGCGGGGTGACGCTCGCGCTGATCGACATTTCGCTGTTTTCGGCGCTGCGGCTGATCCTGGGGGCGGATGCCGGGGGATCGGTCACGCTCGATCTGTCGACGCAGTTCATCGGCGCGGGGAAAGTCGATCAGCCGCTCGACGCCGTGACCGAAGTGTTGCGTGAAACGCGCCGGCTGGTGTTCCTGCGCGGCACAATCGAACAGGGTGACCACCTGGTCGCGGCGTTCAACGGCACCGTGCGCAAGCCGTCGGCGCGTTGACGGCACCGGTGATGCGCGTTTCCGATCGCTATGCGCAACTGGTGGCCAGTGGTGAGCTTAAGCCCGATCCCGAACAGGCCACTGCCGCCGCGCGGCTTGACCGCTTGCAGGCAGAGCTGGAACAGCCGGCACCCGCAGCGGGGCTGGTCGGGCGGCTGTTCGGGGCGCGCAAGGCCGTCCCCACCCCACGCGGGGTCTACCTGTGGGGCAGCGTCGGGCGCGGCAAATCCATGCTGATGGATCTGTTCCACGACAACCTGGCGATTGCGGCCAAGCGCCGCGTACACTTTCACGAATTCATGCTGGAGGTGCACGCGCGGCTGCGTGACGAACGCAAAAAGGAGATCGGCGACCCGATCGCGCCGGTCGCTGCCGCCATCGCAGCCGAAGTGCGCGTGCTGGCGTTTGATGAAATGGTCGTCAACAACAGCGCCGACGCCATGATCATGAGCCGGCTGTTTGCCGCGCTGATCGAACGGCATCAGGTGGTGGTGGTGACCACCAGCAACCGGCCGCCCGCAGACTTGTACAAGAACGGCCTGAACCGCGAACATTTTCTGGGCTTTATCGCGCTGATCGAAAACCGGCTGGATGTCCTGCCACTCAACGGACCAACCGATTACCGCATGGATCGCATGCAGGGTGTCGGCACCTGGCACATGCCGGTGGGCGACGCAGCCACCGCCGCGGTGCGCGAAGCGTTCTTCCGGCTGACCGACTTTTCCCCCGAAGACAGCGCCAATGTCCCTTCGGCAGAGCTCGACCTGGGCGGCGGACGGCTGCTGCATGTGCCCAAAAGCCTGAAGGGTGTGGGCGTGTTCAGTTTCAAACGACTGTGCGCAGAGGCGCGTGGCGCGGCCGATTATCTGGCGATTGCGCGCAAATATCACACGGTGATCGTGGTCGCGATCCCCCGGCTCGGGCCTGAACGGCGCAACGAAACGATGCGCTTCATCACGCTGATCGACGCGCTGTACGAACACAAGGTTAAGCTGATCGTGACCGCCGCCGCCGCGCCGGCAGAGCTGTACGACCGCAGCGCCGGCGGCGATGAGGAAGGCCGGTTTGCGTTTGACCGCACGGTCAGCCGGTTGATGGAAATGCAGTCAACCGACTATCTTGCACTGGGACATGGCGAAGACTGAACAGTGCCACGCCAGACCGGCGCAGGTCTGTGCCGGTTGCGTAATTTCGGCGGACCACCCGGCGACGAAGGGCAAAGGCCCGCCATCACCATGTGAAAGTGTTAACAGCCTGCTTCCCAAGCGCCGGACAATTGTCATCAGGCGGTGATTCACCCGGCAAGCGAATCACCGTGTTAACCTTGCCATGCCCGGCGCAGACAAAAAAAAGCCCGCGCTGGGCACGGGCTTTTTTGTGAGACGTTGTGTCGAGGATGGGAAACCGTTGAATTTCAACTGTTTGTCCTAGTTCCTCGCAGAAGGTAGGCTCAACCCCAGATCCATTTACCCAAGTGCATAAAACCCTCCATTGCCGATGAAGGGGATTTACCATTAACGGGGCTGGTTAACAACTCCTAAATTGCTCCAGACTGGCGCTGTCGGCGGGCGGTGTATTCGCGTTCGAACACCACGAACGGCTGTGGCCGGCCCAGATAGAACCCCTGGGCATAATCGCAGCCCATCTGGCGCAACAGGGCGAGCGTGGCGGCGTCTTCGATGCCTTCGGCCACCACCGTCTGCCCCAGCGCATGTGCCAGCCCGATCGTGCTGGCCACGATCGCGCGATCGCGCGGGCTGGTCACGATGCGCGACACAAAACAGCGATCCAGCTTCAGTTCGTCACTGGGCAGATCGGCGAGATAGGCCAGACTGGCCTCTCCCGTGCCAAAATCATCGATCGACAGGCGGAACCCGATCTGGCGCAGCCGTGTCAGATTGTGGACCGCCGCCGGGCGATTGCCGACCGCGCTGGTTTCGGTCACTTCCACCGTGATCAGCGTGGGATCAACCCCGCGCCGCGCGACGATCGCTGCGAAATTGCCGACCAGGTCGGGTTTGTCGACCATTTGTGCCGAAAGGTTCACGCTCATCTGGAACCGTTCACCCTTGGCATTGATCGCCAGCGCGGCGGTGATCGCCTGGTCGAGCACCCAATAGGTCAGCGCATCGATTCGCCCGGCACGTTCGGCCTGCAGGATGAACGCATTGGGCGCGATCGCGCCCCTGGTCGGATGGTTCCAGCGGATCAGCGCCTCTGCCCCGCAGATCCGGTTGGTGGCGATGTCCCACTGCGCCTGATAGGCCAGCCAGATGTCGCCATCGCGCAGGCCTTCATCGATGCGTGAATGCAGCGACAGCTCCCACGGTGCCTCGGCCAGGCGATGCGCCTCAAACAGTTCGATCGCGCGGCCATTGGCCAGCGCCTCGTTCGAACTGGCCAGCGCGGAATTGACGCGGGTGGCGGTTTTGACCCCCTCGTTGCGATCCAGCCCGAAGTGAATATTGATATCAAAGGTGTGCGTGCCCACCATCACGGGTGAGGCAAACAGCGCGCGCAAGCCTTCCAGGTGGCTCAACTGCATGTCGAGCGGGCGGGCTTCCTCGGTCCAGGCAAAGTGGCCGCCATCGGCATGGTACAACTCGGTCGCCTCACACGCCACGGCGATCCGCCGGGCGATCTGCCGCGCGCATTCGTCATGCAGGTCCTGTGGCAGCGTCGCCAGCATTTCATCGTAGCGGGCGATTGCGGCCACCACTACATCGCGCCCGGGCGGCAATTCGCTGTTGGACAGCGCCAGCATGTTGGGCAGGCCCGATGCGCTGGTGTGTTGAATTTTGCGGACGCGCTTTTGCCACAGACGGATCGCCGCAAAGGCCACCATCGCGCAAATGGCCGCATCCGGATAACAGACAATTCCCACCGTGCGCAGCACAGCCGGCACCACCAGCACCAGCACCACCAGCGCGCTATAGGCCAGCCGGCGACGCGGCTGGCGGCGCGCAAGCGCCAGCACGAGCGCAACCAGTGCCAGCAAGGGCAGCTGCATGGTCGTGAATGGCCAGGGCTTGCGCATGCTGACCGCGCCGGCAATATCCAGGACCACCGGGCTGACCGGGCCCTGTCCAAAATAATTGGGGTTCGTGCCCTGGCCCGACCCGGCAATAACCACCTGTTTCCCCGCCAGCGCAGACGCCGGCACCTGACCATCCAGCAGGTGTCGCGCCGAAAACGTGGTGACCGATGAGGGGTCGATGGCAAAATCGGGGTAGATCGTCTGCTCTGGCCGTGCCGGCAGATGCGCAAGCTCGGTGGCCAGAACCGGGCGTACAGTGCCGTCGATGGCAATCGCCGAAGGGCCGGATTCGACGTAATGGAACATGTTGACGGTCCATGCCGACAACACGACAGGATGCGCGCCAATCACGGCCGGATCGGGGAAATCAAACGCCGCGCGATCGAACTGGTCAAACTTTCGCGCGCGGCTGACAAAGGCGGTATCGGGGGAAAGCCGGGCGATCGCGGCGCGCAATGCTGCAACCTGGTCTTTGGTCACCCCGCGTTGCAATTTAGTATCGATGAACAGGCGCGCGGGCTTTGCCCCCCGCACCAGATCAAACAGCTGGGTCTGGCCCGCCGTGCCCATGTCGGCAATGTCGTCGGAGTTGACCACGACAATCGATGCCGGCGCGGATTCATGAAACAGTTTGTAGCAGACGTTCCAATAGCCCTGCCCGACCGGATCGCTTAGCCCGAGCGCGGGAATGACCGCCCCGATGAGAAGCGCAAGCCACAGCGGTGATCGCAGGAGTCTACGCATTGTTCCCTGGTGCTATCTGAACCCTTGTCCGGATTAGCCCGGAATGGTTGACATAACCTTACCCGGGGCGCGCCAAATCAACCCGGCAATCGAATGCCGAAGCCCGAACCTTATCAAAAGATTGCAGATTTTGTCGTGGAACAGTCATGTTTCGGTCAGGCGCGCCAGGCTTTTTTCCAGCATCAGCAATTGCCACAGGGTGCGGCTGGTATCGGCCCGGCCAGACAGGTGATCATCGGCCAGCGCGGCAATGCGGTCGGGCGCAAACCACCCGCTGTCGGCCAGCAATCCGCGCTGGCCAATGCCGCGCGTCGCATCGGCCAGCGGCCCGCGCAACCATGCCGCAATCGGCGTGACAAAGCCCATTTTCGGCCGGAACAGCACATCATCGGGCAATTGCCCCCGCATCGCCTGTTTCATCAGCCATTTGCCGGTGGTGCCGCGCACGCGCACATCCTCTGGCAGGCGCGCAGCAAATTCGATCAGCCGGTGATCGAGCAGCGGTTCGCGCGCCTCAAGACTGACCGCCATGCTGGTGCGATCGACCTTGGTCAGGATATCGCCGGGCAGATACCATTTCAGATCGGCATATTGCGCCCGATCCAGCCCGCTGCGTGCGGGCGCCGCGCGCATCAGCGCCACCAGCGGCGTCTCTGCCCGGTAATCACCGCGCAACCGTTTGAATTCAGAAGTGTACAGTGCATCCCGAGCCTCTGCCCGGGTAACCGACAGCGTGCGCGCATAAGCCTCTTCGCTGTCGAGCGCGAGGCTTTGCAGCGTCGATTTCGCACGCAGCGGCCGGGGTGCCCAGCCCAGCGCCGGATAGGCCGTGCCCAGTGCGCCAAACAGCCCGCGCCGCAGCCCCTGCGGCAGCAGGGCGCGTGCACGGTCTTCATTGTGGTGAAATGCCAGCCGCCGGTATCCCGCCAGCGCCTCGTCCGCGCCATCGCCCGACAGCGCAACGGTGACATGTTCGCGCGCCAGCTGGCACACCCGCCAGGTCGCCAGCGCAGAGGCATCGGCGAACGGTTCATCAAACATCGCCACCAGCGTGTCGATCGCGGCGAAATCATCGACCCCCACCGTGCGCCGGTAATGTTCGGTGTGAAACTGCGCCGCAATCCGGTCGGCATAGGCGGTTTCATCCAGTGCCGCGACATCGAACCCGATTGAACAGGTCTTGACCGGATCGCTGCTGGCCCCGGCCATCATCGCCACCACGGTCGAACTGTCCACCCCACCCGACAGGAACGCGCCCAGCGGCACATCGGCCGCCATGCGTGAGGTGACCGCCTGTTGCAGATGGTGGTGCAGTTCATCGGCCAGCGCGGCATCGCTGCCCGCGCTGCGATCGGCAAAGCTGACATCCCACCATTGTACCGGTCCTGCGGGTGCATGCCCATGGCGCAACAGGCGGTAATGCCCGGCCGGCAGTTTATCCACCCCGCGCAAAATCGATCGCGTGTCGGGCACATAGCCCCAGGCCATGAAATCCTCGACCGCCAGCGGATCGATCGTGCGCCCCACCCCCGGATGCGCCAGCAGCTGTTTCAGTTCCGACCCGAACACCAGGCTGCCATCGCCCAGCGTGGCGGTGAACAGCGGCTTTACCCCCAGCCGGTCGCGCGCCAGCAGCAGCGTGCGCGCGCGCAGGTCATACAACGCAAAGGCAAACATGCCGTGCAACCGCGGCAGGCATTCCACCCCCCAGCGCTGCCACGCGGCAATGATCACCTCGCTGTCGCCATCGGTGTGGAACTGCGCACCGGTGGCCTGCAATTCGTGGCGAAGTTCGCGGAAATTATAGATTTCGCCGTTGAACACCAGCATGACCGACCCGTCGGTGGAGGCCATCGGCTGCAGCGACCCGGCCAGATCGATGATCGACAGCCGCAGATGGCCCAGCGCAATGCCGGGCACAGTCCACACCCCGCGCCCATCGGGCCCACGGTGCGGCGCCGCCGCCAGCATGGCCGCCACCAGCGCGCCATCGGCCGGGGTGGCGGCATCGACATGAAAGATTCCGGCGATCCCGCACATCGCCGGTCAGGCCCGGCCAGAGGAAAGGTGGTCGATCCAGCGATCGACCGGGCCCGCCGCCTTTACAAACGCCGCCAGTGCCGCCGCCGGATCACCATTCAGCCGGTCTGATGCCGACAGGATCAGCACGCTTGTCAGCTGTCGACGCAACAACAGATGATCGGCCATGACCTGCAGCCGCAGCGCCAGATTGCTGCCGCTCAGCAATGCGCCATGGCGGTACCAGGTCTGGCACAGCCGGTGTTCGGTGCGCTGGTCGGTGCCGGGGGCCTGGATCACCTCGGCCCGGGCATGACCGAGGGCCACTCCGGTGCGCTCCCACGCCCAGCGCGACCCCATCGGCACTGCGCCCTGCCCAAACCCGCCAGCCTGGTGCCCTTCGCGCTGGCTGGCATAGAGCGCATAGGAGACATCGACCACATGGCCGCCAGCATCGCGGAACCGCATGTGGAATTGCTGGTCCGATCCGCCGTGCAGCGGTGACCATGCCACGCCGTCATCGGTCGCAACGGGTTCCCAGCCCGCAATCGCGGGCAGATGGATACCGCCGGGCAGCTTTGCCTCCAGCGATCCGGCCAGCGCGGCCCAGCCGGTGAACAGCAGCGCCAGCGCCGCCAGCACGCCCAGCGCAGGTATGGCGCCCAGCCGCCGCGCCGCCAGCCGCGACAGCAGCGGGCTGGCGACCAGCGCATCGGCATCGATCATCGCGGCATCGACCGGGCGATCGAACCACCGCCAGCCCACCGCCATGCACGCCGCCATCACCAGCGCAAAAAACACCCAGCCATAGAACACATGGTCAAACCCGCTGGCAAAGCGGATGCCGTACCAGCCCGCGATCCAGATCGTGCCGAACGCGCGCAGACCGTTGGCCACGATCGGCACCAGTACCGACAGCGCGATAAACCCGGCGCGACGGCTGGCACGCAAAAAACACACATTGGCCACCAGCGTGCCATAGGCCAGCATCGCGATCAGGAACTTGACCCCCGAACAGGCCTCTGCCACTTCGAAATAGCCCGCCGGGGTGGTGATGAACACGCCTTCGATATGCGCCGGCACTTGCGCCAGCCCCAGCAACACCATCGTGATCCGCGCGGTCAGCGTTTGCAGAAACGGGATGAGTTCATCGCCGATCGGCACCAGAAACAACATATAACCCAGCGGAAACAGCAGTGCCGCCACCACGCGCGGCCCCATCACCACCGCGAACGCCGCCTGCGCCATGACCACCACCGCCAATTGCCGCGCCAGCGCCAGACCGGCAAATTGCCCCAGCAGCCACAATAGCCCCGCCCCGGCAAACAGCACCAGCGGCGGCCACCACAGCGACGGCACCAGCCGCGCCAGTTCGTGCCGCCGCTGCGACACCAGCCAGGCCAGCACCAGCGGGATCAGCAGGATGTGGTTATAGGTCGAACTGTTCCACCACTGCCCGACCATGGCGCGCCAATCGGCAAAAAACAGCACGATCAGGCCCAGCCACACCGCCGCCAGCCGCGCCAGCGGAGCGACCCAGGTCGCGGGCACGGTGATCGGCATCAGGCCACGTGCGGCGGGAAGGTCAGTCGCCAACGCCCCACCCCATCATCGCGGGCAGTGGCGCCAGCACGGTATCCCAGCCCGCCTTTTCGATCACCAGCGCGCGCGCCGCTGCGCCCATCGCGGTGGCACCGGCGGCATCATCCAGCAGTGCGATCGCGCGTGCGGCCAGCGCGCCCGCGCCCTGTTCCACCGCGAAGTGTACACCATCTTCGCCGACAACGCCGGTCGCTGCGGCCGGGGTCAACAGCACCGGGCGCGCCATCGCCATCGCCTCCAGCACTTTGTTCTGCACCCCGCGCGCGATCAGCAGTGGCGCCACCACCAGATCGGCCGCTGCCAGCCACGGGCGGACATCATCGACCTGCCCCGTCACGCGCGTGCCATTCACGCCATCAAGCGCGCGCGCGCCTGCGGCCGGTTCGCGGCCGACGATGGCGAACTGTGCCTGCGCATGGCGCGCACGGATCAGCGGCATCACATCGTGCGCAAACATCGTTACCGCTGCGATGTTGGGGGCATAATCCATCTGCCCGGTAAACACGATGTACGGGCCCGGACCGGCCAGCGACGGTTCAGGCGTGACCGCGTCGGGGGAAAAATATCCGGCATCGATGCCGTTGCCCAGCACCGCCAGGTTTACCCCGGCAGGATCGGCCAGTTGGCTGGCAAACAGATCGCGTTCCTGCGCGGTGATCAGCAGCGACAGATCGGCGCGGTGCGCGGCGCGGCTTTCAAAGGCCGACAGCAGCCGCGCCTCTCGCGCGTGGACCGCGCGTACCCGTGCGGTGCGCGCGGCAGCAGCATAGGCGGCGAACTTGGCCGAATCGACATCGACAAAATCCATCACCACGCGGCCGCGAAAATCGGCGGGCACAAATTGCGCCATCTGCCCCGAAAACACAAAGATCGTGCCGATCGGCCGTTCCGCCAAAGTCTGCCGCACCCACCGCGCCAGCCGCGCCGATGAAAATGCGGTCTGGCTGACCGGGCGCCCGGTCAACAGCGCGGATAGCCCAGCCCAGCCCAGCGACGGCGGCCGCAGCGCATAGCAGTGGCTGGCGGTCAGCGCGGTGATCGGATCGACCTGCGCCAGTTCGCGCGTGTTTTCGATCAGGCAACCGCAATGCACCGGCGCCCGTGCCGCCAGTGCGCGCAACAGGTGCCACGACCGGATGCGGTCCCCCCGGTCGGGCGGATAGGGAATACGGTGGGCAAGGAACAGCACCTCTGGCGCAGGCTGGGTCATGGCCGGTCAGGCCAGCCCGTTGGCAATGATCGGGCCCAGCCGGTTGGCGATTGCCAGCGGCAACCGCTGCCACAGCGCGATGCGCGCGCGGTATTTCGGGCTGAGCGGATTGACATCGCGCGGTGCCATGCCGTCGGCAGTCCAGTGCGCATAGGCCAGCGGTTGCGGCGCAAAGCCCCAGTTGCGCTTGAAATGATACGCCCCGCTGTCGCATTTTGACCGGCCAAAATCGAAGCGGTCGCAACCGCGTTCGCGCGCGTGGCACATCAGCCGGTAATACATCACGTCGTTGGCGCGCAGTGCGCGTGCGGCGAACACCCCGCCGCCCCAATAGGGCATGACCGCGCCGCGATGGTACAGGTTGAGCACAGCGGCGACCGGTTGCCCCTCTGCCAGCACGGTCAGGATATCGGCATCATCGCCAAACGCATCGAGCACCGCATCGAACAGTGCGCGCGGAAACACCGGCGTACCCAGATTGCGCACCGATTGGGCATAGACCGCGTAATGCATGGCGCGGTCCGCGCGACTGGTGCCAACCTGCACGGTCATCGCGTTGGCCAGCCCCTTGCGCACTTCGGCGCGCTGTTTGCGCGGGATTGCCGCCAATTGCGCCTCATCATCACCGGCCAGCGGGGCGATGAACCCGGCATGGCTGTCGGTGCGGGTGTGCCAGCCTGGCGCGACCGGCAATGGCCCCCCACGCAATTCCACCGTGCCGCAGGACAGCCGTGCGGCCCATTGCGTGGCGGCGCCCGCCAAGGCTTCGACCTGGGCGGCATCGCCGATGATCCCGCCGTCGACGGCAAACCCGGTGGAGACCAGCGCACGGCCAAACAGCGGCGAATGCACCGCGTGCAGCGGCAGCATGGCAGCGATCGCGCCGGCATGTTCGGCCAGCAGCACATGCGTGTCATGACCGCTGGCCATTTCGACGGCTCGCAGCCATTCCGGCCGGTGAAACGCGCGCGCATCGGGCGCCGCCGCCACGAACTGCGCGATGCGACCGGCATCGGCGGCGGTGGCGTGGCGCACGATGGTGCCCGCAGCAGAGGGTACCGAATGCATCATGATCCGATCCGCGCGGCTTCGCTGGCAGCGTGTGAGGCCATTTGCCGCGCCTCCGACGCGGCGAGTGCGTCCATCCGTCCCCACGCAAAATCGCGCAGCAGCAATTGCAATTTGCCCGCCATCGCCCCCAACCGGCTGTAATGGCGCAACCGCGAACGCCATGGCGCATGGGCAACGCGTGGCTGATCGGGATCAATCTCCCACGGATGAAAATAGGTCAGCGCCGGGGCGGCATCGCGCGCATTGACCCGGCGCAGCGCCCAGCGCGACAGCGGATAGGGAAACAGCCGGAAAAACCCGCCGCCCCCCGCCGCCATGCGGCGACCGCCCAGTTCGACCGTGGTCACCGGAATTTCCAGGAGATCGGCGCCGGCCACCGGGCGCCAGGCAAAGCGCGGGGCTTCGCGCCAGCCATAATGGTCGTGCACCAGCGGCGCCACGCTTGATGAATAGCGATAGCCCTGTTTGGCCAGCACTTCGTGCGCCCACGGCGTGCGCGCATCGATCGAAAAGCTGGGCGCGCGATAGCCGGTGACCGCCATGCCGGTCACATCCTGCAGCGTGCCGCGTGCGCGTTCCAGATCGGCGGCAAAGCCGGCGCGGTCAAAGGTAAACACCCGCGCATGGTCCCAACCGTGGCTGGCGATTTCATGGCCCTGTGCCGCGATCCGCCGCATCATCGCCGGGCACCGCTGCGCCACCCACCCCAGCGTGAAAAACGTGCCTTTGACCTGCGCATCGTCAAATAGGCGCAGGATCGCATCGCAATTGCGTTCCACCCGCAGATCGAGGCTGTCCCAGTCGGCGCGATCGATGACCGATTCAAACGCACCAACCTGAAACCAGTCCTCAACATCGACCGACAGGCCGTTGATGACAGGGGAATTTGGCATGACGGATCAGGCCGCGCGAACCTGGGCGTTTTCGGCCTCCAGCCATTCGATCAGCATGGTCAGCACGTGGCGGATCGCTTCGTTCTGATCGCCGGTGCGCACCTCCAGCGTTTCGATGCGGCGGGTCAGATCGACAATTGCCGCCAGCAGCGGTTCCAGATCCGGCTCTGGCGCCGGGGTCAGCGCGGCCGGCGCGCGCAGTTCGGCCAGTTCCATCACCGCCTGTTGCAATTCGGCGATCTGTTCATCGCGGATGGTCAATTCGTGCGCCAGATCCTGCAGGATCGCGGCGTGATCGGGCGGGGAGCCCGGGGTCGGTTCCGTCGCTGCGGCGGGTGCCGGCGCGGGTGATGCGACAGGCTTTGCCATCACGTCTTCGTCGCGGTCACCGGCCAGATCGGCGATCACCTCGGTCAGCATGTCGTTGTCGAGCAGCGCCGCCTGTTCAACCGCGCCCAGCAGCAGCAAACGGTTGACCAGCTGGTTGATGCGGCGCGGCACGCAGCCGGATTGCGCCGCCACCCGCGCATAGACGCCCGGGCCGAATGCCGGGTTGCCCATCCAGCCGACGTGCGACAGCCGGTGTTCGATATAAGGCCCGACCTCGTCGGTTTCCATCGCATCCAGGTGGTGCGTGGCGATCACCCGCTGGCGCAACTGTTCCAGCCCCGGCTGGTGCATCAGGTCGCGAAATTCGGGTTGCCCCAGCAACAGCACCTGCACCAGCGGATGCGCGCCAAGCTGAAAATTCGACAGCATGCGCAGTTCTTCCAGCGCGGCGACCGACAGGTTCTGCGCCTCGTCCACGATCAGCAGACAGCGCCGCCCGGCGCGCGCCTCGTCATGAAAAAACCGTTCAAGCGCGCCGAGTGCGGCGGCCTTGTCGTAGCTTTTGGCATCCTGTCCGAACGATTGCCCAAATGCCTGAAGCGCCAGCCGCACCAGTTCGTCCGCGTCCAGCCGGCTGGTCACGATCTGGCCGACGGTCAGCCGCTGGCGATCGATCGATGCCACCAGATGCGCCGCCAGCGTCGATTTGCCCGCGCCGACTTCGCCGGTGATGACGATAAAGCCTTCACCCTGCGCCAGGCCATAGCCCAGATAGGACAGCGCCTTGCGGTGGGTCAGGCTTTCAAAATAGAACGCGGGATCGGGCGCGAGCTGAAACGGACGGCCGCTGAATCCATAGAATTGATCGTACATTGGCGTCGTTTCCTCAACCGGATCGGCAAGTGATGCCCGCTTACTCAGCGGAAATTGTAGCGCAAGCCAAGCTGGCCATTCATTTCAAGCAAATCGGGCGAAACCGTGGGATTGACCCCCAGCACTTCAACCGATGCCGTCCCGGTCAACCGGTCGGTCAGGTGGTGGACCAGTGAACCGGTCGCCCCCCAGTTTGCCGTATCGCCCAGCGACGTGGTGTTGTTGCGATAGACCGAAGCGAAGCCGTTGACAAAGAACCGCGTCTGCCGGTCGATCGGGCCCGACAGCCCGGCATTGACATACCACGTCTGATCGAGCGCGCCATTCCGGCTGGCCAGGATCGTGCCCTGCGCGCCGATGAACCGCCGTGAGAAGTATCCGCCGCCGATGTTGGCGGACAGACGCCCCACCGTCATGCCATAGGTCGCATTGCCCCCGTGCGCGCGAAATGCCAGCGCATTGGCCGAACCCAGCGCGCCGGTCAGGCACCCGCCGCCGGTGCTGCCGATGAAACAGCCGCCGACATTGCCGTTGAACGGATCGCGGGTGACCGAAAAGTCGTTCGGAAGCGCCTGGATGGTGGACATCAGCCCCGATCCGAACCCGTAAATCCCGTCGAACACCGATACCGTCAGGTTCGAACGGCTGTTGGGCGCGTGATAGAAATTGCCGTAATAGGTCGTGCTGTCATAGCGTTTGCCGACAAACACCGCACCCATCGTGCGCCGGCTGGGCCGCCACACCACGCCGACATCCCAGGTCAGCCCGCTGGTCTGATAGGCAATGCGGCGCGGCTGGGTGCGGTCGATGACATATTGGCCATTGGGGGACACCACCGGATTGCCGTCGCTGCCGATCTGCGCATTGCGGTGCGCGACCTGCACCTTTTCCCAGCCCACATCGCCCACCAGCGCGGCGTTGTGCGAAATCGGCTGGGTCACCTGCAGGCCCAGCCGTTCATCGGTCAGCCGCTGATCAAGGTTGGAGGTATCTTCGCGAAGGTATCCGCCGGTCAGCGCCACCCCGAACGGCAGCACTTCGCGCGGTTTTACGCCGATGGATGCGGTCGCCTGGTTGGTCAGCGAATGGCCGAACACATCG
Organism: Novosphingobium sp.; assembly: GCF_040398825.1. Classification (GTDB taxonomy): domain Bacteria; phylum Pseudomonadota; class Alphaproteobacteria; order Sphingomonadales; family Sphingomonadaceae; genus Novosphingobium. Next base: position 23,837 of record NZ_JBBATI010000019.1, read on the forward strand.
ACCGGCGTGGCACTGCCGGCCGGAACATAGGACCGGATCTGGTCAATGGCGTTGTAGCCCAGCGCGTAATTGGCCTTGATCCCCAGCACCCCGGCATGGGTGGACAGCGAAGGCCCGCCATAGAGCGACCAGATCTGATAGATCGATCCGGTGCGATCGACCGGATTGGGCAATGTCGCCCCGCCCGCTGCGATCGAGGTGTGTGTGGCCAGGCCGCCGAAATCAAAGGTCAGCGTGCGCGGGATCAGATCGGTGGTGGTGCGGGCGATACCGGTGATCGTATCGGTACTGCGCGCGGAATGGCTTTCCGAAAAATGGTGTTCATAGCGGATCGTCGCCACACCGGTGGTGCGGTGGCTGTTGATCGTCATGTCGGCACCGGCGGCCAGCGTGGTATAGGTCACCGCGGGTCGGTGCGGTTCGATCTGGTCATAGACGCTCTGATCGATTTCAATGTAGGGCGTGATTTTCGTGCGTTTGCGCGGTTTGCGCTCCCCACCCTGGCCACCGCCGCCGTTTGCGCCATAGCCCCCGCGCCCGCGCGGGGCGCCGGTGTCGCTGCCATCGGGCGCTGTGGCGGCATCATCATTGGCATCGGCGTTGCCATAGCTCAGCGGCCCGGCGCCGCTGGTCATCGCCTGCGCGGCGAACGCGGTGCCCGCTGCCCATGGCGCCACGCCTGTGGCCACGATCAGCGCAATCGCGCTGGCGGTACTGAATACAACCCCCTTCATCGCGATTACTCCTTGTATCCGTAATAGGTGCCAAAACGGCGCCCGCTGGGTGAAAAATTCGCCGCGTTCAGCAGCAGCCTGATATCGTCACAGCCTGACAGCAGCCCGACCGCATCGCGCAACGCGGCCTCGCTGGTGACGCCGGCGCGCACCACCACCACGGTCTGCCCGACGTGGAGCGCCAGCGCGCTGGCGGGCGAGGCCGCCAGCACTGGCGAACTGTCGAAAATCACGATCCGCCCGCGCGTGCTCGATGTCAGCCGGTCCAGCACTTGCGCGGTGCGCGCCGATGCCAGCAATTCGGTATCCGACCCCGATGCATTGCCCGCCGGCAGCACAAACAGCCCGGCAATGTCGGTGCCCAGGATGCAGTCTTCGACCGCCACGCGCGGATCGACCAGCGCATCCAGCAACCCTGGGCCGCCGGGCAGGCCCAGCGTCGACAGCACCGATGGTTTGGCAAAGTCGGCATCGACCAGCAGCACTTCGGTATCCTTTTCCGCCGCCATCGACAGCGCCAGGTTGACCGAACAGAACGTCTTGCCTTCACCCGGCAGGGCAGAGGACACCAGGATGCGTTCGCCATGCACCGGCCCTGCCCCGGCCCGCGTCAGCGCGGCGGTCTGCAACAGCTGGCGTTTGATGATGCGGAATTCTTCGAGCAGCGCGGTCACCGGGCCTTCGGGTTCGATCAGGCCCTGGTTGCGCAGATGCTGACGGTCGATGGCGTGAAAGGTGCCGCGAAATTTCTGCCCGGCCGGCAGGGAATCAAACCGTGCTGCCAGGGGCGTCGATTCTGTGGCGGCCGCCGGCAGCGCAAACAGCGCCGGCGGCGTTGTCGGCGCTTCCGGCAGGGTGGGCATGGCGGGTGTTTCGGGCCCAGGTGCCGCAGCCGGCACAGCCAGCGGCGGGGGCGCAACAATCCCGCGCCAGGCATCGGCGCCGCCGGCGCGCTCGATCAGCGATGCGCGCTTCACTTTGCGCGGCGCGTCGCCACTGGCCGATCCTTCCGGAACGGCGGGCGGGGGTGGGGTGTGATCGGTCATCGCCATGTCGCTCCGTCCGCTCACGCCACCAGCCGGCGTTTCATGAATTCCAGCGCCAGCAGCGCCAGCAGCACCAGCACCAGCCCGGCCAGGCCACCGGCAAACCATTTCAGCTGCCGCCGCTGTTCGGTCACCCCCGCCTGCGTAAGCGCCAGCGTGACCGCGCCCAGCACCGGCAGGCCGATCGCGCGTTCCAGATCGGCCGTCGTCGCAAAACTGCCGCGCAGATGCCCCAGCGCAAACGCCACGCCACAGCCGATGCCAATCCCGGCCAGCAGCACACCCGCCAGCAACAACGGCCGGTTGGGCGCGGCGGGGCCGTGCGGGGTGGTTGGCGGGTCGATCACCTCAAACTTGATGGCGTTGTGTTCGCTTTCGACCTGGCCACGCAGGCGCAGCGCTTCGCGATCGCGCAACAGTTTGTCGTATTGTTCCTTCAACACTTCGTAATCGCGGTTGATGCGGGCGGATTCGGCGGCCACCGCCGGCTCGCTATATTGCTGCGTGGTCAGCTGGCCGATGTCCTGTTCCAGGCTGGCCTTGCGCGATTGCAGCGCGGCCACGCTCGCCTCGCGTTCGGCCTTGATCGACATCAGCGATGAATAGGCCGGGTTGGGCGTGCCGCCATGGCTGCCTTCGCCGGCGGCAGCGCGCGACAATTGCGCGATTTGCGCCTTTTGCGCGATCACATCGGGATGGCTGTCGGTCAGGCCGCGCGCTCGCATCGCGCCCAGGTCGGCCTGCGCCTGCGCCAGCGCACCCTTTGCCCCGCCACTGGCGCCGGGCAGCGTTACCGTCGGCGGCGTGCCCGCCAGTTGCCCGTTGAGCGATGCCAGCGCGCTTTGCGCCGCCATCAGATCAGAAGCGATGCCGCGCAATTCGGCGCGGGTGCCTTCGATCCGCGCGGCAGCGGTGCCGGTGCCGGGCAGCATCCCGGCATTCTTTGATTCAAATTGCTGGCGTTTCTGTTCGGCCGCTTCCAGATCCTTTTGCCGGTCGGCCAGCTGCTGGTCCATGAATGCCAGCGTGTCGCTCATTTCGCCGCGCCCGCCCGACAGGTTCACCTCGCGAAAGATGTCGATCATCTTTTGCGCGACGTCCTGCGCCAGATGCGCATTTTCGGTATCGGAATAGCTGCTGGTGCCCGATGTGGCGGCGATTTCGAACAGGTTTTCCTGGCTGTTGGTCACCTTCACCGCATTGGCGAGCGCGGCGACAGCGGTTTCCATCTGCTTTTCGTTGGTGACCTTTTCGCCCAGCCGGGTCGCGCGCACCACCTTTTCCAGATTGACCGCGCTGGTCAGCGTTTCGCGCACGCGGTTGATATCGCGGTGGCGGTCGGCGCCCAGCCCGATCTGATCGGACAGCACGTCATCGATGCGCACAAAGATGCGCGCATGTGATTCATATTTGTTGGGGATCGCCCCCACGGCCAGCCATCCGGCCAGGCAGACCACCCACGCCACCCCCAGCGCGATCCAGCGCCTGGTCCAGATGCCGTACAGGGCAGCCCTGATCTGATCGACAAGTCCGCTCATCCGCCGTGGCCGCCGTTCAAAACGCGCTTTCGGGGATGATGATCACATCGCCCGGCATCAGCATGACATTGGCGCGGGTATCCCCCTTGCGCAGCAGATCGTTGATTCGCAGGGCATATTCGCGTTGCTTTCCGGTCTGTTTGTCAAACCGCACCAGCCGCGCACGGTTGCCCGCGGCAAATTCCGACAGCCCGCCGACCGCGATCATCGCATCCAGCAGCGTCATGTTGGCGCGGTAGGATATCGATGCCGGTTTTTCGGTCGCGCCAACCACGCGCACCTGCTGGCTGTAGGTGCCGGAAAACTTGTTGACGATCACCGATACGATCGGTTCCTGGATATATTGCGACAATTGCAGCTTGATGTCTTCGGACAGCATCGATGGCGTTTTGCCCACGGCCGGCATATCGGTGATCAGCGGCGTGGTGATCCGCCCGTCGGGGCGCACCTGCACTTGCGCGCCCAATTCAGGATTGCGCCAGACAAAGATGGTCAGTTCATCCAGCGGCCCGATGATGTAATCTTCACCCGGGCCTTCCTGCAGCGACACGAACGACGCCGATGGCAATTGCGCGCCACCGCCGGCGGCACAGCCCGACAGCCCGGCCATTGCCACCCCTGCTACGGTCAGCCCGGCAAACGCCAGCGCGCTACGCCGGTTGAGCGGGCGGCCCAGGGGTGCGGGCGGGGTCTGGTTTGGCATTGCACCATCCTTCAAGCATGCGTCTGCACATCCCACCCAAGGTTTTCGGCCCCGGACGGGTGTCCCGCATGTCCCCCAGGGGGACGCGCGGTACGTGTTTTCACCAGCAGGCTATGACCAAAAAGGGTGAAGATACCGTTAGTGGTGTACACCGGTGGGATGTCAGCCCCGTAACGGGACACTGCCTGACCAAAGGCTTAACCAGTCCCCACCAGCAGTTCTTTGGCCGGACCATGGCCCAGAAAGGCAGCCGGGCTGGCGCTGGCGCCATAGGCCCCGGCGCAGAACAACGCGACCAGATCGCCGCAATCGGCGTGCGGCAGCGCCAGCGCATCGCCCAGCCGATCAAGCGGCGTGCACAGGCACCCCACCACGTGCGCGACATCATCGGCGGGCGCATCAAACCGCGTGGCAATTGCGCAAGGATAATTGCGGCGGATCACGCTGCCAAAATTGCCGCTGGCGGCCAGCTGGTGATGCAGCCCGCCATCGACCACCAGAAAGGTTTCGCCCCGGCTGTGCTTGCGATCGATCACCGGCGCCAGATAGACGCCCGCCTCTGCCACCAGCCAGCGCCCCAGTTCCAGCACAAAGCGCGTGTCGCGCAGCACTGCCGCCCGCCGATCGAGCGCCTGCGCCAGCCCCCGGCCGACCGTGGCCACATCCAGCGCGCGCTGACCATGGTAATAGGGCACGCCAAAACCGCCACCCAGATTGACCATCGGCACCGCCACCCCCGCCGCATCGGCCGCCTGCGCCACCAGATCCAGCGTCGCCGCCTGTGCGGCCACGATCGCATTGGCATCCAGCGACTGGCTGCCGGCATAAACATGAAAGCCCTGCCAATCGGCCCCGCCCGCGACCAGCGTTTGCGCCAGCGCAGGCACCTGATCGGCATCCACACCAAACGCACGTGCCCCCCCGCCCATGCGCATGCCGGCACCGGCCAGTTCAAAATCGGGATTGACGCGGATGGCCACGCGCGGCGCGATCCCCACGCGCGCGCCGGCAGACAGCACGCGTGCCGCTTCCCCCGCAGATTCAATGTGCAAGGTGACCCCGGCTGCAATCGCGGCGGCAAGATCAGCATCGCGTTTGCCCGGCCCGGCAAAGCCGATGCGCGCGCCCGCCACGCCCTGCGCCGCCAGCAGGGCCAGTTCCCCGCCAGAGGCAATGTCAAACCCGTCAACCGTACCCGCCATAAACGCCAGCAAGGGCGCAAACGGATTGGCCTTTACCGCATAGTGCAGCGCAATCCCCGCCGGCATCGCCGCGCGCAGCGCCGCAATCCGCGCGGCAATCAGCCCCGCGTCATAGACAAACAGCGGCGCGCCACCCGCCTGCACCACGCAATCGGTCGCGCGCACACCGCCGATCGCCAGCTGGCCATCGATCGTGCCAAAGCCGGGCGGGATCGGGCCCATCGGTTTGGGGGTTGCGGTCATGACCCCGGGCTATGCACCAAAGCCGATAATTCTGCGTAAATCCCTGTGCGATCCAATTTGCCATTGGCGTTGACCGGCAGTGCAGCGCGCCAGTGCACCACGCGCGGCAGCATGAAATTGGGCAGGTCGCGCGACAGCGCGGCGATCAATGCGGCGCTGTCGGCGTAGGCGCTGTCAGCAGCGGCTGGCGGGCTGGCGACCAGATGGACCGCCTGCCCCAGATTGGCGTCCGGCAGCCCCAGCGCGACGCAATCACCAACCAGCCCGGTCGCGATCGCGGCCTCCTCAATCTCCTGCGGGCTGATACGGTTGCCGGCGCATTTGATCATCGCATCGCGCCGCCCCATGAAATGCAGCAGGCCCAGCGCGTCGCGCCGCACCCGGTCACCCGACCACACCGCGATGCCGCCCAGCGCCGACCACAGGGGCGCGGCGCGAAACCGTTCGGCGGTGTGGGCCGGATCGCGCCAATAGCCCTGCGCCACCAGCGGCCCGGCGTGGACCAGCTCGCCCTCTTCCTCCACACCGGCGGCCGCACCATCGTCGCGCACCACCATAACCTCGGCAAACGGCACCGCACTACCGATCGCGGTCGGGTGTGCATCAATCAGTGCGGGATCGAGAAAGGTGGAGCGGAACGCCTCGGTCAATCCATACATCGCCACCAGATCGGCCTGGGGCACCAGCGCGCGCAACCGCCGCACCAGACCCTCATCCAGCGCGCCGCCGCTGTTGGTCAGCCGGCGCAGGGGCGCGATCGCGGCGGCTGGCCATTCCACCGCCGTCAGTTGCCGCCACAAAGGCGGCACCCCGGCCAGCGTGGTCACACCATGGCGTTCCACCGCGCGCACGACATCGCGCGGCAACAAATAGTCGTGCGGCACCACGCTGGCCCCGGCAGCCCAGGCCGACAGCAGCTGATTCTGCCCATAATCAAACGCCAGCGGCAGCACGGCCAGCACGCGATCGTCAGCGCGCAGCCGCAGATAGTGCGCCACACTGACCGCGCCCAGCCACAGATTGGCATGGCTGAGCATCACGCCCTTTGGCCGCCCGCTCGATCCGCTGGTATATAGCAGCGCCACCGTGGCATCGACCGGCGCGGACGATGGCGGCAGCGGGTCCAGATCATCGAGCGCGGCCAGATCGGTATCAAAGAAACAATCGGCCGCGCCAAAATCGCCCGCCTGCAAACTGGTCAGCCGGGCAGCATTGGCGATCAACAGCCCTGCCCCGCTATCGGCCAGGATATGCGCGACTTGCGCGCGTTTCAGCAGCGGATTGACCGGCACATGCACCAGCCCGGCGCGCGCAGTGGCCAGCGGCAGCAGGCAGGCCAGTTCACCCTTTGGCAACCAGCTCGCCACCCGGCCGCCGGGCACCAACCGTGTTGCCAACCATGCCGCAAGCTGGCCTATACGCCGATTTAACCCGGCATAGTCCATGATCCGGTCGCCCAGCACCAGCGCGGCTGCGTCATCGGCCCCGCACAGGGCCAGATGATCAAGCGGGTGGGGCCGGGCATTGGGCACCGGACCAGGCAAGGGAACAGCAGTCTCAGTCACGATGAAAGTCTATCATGCAACCCTTACCGAAGCGCAAGCAGACGCAGGCGTGGCCGCGCTGTTTGCGCCCGGCGCGGGCGTGACGCCGTTTGACCGGCTGGACTGGTTGCGCCTGCTGGCCGAGGAATGCCTGCCATCCACGCGCTGTTTCGTCGCGGTGGCGCGCGATGGCGATGCGATCGCCGCGCTGCCCTTATGCGAAACGCCCACCGGGCTTGGCGCGCTGGCCAATTGGTACAGCTTTATCGCCCGTCCCCGGTTTGCCCACGGTGGCGAGCGCCTGCTGGCCGCGCTGGTCCGCAGCCTGTCAACGCAGGGCGCATTGCAGTTTGGCCCACTGCCTGAACGCGAGGCTGCGCTGATGCTCGGTGCGGTGCGGTCCGCCGGCTGGATTGGCGCGCTGACGCTCGATCATGTCAATCATGTGCTGCACGCCGGGCGCGATTTCGCAACCTGGTGGGCCAGCCGCCCGGGCCAGTTGCGCGAAACCGTGCGGCGCAAGGGGCGCAAAGTGGCGATCCGCATTGCCTGCGATTTCGACGCCGCCGACTGGGCAACGTATGAGATGATCTACGCCAAAAGCTGGAAACCGGCCGAAGGATCACCCGCATTTCTGCGCCGTTTTGCCGAAATGGAGGGCGCAGCGGGACGATTGCGACTGGGCATCGCCTCAATCGACGGTGAGCCTGTAGCGGCGCAATTTTGGACAATCGAGGACGGCCTCGCCTTCATCCACAAGCTGGCACACGATCCCGCTGCAGCGGCGCATTCACCGGGCACTGTGTTGACGCACGCGCTGTTTGCCATGGCTTTCAACGAAGACAAGGTGGACTTTATCGACTTTGGCACTGGCGATGATCCCTATAAGCGCGACTGGATGGAATTGTCGGACGTGCGCCTAAGGTTGGAGGCCTATCACCCACGGGCCCTGCGACACTGGCCGAAATTGAGCAAACTTATGGCAAAGACGGCACTGCGGCTTGTCCGGGCCGGCGTGGATGATAAGGCAAGGTGATGAACAACGACACCGATGCGGGTTTGCGCACCGTGCTGGGCCATGTGCTGGGCCTGAGCGCGGTCCGACTGGCGGCGCTGACCGAACAGTCCCCGCTGCTAGGCACACTGCCCGAACTCGATTCAATGGCCATCGCCACGCTGTTTGCTGGCATCGAGGACCATTTCGGCGTGATGTTCGACGATGCCGAACTGACCGGCGAAACGCTGGAAAGCTATGGCACCTTGCTGGCGCTGGTGCGCAGCAAAGGCACCGCGTGATCACCACCTGGCCCGCGCCCGGCAGCCACGCTGGCGCGCCGGAATTTGCCGCCGCGATCGATCGCGGCCGGCGCGCGCGGCTGCTGATCGTGCCGCCGCTATTTGACGAAATGAACCGCACGCGCCGGCTGCTGGTGCGCACCATGCGCGGCATCGATGCGCAGGGCATCGACAGTTTCATGCCCGACCTGCCCGGCACCAACGAAAGCGGCCAGCCGTTCGCCAGCCAAAGCCTGCATGGCTGGCGCCAGGCCATGGCCGTTGCGGCAAAGCATTTTGGCGCGACCTGCGTGCTGGCGGTGCGTGGCGGGGCGCTGGTGTTTCCCAATGTGCTGCCCGGCTGGGTGCTGGAACCGGCGGCGGGTGCCAGTGTGCTGCGCCAGTTGTTGCGTGCGCGGGTGATCGCCGCGCGAGAGGCGGGCCTGCGCGAAGACAGCGCGCTGCTGCTGGAATTTGGCCGCAACGAAGGCCTGATGCTGGCCGGCTATGACGTCGGCGCGGCGCTGATTGCCGGGCTGGAAAGCGCGCGTCCGCTGGATGAAGGACAGCGCGAAATCCGCGTGGCCGATCTGGGCGGAGCGGCGCCCTGGTTGCGCGCCGAGCCGGGCGATGATCCGGCCCAGGCCGCGCGGCTGACCGCGATCCTGGCCGGTGGAATTGCCGGGTGGATCGCTGCGTGACTCGCCGGGCGGTGGCCTTTCGCTGTGGCGCGGACACGCTGTGGGGCATGCGCGATTGCGCGCATGTGCATGGCCACACCGGGCTGCTGATCGTGTCGGGCGGCAATGAAATCCGTGCCGGGGCGTTCGCCGGGCAGGCGCAGATCGCCGCGCGGCTGGCGCAGACCGCCGGGGTGCCGGTGTTCCGGTTCGACCGGCGCGGGATTGGCGACAGCGAAGGCGACAATGCCGGATGGCGCGGGTCGCGCGACGATCTGGCCGCTGCGCTGGCGGCGTTTCGGCGCGAACAGCCGTCCATGCACCGTGTGGTCGGCTATGGCGTGTGCGATGCGGCCAGCGCGCTGATGCTGCATAGCGCCGACCTGGGGTTGGATGCGGTGGTGCTGGTCAATCCGTGGACGATGGACGAACATGTTGATAACGGCGCGATCAACCACGCGCCCGCCGCGTTGCGCCAGCGCTATTGGGCCAAACTGGCCAGCCCGCACCAATGGTGGCGGTTGTTGAGCGGACAGGTCAATCTGGCGCGGCTGTGGCACGGGCTGGGCCGCGCGGTGCGGCGGCAGGGGGCGCCTTCGCTGCTCGCCGACCAGCTGCGCGACAGCCTGGGGCAGTTTCACGGGCCAGTCACGCTGCTGGTGGCAGCGGGCGATCGCATCGGGCAACAGTTTTTGGCACAGTGGCCGCACGATGATCCGCGCCTGGTCATCCACCCCGGCGGTAGCCACAGTTTTACCGATCACCCCGACACCGCCGACTGGCTGATCGAACGGCTGACCGAGGCGACCGCTTCACGGCATTGATGCGGTTTCCCGTTACTGGCTGGCGGCGAAATCGCGCTGGGCCAGGAACCGTTCGGCATCGAGCGCGGCCATGCACCCCGTGCCCGCCGCCGTCACCGCCTGGCGATAGGTGTGGTCCATCACGTCGCCACAGGCAAATACGCCGGGAATCGCGGTTTTCGGCGTGCCGGTTTCCACCACGATATATCCCGCCGCGTCCAGTTCCAGCGTGTCGCGGAACAGTTCTGTCGCGGGGGCATGGCCGATCGCCACAAATGCGCCATCGGTGGTGACCATGCTGGCCTCACCGTTTTCGGTATCCACCAGCGCCACCCCGGTCAGCCCGGTTTCGCCGATGAAATGGCTGACCGCCTTGTTCCACAGCACGCTGATCTTGGGATGGGCAAACAGCCGGTCCTGCAGGATCTTTTCGGCGCGCAAGCTATCGCGGCGGTGGATCAGCACCACCTCGGTCGCGTGGTTGGTCAGGTACAGCGCCTCTTCGACCGCGGTGTTGCCGCCGCCGATCACCACCACCTTTTTGCCGCGATAGAAAAACCCGTCGCAGGTTGCGCAGGCCGACACGCCCTTGCCGCCCAGCTCTGCCTCACCCGGCACGCCCAGCCAGCGCGCCTGTGCGCCGGTGGCGATCACCACGCTGTCGCCTTCGTAAATGTCGCCGCTGTCACCGATCGCGCGGAACGGATGGCGATCCAGCTGCACCTCGGTAATCGTGTCCCACAGCATGCGCGTGCCGACATGTTCGGCCTGCGCCTGCATTTCCTGCATCAGCCAGGGGCCCTGGATCACGTCGCGAAAGCCGGGATAGTTTTCCACATCGGTGGTGATGGTCAGCTGCCCGCCGGGTTGCAGGCCCTGCACCACGATCGGCTGCATCCCCGCACGCGCGCCATAAATCGCGGCGGTCAGCCCGGCCGGGCCGGAACCAATGATCAACATGCGGGTCTTGTGCGTGGTCGACATAATATACTCCGTTTACCGGCTCGCGCTCCCGCGCGAGGCAAACCACCCGCCCCGCCTCCCCACCCGACCACCACAGCATGATGGTATCATTGGTGGTCGGGTGGGGAGGCGGGGCGGGTGGTTTGCGTTCACGCCAGTGAACCGGAATTGTACCGGCGAGATAAGCACGCGCGGGCGGGAGTCAATCGACCAGCCGGGATTCCATCGCTGCTATCTGTGACGGGCCAAGCCCGAGTATGCTTTCGGCATAGGCCGCAACGCTGCCATGGCGCTCCTGAATCGCCGCAAACGCGGCGTCCAGCCACTCCGCCTCTACCCCCATGATCACCCGCATCGCGCCATCGTTCAGGCCGCGGCCGGCCATGTTGGCGCTGAGCGCGGCGATCCGCGCCTCTACATTGCCGGCGGTGTTGGTCAGCAGAAAATCGGCAATCACGTCATCGTGGTGGACGCCCAGCACATGGTGGATCAGCGCCGCGCCCACACCGGTGCGGTCCTTGCCCGCCAGGCAATGCAACAGGCTGGCACCATCGCGCGTGGCCAGCGCCGCGCCATACAGGCGCCAGGTGCCGACCAGCACATCGCGCCAGGCCATGCCCTGATACAGTCGCAGCATCGCCACATGCGCATCGGCGGCGGTGCGGATCGCGCCAAAACCTTCCTCGTGCGCGGCGCGGCCTTTCAGACTGGCGGTTTCGCCGGGGTGGAACAGCACCTCACCCGCAAATTCGTCATGGCGCAGGCAGGGATAGGCGGCGCGTTCGCTGTCGCCGCGCAGGTCGATTACCGTGGCAATGTTCAGATCACGCACCCGCGCCAGATCGGCAGGCGTAGCCCCGGCGTGCTGGCCCGACCGCCACAACCGCCCGCGCGCCAGCCGCCCGGCGCGCGCAGGATACCCGCCATAATCGCGAAAATTGTGGATGCCTTCAAAATCCAGAACCCGGTCGTCGTTCATGCCTGTCCTATGCAAAACCCTGCGCCAGAAACTGTTCGGCACAGCCGGCCAGCAGTGCGGTGCCCAATGGCAGCGCCGATTCATCCACCACCATGCGCGGCGAATGAATGCCACAGCAATGTTGCAGATCGCTGCCGGCCGCCGCCACCCCCAGAAAAAACATCGCACCGGGCACCTGGTTCAGCACGTAGGCAAAATCTTCGGCACCCATGATCGGGTGCGACAACCGGTGGAACCGCAGGTCGGGGCCAAGCGCGCCGGTCACGCGCTCCCCCAGATCGACCGCGCGCGGATCGCACAGCGTGACCGGAAACCCTTCGACAATCAGCACCGTGGCCGACAGCCCGTGCGCCGCGGCAATCCCCTGCGCCAGCGTGGTCAGGCGGTTGTGCAATGCCGCACGGTTATCGGGCGACAGCGTGCGCAGCGTGCCCTTCAGCACCGCACGATCGGGGATCACGTTGTGGGTGGTGCCGGCGTGGATTTCGGCGACGGTCACCACCACCGGGTCCGCCACCGGAAACCGCCGCGTGACCATCGTCTGGATCGCGGTGACGATTTCACAGGCCACCGGCATCGGATCGAGCGTCTGGTGCGGCATCGACGCGTGGCCGCCCTGCCCGGTCACGATGATTTCAAACCGGTCGGCCGAGGCCAGCAAGGCGCCCGCACGCCCGGCCACCAGCCCGTGCGGGCTGTCGGGCATGATATGCAACGCAAACGCCGCATCGGGCGCCGGATTCAGCAGGCCATCATCGATCATGAACCGCGCGCCGTGAAAACCTTCCTCACCCGGCTGGAACATGAACTGCACTTCGCCCGCGAAGTGCTCGGCCCGCGCGCACAGCACATGCGCCGCACCCGCCAGCATCGCCGCATGGGTATCGTGCCCGCACGAATGCATCGCGCCGGGCACCGTACTGGCGAAAGGCAGCCCGGTTTCCTCATCCATCGGCAGCGCATCGGTATCGCCGCGCAACAGCACGCGGCGCAACGGGGCACTGGTCGGTGCGGTGCCGGTCAGCGTGGCCACCAGCCCGGTGGTCGATGGGCCTTCGCGCCAGGTCAGCGGCAAATGCGCCAGGCTGGCACGCAGTTTGTCGCGGGTTTTCGGGTTGGCCAGCCCCAGTTCGGGTTCGGCATGGATCGCCCGGCGCAACGCAACAATATCATCGGCAAAACCGCGCGACTGTTCCAGAATGGCGGTGTGCAACATGGACGGTCCTTCGTGGTGGCAGGCGCGCCCACACCTTAACGCTTGCACCGCTTTCGCAAAGCCCTTAATCATTCGGTTAAATTGATCAAAGGGAACCTGTCATGGCCGAAGCCTATATCATCGATGCCGTCCGCACCCCGCGCGGGGTGGGCAAACCTGGCAAGGGCGCCTTGTCGCACCTGCACCCGCAACAGCTGGCTGCAACGGTGCTGAAGGCGCTGAAGGATCGCAACCATCTGGACACCAGCACGGTCGACGATGTGATCTGGTCGACATCGTCACAGTACGGCAAGCAGGGCGGCGATCTGGGCCGCATGGCCGCGCTGGCCGCCGGTTATGACATTTCGGCCAGCGGGCTGACGCTGGACCGGTTCTGCGGCGGCGGGATCACTTCGGTCAACCTCGCCACCGCCAGCGTGATGTCGGGCATGGAAGATTGCGTGATCGCCGGCGGCACCGAAATGATGAGCTTTACCGCCGCGCATGGCGCCGAACAGGCCAATGCCGGGATTCGTCCGCTGGGCATGGGGTCGGGCAATATGGCGCTCGATGCCATTCACCCGCAATCGCACCAGGGCGTGTGCGGCGATGCGATTGCCGCGCGCGAAGGCATCACCCGCGCCGATCTCGACGCACTGGCGCTGGTCAGCCAGCAGCGCGCCGCGGTGGCGATTGCCGAAAACCGCTTCGCCAAATCGCTGGTGCCGGTGCTGAACGACGATGGCACGGTCGCGCTGGATCACGAAGAATTCCCGCGCCCCGAAACCACCATCGAAGGACTGTCATCGCTGAAGGCCAGCTTTGACGGCATCGCCGATTTCGACCTGGGCGGCACCACGTTTCGTCAGCAGATCAAGCGCCGCTATCCCGATCTGGACTGGAAGGGCGTGCATCATGCCGGCAATTCATCGGGCGTGGTCGATGGCGCGGCGGCGATCCTGATCACCAGCCCCGCCTATGCCGAAAAACACGGTTTGAAACCGCGCGCGCGCGTGGTTGCCTATGCCAACCAGGGCGATGATCCGACGCTGATGCTGAACGCGCCGGTCCCCGCCGCGCGCAAGGTGCTGGCCAAGGCCGGGTTGACCGTGGACGACATCGACCTGTGGGAAATCAACGAAGCCTTTGCCGTGGTGGCCGAAAAATTCATCCGCGACCTGAAGCTTGACCGCAACAAGGTCAATGTGAACGGCGGCGCGATGGCGCTGGGGCATCCGATCGGCGCAACCGGATCGATCCTGATCGGCACCGTGCTGGACGAACTGGAACGCACCGGCGGCCGTTATGGCCTGGTCACCATGTGTGCCGCCGGCGGCATGGCCCCGGCGATCGTGATCGAGCGGATCTGAAATTTTCCTCCCCGAAACGGGAAGGGGGACCGCCTGCAAGGTGGTGGAGGGGCGGTGCACCGCGCGCCGGCGGTTCTATAACTGCACCACCCCTCCACCACGCTACGCGCGGTCCCCCTCCCCGTTTCGGCGAGGATAAGAGGCAATGACGATGCAGAACGCCGACGCCTTTGCCGGATACACCGCGTTTGAATTCACCGACGGGCCTTACACGCGCAAGGTGTGGCGCAAGGGCAGCGGGCCTGCCGTGATTATCATGCACGAAATGCCCAACCTGCATCCGCTGGTCATGCGCTTTGCCGATCGGGTGGCGGAGGCCGGGATGACGGTGTTTTGCCCCAGCCTGTTTGGCGAAGACGGGCGCAAGCCGGACAAGCTTTATACGCTGGGCCAGGCGGTGTGGACGCTGTGCGTGCGGCGCGAATTCAACGCCTGGGCCAATGGCAAATCGAGCGCGATTGTCGATTGGCTGCGTGCGCTGGCCCGCCATGCCCATGCCGAATGTGGCGGGCGCGGGGTGGGTGCGGTCGGCATGTGCTTTACCGGCGGGTTTGCGCTGGCAATGATGACCGAGCCGGCGGTGGTTGCCCCGGTTTTGTCACAACCCTCGCTGCCGCTGGGCACCTGGGGTGCGGGCCGGATCGATTCGTCCGAAGAGGAAATGGCCTGTGCCAAGGCGCGGTTTGAAACCGAGGATCTGTCGATGCTGGCCTTGCGTTTCAAATCCGACAAACTGGTGCCCGAGGCGCGCTTCGCCATGCTGCGGGCGCGGTTTGGCGATAAGGTGAAAACAATCGAGCTGGACGATGCCGATGCCAACCCGAATGCGCCGATCGCGCCGCATTCGGTGCTGACCTTTCACGTGATCGACCAGCCGGGCAGCCGCACCCGCCAGGTGGAGGCCGAAGTGATCGGGTTTTTCAAGGATCGAACCGCGCCGCTTGGCAAGCCCGGCCCCGCCTTGTAGAGCGCGCGAGAAACATACCCCGCATAAAACCTACGAAGGACGACCATGGCCGCCCAGTACGCCTACGTCATGAAAAGCATGACGAAGACTTTCCCCGGCGCGCAAAAGCCGGTGCTCAGCGATATCAGCCTGCAGTTTTACCAGGGCGCCAAGATCGGCATCGTTGGTCCCAACGGCGCGGGCAAATCGACCCTGATGAAAATCATGGCCGGGATCGACAAGGATTACACTGGCGAAGCCTGGCCCGGTGAAAACATCACCGTCGGCTATCTGGCGCAGGAACCGCAGCTCGATCCGACCAAGACCGTGCTGGAAAACGTCAAGGACGGGGCACGCGAAACCGCCGATCTGGTTGATCGTTTCAACGAAATTTCCAACCTGATGGCCGATCCGCCCGAAGACGTCGATTTTGACGCGCTGATGGACGAAATGGGCGATCTGCAGGGCAAGATCGACGCGGTCGATGGCTGGACACTGGATAACCAGCTGGAAATCGCGATGGAGGCACTGCGCTGCCCGCCGTCCGACTGGTCGGTGGAAAACCTGTCGGGCGGGGAACGCCGCCGCGTCGCGCTGACCCAGCTGCTGATCCAGAAACCGTCGATCCTGCTGCTGGACGAACCGACCAACCACCTGGACGCCGAATCGGTCGACTGGCTGGAAAACCACCTGAAGGAATATGCCGGCGCGGTGCTGATGATCACCCACGACCGCTATTTCCTGGACAATGTGGTCGGCTGGATTCTGGAAATCGACCGCGGCAAATATTTCCCGTACGAAGGCAATTATTCGACCTATCTGGAAAAGAAGTCGAAGCGCATGGACCAGGAAGACCGGGAGGCGTCGGGCCGCCAAAAGGCCATCAACGACGAACTGGAATGGATCCGGCAAGGCCCCAAGGGCCGCCAGACCAAGTCAAAATCCCGTATCAAAAAGTTTGAAGAACTGGTCGCCAGCCAGAACACGCGCAGCCCGGGCAAGGCGCAGATCGTCATCCAGGTGCCCGAACGGCTGGGCGGCAAGGTTATCGAAGTTAAAAACGTTTCAAAGGCCTATGGCGACAAATTGCTGTTTGACGACCTGTCATTCCTGCTGCCGCCCGGCGGCATTGTCGGCGTGATCGGGCCGAACGGCGCGGGCAAATCGACGTTGTTCAAACTGCTGACCGGCAAGGAACAGCCCGACACCGGCGCGATCGACATCGGATCAACCGTGCGGCTGGGCTATGTCGACCAGAGCCGTGACCAGTTGGACCCGGCCAAGAACGTGTGGCAGGAAATTTCCGACGGCGCCGATTACATGAAGGTCAACGGGTTCGACACATCGACCCGCGCCTATGTGGGCGCGTTCAATTTCAAGGGCGCCGACCAGCAAAAGAACGTGGGCAAGCTGTCGGGCGGTGAACGCAACCGCGTGCACATGGCCAAGATGCTGAAAACCGGTGGCAACGTGCTGCTGCTGGACGAACCGACCAACGACCTTGATGTCGAAACGCTGGGCGCGCTGGAAGAAGCGATCGAAAACTTTGCCGGTTGCGCGGTGGTGATCAGCCATGACCGCTTTTTCCTGGACCGGCTGGCCACGCATATCCTGGCATTCGAAGGCAACAGCCATGTCGAATGGTTCGAAGGCAACTTTGCCGCCTATGAAGAAGACAAGCGCCGCCGCCTGGGCGATGCGGCCGACCGGCCGACCGCGCTGGCATACAAAAAACTGACGCGCTGATCGCGTTTGCGGGGAGCCCCTCCCCTGAGGGGAAGGGCTTTTAATTCAGTGCGTTGTGAGGAAAATAAGGGCTTTCGCGAGACGCTTGAACCCTGTCTCAACCAGTTCTAATCCATCAGGGCGCGATCCACTCACCCTGCCAGCCATCCCCCTGCGCATCACGCACAAACCGCGCGCGGCGGCCGCCCTCGTGGCCGAGTTGCAGCCAGTCGATCACTTCGATGCGCATCACGATCACCGCAAAATTGTCGCGCCCGGCCTCACTTTCCGCCAGCGTCGGGCGGCGTGTCTGCAATGCGGCGGGCAGCGTTGATCCGGGCTGTGCCAGCACCGCCCCCGGCGCAGATTCAACCAGATAGACCCGCCGTGCCAGCGGTGACGCTGCCGCCCACGCGGCATTGGCCATCGTGCCATCGCGATCGACCCGCGCCGCGCCGGTCAGGCGCAATTGCACGCGGTCCTGCGGTTCATAGGCGAGCACGGTCAGGCGCGCATCGGCATCGATCTGCGCCACTTTGGGGGACCGCTGATCGGTGTGAAAGCGCAAGACCCCGCCATCGTCATCCACACCGCGCAACACCATGATCCGCGCATCACCATCGCCGGTCACCACCACCGGTGCGTGCATGGCGGCATGGCGGTCGCGTGCGGCGTGATCCAGCCGCCTGCGCGCATCATTCAGCACCGCCAGCAGGTGGGCCGGGGCGGCGTCGGGGCGCAGATGGTTGTCGTCCATGGTTGTCCTGTGGCGGGTGTGCAGTGCTGCATAGCGGACCGGCGAATCCCGATTCTGAACACAGCCTACAGCCCGGTTCAGCATCCGTGCAGCGATCGGGCGTGATAGTCCATGACACAAGCGCGATTCGCGCGATCATGACCGGACGGGGGCCGACGATGGCACCACCAACGATCGTGATTGCACGCCATCGCCAGGGTTTTGGGAGGCAGCACATGGCATCAACAGGCACATCGGCAGCACGCGCACGCGTGACCGCCCTGCTGGGCAGCACAATCGCCGCGGTCACGCTGGTGCTGGGCTGCCTGCCAGCGCCGGCGCTGGCCCAGGAAATGCCGCGCGAACGCCGTGGCGGGGGCGACATGCGCGCAGCCCCCAGCGCCCCGGCACCGTCCCCTGCACGCGCGCCTGCCCCGCAAGGTGGCAGCTGGAACGGTGGTGGTGGCGGACGCAGTTGGGGTGGTGGAACGCCGGGCGCGCAGCCGCAATCGATGCCCCAGCCCAGCATGCCGGCCCGCCCGCAACCCGCCCCGAATGCGCCGTCGTGGCGCAACGGACCGTCGGGCGGCATTGGCAATGGGCAGACCCCCGCACCCGTGATGGGCGATCCCGCACGCGGCAACGGCGCACCCGGCTGGAACGGGCGCGGCGGTGACGGGCGCGGTGGATGGAATGGCAACCGGCCGACTGGCGTCGGCGTAACCCCGACACCCCCCGCCCCTGGCATCGGCGACCCCGCACGTGGCAACGGCGCCGGCGGGTGGAACGGACGTGGGAATGACGGGCGCGGCGGTGAGGGGCGCACGGGCGACAATCGCGGCGGCGACAATCGTGGCGGCGACAATCGCGGCTGGCAGAACGGTTCACGCGGGCCCGGCGGCTGGCAAAGCCAGAACCGCGACAACCGCGGGTGGAACGACCACGACCGCGACCGGCGCGGATGGGACAATCATGACCGCGACAACCGCGGTTGGGGTTATGGCGCATCGCGCGACCACCGCGACTGGGATCGCGGGCGCGGCTGGAACAATGACTGGCGCCGTGACCACCGCTATGATTGGTACAGCTGGCGCGGATATCACCGTAATGTGTTCCAGCTGGGTTTTTACGATGCGCCCTATCGCGGCTATGGCTATGTCAGTTTTGGCATTGGCGCCTTTCTGGCAGGCGCCTATTATGACGAACGCTACTGGATCGACGATCCTGCCTATTACCACTTGCCCCCGGTCTGGGGATCGTATCGCTGGGTGCGCTATTACAACGATTGCCTGCTGATCGATATCGATTCGGGCGAAGTGGTGGACGTGATCCGCAACGTGTTCTGGTAAATCGCGACAACCGTGCCGGCGCATGACCTGCGCCGGCACGGTTGATCGGTGTCAGGTCTTGCCGCCGGGTCTTGCTGTTGCCGCCGCCATGCGCCATGACCCGGTGCTGTCATGGTTTTTTCGTTCAAAGCCGCCGATCGCGATCCCGACCGCGCCCAGCTTGCGCGCATCGGAGAGGTCGTGCGTGCGCGGCTGGATGCCGATCCCGCAGCCTATCGCCTGCCGGTGGAGGGCGTCGAAATCTATGCCGTGGCCGATTTTCTGTCGGCCAGCGATTGTCAGCGGCTGATGGCAGTGATCGACACCGTCGCGCGGCCATCGCCCACCTACAACAACAATATCGACCTGGGTCGCACCAGTTATACCGGTGATGTCGATCCCGCCGATCCGTTCGTGCGGATGTTGCAACGGCGGATCGATGATCTGCTGGGGATCGATCCAGGCCTGGGCGAAACGCTGCAGGGGCAGCGCTATCGCGAAGGCCAGGAATTCAAGCATCATTTTGACTATTTTGTAAAAAAACACGAATATTGGGATGATGAACGGCGGCGCGGCGGGCAACGCAGCTGGACCGCGATGGGCTATCTCAACGCGGTGGACCAGGGCGGCGCCACCGATTTTCCCAAGATCAGCCTGTCGATCCCGCCCCAGGCCGGGGTCCTGCTGGCGTGGAACAACATGGCCCCCGATGGCCGGCCCAATCCGCGCACGCTGCATGCCGGGGCGCCGGTGACAAGCGGGGTGAAATATGTGCTGACCCGCTGGTATCGGGCGCGTCCGTGGTCGTGACGCCGGGCGGGGCCGCGCGGATCGGGTGGCCGCCGCTGCTGCAGACCGGCGTGACCTGGGTGGTTGTGGCTGTGCTGGGCGGCGCGCTGTCGGCCTGCGCCAGCGCAGCACTGCCGCCGTCCGCCAGCACCCAACGCGATGTGCCGGTACTGGCAAAGCTTGACACCCCGCCAGCCGCAGCACGCCAGCCGACCATGCCACGGACATCGCCCGCGCCGCCGGCCGGCGCGGGCGCAACCGCCGGCAGCGCAGCAAAGCCAGCGCCCCACCCCGACACCGCCGCCGCGATGACAGACCGGCTGGACCGGCTGTTTGTCGAAGACAGCCGCGCGCAACAGGCGCTCGATCCGCTGGGCGCGCTGGCGCGCGGCGATGCGGTGCCGCACGATCTGCTGGTATTGCTGTTCACGCCCGAACTGACCGCGCGACAGCGCACCGTGATCGACCATTCGCTGGCACAGCTGGCCGGCGTCGATCGCGCCGCGCTCGATCCTGCGCACCGCCTGTCCTATGACGTGTTTGACCAGACGCTGATCGACAATCGGGCGATGCTGGCGCCCTGGGCCCAGGCATTGCTGGGGGTGCAACCGTTCAACCATTTCATGGGTTTTCCGGTCGAATTTCCCGAAATGGCGGCCACCAGCGAAGGCGGATCACTGCATACGCTGGCCGATGTAGAGGCGCGGCTGGATCTGGAACGCACGCTGCCCGTGGTGTTCGACAATGCGGCTGACCGCTTTCGCGAAGGCATGGCCAGCGGCGTGGTCGAACCGCGGCTGACGGTGATGGCGATGATCGCCGAAATCGATGCCATCCTGGCGCGCCCGCCGGCGCAATCGCTGTTCATCGCCCCGGCGCGGCATATCCCGCGCGATGTATCACCCGCCACGCGGGCGCGGCTGGCGCGGGCGTTTCTGGCGGCGACCACAACCCACGTCTATCCCGCCTATCGCAAATTGCGCGATTTTCTGGCCGGGACTTATCTGCCCGCGGCGCGCGATTCGGTCGGGCTGTCGGCCATTCCCGGTGGCACGATGTTGTACCGCCTGCTGGTGCGCAACCAGACCACGCTGTCGCTCGATCCCGATGCCGTGCACCAGACCGGCCTGACCGAAGTCGAACGCATCCAGCGCGACATGCGCGGGGTGGAACGCGAGCTGGGCTATACGCTGCCGTTGCGCGAATTTTTTGATGTGGTGCGCAGCGATGCGCGGTTTCATCCGCGCAGCGCGGCCGAACTGGACAGCGGATTTCGTGCGGTGGGCGATAAAGTGGCGCGGCTGGCCCCGCGTTATTTCCGGCAATTGCCGCACACCGCGCTGCTGATCCAGCCCTATCCCGATTACCGCGCCCGGTTCGAGGCGGGCGGCAGTTACAGCGAAGGCATGCCCGACGGCACCCGGCCGGGGGTGTTCTGGTACAACACGTATGACTGGCAGCACCGGTTCATGACCGGGGTCACCACACTGTACCTGCACGAAGGCGCACCCGGACACCATTTCCAGATCAGCCTGGCGCAGGAAAACGATGCCTTGCCCGATTTTCAGCGGTTTGGCGGCAATGCCGCCTATGTCGAAGGCTGGGCGCTCTATGCTGAAACGCTGGGGTACGACATGGGGCTGTACCGCGATCCGGCGCAGCACTGGGGCACGCTGGATGATGAAATGCTGCGCGCGATGCGGCTGGTGGTCGATACCGGGCTGCACACGCGCGGCTGGACCCGCGACCAGGCGATTGCCTATATGCTCGACAATTCGGGCATTGGCCGGATCGATGCCGCGGCCGAAGTCGATCGCTATATCGCCAATCCGGGGCAGGCATTGGCCTACAAAATCGGCGCGATGACCATCCAGCGGCTGCGCGACCAGGCGCGCACGGCGCTGGGCGCGCGGTTTGATATCCGCGCCTTTCACGATCAGGTGCTGAACAGCGGCGCGCTGCCGCTGTCGGTGCTGGATTCAAAAATTCGCGACTGGATTGCGAGTCAGGCCGATGCCAATGCCTCGGCGATCAACGCACGGGTGTTGGCGAGGCCGTAGAGCGCGATAAAGCTGCCCATGCGCGGGCCCTGCGCCGACCCCAGCAGCGTTTCATACAGCGCCTTGAACCAGTCGCGCAGCGATTCAAACCCGAACGCTTCATCCTTGCCGACGGTATAGACCACGGTCTGAAAGTCCTCAGCCCCGGCGTCGGCGGGCATTTGCGCCAGTGCGGCGTCGAGCGCGGCCAGCGCGGCCGCTTCGCCAGCGGTGGGCGCGCGGCGTTGCAGCGTCGGTGCGATGAAATCCCGGTTGTACGCCAGCGCGCAGGTCACCAGCGTATCGACCGCCGGATGATCGGCCGGATCGGCGGCGTCGACATAATTGCCAAGGTACGACCACACTTGTTCGCGGCTGGCGCCCGCACCCAGCACGCCCACCAGATTGAGCAGCAGCGCATAAGTCACCGGCAGGCTGTCGCCGGCGCCGGGTGACGCACTATTGGTGCGCAACAGGTGCCAGACCGGGTTGCCCAGTTGCTGTTCGACCGGCTGCGCGCCCAGCTTTTCGCGGAACTGCCAATATTCGTCGACGGCGCGCGGAATGATGCCCACGTGCAGCGATTTGGCGCTCTTGGGTTCGCGGAACAGGTAGAATCCCAGCGATTCCGCCGTGCCGTAATCCAGCCACTGTTCGATCGTCAGGCCGTTGCCCTTGGACTTCGAAATCTTTTCACCCTTTTCATCCAGGAACAGCTCGTAAATCAGCCCTTCCGGACGGCGCCCGCCGAGCACCGCGGCAATCTTGCCCGATTGCGTGCCGCTGTCGGTCAGATCCTTGCCATACATTTCGTAATCGACACCCAGCGCGACCCAACGCATCGCCCAGTCGACTTTCCATTGCAGCTTTGACCGCCCGCCCAGGATCGACTGTTCCACCACAGTGCCATCCGCGTCGGTAAAGCGGATCATCCCGGCATCGGCATCGATGATCGCGATCGGCACTTGCAGCACCGCGCCGGTGGTGGGCGAGATCGGCAGCACCGGCGAATATGTCTGCCGGCGTTCTTCGCGCAAAGTGGGCAGCATGATGCCCATGATCGCGTCGTAATGCCGCAGGACGTTGATCAGCGCGTCGTCAAACCCGCCCGCGTTGTAACGGTCCGACGCCGACACGAATTCGTAATCGAACCCGAACTGGTCAAGAAAATCGCGCAGCCGCGCGTTGTTGTGGTGGGCAAAGCTGGCATGGGTGCCAAACGGATCAGGAATGCGCGACAGCGGCCGGCCGATGTTGGCGGCCAGCATATCCTTGTCCGGCACATTGTCGGGCACTTTGCGCAGGCCGTCCATATCATCCGAAAACGCCACCAGCCGGGTCGGCGGCGGGGTGCCATCGGGCTGTATGGCCAGCACTTCATAGGCACGGCGCACCAGCGTGGTGCGCAACACTTCGGTAAAGGTGCCGATGTGCGGCAGCCCCGACGGGCCATAGCCGGTTTCAAACAGCACCGGCACCAGATTGCCCGCCGCATCGCGCTTGCCATTGGGATAGCGCCGCACCAGCTTGCGCGCTTCTTCAAACGGCCAGGTCTTGTTTACCCGGGCGGCGTCTTGCAGGGGCGGCTGGGGCAGATCGGCGGGGGCGGTGGTGGTGTCGGTCATAGCCCCCGCCCTTTCGCGATTACGCCCGGTTTGGCAAGCGTCAATCCCGCAGGATCAGCGCCGCCTGCGGCTTGTGCGCGCGGATTTCATCCTCGGTCAGGCCACAGATTTCGTGGGGGAATACCAGCCATTCATCGGTCTGGTGGACGTAATAATCGGGGCGCAGCGTGGTTTTGTTGCGCGCCGGTTTCCAATAGACGGTCGCGATGCGGATGTCGCGCGGGGTGTTGTGGCGGCAACGTTCGCGCAATTCGCGCAGCAGCGCTTCGACCGAACGGCCGCTGTCAAACACATCATCGACCACCACCAGCCGATCATCGGGTGACAGCGTGTCGATCAGATAGCCCAGCGAATAGACCCGCACTTCGCTGTTCTGCTGGTCGATCCCGTCATAGGATTTGGTGCGCACGGCGATATGATCGGTTTCGATCCCGCGGTATTCCAGCAATTCCTGCACCGCGATCCCCACCGGCGCGCCACCGCGCCAGATGCCGACGATATGCGTGGGCACAAATCCCGATGCGATGATCAGATTGCCCAGCCGGAACGAATCTTCCAGCAGGCGGTCGGCGGTCAGCCAGGTCTTGGCAATGGCAGTGTCGATGTTTCCCATCATGAGCATTTAGGCAACGATGGCGCCTGCGTAAACACCACAAACGGGGCCGCGCAGGTTGCGCGGCCCCGCCCGGGGGGGAGACATCATGACGACTCGCTTAACCCTTCAGCAGCGACAGCACGCTTTGCTGGCTCTGGTTGGCCTGGGCGATCATCGCGGTCGATGCCTGCGACAGGATCTGCGCCTTGGCCAGATGGGTGGTTTCAGTCGAATAATCGGTATCCCTGATCCGGCTGCGCGCCGATGCCAGGTTGGTGATATTGGTGTTCAGGTTGCTGACCACCGATGTCAGGCGGTTTTGCGCCGCACCCAGCGCGGCCTGGGTCGCGTTGACCTGGGTCACCATCGCATCGATATTGGTGATGGTGGTGGCCGATACCGCCTGGCTTGATACATCCAGCGCCTGCACCACGCCCGTGGCGTTGCTGTACGCGGTCAGGCCGGTGCCGCCATTGCTGCCGAACAGCTGCGAACCGTTGAACGCCGGGCTGTCGATCACCACGTTTTCGCCGTTGTTGGCGCCGGTCTGGATGGTGGTGGTAATATCCTGCGACCCGTTGGCCGCCGGGGCGCCCGACGTGATCGCAAAGACATTCACGCCGTTGAAGGTGGTTTTGGCCAGGATGCCCGAAATCTGCTGGGTCAGGTTCGAAACTTCGGCCTGCATCGATGTGCGGTCCGACGCCTGATAGGTGCCCGATGATGACTGCACTGCCAGCTGGCGGATGCGTTGCAGCATGTTGGTCACTTCGGTCAGTGCGCCGCCAGCCGTCTGGGCCAGCGAAATGCCGTCGTTGGCATTGCTGACCGCCTGGGTCATGCCATCAATCTGCGATGTCATGGTGTTGCTGATGGCGAGGCCGGCGGCATCATCGGCGGCGCTGTTGATACGCAGCCCGGTTGACAGCCGCTGCATCGCCTGCGCGGTCATCTTGCCTGCGGCATTCGAAGCATCGGCCGCTTGTGTCGCGGCGATGTTGGTGTTGATCGCGGTCATGGTCCCATTCTCCACTATGGGTCGGCCCCCCTTGCGAATCCTGCGCCAGGCGCAAGCATCAAAGGGGTTCCTGCAGCGGTAGGACGGCAGGCGTCTGTCATAGTTAAGGGCGTGGTGAGAAATGTGCGTTCGCCCCACCCATCCCCCATCGTTCAACCCCCTGCCCGTTTACTTTTGGCGCCGGCCGCCCCAGACCGGCGCGATGGAATCACCCCTTCCCGCTGTGCAGCCGCTGCCCCTGCCGGCGCTGCATGCCAGCCACGGCGGATGCTGGATCGACGTGGGCGACGATTCCCGCCGCGCAAGCCAGATCAGCGCGCGTCAGATCAGCAAGGGCGACGCGATCGTCGCCGCGGCCGATACCCCGCTGATCGTGCTGGGCGCGCCGCTGGTGGCCAGCCGGCTGGGCTATCCCGATCTGTCGGGGCTGGATCTGCTGGAATTGTTTGCGTTTGTGCACCCGGCGCGGTTTGTGGTGCCAACGCCGCACGGGCTGGCGCGCGCGCTCGCTTTGCCCGAACCGGACGGCGATGCCGCGGTCCCGGCGTTCCTGCGGCTGGCCGCCGCCGTGCTGATCGACCACACCGCAGCGGCGGACTGGCATGCGCGTGAAGGCGCGTGGACCGCGCTGGAATTGCTGGCGCGCCAGCGCTGGCCGTGGGCAACGTTGCTGACCAGGACCATACGCCGCCCGGAACGCGCCGAACGCTGGCTGTTTGCGCGCCTGCCCGAATGGGAAGAGGCGCCGCCCCGGCCGCAGCCCGCGCAAGTGGTGCTGGATGATGATGCCATCGCCACGCGGCTGGCCACGATTGCCGGCGCCGGGGCCGAAGACCGCCCGGCGCAGCGCGCCTTTGCGCGTGAGGCGGGCCAGATGTTTGCCCCGCGCGGCACCGTGCGCGTGCCCACCGTGGTGCTGGCACAGGCGGGCACCGGCACCGGCAAAACGCTGGGCTATCTGGCGCCAGCCGCCTTGTGGAGCGCACAATCGGGCGGCACGGTCTGGGTTTCGACTTATACCAAGGCGCTGCAACGCCAGTTGCGCCGCGAAAGCCGCCGCGCCTTTGCCGACCGCGCCACCGGCGAACGCCCGGCCGTGGTGGTGCGCAAGGGCCGCGAAAACTATCTGTGCCTGCTCAATCTTGAAGACGCGCTGCAGGGCGGATTTCAGGGCCGCGCGGCGGTGCTGGCGCAACTGGTGGCGCGCTGGGCGGCATACAGCCAGGATGGCGACATGATCGGCGGCGATCTGCCAGGGTGGCTGGGCACTTTGTTTCGCCGCCGTGGCATCACCGCGCTGACCGACCAGCGTGGCGAGTGCATTTATGCCGCGTGTCCGCATTACCGCAAATGTTTCATCGAACGCGCCACGCGCGCCTCTGCCCAGGCCGATCTGGTGATCGCCAACCACGCGCTGGTGATGATCAACGCCGCGCGGGGCCGGGAAAATGGCGGCCAGCCGACGCGGATCGTGTTTGACGAAGGGCATCACGTGTTCGATGCCGCCGACGCCACCTTTGCCGCCGCGCTGACCGGGGCCGAAACGATCGAATTGCGCCGCTGGGTGATCGGGCCAGAGGGCAAATCGCGCGGCCGCCGCCGGGGCCTGGCGGCGCGGCTGGCTGATCTGGCCAGCTATGACGAAGAGGGCGCGCGCGCGATCACCCGCGCCCGCGACGCGGCAGAGGCACTGCCCGGCGACGGCTGGCTGGCGCGAATCGCCGAAGGGGCCCCGGTGGGCCCGCTCGAAGAATTGCTGGCCGCGACCCGCGCGCTGGTCCACGCCCGCGATGAAAGCGGCGGCCAGGAAGCCGGCTATGGGCTGGAGACCGAGGCGGCCGGGCTGGACGGCGGGTTCATCACCGTGGCCGCCGCCGCACAAGACGCGCTGGAGGCGCTGCGCCAGCCGCTGGCGCGTATCGGCACGCGGATTGAGGCGCTGCTGGCCGATCCGCCCGACTGGCTGGACAGCACCGCGCGCGCGCGGATCGAGGGCGCGCGCGGGTCGATCCAGTGGCGCTGTGACCTGTTGACGGGGTGGATTGCACTGCTGGCGCGGCTGGGTGGGCCGGCCGATCCCGATTTTGTCGATTGGCTGGCGGTCGAACGGTCTGAAGGGCGCGAATGGGATCTGGGGCTGCACCGCCGCTATCTCGACCCGATGAAGCCGTTTGCCGCCGCCGTGCTGGCGCCGGCGCATGGCGTGCTGATGACCAGCGCCACCCTGTGCGACCGACAAGGCCCGGACCCGGACTGGGAATCCGCAATTCAGCGCAGCGGCGCGCGCCACCTGGGCATCAATCCCCGGCTGTTCGCGGTCGACAGCCCGTTTGATTACGCCAACCAGGCGCAAGTGTTGATCGTGACCGATGTTCCGCGGGGCGACATGTCGGCGCTGGCGGCCGCCTATGCCCGGCTGATCGAGGCGGCCGGCGGCGGCGCGCTGGGGCTGTTTACCGCGATCCGGCGGATGCGCGCTGTCCATGGCCGGATTGTCGACCGGCTCGCGCGCGCAGGGCTGCCGCTGTATGCACAGCATGTCGATCCGATCGATACCGGCACGCTGGTCGATATTTTTCGCGATGATCCGCGCGCATCGCTGATCGGTACCGATGCGTTGCGCGACGGGGTCGATGTGCCGGGCATTTCGCTGCGGCTGGTGGTGATGGAACAAGTTCCCTGGCCCAAACCGTCGATCCTGCACCGCGCGCGGCGGCTGGCGGGCGGCGGGCAGGCCCACGATGATGCGATCATCCGCGCACGGCTGGCGCAGGCATTTGGCCGGCTGATTCGGTCTGATACCGATCGCGGCGCGTTCGTGGTGCTGTCGGCAGCATTTCCATCGCGGCTGATCGCGGCGTTTCCGGCTGGAACCCCGGTGCGCCGGGTCACGCTCGATGTGGCTTTACAAAGCATCGCGGGCAGTGTTTCTGAACCCGTTGGCGCCCCTGCACCGACCGCCCCGCTGATCCCTGGACCCCTCGCGTGAAGACGCTCGCCCTGTTTCGCCATGCCAAATCCGACTGGTCCGACGCGCATGCGCGTGATTTTGACCGGCCGTTGAACGCGCGCGGCATTCGCGGCGCGGCGGCGATGGGCCGGTACGTGCACGATCAGGGCTGGCGATTCGACCGTGTCATCGCATCCCCCGCGGTGCGCGTGGCGGAAACGATCGAAATCGCCAGCGAACCGTGGGGCCGCACGTTTCCGGTGGAATGGGACCGGCGCATCTATCTCGCCAGTTCAGAAATGCTGATCGACCTGTTGAAAGAACTACCAGGCGATCCCGCCGCGCTGTTGATGGTCGGCCACAATCCCGGGCTGGAAGACCTGATTTTCGATCTGGTGCCCGACAACGGCACCAGTCCGTTGCGCGCGATTGTCGAGGCCAAGTTTCCCACCGCCACCTTCGCCGTGCTGGAATGCGCGATCGACCATTGGGCCGATATCGCGCCTGGCTGTGCGCGGCTGACCACGCTGGTGCGTCCGCGCGATCTTGATCCCGCGCTGGGCCCGGAATTTCCTGATTAATCGAGCGCGGCGGCCAGCCGGGCGCGAATCGATTCGAGGTGGCGGCGCAACACCTGTACCGCAGTGACGATGTCCTGTTCGGGGCCTTGTCCGGGGGCCGCAGGGTCATCGGCGATGGTCTGCGTGGGCAATGCCAGGCATGCACCGGATGCCGCAACACGCCGCGCCGCAGGCATCGTAAGCGCCGCAGGCATCGCCAGCGCCGCGCGCGCACCACGGATGGTATAGCCATCGCGGTGGACCAGCCTGTCGATGGTGATCAGCAGCGCGATATCTTCGGGCCGGTAATAACGCCGGCCACCGGCCCGGGTAAGCGGGCGCAAGGTGGGAAACTGGTCTTCCCAATAGCGCAGGACATGCTGGCGCAGGCCCAGCGCACGTGCCACTTCACCGATCGTGCGTAAGGCACCGGCATCTTTGCCATCCTGAAAAACCGCAGCAATTTCAGAATGATCGGTCACTTTGCCACGACCTGCCCGGGCGCCCGACGGCCGGATCACGGCGCGCGTACGGGCTGGGGCCGGGCCGTTCATGCAGGAAGGATCATTCGGTTGCGCAAATGCGGTCTTTCAACATCTGGCTGGCGCGAAAGGTCAGCACGCGGCGTGGTGTAATCGGCACCTCAATCCCGGTTTTGGGATTGCGGCCAATCCGTTCCGCCTTATCACGCAGCAGGAATGTGCCAAACCCTGAAATCTTGACGTTTTCACCATCGGCCAGGGCATCACAGACGCGGTTGAGAATCGCTTCAACCATATCCAGCGATTCGGCGCGTGAAAGCCCAACGCGACGATTGATGCTTTCCGCGAGATCAGCCCGCGTCAAAGTGCCAACAGAACGCATCCGTTATTCCCCCAATTGCAACAAAGTCCCACTACCCTGTTGTCAAGATAACCGGTTTTCGGTCCAACGCAATGCGTTACGGGGCCTTTTCATGCATTTCGGCGTGTCCCGATCCGGGTCTGGCGATTGCCACAAACGTGCACGCCAACGGTTGCTTTTGCACGACGGCCAGCGCCGCCATCCAGGCATTACATGCGGATCAGCGCAGCGCCCCAGGTGAACCCGCCGCCCATCGCTTCGAACATGACCAGATCTCCGGGCTTGATGCGCCCGTCGCGGACCGCTTCATCAAACGCCAGCGGCACCGATGCGGCGCTGGTGTTGGCGTGATGATCGACCGTCATCACCACTTTGTCGGGCGACAGCGACAGTTTGCGCGCGGTCGCATCCAGGATGCGTGCGTTGGCCTGGTGCGGCACCACCCAGTCGATATCGGCAGAGGTCATGCCCGCCGTCGCCAGCACTTCTTCCAGCACGCCGGCCAGGTTGACCACCGCGTGGCGAAACACTTCGCGCCCGCGCATGCGCACTTTGCCCACCGTCTGCGTGGTGGAAGGCCCGCCATCGACGAACAGCATGTCGTTATAAGCGCCATCGGCGTGGAGCCGGCTGGCGATCAGGCCCGGTGCGGCGTGGTCATCGGGATCGACCAAGACCGCCTCCAGCACCACGGCGCCCGCGCCATCGCCGAACAGCACACACGTGGTGCGATCGTCCCAATCCAGAATGCGGCTGAAGGTTTCCGCACCGATCACCAGCGCACGCCGCACGTTGCCCCCGCGCAGCAGTGCATCGGCCGTGGTCAGCGCATAGAGAAAGCCCGAACAGACCGCCGCAACGTCAAACGCCATGCCGCCGCGACAGCCCAGGTTGTTCTGCACGATCGTGGCAGAGGCAGGAAAGGTCTGATCGGGGGTGGCGGTGGCCAGAATGATGCAATCGATCGTTGACGCATCGAAACCCGCCGCATCCAGCGCCCGGCGCGCCGCCAGGGTCGCAAGCGAACTGGTGGTTTCGCCATCCCCGGCGATGTGGCGGGCGCGGATGCCGGTACGTTCGACAATCCATTCGTCGGTGGTATCGACCATCGACGCCATTTCGGCATTGGTGACGATCCGTTCGGGCAAGGCCGAGCCGCTGCCGCGAATGACCGATCGCAGAACCGTGCCGGTCATGCGTCAGGCTCTGCATAAGGGCTGTTGGCCGGGCTGGCGGCAGAGCCGGTAATGGCGCTGGTGTCGGCCTCACGCTTTGCCGCGGCGGCCACATCCTGCGCGTGGCGCTGGCTGGCACGAACCGGGCTGTTGATCTTTTCCGCCCCGACATCGGCCAGATCGGCCGCAATACGCGTGGTCAGGTTTTCCTCCAGCAGGCGCGCGGTGATTTCGATGGCGTGGGCAACACCCAGCGCAGAAGCCCCGCCGTGGCTTTTAACCACGATACCGTTAAGCCCGACAAACAGCGCGCCGTTGTGGTTGTTGGGATCAAGATGGTGGCGCAGCAATTCGGTGGCCGGGCGCGAAATCAGAAAGCCGAATTTTGACCGTAGCGAGCTGGAAAAGCTGCGCCGCAGCAGATCGGCCACGAACCGCGCCGCGCCCTCCATCGCCTTCAGCGCGATATTGCCGGAAAATCCGTCGGTTACCACCACATCGATGTCACCGCGGTTAAGCTTGTCCGCCTCGGTAAAGCCATCGAAAGTCAGCGCCAGCGCGCCATCGACATCCTTCAGCACCGCTGCCGCATCGCGCAAGTCGTCAGTGCCCTTGCTTTCCTCGCTACCGATGTTCAACAGCCGCACGCGCGGGCTGGCCAGCCCGTTGACGATACGCGCATAGGCCGCGCCCATGATCGCAAATTGTACCAGATTGCGCGCATCGCAGGCGGTGTTGGCGCCCAGATCGAGCATGACCAGATCGTGATCGCCCAGCGTCGGCACCAGCGCGGCAAGCGCGGGCCGATCGATCCCCGGCAGGGTGCGCAGCGACAGCTTGGCCATCGCCATCAGCGCGCCGGTGTTGCCCGCGCTGACCGCGGCACCGGCCTCACCGGTTTTGACCGCGTCGATCGCCAGACCCATTGATGTCGTGCGCGCACGGCGCAACGCCTGGGTCGGGCGTTCATCGCCAGACACCACATCGGGGGCGTGGCGGATCAGGGTGCGTTCGCTCAAACCCGGATAGCCAGCGATCGCCGCAGCAACCAGCGGTTCATCCCCGGCCATCAGAAAACTGAGCTGCGGATTGCGCGCCAGCGCGAGCGCGGCGCCTTCGACCATCACGCGCAAGCCTTCATCGCCGCCCATCGCGTCCAGTGCGATACGCGGCAGGCTCATGATGCGATGGTCCCCCCCGGTTGTGCAATCGTGTCGTACCCGGCCACGGCGGGCCTGATCGATCCGTGCTTGGTTGACCCACGCGCGTTGGCCTGGATTGCGTACCGGCGCAATGGCGCCGGTTGGCAGGCAGGCAACGCGTATGGTTCCATGATAATGCAGCCCGGGAAACGTACCATTACCGGATCATCACGCAATCCGGTGGTATGGCACGATCAGTTTCCCACCGCGATCACTTCACGGCCATTGTAATGGCCGCAGGCGTTGCACAGCATGTGCGGGCGCTTCAGTTCGCCGCAGTTGGTGCATTCATGGAATGCCTCGACGCTGAGCGCATCATGGCTGCGGCGCATGCCACGGCGGGACGGCGATGTTTTTCGTTTTGGGACGGCCATTTCGGCACCTGTTCCTGATATATTGAGAAGTCTGCGATCACTGGCGCGATAGGCAAATCCGTCGGTCCAGACAACCCCGCTTGTTCCCGTTGCAGCACAGGATGTGCATGCACAGGGCGACAGGCAGATGAAGCGGGCGACGGGGTGCCATTCGCGGGCGAAGGGGGGCCTATACGCATTTCAGGATGATTTGCAAGCCGCACTCAGCTAGCGCTGCAACCGCGCGGCAACAAACGGCCGCAAATCGGGGGAGCAGCAATGACACTATACCTGCCAATCAGCCTGGCCGCGGCCGCAGCCGCCGCGCTGGTAAACATCTGGCTATCGGTCCGCATCGGCGCGGTGCGCCAGGCCAAGAAAATTTCCATCGGCGATGGCGGTGACGAAGCCCTGATCCGGCGCATGCGCGCACAGGCCAATTTCATTGAAAACGCGCCGATCGTGCTGGTGCTGATCGCGCTGGTCGAAGCAGCACGCCCGGGCAACCCGGTGCTGGCCGGCGTGGCGGTGGCGTTCATTCTGGGCCGGATTGCGCATGGCCTGGGCATGGATGGCGGCGCATTCGGGACCGGGCGGATGGTCGGCACGCTGACCACCATGCTGACCCTGCTGGGCGTGGGCATCTGGGCCGCAATCATCGCGTTTACCAGATAAACTCTTCGGCGCGCCCGCAACGGCGGGCGCGCCGGTCATGACAGCATATAGTCGCTGACATAGGAATTGGTCTGGCGTTCCTGGCCAAACGTGCTGACCGGGCCATGCCCGGGCACAAAGGTCACATCATTGCCCAGCGGCCACAGTTTCTGGGTGATCGAATCGATCAGATCCTGATGGTTGCCACGCGGAAAATCGGTGCGGCCAATCGATCCCTGAAACAGCACGTCACCAACGATGGCAAACCGCGACGGCGCGTGGAAAAACACCACGTGCCCCGGCGTGTGCCCCGGGCAATGCACCACATCCAGCACGCAATCGCCGATCGTGACGGTATCGCCATCGTGCAGCCAGCGGTCGGGTTCGAACACTTCGCCGGCGATGCCGTATTTGCGGCCATCGTCACCCAGCCGGTCGATCCAGAAGCGGTCCGCCTCCTCCGGGCCTTCGATCGGCACGCCCAATTCGCGCGCAAACGCGGCGGTGCCGCCGCAATGATCGATGTGGCCGTGCGTCACCAACAGCTTTTCAATAGTGACCCCGGTCTTGGCGATCGCCTGGCGCAGCAACGGCAGATCCCCCCCGGCATCGATAAACGCGCCGCGCATGGTGGCGGTGCACCACACCAGCGTGCAGTTCTGCTGCAACGGTGTCACGGGCAGGATCGCCACTTTCAGCGGCGGGACAGGCGGTTTTGCAGGTTCGGTCATAGGCCCCAAGATGATGGCCCGCACGCCCGAACGCAAGGGTTGATCGGCCCGGGCCAGCGCGCCTGTGCAGGCAATCAGATTTTGCCGCCCTTCCACACCACCCGGCCGATGATCTCCACATCCGGCAGAGCGCGGACCGTGCTGGCATAGGCCGGGTTGTCGCTGATCACCCGGATCATCCCGGCCGCGCCCCGTTCCAGCCGTTTGACCAGCAGCACATCATCGATCCGCACCACATGGATACCATCGCGCCAACCGCCCGACGACCGCACGGCCGAACGATCAACCAGAATTTCATCGCCATCGCGAAACGTCGGCTCCATCGAATCGCCGGCGACCTCGATCACCGACAGGTGCGCCGGATCAAGCCCCAGATCGCGCAGCCAGCGCTGGCTGAACCGCAACCGGCCATCCGCCACATCATCATCCGCGAGCGCACCCGGCCCCGCCGAGGCGCCCAGCGCGAGCCGGGGAATATCCACCCATTGCGCCGTCTTGGCCGGCGCGCGGGCACCGGCAACCAGGCCGCCCCCGCCCGGCCGCACGGTGGCGACCACCGGTACCAACGGCGCGCCCAGTGCGGATTCGTCGACGCCAAAGAACATCGCCAGCGTGTGCCGGTCATTTTCCTCCAGCTTGCGCGGTGATCCCTTGCGCACGAATTGCTGCAGATAGGCGGCGTTGCGCCCGATCATCGCCGACAACGCCGACAGGCTGACGCCGCGTGCACGCGCCAGATCGACCAGCCGCGCGCGCGGATCGGCGGGATCGAGGATGTCCGGTGCGCTGCTGATCGGCATGGTTGGCAAGTCCTTACCCCAATTTCGAAGGATTTTTCCTAGACCGAGATATTTTTCCTGTCAATATAAGAAATATCTTACGCCGACTCGAAAGGAAGCCCCTGATGACCACGCCCCTGCCCCACACCGATCCTGCCAGCCCGGCGCTGAAGTCCGGCGCGAAACCTTCGATCTGGTGCGATCCAACTCCACGGGCAAAGCGGCGCATCACCACCCAACCAAAAATGCGGTGGGAACATTTCATGAACAAAATGAGGGAAACGGCGATGTGGCGCGACAACAACCTGGGCAAGCCGGATCTGACCAAATCGGACCTCACCAGACCGGCCCCCCACCACACGGCCCGCGACCGCAGCGAACCGCGCGGCAATCGCCCGCGCATAACCGCCGGGCAACGCCTGGCGCAGGCACTGTTCGACCGCGCCGGCCCGCTGGCGCGGCTGGTCCGCCATGGCGAAACGCAATGGTCCAGCGCCACCTTCAGCGGATCGCGCCATACCTTTGTGCTGCGCTTTCAGGGTATCGAAGCGCTGAGCGCGGCCGAACTGCTGGTGATCGCGATCGGCGATGATGCCATCACCGTGCCCCGCGCGCTGATCGCCGAAATGACGGTGACCCGCTTTACCCAGACGCTGCTGCCCCACCCCGAGGCGGAGATGGAGATCAGCGCGCTGCTGCTGGATCAGTAACCGCGCGCCAGATCGACCGCCGGCGCCACCGGTTCGCCCCGGTGCCAGCGGTCGAGATTGGCCAGAAAGCGGTCAACGCTGCGCACAAACATCTTGTCCTGCGCGCGGCCCGACAGGTGCATGGTGACATGGGCATTGGGCACGCGCCACAGCGGATGCCCCGGCGGCAGCGGTTCGGGCGTGCACACATCCAGAAATGCGCCGCCCAGCCGCCCGGCATTCAGCGCGGTGATCAGCGCATCCTGATCGATCACGCTGCCGCGCGCGACATTGACCAGCATCGCGCCGGGCTTCATCGCGGCGATCTCTGCCGCGCCGATCAGCCCGTTGGTTTCGGGTGTGGCCGGCACCGCGATGATCACCCAGTCGAATTCGTCCAGCCGCGCGCGCCACTGATCAGGGGTCAGGCAGCCCGGCGCAGGCCCGCGCCGCACCATGGTCACATCGACCGCAAAGCCCGCCAGCATCTGCGCCACGCGCCCACCGATCGCGCCAGCGCCCAGAATCAGCGCGCGGCTGCCGTACAATTCGCGCTTGCCGGGGGAATCCATCAGCCATTCTTCACGCGCCTGCGCCGCCACGACTTGCGCATAGCCTTTGGCCATGGTCAGCATGCCCATCACCACATATTCGGCAATCGTGATCGCGTTGATCCCGGCGCCGTTGGTCAAAGTGACACCGCGTTCGGCCAGCACATCCAGCGGAAAGGCATCGACCCCGGCATAGATCGAATTGAGCCATTTCAGCCGTGTGGCCAGACGGATGGCATCGGCCATCGGCGCGGGTTTGTGCAGATCGAACCAGCCGATGTCCGCAAGCGGTGCCAGTTCCATCAGTTCCGCCGTGGTGGCAAAGCCGCGCAAATCCACCCATTCCGGCACGCGCCCGGCCAGCATCGGCGCCGCCAGTGCATTGACCACCACCACCGTGCGCAGACCACCGGCGTGTCCATCGTCGCTCAACCGCAATCTCCCCCAAAACCCGCGCGCTATCACCACGGCTTGGCCCGACTATGGCGGGACGCCACGCCCATGGCAAAGCGCAAATCGGGGGCGGCTTGCGGGCGCAGCTTGCGCCCATGCCTGATCCACTATGCCTCATATTCGGAGGAAGTTGACCACCGCGTGATCGCCAAAGCGATCTAATCCCGCGCGGAGTGAACGCGGGCCGGGCCGGGCGCGTGGCAACATAAGGGGATGGCATGCCGGTTTGGCGATGGATCGGATCGATCATGGTGGCACACATCCTGATCACCGCGGTCCTGGTGACGCTGGTGGCCACACCGGCCCGCGCGGCGTCGCGTCCGGGACCGGTCGAGCGCGAAGACCGGATCGGGCAGATTGTCCTGCACCGTGCGATCTGCGCGCGCGACCCGCGCCCGATGCACATGCATTGCCACGCCCATGTGCAGGTGCGCGCCGATGGCCGGCCGATGCCGGGTGCAATCGCCGCAGCGACGCTGTCCCCCGCCACGCTGTCCCCCGCCACCCTGCCCCCCGCCACCCTACCCCCCAATGCCATCGTGCCATCGGGCTATGGTCCGGCCGATCTGCGCAATGCCTATCGCATCGCCGCAAAGGGTGTCAGCACCACGATTGTCGCGGTTGTCGATGCCTATGGCTATGCCCGCGCGGAAAGCGATCTGGCGATCTATCGCAGCCAGTATGGCCTGCCCCCCTGCACCGCGGCCAGCGGCTGTTTTACCAGGGTCGACCAGCGTGGCGGCACCACCCTGCCGCCACCGGATACCGGCTGGGCACAGGAACAGGCGCTCGATATCCAGATGGTCAGCGCGATGTGCCCGAATTGCCGCATCCTGCTGGTGGAAACCGACGACGACACGGTCGACAACCTGTCCGCCGGCGTGGCGCTGGCGGTAGCGTCGGGGGCGAGCGCGATTTCCAACAGCTATGGCGGCACGGAACCGGGCACGCGCCCGTTTGCCAGCGTGTATCGCCAACCCGGCATCGCCATTACCGCCAGCGCGGGCGACAGCGGCTATGGCGCCGAATTTCCCGCCAGCGCGCCATTTGTGATCGCGGTGGGTGGAACCAAACTGGTGCGCGCCGCCAACACGCCACGGGGGTGGAAGGAAACCGCCTGGGCCAACAGCGGCAGCGGCTGTTCCGCGATGTACCCCAAACCATCGTGGCAGACCGACACCTTGTGCACCAAACGCATGATGAACGATGTGGCCGCGGTCGCCGCGCCAGCGACAGGCGTGGCGGTCTATGGCCCGATCGGGCCGGGCAACACGGCCAGCTGGATGGTGTTTGGCGGCACCAGCGTAGGCGCGCCGCTGATCGCCGGGATCTATGGCGCGGCCGGATCGCACCCGATCGGCGCGCGGTCGCTGTGGCTGAAACCGGGGTTTCTGTTCGATGTGACCGCCGGCAGCGACGGGCAATGCGGCGGCACCTATTTTTGCACCGCGCAGACCGGATATGATGGTCCCACCGGCAATGGCACCCCGCGCGGCAAAGGCGCGTTCTGAATGGGCTGGCTGTCCCGGCTGCCCGCGCTGGCGCTGCTGCTGACACTGGCGCTGGGCCTTGTTCCCGGCCATGTACTGGCACAAACCGCCGATTTGCGCCCCGATGCCACACCCGCATTGCTGACCGCGATCCAGCTGATCAGCCAGTCGCCGACCGAAGCGCGGTTCCGGCTGACGCTGGCGCCGCACGCCAATGGTTTTGCCCCACTGGCCGACACCCCCGAATCGCTGGGCAAACCCGCACTGGCGCTGGCGCTGACCACGCGCGCCAGCAGCGCCGGGCTGACCGGACGGCTGGACGGGCTGGTGCGCGCGGTCCGTTTTGAACAAGTGGACAGCGTGTTGATCATACGCTTTGCCGCGACGGCGGCCGCGGTGGCAGAGGCGCACACGGTTGACCCGGCGACGCTGGACATCACCGTGCACGCGACCGCCCTGGCGCACGGCGCGGCCCTGCCGACGCGCGCACGCACGCCCGCCAATCCGCCGCCGGCCGATGATGCCGATGCACAAAGCGAACTGGTCATGCTGAAATACGCCGATGTCAGCGAAGTGGTGGGGTTGATCAGCCCGGGCGCGCAGATCCGCCCCAACGACCATTTCATCCCGCGCGAACCCGGCTTTGGTTCGACCAGCCTGACCGGCGGCAGCTATGCCGCGCAAGTGCTGGCACCCGGCGATGCCCCCGATCAGCCGCTGGGCGAAAGCGTCGATGCCAGCGGCACGATCGCCATCGATCGCCGGCTCAACGCGATCTGGCTGCACGCCCCGCCGGCGCGCATTGCCCGGCTGAAGGCGCAGATCGCGCTGATCGATGTCCCGCTCGACAGCGTGATCCTGGATACCGAATTGGTCGAACTGACCGAATCCGGCGCTCGATCGGTGGGCATCGATTTTGCCAATGCCAGCGGCCAGATTGCGCTGTTTTCGGTGCAAAGCGGCCAGTTCATCCCTTCGGGCGAAAGCCCCAACAACGCCGGCCGGCTGGCCAGCGGGCAATTGCAGGCGGCGATTTCGGCGCAGATTACAAAGGGCAATGGCAAGATCGTGTCGCGCCCGCGCATCGCCGCGCTGTCGGGCGCGACCGCAAAGATCATCACCGGCGATGCCCTGCCGATCCTGACCTCGATCACGCTGTCGGGGGTCAACGGCGTGTCGCAGCAGGTGCAATATGTGAACGTGGGCGTCACGCTGCAGATTGCGCCACGCGTTGGGCCCGATGGCGCGGTCACCAGCCACGTGTTTTGCGTGGTGTCGAGCGTGACCGGCTATGCCCAGGGCTATCCCACCATTTCACAGCGTGAGGCCGAAACCGTGGCCAGCGTCCACGATGGCGAAAGCTTTGTGATCGGCGGGCTGACGCAGGAAACCGTGCTCGACACGCGCACGCACATCCCGCTGCTGGGTGATATCCCGCTGATCGGAAAAGTGTTTGGCACCACCACCCATGCCAAGCAAAAGACCGACCTGTATATTGTGGTCACGCCCCACATCCTGCGGCACCGGGGGTGAAACGCCTCAAGACCTTGACCCGGCGGGGCTTTCACAGCGGGGCGGCTACAGCGGGCGCCAGTCCCAGCCGAGCGGGTCGCCATCCATAACCTCGACGCCGGCGGCGGCCAGGTCATCGCGCAGGGCATCGGACCGCGCGAAGTCCTTGTCCGCGCGCGCCGCGCGGCGCTGGTCGAGGATGGCGGTGATCGCAGCTTCGTCGATCGTCGCTGACTTTGGCCGCAACCGCAGCGCAGTCCGGTCCAACGTGAGCAGACCGAGGCCCAGTACGGAATCGACCAGCGCGATTGCCGCCAGTTTCTGCGCCGCATCCACCTTTTTCATCGCGACAATTTCGTCCAGCACGGTCAGCGCGATCGGGGTGTTGAGATCGTCGCTTATCGCCGCATCAAACCGGCCAAG
The DNA here is from genome assembly GCF_040398825.1 of Novosphingobium sp. Taxonomy (GTDB): domain Bacteria; phylum Pseudomonadota; class Alphaproteobacteria; order Sphingomonadales; family Sphingomonadaceae; genus Novosphingobium. Next base: position 63,278 of record NZ_JBBATI010000019.1, read on the forward strand.
CGCATCGGCAAAGCGCGGCCCGGGCGCATCCGCCGGTTCGGGCGCCGCCGCGCGGGCCTGCGCCACCGCCATGACCAGCCGTTTCAGCCGGGTCAGCGCGGCATTCAGCCCGTCCCACGAAAATTCCAGTTCACTGCGATAATGCGCCGCCAGGCACATCAGGCGATAGGCCAGCGGGTGATAGCCGCGATCGACCAGCAGTTGCAGGCGCAGGAATTCGCCCGAACTTTTTGACATCTTGCCGGTGCGATCGACCAGAAAATTGTTGTGCATCCACACGTTCGCGCCCGAATTGGCCGGATCTGTCAGGCCGCCGGTGCAGCAGAACGCCTGATTTTGCGCGATTTCGTTGGGGTGGTGGATTTCGCGATGGTCGATCCCGCCGGTGTGGATATCGAACGGAAACCCCAGCAGCGCGCCGCTCATCACCGAACATTCCAGATGCCAGCCGGGCGCACCACGCCCCCACGGCGAATCCCATTCCATCTGCCGCGATTCGCCCGCCGGAGTCTTGCGCCAGATGGCAAAGTCGGCCGGGTGCCGCTTGCCCTCAACCTCGTCGATGCGCCCGGCACCTTCCTCGGTATTGGCACGCGCCAGCCGGCCGTAATCGGCCACCGATCCGACATCGAAATACAGCCCGCCCGGCAGTTCATAGCAATGCCGCGCGGCAATGGTTTTGGCAAAGTCGATCATCTGCGGGATATAATCGGTGGCGATCGACCAGTGCGCCGGGGTGCGAATGTTCAGCGCGGCGATGTCGGCCCAATAGGCCTGGGTATAATGGCGCGCGATGTCCCAGATCGATTGCGCCCGCGCAGTCGCCGCCGCCTCCATCTTGTCCTGCCCGTCATCCGCATCGTCGGTCAGATGGCCGACATCGGTGATGTTGATCACATGGGTCAGCGCATAGCCCTTGTACGACAACGTGCGCCCCAGGACATCGGCAAACACATAGGCGCGCATGTTGCCGATGTGCGGATAGTTGTAGACCGTCGGCCCGCAGGTATAGACCCGCGCCTCACCGGGGTGGACCGGCTGGAACGGCTCGGGCGCGCGGGTCAGGCTGTTGAACAGCATGAGCGGGTGGGTGGAGTTCACAGGATCGGTCAAAGCGTCGGTCATGTGTCGGGCCTTGCCTTGGTCGTGGCTATAGCGTCAAGCCTGCCGCTTTTCCCGCCCCCCACACCACAGCCCGACCACCCTAACCCCGCTCATGCTGAGCGTGTCGAAGCACACGCGCCAAGGTTGGGGCAATTGGCGGAGAGGCGCCTTGGGCAAATGTTTGCGCGTGTGCTTCGACAAGCTCAGCATGAGCGGATTTCATTGTAATATTTAAGTTTCTTGAAACCCCACAAACGTCACCGCGTCATCCAGCGGGGCGCGCTCCACCGCAAAGGTGTTGATTGCCGCAGCCGGATCACGATGCCCGATCGCCAGCCCGCAAAAGAAGATGTGGTCATCGGGAATCGGCACCACTGTGCGAATCTGCGCCTGGTAAATCGCCCAGGCCTCTTGCGCGCACGAATCCAGCCCCGCCTCTCGCAGCAGCAACATCACTGTCTGCAGCCACATGCCGATATCCGACCATTGCGGCGGGCCCATCGTGCGCGGGGTGTGCACCAGCATCAGCACCGGCGCATCAAACGCGCGAAAATTGGCGGCAAACTGCATCAGCCGCCCCATTTTGTTGTCGCGCGGGATGTCCAGCGCGGCATACATCGCCTCCCCCACGCCGAACCGGCGTTCGGCATAGGCACCGGACAATTCCGCCGGATAGATGGCGTATTCGGGCGCATGCGCGGCGCGCCCCTGTGGCAGCACTGCCGCCACCGTTTCGATCAGTGCGGCAAGCGGTTCCCCGGTCAGCACATGCGCGTTCCACGGTTGCACATTGCCCCCGGATGGCGCGCGTTGCGCCAGTTCCAGCACGCGGCGCAACACCGCCGGATCAACCGGATCGGGCAGGAACCGGCGAATCGAACGGCGGCTGGCTACGGCGTCGGACACGGTGGGGGATGCGGGTGCGGTCATGGCCATTTAATTGACCGGTTAAACCGCAATGGTCAATCGTCTTCGAACAGGCCGGCCAATTGTTCAACGATGGTGCCGCCCAGCTGTTCGACATCCATGATCGTGACCGCGCGGCGGTAATAGCGCGTGACATCGTGGCCGATGCCGATCGCCACCAATTGCACCGGCGACTGTTTTTCGATCCAGTCGATCACTTTGCGCAAATGCTGTTCCAGGTATCCCGCGCTGTTGACCGACAGCGTCGAATCATCGACCGGTGCGCCATCGGAAATCACCATCAGGATGCGGCGGTCCTCGGTGCGCGACAGCAGCCGCGAATGCGCCCACAACAGCGCTTCGCCGTCGATGTTTTCCTTCAGCAGGCCTTCGCGCATCATCAGGCCCAGATTCTTGCGCGCGCGGCGCCACGGCTCATCCGCCTTTTTGTAAACAATGTGGCGCAAATCGTTGAGCCGGCCGGGATTTGCCTGTTTGCCATGAGTCAGCCAGGCTTCGCGCGACTGGCCGCCCTTCCACGCGCGGGTGGTAAAGCCGAGCACTTCGGTCTTGACCCCGCAGCGTTCGAGCGTGCGCGCCAGAATATCCGCGCTGATCGCCGCGATCGAGATTGGCCGCCCGCGCATCGATCCCGAATTGTCGATCAGCAGCGTGACCACGGTATCCTTGAATTCGATATCGCGTTCGATCTTGTAGCTGAGCGAATGGCCGGGCGAGATGACCACCCGCGCCAGCCGCGCGGCATCGATAAGGCCTTCTTCCTGGTCAAAATCCCATGACCGGTTCTGCTGCGCCATCAGCCGGCGTTGCAGCCGGTTGGCCAGCCGCGTCACGACCGATTGCAGGCCCTTCATCTGCGTATCGAGATAAGCGCGCAGCCGGGTCAATTCATCCTCATCGCACAGATCCGAGGCCGCGATCACCTCATCGAACTGTTCGGTATAGGCCTTGTAATCAAACCCGTCGGGCAGATCGGTCCACGGCCGGTTGGGCCGCGTCGGCAACATGCCTTCATCGCCATCATCGGCGATATCGGCATCGGCGCTGTCTTCGATCTCGTTGGGGTCTGCCTCTTGCTCGCCGTCTTCGCCGCCATCGCTGGTTTCGCCGGCCATTTCGCTGGGAGACTGGTCGGCGGCATCGTCGCCCGCGTCGGGCTGATCCTCACCCTCGTCCTGATCGGCGCTGTCGTCGTCATCGCTGTCGGTGGGCGGCGCGTCGGTCGGCTGGGTGAGTTCAAGATGGCCGAGCATCTCGAGCGCGAGTTGCTGAAACGCCTTTTGGTCAACGAGCGCATCACGGAGCGCCGAAAAATCGTCGCCCGCTTTTGTCGTGATCCAGCTGCGCACCAGATCGGTGCCCAGCCGCGCGGGTTCGGGCACCGGTTGCCCGGTCAGCGCCTCTCGCAGCAGCAGCGACACCGCGCTTTGCAACGGCACATCTTCGGCACGGACGGCGCGCGCGATTGGATCGCCAAGCATGCGCACATCGGTCGCCGCGCCGATATTGCCGCGAATGCCGGCATAGCCGTCTGATCCCAGCGCCTCGTACCGCACTTGTTCAATCGCATCATAGACCGCGCGCGCCACTGGTTCGCCCGGGGCGCGGGCCTGGTGCAGCGCGGCATTGTGCAGCCGCAGTTTCAACGCCATCGAATCGGCAAAACCACGTGCCTCGGCCACTTGCGCGGCAGGCAGCGCGCGGGGCGGCATCGGAATGCGCAAGGCAGTGCCCGCTTGCCCTGCCGCATCGGCGGTCCACGCCACCTCGATCTCGGGTTCTTCGGCCAGCGCCCGGGCGGTGCCGGCAAGCGCGGCGCGGAACTGGTCGAGGGGCGTTTCGTCACGCAAGGCGCTGGCTCATCCGTCAAAAAAGCTGAGTGTCAGCCAATGCTCTGCCCGGTCTTGGCCCAGTCTGCAAGGAACCCTTCGATGCCCTTGTCGGTCAGCACGTGGCGGAACAGGCCCTTGATCACGCCCGGCGGCGCGGTGATCACATCGGCGCCGATCCGCGCGCTTTCCAGCACATGGATGCCATGGCGGATCGATGCGACCAGGATTTCGGTGCGATAATCGTAATTGTCATAGATCAGCCGGATGTCGGCGATCAGCGCCATCCCGTCGAACCCGTTGTCATCGTGCCGGCCGACGAAGGGCGAAACAAACGTGGCGCCGGCCTTGGCCGCCAGCAGCGCCTGCGCCGCGGAAAAGCACAGCGTGACGTTGACCATGGTGCCGTCGCTGGTCAGCGCCTTGCAGGTTTTCAGCCCGTCGATGGTCAGCGGCACCTTGATGCACACGTTGTCGGCGATGCGCCGCAGAATCTCCGCCTCCCGCATCATGCCCGGATGGTCCAGCGCGATCACTTCGGCGCTGACCGGGCCATCGGTCAGCTTACAGATTTCGGCGGTCACTTCCTTGAAATCGCGGCCCGCCCGCGCGATCAGCGTGGGATTGGTGGTGACCCCGTCCAGCAGCCCGGTGGCGGCCAGATCGGCGATTTCGGCGGTATCGGCGGTGTCGACAAAGAATTTCATGGGCGTTGCGTTCCTGATCCGGGGGGATTTGGACCGCGCTATAGGCAAAGGTGCCGCGCGGGGCAAACGCCGCTTGGGCTGTCAGCGATGCCGCAGCAGATCGGCCAGTTGCGGATCACCATCGGCGTTCGGATCGGCGCGAATCGCTGCCTCCTCCTCCGCGATCGCGTCCCACACTGCCTGATCGGCGTGGCGGGCAAAGCGGCGCGCCAGCGCATCGCCGGCCAGCCCCGCCAGCGCGGCAATCACCGGGCCCAGCACCGGATCATCGACCACGCGCAACGCGTCGCGAAATTCGGGCACCATCGCCTCGATCACCGCCGGGCCCATATCGCTGCGCAGCAGATCGGTGGCGGCATGCGGCCCGCCCTCGATCACCGCGCGCGCATTGGCCACGCCGATCACCCGCACCGCATCGGCCACGCGCGGCGCCGCCGCACGCGCGGCGCGCAGCGCGACCGGGCGCAACCACGCATCCAGCCGGCGGTGAAAATCGGCCGAAGTCATCACCGCCTGCAACACCAGCCCGGCCGCGCCCAGGCTGCCACCCAGATCGATCTGCGCAACGAACCGGTCCCAGGCCCCGCCCGGCGCATTCAGCCGTGCCAGCGCGCGCAGCGTGGCACGGCGCAACAGGCGGCGCACGGCTTCATCCAGGCTGAGCGGTGGCAGCGCGGCACAGCCCGCCAATGCAGTCGCCACCAGCAGGGCCGACCCGCCGGTGATGATGCCGCGCCGGGAATGATTGGGCCGCGATGGATTTGCACACATCATCTCACAGCGCCTCGTTGCGTTCTGCCGACAGGGACTGGCCCCCGCCGCTCACCCGCCCTATATCCCGCCAAACATGAACGCTGCCAACACCCAATCCAAAACCTGCCGGTGTCTGGTGTTCAATCCCGGGCTGGATGTGCTCGATTACCGGGTGCCGGCGGGCATGACGGTCGAACCGGGCAGCGTGGTTGTGGCGCCGCTGGGGCCGCGCCAGATCATCGGCATTGTGTGGGATCATGGGCGATTGCCGGGCGCCGATTTCCCCATCGCAAAGCTGCGCCCGCTGTTGCAGGTGTTGCCGGTGCCGCCGCTGCCCGCGCCCTTGCGCCGGCTGATCGAATGGACCGCCGATTATTACCTCAGCCCGCTGAGCCAGGTGGCGCGCATGGCGCTGTCAAGCAGCGCGGCGCTGCAGGGCGGCGGGATGATCACCGAATACCGCCTGGCGGATGCCGCGCACCCCGCGCGGATCACCCCGCAACGCGCCAAGGCGATCGAACGGCTGGCCGGCGCGCAGGCGACCATCCGCGAACTGGCCGTGATCGCCGATGTGTCCGACGCGGTGCTGCGCGGGATGCTGGGCGCGGGGCTGCTGGAATCGGTGCGGGTGGACAGCGACCGGGCCTATCCCGAACCTGACCCAGACCATGCCGTGCCCGTGCTGAGCGATGGCCAGGCGGCGGCGGCGGACCGCATCATCGCAGCCACGCGCGCACGCGCGTTTCAACCGTTCCTGCTCGATGGCGTAACCGGGTCGGGCAAGACCGAGACATATGCCGAGGGGATTGCCGCTGCGCTGGCGATGGGGCGGCAGGTGCTGGTGCTGCTGCCCGAAATCGCGCTGACACAGAATTTCCTTGCCCGGTTTGAAGCGCGCTTTGGCGCTGCGCCGGTGGCGTGGCATTCGGGGCTGAAGGCATCGGAACGCCGCCGGGCGTGGCGGCAAGTGTCGCAAGGCGGGGCCAAAGCGGTGGTGGGCGCGCGATCGGCGCTGTTCCTGCCGTTTGCCAATCTGGGCCTGATCGTGGTGGATGAAGCGCACGAAATCGCGTTCAAACAGGATGATGGCGTGCGGTACAATGCACGCGACGTGGCGGTGATGCGCGCGCGGTTTGAATCGATCCCGGTGGTGCTGGCCAGCGCGACCCCGGCGCTGGAAAGCCTGGCGATGGCCGATGCCGGGCGGTACGAACGGCTGGTGCTGCCCGACCGGTTTGGCGGTGCACAAATGCCGCATATCCAGATTGTCGATCTGCGCGAACACCAGCCCGATCGCGGCCGCTGGCTGGCGCCGCCGCTGGTGAAGGCGCTGGAGGAACGGGCGAAGCGCGGCGAACAGAGCCTGCTGTTCCTCAACCGGCGCGGTTATGCCCCGCTGACGCTGTGCCGCGCCTGCGGCTATCGCTTTTGCTGCCCCAATTGTTCGGCCTGGCTGGTGGAGCACCGGCTGTCACACCGGCTGGCGTGCCACCATTGCGGGCACGAAGTTCCACCGCCGCCCGCCTGCCCCGAATGCGCAGAGCCCGATTGCATGGTCGCCTGCGGCCCGGGGGTGGAACGTATCGCCGATGAACTGCGCGAAATCCTGCCCGATGCGCGGGTGATGGTCGCCACGTCCGACACGCTGAACAGCGCGGACAAGGCCGCCGAATTTGTCGAACAAGTGACGCACGGCGGCATCGACGTGATCGTCGGCACCCAACTGGTGACCAAGGGCTTTCATTTCCCCAACCTGACGCTGGTGGGCGTGATCGATGCCGACATGGGCCTGGAAGGCGGCGATCTGCGCGCGGCCGAGCGCACTTATCAGCAGATTGCCCAGGTCGCCGGGCGTGCCGGACGCGGCGAAAAACCGGGCGAAGTGCTGCTGCAAACGCGCCACCCCGATGCCGCGGTGATCGCCGCGCTGGCCAGCGGCGACCGCGACGCGTTCTACGCCGCCGAAACCGAGGCCCGCCGCGACGCCAACGCCCCCCCGTTCGGCCGCTGGGCCGCCATCATCGTATCCAGCGAAGACGAAGCCGAAGCCAAAGCCGCCGCCCGCGGCATCGGCGGCACCCGCCCCACACTGGACGACGTGATGATCCTGGGCCCCGCCCCCGCGCCGCTGTCGCTGCTGCGGGGCCGCTACCGCTACCGCCTGCTGATCAACGCCCGCCGTTCGAGCGACCTGCAGACGGTGCTGCGCGACTGGCTGGGGCCGCTGAAATTCCCGCCGGGTATACGGGTGGCGGTGGATATCGATCCGTACAGCTTTGTTTAGGGCTTGGGGACGTTAATTGGGGGTTATTGCACGTGGCACCGTAACTCCCGGAGGTGTGTTCAAGAAGCGGCTGTCGAACAACCAGTATCGGTCGATCATCGTGGCGCGCGGCGGGGATTTTTGGGTCTACTCCTACCTCTTCGCCAAACAGGATCGGGCGAACATTGATGAAGGCGAGTTGAAGGTATTCCGCGAGATTGCAAGGGCATACGCGGGGATGACGCAGGCCCAGGCGGATGACCAGGTGGCAGACGGGCACTGGACCGAGATTTGTGCCGCAGAGTTGGAGCAAGGAACATGAGCAAGCGGGTTTACAAGAGCGATGCCTATGCGGCCGCGCACAGTTCCGCGCAGGCGCTGTACCGCACCGGCGTGATCGACAAGGCCACCATGCGCGATTTCGACGCCTCTTGCCTGTCCGTGCCGCCCGCCTTTACGCCCGGGGATATTCAGCAATTGCTCGAGGCAAACAACGTCAGCCAGCCGGTGTTTGCCCGCTATCTCAACAACAGCGAATCCACCGTCGAAAAGTGGGAAACCGGCGCCAAGCGCCCCAGCGGCATGGCCTGCAAACTGCTCGCCATCGTCCAGAAGCACGGGCTGCAAGTGCTGACCTGAGGCCCCTGATTTTCAGGGACTTCCTGCCCAACCCGAAAAGGGCGGATAAAGCGCCATGAGGTTTGATTGAAGCAACTTTGGCCCCTCCCCTCAGGGGAGGGGTTGGGGAGGGGTGTCCTACGCCCGAAATGTCGCGCGCCATCGCAGCGCCAGACACCCCTTCCCAACCCTTCCCCTGAGGGGAAGGGCTTTCGATTCAACATATTGTGTTACCAAGTCAAAGTTTAGCTGGGATTACAGCGACAGGTACGGAACCCACCCATTAATCCAGTGGATTGCACCCCTTGAGTGCCGGAACTACCATATCGGTCGCGTAATGCCCCGGCGGGCAACTGCCCGGGACTTTAGGGGGAGCGAGGACCAATGAAACGCAGAACCATGGCGCTGGGGCTGATCGGGGCCGCCATTCTGGGTGGCGGGGCCTGGTATGGCAGTCTGGATGCGGAGACGCGCGGGTTGCTGGCGGCACTGCCGACCAATGCCGATGTGCTGGCGTGGCCGCGGCCGACGCGGGATGCGGCGTTTCGCGCGATGGACCGGTTGCCGATTCTGGCGCGGGCGGCGACGATTGCGCCATCGACGCATCCCTTGCCGCTGCCGGCGGGCAGGCCGCTGGATGTGCCGGGGATCGACCGGTTCATGGCCAGCCAGCATGCGGCCGGGCTGGTGATCGTGCAGGACGGCAAAGTGCGGCTGGAACGCTATGGGCTGGGGTTTGGGCCGACCGGGCGGTGGACCAGTTTTTCGGTGGCCAAATCGTTTACATCCACGCTGGTCGGGGCGGCGATTGCCGATGGGGCGATCCACAGCCTGGAGGACATGGTCAGCCAGTATATCCCCGATCTGCGCGGATCGGCCTATGACGCGGTGTCGATCCGCCAGCTGTTGACGATGACATCGGGCGTGCGCTGGAACGAGGATTACGAAGACCCGCAGTCGGATGTGTCCCGGTTCAACCCGTCGGTCCCCGACCCGGGCGTCGATGCCACGGTCAGCTATATGCGAAAACTGCCGCGCGCGCATCCGGCCGGCACGGTGTGGCATTACAGCACCGGCGAAACCAACCTGATTGGCGTGCTGGTGTCACAGGCGGTGCACAAGCCGCTGTCGCAATACCTGTCCGAAAAGATCTGGCAGCCGGCGGGCATGGAGGGCGGCGCGACCTGGCTGCTGGGCAAGACCGGCCACGAAATCGCCGGATGCTGTTTGCAGGCGCGCACGCGTGATTTTGCGAGCATGGGCCTGCTGGTGCTGGCCAATGGCGTGGTGGATGGCAAGGCGATCGTGCCCGCCGACTGGTTTGCGCAGGCCACGGTGAAGCAGCAGGACATTGGCGAACCCGGCCACGGCTATGGCTATCAGTGGTGGACGTTTGACGATGGATCGGTCGCGGCGCGCGGCATTTTTGGCCAGAGCATCTTCATCGATCGCAAACGCCACCTGGTGATTGCGTCAAACGCCGATTGGGCCCGCGCCGACGCCGGCCCCGAAGATGCAGCGCGCGAGGCATTTGAACACCAGGTGCAGGCGCTGATCGACGCTGGGAAATAGCGGTCTTCAGCACAATTCACCAAATAACAAACAAAAAGCCCTCCCCCTGCAGGGGGAGGGTTGGGTGGGGGTGTCCGACGCGGCGGCGGCGCGCAAAAATTCGAGCGTCGGACACCCCTTCCCAACCCTTCCCCTGAGGGGAAGGGCTTTGCGTAGCGCGAACCTCATCTCATGCCCGCTGGACAAACTTGTTCAGCGCAAACCGCCTGTCAGGTCATGCGGCCGCACCACGGCCAGATCATACAGGTGCCAGCTGGCATAGCCCAGCACGGGCAAAGCCACGCCCAGCCCGACAAACGCCGTGATCGCGCCCAGCACCAGCAGCGCGACCACGGTCAGGCCCCACACGGCGACCGTGGCCGGGTTTTTCACCGTGACGCGGACAGAGGTGCGGATGGCGACGGCCAGCCCGACCGGCCGATCGATCAGCATCGGGAACGAGATCACGGTCATCGCCAGGGTCACCACGGCAAAGCCCAGGCCGACCAGATTGCCGACGATTATCATCTGCCAACCGGCGGGCGTGGACATGACCGCGCGCACAAACGCAATCGGATCGGTGACCGGCACCGACCCCATCGTTGCCGCAAAGATCAGCCAGGCGACCATCAGCCAGGCCAGAAACAGCACGGCGACCACCGATGTCAGCGCCATCATCGTTTCGGCGGTCGGGCCGCGATAGCCATCCAGAAAGTGCGACCAGCCCGAATCGAGCCCGAGTTGCCGGCGCCGGGCCAATTCGTAAAACCCGCTGGCCAGCGGCGGGCCCAGCAGCATGGCGCCGGCGGCGACCGGCACGACCAGCGGCAGGATCGACACATTGGACGTGACCAGCGCGGCCAGCAGCGCCACCACCGGATAGATGACCACCACGAACAGCAAATCCCCGCGTCTTTCGGTGAAATTGCGCCAGCCCTGGGCCAGCGCCAGGCGCAAATCGGCCACGCCGATGGTGCGGATTTCAATGTCGTCTGTCGCCGGCGCAACGCCAGCATACCCTGCAAGTGCCATACACGCTCTCCCGTTTTGGTCGCCATGCAGGAAGCCGTTTCGCGTCGGTCAACTGTCGGGTGCGCGCAAACAAGGGGGCAAATCGGACGCGCACATTCATTCGCGATGGAACTTCGTCGCACAGTCTTATCGTGAAAGAGTACGCCTGTTCTTGCCTGGAGCACAGCGAAAAATGCAACTGCTTATGCAAAAAACGAAACTGTAATAAGCTTGGGTGACTTGGTCCGGACAGCCGTGCACAATCCGCACGATGATGATCCCGATCCGCCCGTCGATCACCTTGGCCGCAATCGCCATGCCGGTGCTGGCCACCGCAGCGCTGCCCCCGATCGCCACGCTTCGCTGGCACAAGCGCGTGGTGCTGATCGCGGCGCCGGATGCCAATGATCCGTCCGCGAGCGAACAGCGCGCGATCCTGGCGGCCTGGCACCAGGGCGCGGAGGATCGTGATATTGCCGTGGTCGAAATTGCCGGCAGCGCTGTCAGCGGTGCGGGCGATGCCGCGCCCGCGCTGCGCCGGCGCTATCGGCTGGAACCAGCGCGGTTCACCGTGCTGCTGATTGGCAAGGACGGGCAGGTGGCCGTGCGCGCCGACCGGCCGATCGCGGCCGACCGCTTGCAACGGGTGATCGACGCCATGCCGATGCGCCGGGCCGGCGAGCGCTGACCAGCGTTGCGCATGCAAGGACAGGTTGCCCTGCGCCCAAGGTGATGCGCTATGCTGTCGCCATGACGCGCGGCCCCCTTCTTGTTCCCGTTCTGGGCGACCAGCTTACCCCGACATTGTCCAGCCTGTCCGGCTGCACGCCCGCCGACACCATGGTGCTGTTGATGGAACTGGTTGATGAGGCGACCTATGTGCGCCACCATCAGGCCAAGATCGCGCTGATCCTGTCGGCGATGCGGCACTTTGCCGATGAATTGCGCGCAGATGGCTGGCGGGTGGATTATGTGCGGCTGGACGATCCCGCCAGTACCGGGTCGTTCACCGGCGAAGTCATGCGCGCGGCACAGCGGCATGGTGCGCGCGGCGTGCGGGTGACAGAGCCGGGCGAATGGCGCGTGCGGCAGATGATCGATGGCTGGGCCGATGCGACCGGGCTGCCGGTGGAGGTGCTGTCCGACACGCGGTTTGTGTGTCCCCTGCCCGATTTTTTCCAGTGGGCGGCGGGGCGCCGCGAATCGCGCATGGAATATTTCTATCGCGACATGCGGCGCAGGACCGGGTTGCTGATGCACGGCGACCAGCCGGAAGGCGGGCGCTGGAACTTCGATGCCGAAAACCGGTCGGGGCCGGCGCCAGGCCTGAACCCGCCCGCGCCGCTGGTGTTTGCGCCCGATGCGGTGACGCAGGACGTGATCGCCATGGTGCGCGACCGGTTCGGGCACCATTTCGGCAGTGTGGACCGGTTTGGCTGGCCGGTCACGCGTGGCGATGCGGCACAGTTGCTGAACCATTTCATCACGCACCGGCTGCCGCAGTTTGGCCAGTGGCAGGATGCGATGCTGGCCGGGCACGACACCATGTTTCACGCGCTGATTGCGCCGGCGATGAACCTGGGGCTGATCGATCCGGTCGATGCGTGTCGTGCGGCGCAGGCGGCGTATCAGGCCGGCCACGCGCCGCTGGCGGCGGTTGAGGGCTTTGTCCGCCAGATCATCGGCTGGCGCGAATATATCCGCGGCATGTACTGGCTGACGATGCCTGATCTGGCTGATGCCAATGCGCTGAACGCGACGCGGCCGCTGCCCGAATTCTGGTGGACCGGCGAAACGCGCATGCGCTGCATGGCGCAGGCGGTGCGCACAACGCACGACAATGCCTATGCCCACCATATTCAGCGGCTGATGGTGCTGGGCAATTTCGCGTTGCTGGCGGGGTTGCGCCCACAGGATGTGTCCGACTGGTTTCTGGCGGTCTATGCCGATGCCTATGAATGGGTGGAATTGCCCAATGTGGCGGGCATGGCGCTGCACGCCGATGGTGGCCGGCTGGCATCAAAGCCCTATGCCGCCAGCGGCGCCTATATCAACCGGATGAGCGATTATTGCGGGTCGTGCCATTACGCGGTGAAGCAGAAGACCGGGCCACAAGCATGCCCGTTCAACGCGCTGTACTGGCATTTTCTGGATCGCAACGCGGCAAAGCTGGCACGCAACCCGCGCATGGCGCAAATGTACGCCACCTGGAACCGCATGGGCGAAGACAAACGCGCCGACACCATCGCCAGCGCCGAGGCGTTTCTGGCCACGCTGCAACCGGCGCGGCCCGGCTGGGCGCGCGATACCTCATCTTAGCGACTTGGCATTGCGGCGCCCCCATCAGCATACGATAATGGCAATATAGTCTGGGTCGGCCGCCGCTATTTGCTGGATGAAGCCATCCCGGGTTACCAGCGCGAGCCTTTTCACCCTGGCAGTGGCCATCAGGAAACAGTCCCCCGGATCCCTGTGGCGTGTCGCGGTCGCCACCTCAGCAGCCTCGCATGATATGCGCTGCCTGATCGGAATCACCTTTGCTTCGGTCAAAGCGACAGCATCACGAAACCATTGTGCAGGCGGTATTTCGCCCAGGTGAGGGCGACCAGCTATCCGGTTCTTTTGCGTAGCTACAGCCAGTTCCCACGCCGTAATGGGAGAAACAAACAGCGTGCCTGCCTGCTGATTTTCACCAATCGCCACAAGTGCCGTTTCTGTCAGGGCATTTTCACCACTGACGAGCCAAAAGAGCGCGTGCGTGTCAAGCAGGATACCGGACAAGGTTAGCGCTTGGCTGCATCACGAATGGAATTGGAATTCTTCGAACCGATATGACTGGAAATACTGCCACCATTGGGCACCGATTTCCCGCCTTGGCCCGGCACGGTTATGGGTTTTGTCAGATCGACTTTTTTGCTGATCGTCATTTTGCCTTTAAGGGCCCCAGCGCCTTTGACCGTCACCAAGCGTCCCGACTTGGAATCCCGAACAGTCGTGATTGTTGTGGGATGAGCCGTTTTTGTCATAATCATAACATTAGCGCAAAATGGCAGGAATATCCAGTGTTTGTTCAGGCTTCGAGCAGCGCGGCGGCCTGCAACAGGCGGTTGCCGTGGTCGGCCTCTTCACGGCCGTTGGCGCGCAGCAGCGCTGCGGCTTCGGCATTGTCGATGGTCGCGGCCCAGGTTTCGTACAGCGCCTCTCCGTTGAATTCGCCGACCGACAATTTGCGCAGCGCGGCAGGCGTCACTTCGGCAAAGGGAAAGCTGCCGCCGGCCAGATAAGGGTTGCTGTCGGCCGCTGGAGCGGGGAAATCGCCACCGCCCAGCACGCGGATAACCTCTGACACCCGGCGCGCATGGATCATTTCTTCGGCGCCGTTGTCATGCAGCAGCGCGATCACCGCGGCATTGTCGGTGCCGGTGGCGGTGTGGCGATACAGCGTTTCGCTCGCTGCCTCGACCAGCACCATGATCTTGAAATCGGCAATGGTTGGCGCAGTCACCTGGTTGATATGGGCAAACGCCTCACCGATGGTTTGCGGCTGCGCGGATTCCAGTGCGATCGTGGCCATCATGATTTCTCCCAATATGGCCACACTCTAGCCCGGTTTAGCCGTGCGGTTAAGCGTCTTTTTCGTCAGTGCCACCCACCGCCCCGCACCCCCGGCCCATCCGCCCGGTTAAGGTACCCTGTGGGCGGATGGGC
>NZ_JBBATI010000020.1:0-74580 GCF_040398825.1 Novosphingobium sp.
TCACAAACGACCAGCCTTGGCACGATCCAGCTTGACACCAATACACGGTTGCTGAAATGGGAACAGGCCGCGGTCGGCACGCATCGCTATGACGAAAACCTGGCCGAAGTGTCGCTGATCACCCGCGACGCGTTTGAACCGATGCTGCCGCTGTCGGTGGTGGTGCATATCGATTACCGCAAAGCGCCGCTGGTGGTGCAGCGCTTTGGCGATATCAAAAAGCTGGTGGAACAGACGCTCGACCCGATGGTGTCGGCCTATTTCAAGAACGTCGCGCAAAAACGCACGCTGATCGAGCTGCTGCAGGAACGTGCCGACATTCAGGAAATGGCGGGCGAACAGATGCGCACGCGGTTCAGCGCCTATAACCTGGAACTGCAGGAAGTGCTGATCGGCACGCCCCGCCCATCGAGCAGCGACGATCAGCAGATCGAAAAGGTGCTGGACCAGCTGCGCGCGCGGCAGGTGGCCGAAGAACGCGTCGCCACCTATGAAAAGCAGCGCGTGGCGGCCGAGGGCGAAAAAACCCTGCGCGAAGCCGAAGCGCGCGCCAACCAGCAAACCGCGATCACCCAGTCGGAACTGTCGATTACGGTCAAGGAAAACGAGGGCAAGGCACAGTTGAAACTCGCCACGCAGCAGGCCGACCAGACGCGCATGCTGGCCCGCGCCGAAGCCGACAAGATCAAGCTGATGGGCGAGGGCGAAGCGGCGCGGATGGTGGCGATTGCCGGCGCCGATGCCGAACGCATCACCCGCACCGGCCTGGCCACCGCCGACACCATCGCCAAACAGGTGGAGGCCAGCGGCGGCGCCCGCTATCAGCTGACCCGGCAGGTGATCGAACGGCTGGCGCAGGCGCTGGAAACGTCAAAAGTCGATGTCGTGCCGCGGATCCAGATCAGCGGCAATGGCAGCGATGGCGCCAATCCAATGGCCGGGCTGATCGCCATGCTGCTGTCGGAAAAGGGCGAAGCGCTGCTGGGGCGCGACGACGGCGACGGCAGGGCCTGACGGGAGCGAACGTGTGATCGGCGGGCCACCGCCGATCACACCCCCTGTGCAATCGGGGGCCAGTCTGGCAAGAGCATGACCATGACCGGATTGACCCATCTTGATGACCGTGGCCAGGCGCGCATGGTCGATGTCGGCGGCAAGCCCGCCACCCACCGCGTGGCCGTGGCCGGCGGTCGTATCCGCATGAACCCGGCGGCGCGCGCCGCGATTGCAGAGGGCACCGTGGCCAAGGGCGATGTGCTGGCCACCGCGCGCATCGCCGGGATCATGGCGGCCAAGCGCACGGGTGATCTGATCCCGCTGTGCCACCCGCTCGGGCTGGAATCGGTAACGGTGGAATTTGAACTGCTGGACGATGGCGTGGCCGCCACTGCCAGCGCATCGCTGACCGGGCGCACCGGGGTGGAGATGGAGGCGATGACCGCCGTTTCGATCGCGCTGCTGACGATTTACGACATGGCCAAGGCGATCGACAAGGGCATGGTGATCGAAGCGGTGCGGCTGATCGAAAAACGCGGCGGCAAATCGGGCACCTGGCGCGCGGACGGCGCGGCGTGACACCCCGCACCGCGCCGTTGCCGCTGGCCGAGGCGCAGGCGCGCCTGCTGGCACTGGCCGAATTTCTGCCGATCGAACAGCGTGCGACCGCCGCCGCATCGGGCTATTATCTGGCCGAGCCTTTGTTGGCACTGCGCGATCAGCCGGCCGCGCCATTGTCGGCAATGGATGGCTTTGCGTTGCGTGCTGCCGATCTGCCCGGGCCGTGGCAACTGGTCGGCCACAGCGCCGCCGGTCATCCCTTTGCCGGCACGGTCGGCCCGGGTGAAGCCGTGCGGATCAGCACTGGCGCGGTTTTACCAGCGGGCGCCGACATGGTGCTGATCAAGGAGGACAGCGGGGTTGATGGCAGCACGTTGACGCTTACCGGCACTGTGCCCGACCCGGCCGAACGCCATATCCGCCCGCGCGCGATGGATTTTGCCTCGGGCGAGGTGCTGGTTCCTGCCGGCACGCGCATCGATGCCGCCACCATCGGGCTTATCCTTGCCGCCGGCCATGATACGATCCCGGTGCGCCGCGCATTGCGGTTGACGGTGATCGATGGCGGCGACGAGCTTGCCGTTCCCGGTACCACCCCTGCACTGCACCAGATCCCCGCCAGCAATGGCCCGATGCTGGCGGCGCTGGCCGCGCGCCCGCCAGTGCTGGCCACACGGATCGGCCCGGTGCCCGACCGGCTGGACGCGTTGGTCGATGCCTTTACAGCGGCCGCCGACGCCGATGTGATCGTGACCAGCGGCGGAGCCTCGGTCGGCGATCATGATCTGGTGCGCCCGGCGCTGACGGCGATCGGCGCAGAGATTGATTTCTGGCGGGTGGCGATCAAGCCTGGCAAACCGCTGCTGGTCGCGCGGCGCGCACGCCCTGGCCTTGCGCACCAGATCATCCTGGGCCTGCCCGGCAATCCGGCGGCATCGTGGGTGACCGGCTATCTGTTCATGCTGCCGCTGTTGCGCGCGATGCTGGGTGCGGGACAGCCCTGCCCGCGCCCGATCCTGGTGCCGCTGGCCGGGGTGATGCCGCCCGGCGGCGGCCGCATGGAATTTTTGCGCAGCCAGTGGGACGGCACGTCGGTCACGCTGGATGCGCTGCAGGATTCGGGCGCGCTGTCACCACTCGCGCGCGCCAATGCGCTGGTCGTGCGCGAGGCTGGCGCCGCGGCCACCCCAGCCGGCACCCTGGTTCCGGTTTACCTGACTGACCTGCCGTAAACTGGGGCGGTCACAGCTGAATGCCCAGACGCGGCGCCAACCATGTCATGCCTGCATAGAGCACAATGGTCAGCACACAGCCCGCAACCAATGCCGCCACAAATCCCACGCCATGGCGCAGCAGTGCGGGGATCAGCAGGAACATCGGCAGCGACGGTAACACGTACCAGAACGTCGCCTGCACATGCGCCGCCATATTCTGCGCGTCAGGGCGATCATGCCACAACCACAGCATGCCCAGCACCGACACCAGCGGCAGCGATGCGACCAGGGCGCCAAACCCCGGATAGCGCCTGGCCAGCGTAGACGCCGCTGCAATCAGCAGTCCGGAAATGATCGCTTTGAGCGCAAGGTACAGCATGATCGGGTCGCATTAGGCGCTGGTGGCCGTGCTGGCCAGACGTCAACTTGCGCATCATGCGGGGAAATAGCGCAAATTGCTTGACGTGTTCCGTTTGGTTGCCTAATCGTTCCGCATTCGTTCACGGATTGATGAACCAATTCCACGCGAGGGGTTTCGGGTATGCTGACACGCAAACAGCACGAGCTTTTGACCTTTATCCAGACCAGACTGGAATCATCGGGCATATCGCCGTCGTTCGAAGAAATGAAAGAGGCGCTGGACCTGAAATCCAAATCGGGCGTGCACCGCCTGATTTCTGCGCTGGAGGAACGCGGTTTCATCCGCCGCCTGGCCAACCGCGCCCGCGCGCTGGAGGTGATCCGCGAACCCGATACCGCCAGCCCGCGCACCGCACCGCGTGGGCCAGCGCCGGTTAAACCGGTTGCCCCGGCCCCGGCGACTTTGCGCGAACCCGCCAACGACGTCATCGAAATCCCGCTGCATGGTCGCATTGCCGCCGGTGCCCCGATCGAAGCGATGGAGGGCGCAACGATGCTGCCCGTGCCCGCCGCGCTGCTCGGCCCCGGCGAACATTACGCGCTGGAGGTGTCAGGGGATTCGATGATTGATGCCGGCATCCTGGATGGCGACATGGCGCTGATCCGCCGCACCGATGTGGCGCGTGACGGCGAAATCGTGGTGGCGCTGGTGCGCGGCGAAGAAGCCACGCTGAAATACCTGCGCCGGGAAAAGGGCATGGTGCGCCTCGACCCCGCCAATGCCGCCTATGACCCGCAGTTCTACACGCCGGGCGAAGTGCAGGTGCAGGGCAAGCTGGCCGGGCTGTTGCGCCGCTATCATTGATGGCGCATCCCAAGGCCCGCGACTGACAAACGCAGCGCCGAGCGGGCTATGATGGCGGTTGGGACTTTCAGCAACAGTAGCCGGTTGCGCCGGCATTGCTGATTAGTCATTGAAGTATTAGATAAATAAATATAGCCGCTCGTGCTGATCTTGTCGAAGCACACGCGCTGCCGTTTGAACTGCAAGTGTGTCAAGTCACCTGGATCAATCGTATCACGTGTGCTTCAACAAGCTCAACATGAACGGAATTTTTTATAATATATAAATACGGCTGCTAATCACAGCGCGTGTCGGAATCAGGTTGTCCCCTTGCGATAACTCCGATCACCACGGCAACCACGGATGGTGGCCCGTGGTCTGCGCGACGGTGTGCACCTCACCACTGGCCAGGTTGATCGTCATACCGCCGTTGCGTGCCAGCACCGCGGCATCGATCAGCAGGCGGCGGGGGTGGCACAGCGGTGACAGTACGCGGTTGGCGATCACAATATCGCTGTGCGCGCAGGCCTGTTCCACCGCCGGCTGGTTCAACCGCCGCGTGCTCCGCCCGATCAGCAGCGTGGTCGATCGGCCGCCGCGCACGAGCGCCAGGGCACAAAAATCATGCGTGCAGCGCGCGCCCGGCCAATCTTCGAGCGGCTGTGTCTTGCCCGCCATCCCGGCCGCTTCCAGCAGGGTTTCGCGCGCATAGCGCCCCGGCCCGGGGGTCAGCACGACCAGATCGGGGCCAAGACCGGTAATACCCAGGTGGCGGCCGTCGCCGGTGACCAGGATATCAGGGGTGGGTACAGTTGCCATGGCCGCCAGCGCAGCGGCCAATGGCAACAGACCCCACAGCCGGACCCACCCGCTCCACAGCCCCAGCCACAACAATCCGGCTACCGCCAACCCATACATCCAGCCCGGAAATGCCGGCATCACCGTGACCGCGCCCGGCGCATTGGCGGTCACATGCGCGATCCACAGCACCGCCCCCAGCGCCTTGCCGGTCAGCCACCATGCCGGCGCCCCGGCGCCCACACTGTCGAGCAACAGCGCGCACGCCAGCGACGGCATTGCCACCAGCGTGACCAGCGGAATGGCAAACAGATTGGCGACCGCCCCAAACAACCCGTTGCGGTGAAAGTGGAACAGCGCGACCGGCAACAACGCCAGTTCGATCACCAGTCCGGTCAGCAACAGCATCGCGGCGTGCCGTCCAACGCGCATCGCCCACGCCTCATCACGCCAGCTTTCAAAGCGTTTGGCCCAGGCGGTGTTGTGCACGGCAATCACCGCCATCACCGATCCAAAACTCATCTGAAACGCCGGTTCCAGCACCGCTTCGGGCCAGAACAGCATCACCGCCAGCGCCGCCACCGCCAGCAACCGCATCGACAAGGCATCGCGCCCCAGCGCCAGCGCGCCCAGCACCAGCAGCGCAACCGCCGCCGCGCGCACCGTCGGCACGTGCGCGCCGGTGATCAAACAATATCCCACGCCAACCGCCGCGCCGGCCAGCGCCGCCACCAGCGGCAGGCGCACCCGCAGCGCCACCCATGGAAACAGCGCCAGCCCGCGCAACACCAGTACATAGACCAGGCCGATCACCGCGCTCATATGCAGGCCACCGATGGCCAGCAGGTGTGCAAAGCCGGCATCGCGCATCGCATCGGCATCGCCCTGGCCCATCGCGCCGCGGTCCCCGGTGGCCAGCGTCACCGCGATCGCGCCTGCCGATCCGCCCAGATGCGCGGCGACATGGTCGCGCAGGCCCGCCTGCACCCGCCGCAACGATGGCGCCGGCGCGGTACTGCCCGCCACCGTGATTGGCCCGCTGATCGACCCGGTCGCGCCAACCCCTTCGAACCAGGCGGCAAAGGCAAAATCATGGCTGCCCGGCAGCATGGGCGGGGGCGGCGGGGTCAGCCGGGCCTTGGCAGCCAGGGTGGCACCGATCACGATACCCGGCCGGTCCAGCGGTTCGGGCAGCATGACCCGGATCAGCATTGGCCAGGCCCGGCCGGCGATATGCGCCGCCAGCAGCAATTGCACGCCCCCGCCGTGGTCCTGCCGATCGACCACCCGGCCGGCAATCAGCACGGTCTGCGCTGCCGAAATCGGCGGTGTGCCGACCAGCGCCGACTTCATCCAGATGGTCGCACAGCCAGCCGCCACCATGGTCGCCATGGCCATGATCGCCAGCCGCAGATAATCCGCCACGCCATCGCGCGCGATCAGCGGCGCCGTGATCACGGCCGCAGCGCACAAGGCAATCAGTGCCGCCCATTGCCACGGCCCCGGCAACACCACCCAGGCCACGATTCCCGCGCCAAACCCCACCGCCAGCCAGGGCCCGCGTTCAAACGGGCGGGCCATCAGGAATTGATCGATGGTGCGCTGCACACTGGACAATCGTACCAAACTGTCCCAATGCGCGGCATGCTGCAACGGCGGCAGATCGTCGCGAGTCACGCGCGTGTCGGACACCGGCGCGGCGGGGCACACAGTGGACTGGGCGTTGGTTTGGGCGTTGGTTTGGGTGGGCGCCTGTTCTGCCATGGCCACGAATGAGAAAGGATAGCGCGCCGGATGGCAAGCGCGAGTGTGACCAATTCTGCCACATCGGACCGCAGTTGCGCGGTCGTCACCCGTTTTGCCCCTTCGCCAACCGGATACCTGCATATCGGTGGCGCGCGTACGGCGCTGTTCAACTGGCTGTTTGCCCGCCATCACGGCGGCACTTATCTGCTGCGGATCGAGGATACCGACCGCGCGCGATCGACCGAACCGGCGATCGATGCGATTTTTGATGGCCTGTCATGGCTGGGGCTGGATGGCGATGAACCGCCGGTGTTCCAGTTTGCGCGCAGCGAACGCCATGCCGCGGTGGCGCACCAGCTGCTCGACGGTGGCTATGCCTATCGCTGCTATCTGACGCAGGACGAACTGGCCGCGCGCCGCGCCGCTGCCCAGGCCGAACGCCGGCCGTTCCGCATCGACAGTGAATGGCGCGATGCCGACCCGGCAACCTGGCCCGGCGATCTGCCCTATGTGATCCGGGTAAAGGCGCCGCGCGATGGCGAAACCGTGATCGACGATCTGGTGCAGGGGCAAATTACTGTCAGCAACCGCGAGATTGATGATTTCGTCATCCTGCGCGGCGACGGCACCCCGACGTATATGCTGGCGGTGGTGGTGGATGACCACGATATGGGCATCACCCACGTCATCCGTGGCGATGATCATATCAACAACGCGTTCCGCCAGCTCGTTGTCATACGTGCCATGCATACGATTGAGCAGGCCGCGGGCACCGGCGCCTGGCCTGATCCGGCCTATGCGCATATCCCGCTGATCCACGGCGCCGACGGCGCAAAACTGTCGAAACGCCATGGCGCGCTGGGCGTCGATGCCTATCGCGATGATCTGGGCCTGTTGCCCGAAGCGGTGATCAATTATCTGCTGCGGCTGGGCTGGGGCCATGGCGATGCCGAAATCATTGCGCGCGAACAGGCAGTGGAATGGTTCGATATCGCCGATGTGAACAAGGGCGCGGCGCGGTTCGACCTGAAAAAGCTGCTCAATCTCAACGGGCATTACATGCGGCTGGCCGATGATGCGCGGTTGACCGGGCTGATCACGCAACGGCTGAGCCTGACCGATGCGGCGCAGATCAGCCTGCTGGCAACCGCCATGTCGGTGCTGAAGGTGCGCGCAGCCGACCTGAACGAGCTGGCCGATGGTGCGCGGTTCCTGTTTGCGCAGCGGCCGATCACCCCCGATGACAAGGCGGCGGCGCTGTTGACGGCGGATGCGCGAACCATTCTGACAAACGCGCTGGATTGTCTTGAACAAGCGCCCGACTGGACCGCCGAGGCGCTGGAAACCGCGGTCAAGGCGCTGGCGGCTGACCTTGGCCTGGGCCTGGGCAAGCTGGCGCAGCCACTGCGCGCCGCGCTGACCGGCCAGACCACCTCACCCGGGATTTATGATGTGCTGGTGCTGCTGGGCCGTGACGAGGCGATCAGCCGCATCCGTGATCAGCTGATACCCGCCTCAACCGCATAACCCGCGACTGCCCCGATAGACCCATTTTTTTGCACGCAACCGGGCTTCACACCCCCGCGCATGCCCACAGGAGGATTGCAACGTGAGCAACACCCACGCGACCCTGAACATCGGGACCGACGCCAATGGCGCCGCCGTGGATTCGTCAGTGGATTTGCCGGTGACCAGTGGCACCATCGGTCCCGATGTGATCGATATCCGCAAGCTCTATGCGCAGACCGGGAAGTTCACCTATGACCCCGGCTTTACCAGCACGGCCAGCTGCGACAGCGCGATCACCTATATCGACGGCGATGAGGGCGTCCTGCTGCACCGGGGTTATCCCATCGGGCAGCTGGCGGAACAGTCATCGTTCATGGAAGTCAGCTATCTGCTGCTCAATGGCGAACTGCCGAGCGCGGCAGAACTGGACGATTTCAGCCGCACCATCACCCGCCACACCATGGTGCACGAACAGCTGAGCACGTTTTACCGCGGTTTCCGCCGCGATGCGCACCCGATGGCGGTGATGTGCGGCGTGGTCGGCGCGCTGTCGGCATTTTATCACGATTCGACCGACATTGCCGATCCCGTCCTGCGCAAGATCAGCTCGCACCGGCTGATCGCAAAGATTCCGACAATCGCGGCGATGGCCTACAAATATTCGGTGGGTCAGCCGTTCGTCTATCCCAGCAACAAGCTGTCCTACACCGGCAATTTCCTGCGCATGACCTTTGCCGTGCCGGCCGAGGAATACGAAGTGGTGCCAGAGGTTGAACGTGCGCTGGACCGCATCTTTATCCTGCATGCCGATCACGAACAGAACGCGTCAACCTCCACGGTCCGCCTGGCCGGATCGTCGGGCGCCAACCCGTTTGCGTGCATGGCGGCGGGCATCGCCTGCCTGTGGGGCCCGGCACATGGCGGCGCGAACGAAGCCGCGCTGAACATGCTGCGCGAAATCGGCACGCCCGATCGCATCCAGCACTATATCGATCGCGCCAAGGACAAGAACGACCCGTTCCGCCTGATGGGTTTTGGCCACCGCGTGTACAAAAACTATGACCCGCGCGCGACGGTGATGCAGAAAACCGTGCGCGAAGTGTTCAAGGCGCTGAATGTGTCCGATCCGCTGTTCGAAACCGCGCTGCGGCTGGAGGAAATCGCGCTGAGCGATCCATACTTCGCGGAAAAGAAGCTGTTCCCCAACGTCGATTTCTATTCGGGCATCATCCTGTCGGCAATCGGTTTCCCGACCACGATGTTCACCGTGCTGTTCGCCCTGGCGCGCACGGTCGGCTGGGTGGCGCAATGGAACGAAATGATTTCCGACCCAGGCCAGAAAATCGGCCGCCCGCGCCAGTTGTACACCGGGCCGGTACAACGCGATTACGTACCTGTCGATCAGCGCTGATTGGCGTTGGACAGTTTGAAAATGGCGGGGGATGCATCGGGCATCTTCCGCCGTTTTTGTTGGTGACGGGTTTTATCAGGCATGGCTGGATTGTTTCACCTGGCCGCTGGTTGTGGGCGCAGTTGAATATTGGTATGCCCTCCAAATGGGCAAACGGTCTGGCGTTCCTCACCGTGATGACGAGCTTGCAAAGCTGAGCCAGGAACAATTGGAAGCCGAACTTGAGCGTTCTCGGGTGAGGCTGCGGATTGCGTCATCAGCCAAATCCGCCAGGCTATGGCTCAAGCGCATTCACTGGCTGGAAGCGTCGCTCGCTCTGCGCGAGTGATTGACTGCAAAATACAAATTTCAGTCATTCCCGCGTAGGCGGGAATCCAGCTGCGACGGTTGGGGTGGACGTAAGCATCTGATAATTCATGCTCTTGTGCCATGCACCCTGGATTCCCGCCTTCGCGGGAATGACAAGGATGGTGGAGGCCAGGCCAGCAACACATCAAGACCGTTGATGTGCTTATCGTGCTTGTCCCCAGATAAATCACCCATTGTCGGGCTAGACTTAACTACGACCGGGCAGCGTCAGTACAAACCGCGCGCCAGTACCCGTTACCGCTACATCCTCGGCCTTGAGGTCCCCGCCCATCGCGCGGGCCAGGCGGCGGGAAATGTACAGGCCCAGACCGCTGCCGCCATCGCCGCTGCGGCCTAGGCGTTCGAATTTGTCGAACACCTGGGCCGCCTGCTCAACCGTCAATCCGGCGCCCTGATCGCTGACCGTGACGTGCGCGACGCTGCCATCAGTGGCGGCGGTGATGGAAACGGTCGAATGTTCCGGGCCATAGCGGATGGCGTTGGTCAGCAGGTTGAGCAGGATTTGCAACACCCGGCGGAATTCGCCGGTCGCCGGCACCGACACCGTATCGTCAGGCGTAACCAGCACGATACCGCGTTCCTGCGCGCGCATGGCCAGAATGCCCGCCGCGCGCCGCGCGCAATCGGCCAGATCGATGCGATCGGGCGCCGGGGCAAAGCCCGGTGCCTCAACCGCGTCAAGATCGGCCAGATCCTCCACCAGACCCAGCAAGTGGCGGCCGGCTTCGGCAATATCGGCGGCATAGGCTGCGTACTCGTCGGCCAGCGGCCCGGCCAGCCGGGTGCGGATGGTTTCGGCATTGGCGACAATGCGGTTGATCGGCTGGCGCAGCGCCGGCGCCAGATCGCGACCGATCACCCGGCTCCAGCCCGGCGCGGGTTCCGCAGCGGATGGCGTTTCTGGCGCTGACGGAGCAACGGGCAGCACGTCGATTGCATCAGGCAGCACCAGCAGATCAAATCCGGCATCACCGTGGGGCAGCAGCCGCGCGCGCCACGTGCGCGCCGATCCGGCAATGCGAAACGCCACATCATCCAGCAGGCGCCAGTGCAGCGGCTGGCGGTGCGCGACCCCGATCAGATCGACCGCGTCGCTCCACGGTTTCGCCTCTGCCTGCCAAAGCGCTGCCAGATCGGCCAGCGCCGAGGCATCAGCATCTCCATCGGCGGCATCGCCACGCAGATCGGTGGCCAGCACGCGCTGATCGGCATCGAGCACCGCATGCACCACCGCCAGCTGGTGCAGCAGCGCCTCGGTCGGTGCGGGCGGTGACGGCGCATCGCCATCGCCGGCCAGCCGCCACTGGCTGACCGCCAGCCGCGTGCCCGTACCATCGGGCGTGACATGCGCCAGAAATGTAATGGCCCGGCCTTCATCGACCGCGCCCACCATGCGCAATTGGGAAACCTGCGATATACGCGTGCGGCGCACCAGTGTCAGCAAGGCCGGCACTGCCAGCAGCCCGGGCATTTCGCCGCCACAGCGCACTTGCAATCCTGCCAGCGGTTCATCCGCCGCGATCAGGCGATCGGCTGCGTCACACTGGCCATGGAGCGGGGGCTGGCTGCTCATTGTGCGCCACCGTCCGGCCCGGCCTGCGTCGGCGCAGCGGTCAGCGCCTGATCGACCAGCGCGGGATCGGCATCGGGCCGGATCGCCAACAAATGCTCCGCTGCGTGATCGCGGCTCAGCCCACCCGCGCGCAACAGCAGCGCCAGCCGGATCGGATCATCCTCTGCCGTGGCCAGCACCACCGCGTCGCGTTGTGCCCCCGATGCCAGCGCCAGCGCGCTCAGGAACAAGGGCACCCCGGCCTGATCCAGGTTCAGACCGGCGCCGCTGTCGGCGCCCAGCCCGGCCAGCACGCGCCGCAACAGCGCCAGCCGTCCGCGGTCGGGGTGGGTACCACCGGACACGCGCGCGGGAAGCGCATCGCCATGGCCATGGTCGGCGCGCGCGCCATCGGCAATCGCCACCGCCATATGCTGCAAATCGCCCGGCAATTCATCAAACGGCAGCCGCATGCGGCGCAATGCCTCTCCCACCCGGGTCTGCGCGGCCAGCAGCGCGGTGGCCAGCGCGGCCGCATCATCGCCAAACGCCCGGCCATCCAGCCGCCGCCGTAACAAGGGCGGCAGCACCGGATCAAGCCCCCGGCGCGCCGCCATCACCGCGCCCAGCCGCCATTCAATCGCCAGCGCGTGGCAATGCGTCAGGATGGTGGGACTGGCCGCCAGCATGTCACGCACCGGCGCGATCAACGCGGCGTCTGCATCTGCCAGTTGCGCCGCCAGATCGGTCACCAGCGCGCGCGTACGCACCAGTGTTTCGTCATCCAGCAACTGACAGGGTCCCAGTGTCACCAGCTGCGCCAAAGTCGCGCCGGCCATGACCAGACGACAATCAGCGGCGGCCAACTGCGCCCGCGCCTCATCCGGGCGTGTCGCGGTGGACGAACCGGAAGGGGGCGCCTGGATCATGCCATCAGGCTTTAATCGCGGTTGGTTAAATCGGGGTTAGCCGGGTCGCCCCGCGCCGGGACGGTCACCATTGCCCACACCACCAGCGCCAGCACCGCCGCCCGCAAAAAGAAATCGAACGGCAGCAGCGCACTGTTCAACGCCAACCCGATGCTCAGCACCAGCCGGTCGCGCAACCACCAGGCCCAGCGGCCGGCGGTCAGCACGCGCGGCAGGAAATGCAGCAGCAGAATCAATACGATCGGCGGGAACCACGCGATGCCGAACGGCACCCCGGGCAAATGCGGAATTTCGCTGCGCCATGCCGCCAGCATGACAAACGCGACATCGATCATCCATTCAAACCATACGCCGGTGGGGGGCGCTTTGCCGGTTTCCAACAGCGATTGCCGTTCAATCCGCACCATCAGCGCCGCCACCCGGGCCAGCACCCAGCCCAGCCCCAACAGCACAAACCCCGGCGTGCGCCAGCCAAACCAGCCTGACCCCACCGCCAGCAACAGCGCCACCACCCCGCCCAGCGCCACCACCCACGGCCGGGTGCCGGCATGCAGCAGCGCAGGGCCAACGGTGTGCACCGTGCGCGCCGCAATCCATTCGCCCGGGCTGCGCATATGGGCGGTGGCGGTATGCTGGCGCAGCCAGACGGGCTCGATCCGGTGCGCCTCATCCTCGCTGCGCACCAGGCCCCAGCCGCCATCGCGGATCAGCGTTTCGGGCAACAGGCGCAGCGGCACCCGCCCCTGCACCGCCAGCCGCAGCAGCGCGGCATGGGGGTTCCATTCGGGCGGCAGTTCACCCAGCCCGGCGACCAGCCGCCCGGGCAGCCGCATCGCCCCGGCATAGGCATGGTTGATATCGATCCGTTCAAACCCGGCCGCCAACCCGGCCTCCACCGGCAGCGCCAGCACACCGGGCGCTTCGCCCAATTGCGCCAGCGCGGTGGCCGGCTGCGCCAGCAGGCCATCGGCCAGCACGAACAGATCATCGTCTTCGGTGACCAGCGGCAACAGCGCGTGGGCGGCGGCAATGACATGAAACCGCGCCCCGCGCGCCTCTGCCACGCGTTGCAGCGCGACCAGCTCACCGGTCAGCGCCTCTGCCACCATCACCACGCGGTTACACCCCAGCGCCAGTGCCAGACCCAGCTGGTGCCGGGCCAGCGACCGCCCGCCGATCGTCAGATACCCGCGCAAACCTTGCGGTTCGCCGGCGACAGCGTCGATCAATGACAGCAGTGCGACCCGCAAAGAACCCGATCTCCAGTTGGCGCCGGCATCCGGAGCATATCGCCCGGGCCATGCGCCACATTCCGGCCACCCGGACCGGGCGACTATCGTAGGCCGCACCCGCCCGCATGCCAAGCGACGCTTGGGCCGAGATCGGGAATTAGTGCCAAATAGCTCGTTAAAATATTGCCTATAAAGGACAAATTAAGCGTCTGGATCGATTTCACGCAGCAGCGCGCGAATGTTTCGCAAAATCGCGCGATCACCCGGCACGCCCGCAATCGCCTCATCAGCCAGCGTAATCAATTCTGCGCCGTGGAATGTCGCCGCCAGACCCTTGATCCGCTCGGCGGCGACCCGCCAGTTGGCATCGCAGCGCGCGCGTTCCATCAGGTCCAGCGCCGCCAGCGCGCTGTCAAGAAACGCCCGCCGCAATTCGCGCAACAGGGCCGGATCATCACCCAGCGCGCTGACCAGATGCGCATCGATTGCTTCGCCAAGATATGCCATGATCAGTGGCGTGGCATGCGATCGGTTAAGGCGGGGTTACGCAACACCCGAAAAGCGTGATAAGGATGCGGTATGAACGGGGGAATACGCAATATCGCACGCGATGGCGCGCGGGCCGGGGACGAACCCGCGGGCGATGATCCGCGGCCGTTGTCGCTGTCTGATCAGGCGCCGGGTGAACCAACGCTGATCGCGCCTGGCCGCGCGCTCGACCTGGGCGCCGATGCCGGTCTTGCCCCCGATCCGGACGACTATGCCGCCGACGATGCGGTAGAAATGCCGCCGCCGCTGTTGCGCTGGATCGTGCCGGCCATCGCCGCGGTGCTGATCATCGGCTGGTCGGTGCTGTTTGCCGTTGCCCGCCTGGCGCCTTTGCGCGGCCTGCCCTCTGCCGACGCTGCGGTGGCGCTGGTGTCGGTATGGGCGCTGCCTGTGATGCTGGTGCTGATCGGGGTGCTGATCGCGCGCACCACCTTGCGCGATGCCAGCCGCCATGCCGCGGTGATCCAGGCGCTGGCGCATGAAAGCCGCCTGCTGGAGACGCGGCTGCGCGCGATGAACACCGAATTGTCGCTGGCGCGCGATTTCATTTCCGCACAGGGCCGCGATCTTGAGGCGTTGGGCCGGATTGCGGTCGATCGCCTGTCGGGTTCGGCCGAACGGTTGAAAGACCTGATCACCGGCCAGGGCAAGGATATGGACCAGATCGGTACCGTCGCGGCCAAGGCGCTGGAAAACATTGCCACTTTGCGCACGCACCTGCCGGTGATCAGCAATTCGGCCAAAGACGTCGCCAATGCCATCGCCAATGCCGGGCGCACCGCCGATGCCCAGTTGGAAGAGCTGATCACCGGGTTCAACCGGCTGAACGAATTCGGCACCGCCAGCGGGCGCAAGGTGGACGAGGTGCGCCGCCAGGTTGACGCCGCACTCGATGCCTTTGCCACCGCGACCGAACGCATCGGACTGGCGGGCGAAGTGCGTCTGCGCGCGGTGATTGACGAGCTCGATGGCCAGCGCGCGCGCATCGATCAGGATGAAATCATCGCGCTGGCCGCGATCCGCGCGCGCGCCGACGCGCTGGCCGCCGAACTGGCCGGCCAGCGCAGCGTGCTGGCACAGGCAGAGGACGACAGCCTGGCCGCGCTGGCCACACGCATCGCCGCGCTGGATGGCGATGTGCGCCAGGTCGCAGGCGCACTGGCCCGCGCAATCGAAGAAGTCGGGCGCGATCACGACAGCCTGATCAGCGCGTCACGCGACCGCTTGCACCGGTTTGAGGAAAGCGCGGGCGCGCTCAGCCGCGCGCTGCTGGATGAAGGCGGGCATGTTGATGAGGCGATGGCCGCACGGCGCCAGGCGCTGGAATCCGCGCTGGCCGCAGCCGCCGACGGGTTTGCCGCGCGGCTGGCCACACTCGACGCTGCGATCGGGCAGCGCCGCGCGGCGATGGCCGCCGCCGCCGCCGATACCGCCGATGCGATCGATACCCGGCTGGCGCGGATCGACACCACCATCGATGCGCAACACCGCCGCCAGATCGACAATATCGAAAAGCTGGCGGCGACCTGCGATGTGCTGACCGAACGCGTGGCGGCCTTTGGCACCACCATCAGCGGCACCGCCAATGAAGGGTCGCGCACAGCGGGGATTGTCGATGCCGCGATGACAACGATGACCGCGCGGCTGAATGCGTGCCGCGGTGCGCTGGCCGGAACCGACGAAACGATTGCCGGCCTGACCGATTCGGCCGTGCGCCTGCTGGAACTGATCGAAGCGGCCAGCGAACATACCCGCACCCAGTTGCCCGATGCCCTGCACACCGCCACCGCCGGGATCGACACCGCGCAGACGCAAGTGACCGCCTTGCGCGACACTCTGCGTGAGGCAGGGGATGCCGGGACCGCGCTGGCGGGCACGATCGGCGCCAGCGACACCAAAGTGGGCGCAATGCTGGGTGAAATCACCGCGCTCAACACCGCGGTGCTGGCCCGCGCGGCCGAACAGGAGCAGCGCCTGGCCGCGTTGCGCGACCAGTTGCGCGGCGCACAGGGTGAAAGCGATACGCTGGCCGGATCGATCGAGCGCCGGCTGGCCGGGGCGATTGCCGAGCTGGAGGCCGCCGCGCGACAGGCCGGCGCCGATCTGGGCGAAACAACCGCCGCCGAAATCAGCGCGATGGCCGCGCGGTTTGGCGAAGAAACCAGCGCCGCACTGGCGCGCGTGGTGCAGGGACGCGGCGCGCAGATGATCGCCCGGCTGGAAGAGGCGATGGACAGCGCATCAGCCTCTGCCCGCGAAACCGCGCTGCAGATGCGCGACCAGCTGACCAAGATTGATGAACTGGCGGGCAATCTGGAAAGCCGGGTGGCGCGCGCGCGCGAACGCGTGGAGGAACAGGTCGACAACGATTTCGCCCGGCGCACCGCGCTGATTACCGAAAGCCTGAATTCCACCGCGATCGACATCAGCCGCATCCTGTCGGCAGAGGTGTCGGAAAGCGCCTGGGCATCGTATCTGCGTGGCGAACGCGGCATCTTTACCCGCCGCGCGGTATCGTTGCTCGACACCGCCGATGCGCGCGTGGTGCAACAGCATTACGAGGCGGACGAGGAATTCCGCGTCCAGGTCAACCGCTACATCCACGATTTCGAAGGCATGCTGCGCCAATTGCTGTCCACCCGCGACGGCAACGCGCTGGGCGTGACGCTTCTGTCATCGGACATGGGCAAGCTGTATGTGGCGCTGGCGCAGGGAATTGAGCGGCTGCGGACCTGATTTTGGCTGACTTTGGGTTTGGGGCAGGTTGGAGTTGGGTGCAGCCGTCAATCGCGACGAACGGCTGCCATGATCGCGCCACCCACCAGCCCCAGCACAAATCCGAGCGGGCCGGTGATGAAGATGCCGAGCAATGGCCCCTGGTTGGCATCGGGCATGAATACGATCGGCCCGAAAAAGCCCCCGGCAAACCCGATCAGCCCCAGCAAACACCCCCCGCGCAGCGCGGATCGAATGATACCCATGATTTGCCCCCTGCGCGGATATCCGGCAGGATGGATGATAGCGGGTTCAGGTAAAACAATCGTATCCCCGTGCGATCTGCCGGTCGTTCAGTGAAAATCACGTGATTTCGGGATGATCCGCGCGTTTCTGGGATGGCCACGCGTCGGCGCCGGAACCGGCCGCGCTACCTCATCCGCCCGCGCCAGCACCGGATCAAAATGCTGGTCCGACAGGCGTGCCAGCTGGTCGCTGGCGTCGGTCATATGCGCGGCGATCACGTGGATCACTTCGTCATCGTATTCGACCCGGCCGCGCACCTCCATCAGCCGCGCACCCATCACCACCTTGCGCTGTTTTTCCTTCAGATCGGGCCAGACCACCAGGTTGATCACCCCGGTTTCATCTTCCAGCGTGATAAAGCACACGCCCTTGGCGGTGCCCGGCTGCTGGCGCACCAGCACCACGCCCGCGACATGTACCATTGCGCGGGTTTTGCGGTTGCGCAGATCGCAGGCGCGCAAAAATCCGCGTTCGGCCAGCCGTGGCCGCAGGAACGCCATCGGATGCGCCTTCAGCGACAGGCGCAGCGTCTGATAATCGGCCACCACTTCTTCGCCATCGGGCATCACCGGCAGACGCGCGCGCACTGCCTCCACCCCTTCATCGCGCGCGCGCATCGCGGCGAACAGCGGCAGATCGGGCGCGGCGATAAGGCTGCGCGCCTGCCACAGCGCCTCTCTCCGCGACAGGCGCAGCGATCCGAACGCATCCGCCGTCGCCAACCGCTCGATCACCGCCGGTGACAGCCCGGCGCGGCTGCGCAGATCGGCCAGATCGGCATAGGTGCCCCCATGCTGGCGCGCGGCAATCAGCGCGACGGCGTGAATTTCCGCCAGCCCGTCAATCTGCCGCAGCCCCAGCCGCAGCGCGACGCCGGTCCCCTGCGGTTCCAGCGTGCAATCCCAATCGCTGTGGTTCACATCGGGCGGCAGCACCACCACGCCATGGTCGCGCGCATCGCGCACGATCTGCGCCGGGGCGTAAAACCCCATCGGCTGCGAATTGAGCAGGCCACAGGCAAACGCCGCCGGGTAATGGCATTTCAGCCACGACGAGACATAGACCAGATGGGCAAAGCTGGCGGCGTGGCTTTCGGGAAAGCCGTATTCGCCAAACCCCTTGATCTGGTTGAAACAGCGCGCGGCAAAATCGGGATCATAGCCGCGCGCGATCATCCGCCCGACCATCATGTCTTCCAGTTCGTGGACCATGCCCCGGCTGCGAAAGGTGGCCATCGCCTTGCGCAGCCGGTTGGCCTCCGCGCCCGAGAACCTGGCCGCGTCCAGCGCGATTTTCATCGCCTGTTCCTGGAAAATCGGCACGCCATAGGTCCGCGCCAGGATCGACGTCAGTTCATCGGGCGGGCCGTGGCGCGGGTCGGGCGCGGGGATCACCACCGCCTCATCCCCGCGCCGGCGCTTGAGATAGGGGTGGACCATGTCGCCCTGGATCGGCCCCGGGCGCACGATCGCCACCTCTACCACCAGGTCATAGAATTCGCGCGGGCGCAGGCGCGGCAGCATGTTCATCTGCGCCCGGCTTTCGACCTGAAACACGCCGAGCGAATCCCCCCGACACAGCATGTCATACACCGCCGGGTCTTCGCGCGGGACGGTCGCCAGCGTCAGCGCGCGGCCATGATGATCCTCCAGCAGATCCAGGCATTTGCGGATACAGGTCAGCATGCCCAGCGCCAGCACATCGACCTTCATGATGCCCAGCGCGTCGATATCGTCCTTGTCCCATTCGATGAAGCTGCGATCGGGCATCGCGCCATTGCCCACCGGCACGGTTTCGATCAGATCGTCGCGCGTCAGGATAAACCCGCCAACATGCTGTGACAGGTGGCGCGGCATGCCGATCATTTGTTCCGCCAGCCGGATCACCCGGCGCAAATGCGGGTCTGACAAGTCCAGCCCGGCCTGCGAAACGTTGCGCTCCGCCATTTCGCCGCCCCAACTGCCCCACACCGTGCGCGCCAGCGCGCCGGTCACATCCTCGGTCAGGCCCATCGCCTTGCCCACTTCGCGGATCGCCATGCGCGGGCGATAGTGGATGACCGTGGCGCACAGCCCGGCGCGGTGGCGGCCATAGCGGCGATAGATGTACTGGATCACCTCTTCGCGGCGTTCGTGTTCAAAATCGACATCGATATCGGGCGGTTCCTTGCGCTCTTCGGAAATGAACCGGTCGAACAGCAGCGCGTGTTTGGCAGGGTCCACCGCGGTAATGCCCAGGCAAAAACACACCGCCGAATTGGCCGCAGACCCGCGCCCCTGGCACAGGATCGGCGGATTTTGCGCGCGCGCGAAATCGACAATGTCCTTGATCGTCAGAAAATACGGCGCCAGCACCAGTTTGCCGATCAGCGCCAGTTCACGGTGCAGCGTATCGGCCACCGCCACCGGCACCCCGGCGGGATAGCGCCACGCCGCGCCGGCCCAGGTCTGTTCCGCCAGCCAGCCTTGCGGATCGCGGCCATCGGGGCAGATTTCCTCAGGATATTCATAGCACAGTTCGGTCAACGCAAAGGTACAAGCATCGGCCAGTGCGCGCGCCGCCGCAATCGCCTGGGGCCAGCGTTCAAACAGCCGCACCATGTCTGCCGGCGATTTCAGATGGCGTTCGGCATGCGGTTCCAGCCAGTGCCCGGCCTCTGCCACGGTGGTGCGGTGGCGGATGGCGGTCATCACATCGTGCAACGGCCGTCGCGCCGGTTCGTGATAGAGCACATCGTTGGTGGCCAGCAGTTGCAATCCGTGCGCGCGCGCCAGATCATCCAGCGCGTTGATCCGCGCCACATCATCACCCCGGTGGCAATAACACGCGGCGATATGCCGCATGGTGGGCAACCTGTGGACAAGCTGGGGGATAAGCCCGGCAAAATCAGTGGAAAGCCTGGTCATGGCCTGTGGAACAGCGTCGCTCGCCATATCCCCCAGCGTGACCACGTTGCTGGGCACCGCAATCGTCAATGGCTGGCCCAGGTCGCGCGGCGGGATCACCACCAGCGCCAGCCCCCGGGCATGGTCGGCCAGCATCGCCAGCGTGATGTCGCATTGCCCCTTGGCCTGCCATTCGCCATCGGGCGTGGCCATGCGCCCCAGCGAAATCAGCCGGCACAACCGCCCATAGCCCGCCCGGTCCAGCGGATAGGCCAGAAACGCCAGCCCGCAGGTGGTTTCGATGCGGCAGCCGATGATCGGCCGCAGGCCCGCCGTCAGCGCCTCACCATGCAGGCGCACCACACCGGCGAGCGAATTGGCATCGGCAATCCCGATCGCATCATAGCCCAGCGCGCGCGCCGTGCCGACCAGATCAACCGCGTCCGACGCCCCGCGCAGGAACGAAAAGCAGCTCATCACGCCCAGTTCGACAAACGGCGCGCGCTCCGGCTGTCCGGGCGATCCGTCGGGCGCGACATGGCGGCGTTGGGGGGTCAGCGGCGGTTCGGGCATGGCCGGTCATGCCCCGGTCAGCGCGCGCGCGACCATGGCCAGATCATCGGCAAACCGCGCCTCTTCGGCCACGCCCGCCTCTGGCCCCAGCCGCAACAGGTAACTGGGATGGGTGGTGATCAGCAATTGCGCGCCGTCTTCCAGCGGCAACCATCGGCTGCGTTCCTGCTGCACGCTGACGGTGCGGCCCAGGATGCCGCGCGCCGCGCTGGCCCCCAGTGCCAGCACCAACCGGGGGCGCACCAGCAGGCGTTCGGCATCCAGCCACCAGCGGCAGGTGTCGATTTCACGCGCCGTGGGGTTCTGGTGCAGCCGCTGTTTGCCGCGTGGCAGGTGTTTGAAATGACGCACCGCGTTGGTCAGCCGTGCCGCGCCCAGATCCAGCCCGGCCCTTTGCGCATGCTGGCGCAGCACCTGCCCGGCGGGGCCCACGAAGGGCTGCCCCGCCTGTTCTTCGTGATCACCAGGCTGTTCGCCGACGATCATCAGCGGGGCGGTGGCCACCCCCTCCCCCGCCACCGCGCGGGTGCCGTTGCAGCCGATCGCACAGCGGCGGCAGGCATCCACCGCGACATCGAGCGCATCCAGCGATGCGGGCGGGCGGCCCATGTCTTCGGCCCCCAGCGCGATCATCGCCGCCTCTCGCGCCTGGGCAGAGGCGATCAGATCGGGGATCAGTTCCGCCTCGGGCAGGTTTTTCCAATAGCGGCGGGGCATTTCCTTGACCATGGCGTCGATTTTCAGCCGCGCCGGGTTGAAAATCGCGGCGTAATACGTGCGCCACAGCGCCTCGGCCGGATCGCCACCCAGAATATTGGCACGCGCATCGGCGCGGGTGGCCGGCGGGCCTTCGCGCAGT
The DNA here is from genome assembly GCF_040398825.1 of Novosphingobium sp. Lineage (GTDB taxonomy): Bacteria > Pseudomonadota > Alphaproteobacteria > Sphingomonadales > Sphingomonadaceae > Novosphingobium. Next base: position 21,409 of record NZ_JBBATI010000020.1, read on the forward strand.
GCTTCGCCATCCCAGTGCAATGCGCCCTGCGGGGTCAGGATCGACCAGCGCATGGTGCCGAACCGGCGCACGAAAAACCCGCCGTTGGCGCGCAGAATGTGGTGATCCGGCTCAAACCACGCGACATAGTGCGGCGTGCCGTCATCCCCCGCCACTTCGCGAAACCGCACAAAGGCGCGCATCTTGTGAATGTCACGGCGCACTGTGCGGGCCAGCGCGTCCACCTTGCGCACATCGCTGTCAGCGCGATCGTCCATCAACCGGGGCACCGCCTGCAACCGCCACAGCAGCCGGTACAACAGATCAAACCGCGCCGGATCGGCATGCAGCGCGGCGCGGTTCGCCAGTTCGACAAAGGCGCGCGATGCCCGCACCGGCGCAGCATCGGCGCCAGCATCGGCAGGCTGCGCAGGCGGGGTGGCGGCGGCGAACAGATCGCCCGCCTGGTTCCCAGGCAGCGACCAGCGCACCTGATCGGGCATGACCCCGGCCTGGATCAGCGCCCGTGCAGTATCGCGCCAGCCATCGAAATCATCGTGCGCCGCCACTGGCACGCGCCACAGAGTTTGCATCGTCATGCCCCGAACAGTTCCAGCTGTTCGCCCCCCGCCGGCGCGACCAGCGCGCGCAGATCGGCGCGATCGGCCAGCATGACCGGGCGCCAGTCGTCGGCGATCACGAACGGGCGCAGTTTGGTCAACGATACCGTCAGCCGCGCCAGATCGGCCAGGGTCAGCCGCCGCAGGCGCCGCGCCGACAGGATGCCATTGACCGCACGCACGCCCAGCCCCGGCACGCGCAACAGCATTTCGCGCGGCGCACGGTTGATATCGACCGGAAACGAATCGCGGAATTTCAACGCGAAGGCCAGCTTGGGATCGATATCCAGCGGCAGCATGCCCGCTGCGTCGGCCGCGCTGCGCACCTCATCGGCAGCATAGCCATAAAACCGCATCAGCCAGTCCGACTGGTACAGCCGGTGTTCGCGCATCAGCGGCGGGCGTTTCAGCGGCAGCACCGCGCTGGCATCGGGGATCGGGCTGAACGCCGAATAATAGACCCGGCGCAACCCGAACCGGCCATACAGCCCCGACGACCGCGTGATGATATCGGCATCGCTGGCGGCATCGGCGCCAACGATCATCTGCGTCGACTGACCGGCGGGGGCATAGCGCGGCGCGTGGCGGAAGCGCCGGCGGGCATCGCGCGCTTCGACAATTTCGCCCGCCATCAGGTCCATCGCGCCTTCGATGCGCGGCACCGATTTGTCGGGCGCCAGCCGCGTCAGTCCGGCCGTGGTCGGCAGTTCGACATTGATTGACACCCGGTCGGCAAACAGCCCGGCGCGGCGGACCATGTCGGGATCGGCCTCCGGGATCGTCTTCAGGTGGATATAGCCCCGAAAATCATGCTCTTCGCGCAGAATTCTGGCAGATTCTATCAGCATTTCCATCGTGTGGTTGGAACTTTTGATGATCCCCGACGACAGGAACAACCCTTCGATATAATTGCGGCGATAGAACGCCAGCGTCAGATCGGCGACCTCTTGCGGGGAAAACCGCGTGCGGCGGACGTTCGAACTTTTGCGGTTGATGCAATAATGGCAGTCGAAAATGCAGTGGTTGGTCAGCAGAATTTTCAGCAGCGAAATGCACCGCCCATCCGGCGCATAGGCATGGCAGATACCCATGCCCTCGGTCGATCCGATCCCCTTGCCGCTTTTGCCGCCGCCCTTGCTGTCGCGCCTGGTGGTGCCCGACGATGCGCACGACGCATCGTATTTCGCCGCATCGGCCAGAATCGCGAGTTTTTCGAGCGTGCTCAGCTGTGTCATTTGTTCCTTATATGTTCCAAAACCAGCGATGGCCAGTGGCAGCAGGGGCACGCCGGCCGCAACCGGTGAAGATTGCCACTGCGGTAGTTCGAATATAGGTTTTGGCGGGATCATCGGCATGGGAGCCACGCGTTGCGAAACCACCTTTTGCTTGCCAGTCTGCTGCTGGCAACCACCGGTCCTGCGGTGCGCGCGCAATCGCTGGTCGTTATCAATCAGGGCACTGCCACGGCCAGCGTGATCGATGCGCGGACCTTTGCGGTTATCGGCCAGATCGATGAGCACCAGCCTGGCCATCTGCACGCGCACGAGGTGGCGGTGTCCCCCGATGGCAGGACGGCCTATTTGCCGGTCTATGGCGACACCGGGTTGGGCATACCCGGTGCCGACGGACACGAATTGCTGTTCGTTGATCTGCCCACCCGCCGCGTGACCGGTTCGGTGGACTTTGGCCATGGCGTGCGGCCACATCTGCCGCAGGTCGATCCCGCAACCGGGCTGGTCTACGTCACCACCGAACTCGACAACAGCGTCACCCTGATCAACCCGAAAACCCGTGCCATCATCGGCAGCATCCCGACCGGGGCCGCCAATTCGCACATGCTGGTGCTGTCGCATGACGGCCGGTTTGGCTACACCGCCAATGTCAAACCCGGTTCAGTGTCGGTGCTGGACCTGAAACAGCGCAAGCTGTTGGCGGTGATTCCGGTGACCGACACGGTGCAGCGCATCGCCATTTCGGCCGATGACCGGTTGATCTTCACCTCTGACAACATGGTACCCCGATTGGCGGTGATGGACACCGCGACGCGCGGGGTGCGTGAATGGATCGCGCTGCCCGGGCTGGGCCATGGTGCAGCCGCCACCCCCGATGGCCGCTGGTTGCTGGTGGCGATGCCGGCGCTGAACCAGGTGGCGGTCATCGACCTGACCAAACGCCAGCTGACCCGCACAATCGCGGTCGGCAAGGCACCGCAGGCCGTGCTGATCCCGCCCGGCCAAAAGGTCGCCTATGTTTCGTGCGGTGGCGCGGGCATGGTCGCGGCGGTGGACCTGGGCAGTTGGAAGGTCATCCGCACCGTGGCGACGGCCTATGGCGCCGATGGCATGGCGTGGGCGGCGCGCTGAAGCGCCCCGATCAGCGCAGATGCTCCAGCCAGATGGTGCGGCGGATGGTCAGTTCGACCTGGCAGGAGCCATAGACAATTGTCATGATCGTTCCGCCTTCAAAGCCATCGGCATCGGTGTGGCAAAACGGATCGCGCGCCGCCAACCATTCGCGCTGGGCGGCCAGAAGACCGGCATGATCAGGCCCCTTGATCCGGGCAAAGGTGGCTTTCCAGACGTGGTTGAGCGCCGCATCCTGCCGCTTAAATTCGGCAGCGAAACAGGCGTCATATTCGGAAGTGATCTTTGCCCGTTTCTGACAAGCCGCAAAGGCTGGGGTGGTTCGGGCCCATACCACAGGATCAGCCTGCTCCTCCTCGGCATTGACAAAAAGATTATAGGCAAACCGCCCGGCGTCGCGGGCCGTCGCGCCGCCAGGCGAAACCAGGCTGGCAACAACCGTAAACCACCGAAAAACTCCGCCGCGCGCCATACCAACACCTCCTGTTCGTCGAACCCTGCATCGCCCGCAGTCTTCGGCATTGGACGGCATTGCGCAACAGCGGATCACCCGGACCGGAACATGGCCGCCTTCGTATCCTCCCCGATTCGGGGAGGGGGACCGCCCGAAGGGTGGTGGTGGGGTGTTGCGGCCGGGTGGGACGTGGCGTTTACAGGGATTGGAGCAGGCTCGGTATTGATCGTGAGGTTGTGGCGTGTGGTGAGGCCCCTCCACCACCCTTCGGGCGGTCCCCCTCCCCGGTTCGGGGAGGATTGGTTAGCCGCACAACCCGTGCAAAAACCATTCGGGCGCACCGCCGCGGCCGTCGCCGGCAATGCCGCGTCGATAAATCCAGAAACGGCGGCCTGTGCTGTCTTCAATTCGATAGTAATCGCGCAGCCGCGCGCCGGCTTTTTCCCGCCACCATTCGGGCGCGATGCGTTCGGGGCCTTCGGCGCGGGCGATTTCGTGCACATGCCCGCGCCAGCGAAACAGGCGGGGCAGGCCATCGGGCGCCTGATAGATCACCGCGATCGGTTCGGCGCGGTCGAGCAGTTTCAGCGGGCGGGTGTGGAATGCCAGTTCCTCCTGCACCGCCAGGCCCGGATCGGGCGCCACCCAGCGTTGCGCGCGTTCGGGCATGTGGCTGGCGCGCGGCACTGGCATGGCCACCGCCCCGCCCCCCAGCCGCACCACCAGCCGATCGATACAGGCCGACAGGCTGGTGCCGTGCGCCTGCGCCGCATGCTCCAGATCGACCTGCGTCAGCGCCATCGGTTCGGCCCAGGGCGCTGACAGCCGCACCAGTTCGATGCCGAAACCGGCATCGCAATCGTCCAGTTTGTGCGCGAACAGCCGGGTGATATGCGCCGGGTCGCGCGTTGCCGCCGCCAGTTCCAGCGGGCGGCGCAACACATCGCCATCGACCTTCCACAGGGCGAGTTCCAGCCGCCGCGCGCCCTGCCCCATCGCCTCCAGCCGGCGGGCCAGCGCCGTGGCCAGATCGGCCACCACCCGATCGAGCAAATCGCGATGGCGCACCGGTTCGGTCAGCCGCCGCTGCACCAGCGGCACCGGCGTGGCGGTGACCGGCAGGATCGGTTCGGGCGCGCGGCCGCACAACTGATCCAGCCGCACCAGCGGATTGGCCGCCGGCGCGCGCCGGTCGCGAAACCGCCGCGCCAGCGCCGGTCGCCCGATCGCGGCCAGATCACCAATGGTTTTCAGCCCCAGCCGTTCCAGCAGCACCACCACCGCATGGTCCAGCCGCAGCCCCGCCACCGGCAGATCGCGCAGCGCAATCATGGGATCGCTGTCGGCCGCCAGCGACGCCCGATCGGGCGCGCCATAATGCGAAAGCGCCCAGGCCGCGCCGGCAGTCGGCGCGATCGCCGCGCGCACCGACACATGCCGCGCGGCAAAACAGCCGCGCACATCGGCCAGCAGCGCCGCTTCGCCGCCAAACAGGTGCGCCACCCCGGTCACATCGACAATCAGCCCGTCGGGCGGATCAAGCGCGCTCCACGGCCCCCAGCGTTGCGCCCACAGCGCCAGCGATTCCAGAAAGGCGCGGTCGCCCGCCGGATCGGCCGGATGCACCACCAGCATCGGCGCCAGCGCGCGCGCATCGGCCAGCAACATGCTTTCGCGCGCACCCGCATGCCATGCCGCGGGCGATACCGCGGTGATGCGGGGCCCGTGCGCGGTTTCGCCGGCCAGCACGACCGGCATATCGCGCGGTTCACCCGCGCGCGTGTCAGAATCCTCCCGGCACAGCCACCAGCGGTCGATCGGCAGCGCCGGGCACCACACCGCCATGATCCGGCGTGACATTGGCATCACAAGGGGCGGCGCTGGTGGCGTCAAAGGCGGTGAGCCGTTGCCCTGCTCCATCATGGCCAAGGTTCCATTGTCCGGGTTGAAAAACGTGTGCGCGGAACAGATCGGCCCGCCAGCGCGGATCACCGGGGGCATCGCCATTCCAGCGCGGTGGCGGACTGGGCGCGGCGGCCACATCCCAGCGCATCCGTGCCGACCCCAGATCGTGCCGCGCCGCCAGCCGCACCAGCCACAGCGGCACGCCATGGCGCTGCGCCACCAGGCTGAGCCGGCGTGAGGCGGTGAAATCGAGCGCCGCCGGATTGCCCGCCACTTCGCCGATAACAAACGCCAGATCGCGGCAGCGCAGCGCCTCTTCCAGCGCGAACAGCGCATCCTGGGCATTGGCAGTGGCGACATGGATCAGCCGGTGGCGCAAACCGATCGGCAACCCGGGGCGATAGGGGCGGCCCGATTGGCGTAGTGCCGCCTTGTCCTGCACCCACAGCCAGGGGCGGTGATCGGCTGGATCGGTGGCCGCATCGGCGGCCAATGCCAGCGCCAGTGCGGCGCCGCTGGCTTCATCGGCCGGGGCAAACAGTTCGGTATGGAGACAGGCGGGCGCGCCGTCACTGTCGCGCAGGCCCGGGCGCCAGCGGGTGGGGCGCGCACGCGCCCAATCCTCCCCGAAGCGGGGAGCGGGACCGTCCGCAGGACGGTGGAGGGGTGTTGCCGCACGCGCATTGTGCCCAGGGCGCATCCCCTCCACCACCCTTACGGGTGGTCCCCCTCCCCGCTTCGGGGAGGATAGGGGGGCGTTTGGGGCAGCGAATCGGTCCATATGTTCTTATTATGTTCTCATTTGCCGATTGCGCAACCGCCAACAGCAACGGGCCGGGGGACAATTGCCCCCCGGCCCGCAAAACTTTTCCGCCCAAAAAGCCGTCAATCGATCGGCGGGACCGAGCTGGGCGGGATGTCGGCGTCAAGTTCGTGCACTTCGGAAAGACCGCGCCCGACATGGCTCTTGCGATAGCCATACGCGAAATAAACCACCAGACCGACGCCGCCCCAGATCGGCAGCACCAGGATCGAACTGAGCGGCAGATTAAGATACAGAAACAGACAGCCCGCTGCTGCAATCGGCCCGGTGACCCACACCAGCGGCGTGCGGAACGGACGATGGCGGCCCGGATCACGCCAGCGCAGGATCATGACCGCCAGCGCGACCATGAAAAACGCAAACAGCGTACCCGAATTCGAAATGTCAGCCAGCTGCCCCACCGGCAGCAGCGCAGCGGCAAACGCCACGAAAACCCCGGTAAAGATGGTGACGATATACGGCGTCTTCCACTTCGGATGCACGGTCGCCAGCTTTTCAGGCAGCAGCCCGTCACGCGCCATCACGAAAAAGATGCGCGTCTGGCCAAAGATCATCATCAGGATAACCGACGGCAGCGCCAGATTGGCAGCAAGGCCGATCAGGTCGCCCGCCCGGCTGTAATTGATCGAGCGCAGCACATAGGCCAGCGCTTCCTTGGAACATACCAGCGGTTGTGCGCCCTTCGCCGTCAGCGCTGCACACTGCGCGGCAAAATCCGCAGAATCGGGCGATACGCCCACCGCGGTCGGTTGTGCGCCGATTGCACCCACCGCGCCGGCCGCGACCAGCAGGTAAAAAATCGTGCAGATCGCCAGGCTGCCGATCAGGCCGATGGGGACGTTGCGCTGCGGATTCTTGGTTTCCTCCGCCGCGGTGGAAACCGCGTCAAACCCGACATAGGCAAAAAAGATCGACGACGCCGCGCCGACAATCCCCATGCCCGATGATCCCGCCAGGCCAAACCAGCCATTGGGCGCGAACGGTGCGAAATGGTCGGCGTGCATCACCGGCAGCGTCAGCACCACGAACATCGTCAACGCGGCAACCTTGATTGTCACCAGCACCGCATTGACGGTCGCGCTTTCGGTCGTGCCCTTCACCAGCAACGCCGTGATCAGCCCCGCAATCACGATCGCCGGCACGTTGATCACCCCGGTGGAAAAATCGGCATGGGGCAAACCATTGACAAACGTCCATGCCGGCCCGGCGCTTAACGATGGTGGCAGGACCAGCCCGAACCAGCTTTTCAACAGGCCCATGAAGTAGCCAGACCACCCGACGCACACCGCCGACGCCGCCACCGCATATTCCAGGATCAGCGCCCAGCCGACCATCCACGCCAGCAATTCACCAACCACCGCATAGGAATAGGTATAGGCAGAGCCGGATACCGGCACCATCGACGCCAGTTCGGAATAGCACAATGCCGCCACCGCACAGACAAAGCCGGCAATGACAAAGCTCCACATCATGCCGGGGCCGGCCTTTTGCGCGGCCGCCGCCGTCAGCACGAAAATCCCGGTGCCGATGACCGCGCCAACGCCAAGCAGCGTCAGCTGGACCGGCCCGAGCGAACGATGCAGTGCTTTTTTCTCGGCCGTGGCAAGAATGGCGTCGAGTGATTTGACGCGACCAAACATTGAATTCTCCCGCCTTGGTCCGCCGCTTGCCCATGCCCGCCGTCCATCACGCTCCACCGGGGATTCGCGATCAAGGCTGACCGGGTTGCGAGCGCTAACCAGGTTATGGTGCGACGCTAGCCGCATACCCCGCGCCCGGCAAAGACCTTTTTGCTGGCCCATGTGCCCCTTGCCCTCTGCGCCCGGTGGGCTAAGCCTGACCAGACCGGCCACGCAACGGAAAAACCACGACCCCATGTCCACGACATTCCAGCTCGATACCTCGACCAGCCGCGCCCATCCCACCCCCGCGCCGATGAAGCGGCTGACCGTGCCGCAGATCCGCGCGCGCAAGGTGGATGGCGTGACCGCCGAACCGATCGTGATGCTGACCGCCTATACCGCGCGCCAGGCGCAATTGCTGGATGCGCATTGCGATCTGCTGCTGGTGGGGGATTCGCTGGGCCAGGTGATCTATGGCCTGCCATCCAGCGTGCCGGTCACGCTGGACATGATGGTTGCGCATGGCGCCGCAGTGGTGCGCGGCAGCTATCACGCGGCAGTGGTGGTCGACATGCCGTTCGGCAGTTACGAAGCCTCACCCGAGGCCGCCTTTGCCAGCGCCGCACGCGTGCTGAAGGAAACCGGCTGCGCCGCGATCAAGCTGGAAGGGGGGGAGGCGATGGCCGCAACGGTCGCGTTTCTGGTGCAACGCGGCATTCCGGTGATGGGCCATGTCGGCCTGACCCCGCAGGCGGTCAATGTGCTGGGCGGGTACAATGCGCGCGGGCGCAGCACGGCAGAGGCGGACAAGATCATGGCCGATGCCCGCGCGCTCGACAATGCCGGCGCGTTTGCCGTGGTGATCGAAGGCGTGGTCGAACCGATCGCGGTGGCGATCACCCAGGCGATCGGCTGCCCCACCATCGGCATCGGCGCGTCGGCGCAGTGCGACGGGCAGGTGCTGGTGACCGATGATATGCTGGGGCTGTTTGAACGGGTGCCCCGGTTTGTCAAAGTCTATGAAAACCTGGCCGAAGTGATCGGCAACGCGGCGGCGCACTATGCCGCCGATGTGCGCGCGCGGACCTTTCCGGGGCCGGAACAGACGTACCAGCCGCGCGCCGACAAGACCGCCTGACCCTTCTCCATCATCAGGAAACCCCCGTGCTGCGCCAATTTTCCGGATCATTGCTGTTCACTCTGGCCGCGCTGATCGCCGCACTGGTCTATGGCTGGCTAAGTACCGGATCGGTCGCTGCCACCGCCGGGATGGTGTGGATCGTGCTGGTGCTGGCGGTGCTGGAAATATCGCTATCGTTCGACAATGCGGTGGTCAATGCCGCGGTGCTGACCGACATGGACCCGCTGTGGCAACGCCGGTTTCTGACCTGGGGCATGCTGATCGCGGTGTTTGGCATGCGTATCGTGTTTCCGCTGGCGATCGTCGCGCTGGCCGCGGGGCTGGGCCCGGTCGACGCGCTGGTGCTGTCGCTGACCGACCCTGTGCGGTATGAGGCGATCGTCAGCAGCGCGCATATCGCCATATCGGGCTTTGGCGGCGCGTTCCTGCTGCTGGTCGGGCTGAATTATTTTCTGGATGATGCCAAGGACGTCCACTGGATCGGCTGGATCGAACGATCGCTGGCGGCGCTGGGAATCGTCCATGCGGTGGGCATCGCGCTGGTGCTGACGCTGCTGCTGATCATCGCGCGACTGCTGCCCGCGCACGAGGCGCTGGTGTTTGTGGAATGCGGGGTAGGCGGGATCATCGCGCATGTCGCGGTCGAGGCCATCGGCACCGTGCTGGAAGCGCGTGAGGAAACCCGGCGCGCGGCCGGCGCGCTGGTGCGATCGGGCCTCGGCGGTTTTCTGTATCTGAACGTGCTCGACGCTTCGTTCAGCTTTGACGGGGTGATCGGGGCGTTTGCACTGTCCAATTCGATGGTGGTGATCGCGCTGGGGCTGTCGATCGGGGCGATGTTTGTGCGATCGATCACGCTGCTGCTGGTCAAATATGGCACCCTGGCCGAATACCGCTTTCTGGAACACGGCGCGTTCTGGGCGATTGTCGCGCTGGGGCTGATCATGCTGGCATCAACCCGCATCGATATTCCTGAAACCGTGACCGGGCTGATCGGCGCTGTGCTGATCGGCGTCGCGCTGTGGTCATCGCGCCGGGCCCGGCAACCCGGCACAGCGTAATCAATCCGCGTTACGCCCGGCCAATCGCGGCGCCGGTGCCGGGGTGCCGGAAAAGCGCGGCGCGGGCGCGGGCATGACCATGCCGCCGTCCTCCACAAACGTGCCGCGCGCGCGGTTGTGCGGATGGCCGGGCGCCTCGGCCAGGCTCAGTACCGGGGCAAAGCAGGCGTCGCTGCCTTCGAGCAGCGCGCACCATTCGTCACGCGTGCGGGTCAGAAACAGCGCCGCCACCCGCTCTTTCAACGGCGCCCACTGCGCCGGGTCCATCTGGCGCGCAAACTGGGCATCGTCCTGCAATCCGGTGCGTTCCAGCAACAGCGCATAGAACTGCGGTTCGATCGACCCGATGGAAATCCATTTGCCATCGGCGGTTTCATAGGTGTCGTAAAAATGCGCGCCCCCGTCCAGCAGGTTGACCCCGCGCTGGTCGCGCCATTGCTTGTTGCCGAAAAACGTCCAGGTCATCGCCGACAGGATCGCTGCGCCATCGACCATCGCGCAATCGACCACCTGGCCTTTGCCGGTGCGTTGTGCAGAGAACACCGCCGCCATCAGGCCAAATGCCATCAGCATGCCGCCGCCACCAAAATCGCCCACCGCATTGACCGGAAACACCGGCTTGCCCCCGGCCTGGCCATATGTGTGCAGCGCGCCCGACAGCGCGATATAGTTGATGTCGTGCCCGGCCACCGGCGCCATCGGCCCATCCTGCCCCCAGCCGGTCATCCGCCCGAACACCAGCGCCGGATTGTCGGCCAGCAGCACATCGGGCCCCAGCCCCAGCCGTTCCATCACCCCGGGGCGGAAACCTTCGATCACCACATCGGCACTGCGCACCAGATCGCGGATCTGCGCGATTGCCGCCGGGTCCTTCATATCCAGCGCCAGCCGTTCGCGGTTGCGGTTAAGGATATCGCGGTTGCCGGCATCACCGACGCGGGGCTCTGCACCAGGCTTCGTCCGCGCCGGGCGTTCGATGCGGATCACCCGCGCGCCATGGTCGGCCAGCATCATGCCGGCAAACGGCCCTGGCCCGATCCCGGCAAATTCGACGACGGTCAGACCTTCCAGCGCACCGGCCATACCCTATTCTCCCCCAATTGCCCGCGCGCCAGTTTTAAGCGATCGGTTGAACCAGCGGGTTAGCCGGTCTTTGCCGCGCTTGTCGAGGGACTTCGCGCGATCTGTGGCAGCGCGAGTTCACGCGCCAGCATCGCCTTTTGCAACGCATTCAGATCGCGCGCACGCGCCGGGTTGCCTGCCCAGCCGGCCGCAAGCAGCGTCATCGCCGTCGCGCTTTCGGGGTTTTGCGCCAGATAGCGCGATGTCATCGCATCGGCATCGGGGGTGCGTCCTGATGCGCGCAGGGCGGCATCCATGCGCACCAGCACCGCTTCGTTAAACCGGATCGCAGCGGCATTGGTGTAATCGATCAGCGCCGCGCGCGCATCGCCGCGCATCGTGCGCACATCACCGGCCAGCATCTGCGCCTCGGCATTGCCGGTGTTTTCATCGCGCAGCCGGTCGGCCACCGGCTGTGCCGCATCGGCCTGGTGCGCGGCCAGCAGCGCGCGGATATAGGGCACCGCGTTGCGCGCGGCTCGCGGATTATCGGCATAATGCGTGGCCAGCACCGCCAGCGTGCCCTGCCCGGGCAGCGCTGCCGCGCCGCGTGTGGCGGTGATCGCCCGCAACTGCGCGGTCAGCGCCGTGACCCGCGCACGGGCGGCAGTGCCACGGGGGCCGCGGTCACGCGCGGCAACATGCTGCCACCCGGTGCGGGCCAGCGCGATCACGTCGGGATCAGCACGGCCGCTGGCGATGTCGCCTTCGCACACCTCGGTCACGCGGCGCCAGTCGCCCTTTGCCGCCAGCGCGCGCACCAACAGCTGGCGCGCCATGCGGTTATCCGGCTGCATCCGTCCCAACCGGTCCAGCGCTTCGACCGCCAGGTCAAAATTGCCCGTACGAAATTCCAGCACGCCCGACAGCAGCATGGCCGCGGGCATATCGCGAAACGCCGATCCCGTGCGCTGCAGGATTGACCGGGCCAGCGCGGTCTGCCCGGCGCGCGCTGCCAGCACCGCCTGCATCAACAGCGGGCGCGGGTTGCGGGGGTCCACCTCGGCCAGTTTGCGCGCCACGATCAGCATGGGTCGCGCCTCACCCATGTCGCCCAGCGTCGCGCCATAGGCTTCGAGCAGCGCGGGTTCATCCGGATGCAGTTTCAGCGCGGCTTCAAACCATGGCAGCGAAGCCGCCAGCCCGTATTGTTCGCGGATCAGCAACCCGCGCAAGGCCAGCGCACCGGGATTGCGCGGGTCGAGCGCGACGGCATGATCGGCCGCCACCACCGCCAGTGCCTGTTCGCCGCCAGTAAACCGCATCGATGCGATCGACACCCACAGATCGGCATCCCCCGGCGCAAAACGCAAAGCCTGATCAAAAGCCGCGGCTGCTGCAGGCAGATTGCCCTCCGCCAGCGCGATCTGGCCCCGAATGCGCCAGCCCAGCCCGGCACCGTCGGCGGTCATCGGCCCGGCATCCAGCACTTTGCGCGCGGCATCGCGATCGCCCTCGGCCAGCAGCGACTTGGCCAGCCAGGGCCGCAGGGCCGCATCGGCATGGGTGGCGGCCAGTGCCGCACGCACCACGGTTTCGGCGCTGACCGGGTCGCGCCGCGCGATCGCTGCATCGGCAGCGTGGCGCGCGGCGTCGATCGCGGTTTCGCCACCCTGCGCGGTGACCGCCACCGACAGCGCCACCGCCCCGACCAGCCAGCGCGCGATGGTGCTAGTGCTGCAGATCATACTGTTTGAGCAGATCGTACAGCGTTGGCCGGCTGATCCCCAGCAGCCGCGCAGTGCTGGTGATATTGCCCTCACTGCGCGCCAGCGCGTGGCGGATCATCCGCCGGTCGGTCACTTCGCGCGCGGTTTTCAGGTTCAGCATCTGGTCTTCGCTGGTGCCAGGGTCAGCCAGATCAAGATCGGCGGCGGTGATCAGTTTGCCATCGGCCATGATCACCGCGCGTTTCAGCCGGTTTTCCAGTTCGCGCACATTGCCCGGCCAGCCCCAGGCATCGATCGCGGCCAGCGCATCGGGGGTAAAACCCTTGACCGACGGGTTCATCTGCGCGGCAAACCGCGCCAGGAACGCGCGCGCCAGCAGCACGGCATCCCCCGCCCGATCCGCCAGCCCCGGAATGCGCACGACAATTTCCGCCAGCCGGTAATACAGATCTTCGCGGAACCGCGCGTCGGCAATCATCGCTTCCAGGTTCTGATGGGTGGCGCACACGATCCGCGTATCCACCTCGATCGATCGGCGCCCGCCGATGCGTTCGATCGTGCGTTCCTGCAGGAACCGCAACAGCTTTACCTGCAATTGCAGCGGGATATCGCCGACTTCGTCCAGAAACAGCGTGCCGCCGCTGGCCTGTTCAATCTTGCCTTCGGTCATTTTGACCGCGCCGGTGAACGCACCCTTTTCGTGCCCGAACAGTTCGCTTTCCAGCAGGTTTTCGGGGATCGCCGCGCAGTTGATGGCCACGAACGCGCCCTTGGCCCGGGCCGACGCTTCGTGCAGCCCGCGCGCCAGCAATTCCTTGCCCGTGCCGCTGGCGCCCAGCAGCATGACCGACACATTGGTGTTGGCCACGCGTTCGATCGTGCGCGCCACTTTGACCATTTCGGGCGCCGCGGTGATCAGCCGTCCCAGCACGCGGTTATCGGCGGGCGCGCGGGTCGCCAGCAGGCGGTTTTCCAGCTCCAGCTTGTGCACATGCAGCGCGCGCCGCACGATCAGGCCGATCGCATCGATATCCAACGGTTTGGCATAGAAATCATAGGCACCGTGCTGGATGGCGCGCAGCGCGGATTCGCGCGCGCCATGGCCCGATGCCACGATCACCTTGGTATCAGGCTTGATCGCCATGATCGCGTCGAGCAGCGCAAAGCCTTCGCTCACCCCGTCGGGATCGGGCGGCAGCCCCAGATCGAGCGTGACCACCGGCGGTTCTTCTGCGCGCAACAATGTCAGCGCGGTTTGCCGGTCGCCGGCAATCAGCACCTCAAAATCTTCATAGGCCCATTTCAGCTGCGCCTGCAGGCCGGGATCATCCTCGACAATCAGCAGCTTTGGGTGGATCGACGTCATGACACAGGTACTTTCGTCGCGGGATGGGAAACGGATGGTGCCGGCGCAACCGCCGGATCGGGCATATCCGACGCGTCCGGCGCCAGCGGCAGGTGGATGGTAAAGCGGCTGCCCAGCCCTTCGCGGCTGTCCACCTGCAACCGGCCGCGCATGGCATGAACCAGCTCGCGCGCTTCGAACGCGCCGATGCCGAAACCGCCGGGCTTGGTCGATACAAACGGCGTGAACAGGCGGTTGCGCACGAATTCAGGGCTCATCCCGCTGCCACTGTCGATCACTTCGATCACCCCTTGCCCGTCGACGACCCGGCTGCGTAGCATCACCCCCAGCTGCGCCTCGGTCGCATCCAGCGCGTTCTGCACCAGATGGCTGATCACCTGGTCCAGCGTGTCGCGCGCGGCGATCACCCGGCACGGCTGCGCATCGGCGGCAAACACCTGCGGATGCCCCAGCGCGACGTTGCAGCGGGTGGCGATTGCGGTGATCACCTCGGCCGCATCGATCGGTTCACCGGGCGGCACGCTGCCCGCGCCATAACGCGACAGCCGCGCGATCAGCGTGTTGAGCTTGTCGGCGGAATTGCGCAGCGTCACCAGCATGTCGCGGCGGAATTCGGGATTGTCGGCATGGCGTTCGGCATTGCGCGCCAGCAGCGCCAGCTGGCTGGCCAGGTTCTTGATATCGTGCATCACAAACGCGATGCGGCGGTTGAATTCGTCGAACCGGCTTGCCTCCAGCAGGGCGGCATGGCTGGACTGTTCGGCCAGAAAGCTGGCCAGCTGTTGCCCGACCACGCGCAACAGATCAAAATCTTCCCAATCCAGTTCGCGCACCAGCGCCGGGCGGCCCAGCACCACCAGCCCGACCAGCCGTTCAAAATGCAGCAGCGGCACCAGCACCCATACCGCGTCTTCGTCTACCATCCACGCCGGCATCAGCGTGGCTTCGCCGGTATGGTCGGTGCCGCGCCGCACCTGATCCAGATCGACGATAAAGCCGCTGCGTTCCAGAAACGCGACCGCCGCCGCCGCCATCGCGTTGGCCGGAATATCCAGCGTCGGCCATTGCCAGCGCGATGCCAGCACCAGCCCGCCGCCTTCGCCCGGAACCAGCAGCACGCCGCGCGCGCTGTCGGTAATGTCTGCCACCGCCTGCACCACGCGGGCGTGGAGCGGCTGAGCCTGTGAATCCGCCGGGGCATTGAGATTGGCACGACCGATCGTGCGTGCAAACCGCAGCCATTCGGCCCGATAGTCATAGCGGTGCTGAAAGAAATGTTTGGCCAGCACGACATTCAACCAGCGCCGCAACCGCGCCGACGGCACCAGCGCGATGATCACCACCGTGGTGCCAAAGGCAAAGCCCAATTGCACCAGTTCGCTGGTGTTGCCACCGGCCCAGGCGACCGATTGAGCGGCGCCGACCATGACGATCAGATAGACACCGATGATCAGCAGCATCAGCGATTGAAACGCAACCGCGCGCGATGGCGACAACCGCAACGAACCGCCGCTGCGCGCCGCCACGCCGACCATCACCAGCGCCAGACCCTGTGCCGCCGCACGCAGCACCACCAGTTCGTCGGGCATCGCATGGCCAAGATAGGCGATGGTATAATAGTTGAGGTCGTATCCCCAGATCAGCGCCAGCGCCAGGCAGTTCCAGCGCACCGCCGACCGCTGCCCCGCTACCGCGCCGACATACAGGTTGTGCACCAGCACCAGCGCGCCGGTGGTCGTCAGCAGGTGGAACAGGTCCGACACTTTGCCGATGGTGGTGACCGCCGCCGCAAACGCCGCATAGCGCACCGTCAGCATCACCAGGCCAATCTGAAACAGTTCCACCAGCGCCAGCGCCGCCAGCACCGGGCGCACCGGGGCCACGGTTTCATCACGATGGTCGCGTGCAAACAGGTTGAGCACGACCATCAGCCAGGCCAGATTGCGCGCCACTTCACCCAGCGTCGCCAGCATGCTGGTGCTGCCATTGGCCGAACCGATCAGGCACCACAGCCCGGTGACCGCCACCGCCGCAATTTCCGCCCGGCTGGTGCCGCGCCGCCGGCGATGCCGGTCGATCAGCCACACCGCCAGCAGCATCGCCGCAAACGCCGCCGCCAGATAGAACCAGCGCCCGGTGGCGGTCCAGCTGAGCAGCGGGTGGGTAAGGATCGGGTGCCCAGAGATTGCCTGACCAGAGATCGCCTGACCAGTGATCGCCTGATTTGCCATGGCGCCCGTCCCGATCAGCGCGCGCCCTCGTTCCACAGGACCACCCGCAGCGTTTGCAGCAGGATCAGCAGGTCCAGGAACGGGGTATAATTCTTGGCGTAATAAAGGTCGTATTCCAGCTTGTGCCGCGAATCTTCGATCGACGCGCCATAGGGATAGTTGATCTGCGCCCAGCCGGTGATGCCGGGTTTGACCATGTGCCGTTCGGCGTAATAAACCAGCTGTTCTTCCAGCTCGTCGACGAATTCGGGGCGTTCCGGACGCGGACCGACAAAGCTCATTTCGCCCTTCAGCACGGTCCACGCCTGCGGCAGTTCATCGATCCGGCATTTGCGGATAATGCGGCCGATGCGGGTCACGCGCGGGTCTGCCTTGGCCGCCCATTGCGCCCCGCCGGCCTCTGCATCCACCCGCATCGACCGCAATTTGATCAGCGAGAACGGTTGCCCGTACAGCCCGACCCGCACCTGGCGGAAAAACGCCGGGCCCCGGCTGTCGATCTTTACCAGGATCGCAAACAGCGCAACCAGCGGCGCGGTCAGCACCAGCAGGATCAGGCTGGCAACGATATCGAACAGGCGCTTGAACGCGCTCGACACCATCCGCCCCGATGAAAACCCGTCGGAAAAGATCAGCCAGCTGGGATTGACCGTGTCGAGATCGACCCGCCCCGTTTCGCGTTCCAGAAAGGTCGAAAATTCATTGACATGGACCCCGGTGGTCTTGATCCGCAACAGGTCTTTCAGCGGCAGTGCGTTGCGCCGTTCCTCCAGCGCCAGCACGACCTCGCTCACCCCCAGGTTTTCAACATGCCGGGTCAGGTTGGCGATGGCATCGCGGTGGATGGCCTCGGCAATCACCGGCGGGGCCGAACTCATGCCGACATAGCCGACGATGACAAAGCCGGCCTCTGGCTTTTCACCCAGCTTGCGCAGGCGATCGGCGCGCGCGCCGGCACCCAGCACCAGCACGCGCCGGCGGAACGCGGCAGTGCCCAGCAATCCGCCCAGCAGCACGCGCACCAGGATGAGCAGCGCCATGGCGATGAACATCGCGTAAAACAGGTTTGACCGCCACAGCGTGCGCCCGGGCAGCAGGAAATACACCACTGACAGCGCGATGATGCCCAGGCTGATCGCGACCAGCAGCCGCGCCGCGGCATAGCGCATCGATCGCAACGAATCCGGGCCATAGACCCCGACCGCAATCATCGCGGTCTGTACCAGCACGGCAAAGATCAGCAGCGGCGCCCAGCGCTGGTCGATCTGCCCGACATCGATGCCCAGTTGCCAGGCGCGGACCATCCATCCGAGCTCACCCGACACGATCAACAGGGCAAAATCAAACAGCGCCAGCAGCATGACCGCGTTGGGAATATAATGCTTGAACAAGCGGATCATCGCGGCAGACGCCCTTTGTTGGCCGGCACCCGCACAGAGTCGCACGGGCACCGCCCTGGTGGTGCCCGACAGCCTTAGCCCAGCAAGCGTAAAGCGTCGGTAAATTTAACAATCCGCGATGCGAAAGCGCGCGCGCCGCGAACTGAAATACCGCAGTTTTCCCGGAATGGCGGTGATTGATCGTCGGGTGCGCTTACATTACGCGCGGTTGGCCGATGGCGCCTGCAGGTTGGCCGCCCCTACTGGCCAACCCGCGCGTTTGGTGCAATTGTTGCGCCATGCGGGAAAAGGAACTGCGCGTCGCACTGGTCTGTTACGGCGGGATCAGTCTGGCGGTCACGATGCATGGCGTAACCAAGGAAATCTGGCACGCCACCCGTGCCAGCCGGGCGTGGCATGCCGGGGATGCGCTGCCCGACGGCGTCGCCGGGGTCTATGCCCGGCTGTTCGACACGATCGGACGGACCAGCGATCTGGCGCTGCGGTTCATTCCCGACATCCTGTCGGGCACCAGCGCGGGCGGCATCAATGCGGTGTTCCTGGCGCAAGCCTTGCTCAGCGGGCAAAGCCTCGACGCGTTGACCGGGCTGTGGCTGGATGGTGCGGATAGCGACGTGCTGATCGCGCCAGAGGCCCGGCCGTGGAGCCGGATGGCCAAAATCTGGGCCTGGCCGATTGTCTGGCTGGCGCTGCGGCTGCCCGGCACCGGGCTGGACGATGCCGCGCTGGCGCCCCAGACCCGCGCCGAAGTGCGTGCCAAAGTGTCCCGCCTGATCCGCGCGCGCTGGTTTCAACCGCCGTTCAGCGGCATCGGCTTTTCGCGCCTGCTGGCCGATGCCCTTGCCGCGATGGCGCGGTCGGTGGAACAGGGCGACCACGCGCCGCTGTTGCCGATCGGCCATCCGCTCGATCTGGCGATCACCGCTACCGATCTGGGCGGGCACCGCGCGGTACTGGCCTTGCACAGCCCACCGCTGGTGCATGAAAGCGAACACCGCCTGACAATCGGCTTTCATGCTCAGGCCGCGGCCGATCACCCGCCGCTGGCGCCGATGGCCGAACTGGTGATGGCGGCACGCGCCACGGCCAGCTTTCCCGGCGCGTTTCCGCCACTGCAGGTCGGTGAAATCGATGCGCTGCTGGTTGAACGGGGATGGCAATGGCCGGGCCGCGATGCCTTTTTGAAACGGATCATGCCCGTGCACTGGCGCGCCGGCACACACCACACGGTCGCGCTGATCGACGGCGCGGTGCTCAACAACCGTCCGTTTGCGCAAGCGATGGCCGCGCTGCGCAACCGCCCGGCGCGGCGCGAGGTTGACCGCCGGTTCGTCTATATCGAACCGCACCCGGCCGGCGACGGGGGGCAGCACAGCCCGGCACAAGGGTTCAAGGCCCCGGGCTTTTTTGCAACGATCTTTGCCGCACTGCTGGCGATCCCGCGCGAACAGCCGATCCGCGACAACCTGACGGTGATTAACCGGCAATCGCAAACGCGCGAGCGCCTGCGCGCACTGGTAGAGGCGCAGCGCCCCGATATTGAGGCAAAGGTCGCGCAACTGTTTGGCCACACGCTGTTCTTTGAATCCCCCAGTCCCGCGCGGCTGACCGCCTGGCGCGCCAAAGCACAAGCGGCCGCCGCAGAAACCGCCAGCTTTGCCTATCACGGCTATGCCCAGGTCAAACGCGACACGATCGTCGCCGATCTGGCGGCAACGATTGCCGAGGCGGTGCCCGATGTCGGACCCGCCGACCGGATTGTCCCGGTGCTGACGCGCCATCTGGATGCGCACGACCTGAACCGGCTGGTCACTGCACGCGGCGATGCCACGGCAGCGGCGATCGGGTTTTTTCGCACGCACGACATCGCCTATCGCATCCGCCGGCTGAAATTGCTGGCCCGGCGGCTGACCGAGGACCGCGCGCAGCCCGGCACCACCCGCGCCGTCACCCGTTCAGGTCGGGAAGCGGCGCGCACGATCGTCTATCAGGCGCAGGCCCTGTACCAGGCCCGCGAAACCGCGCGCGGTCTGGGGCCAGCCTTTGCCGCGGCGGCCGCGCTGGTGCACAGCGATCCCGGCGCGGTGCTGGCCACGATCGCCGCCGCGCGCGATCTGGCAGCGATCGATGTCACGGTCGATGCGATGATGGTCGATGCGCTGGGCAAGCTGGACCGGCCGTTGCGGCGGGCGTTCCTGAACGCCTATCTGGGCTTTGCCTGGTACGATATCGCCACGCTGCCGCTGATGCGCGGGGATGGGGAGGATATCGGCGCGCCGGGCGAATTCGACGCGATCAAGGTCGATCGCATTTCCCCCGAAGACGCACGCTCGATCCGCTCTGGCGGAACGCTGGCCTGCCTGAAAGGCACGGCATTTTTCAGCTTTGGCGCGTTTTTCAGCCGCGCCTTTCGCGAAAACGACTATCTGTGGGGCCGCCTGCATGGCGCCGAACGGATGATCGACATCATCGCCTCATCCGTCGAGCCGCCCCTGCCTGATGCGACGCTGCGCACGCTGAAACGCGACGCATTCCTGGCCATCCTGGACGAAGAAGCACCGAACCTGCGCGCCGATCCCGGCCTGGTACCCGGCATCAGGCATGAGGTGGAGGCGGCGTTTGCCAACGATGGCACCACCAAACTGAGTCATTCCCGCGAAGGCGGAAATGGCCTCACTTGACGCTGTGACTACTCCGTCAAATCATTCCACGCGTCGCGGATGCGGTCGAAAAAGCCCTTGGTCTGCGGACATTCGTCGCCGGTTTCCGAACCCTGAAATTCGCGCAGCAGTTCGCGCTGGCGTGCGCTGAGCTTGGTGGGGGTTTCGACCAGGATTTCGATCACCAGATCGCCGGCGCCGCGCCCCTGCAGCACGGGCATGCCCGCGCCGCGCTTGCGCAACTGTTTGCCCGACTGGATGCCGGCAGGGATTTCAATCACATGCTTGGCGCCATCGACCCCGGGCAGATCGATCGATCCGCCCAGCGCCGCGGTGGTAAAGCTGATCGGCGCGTGGGTCAGCAGCGTGGTGCCATCGCGTTCAAACACCTTGTGCGGTTTGACATGCAGGAAAATATACAGATCGCCGGCCGGTGCGCCGCGCGGGCCGCCCTCACCCTTGCCCGCCAGCCGGATGCGCGTGCCGTTGTCGACCCCGGGCGGAATTTCCACCTCCAGCCGTTGCGGCGTATCGACCCGGCCTTCGCCGCGGCAATTGCGGCACGGGCTTTCGATCACCTCACCGCGCCCGTGGCAGGTCGGGCAGGCGCGCTCAACCATGAAAAAGCCCTGTTGTGCGCGCACTTTGCCATGGCCGGCGCACATGTTGCAGCGCCGTGTGGCGGTGCCCGGCGTCGCGCCCGAACCATTGCAGGGTTCGCATTTCTGCGACACTTCAACCGAAATTTCGGTGGCCTTGCCATGAAACGCGTCTTCGAGCGTGATTTCCATGTCATAGCGCAGATCGGCGCCGCGCCGTGCTTGTTGCCGTTCACCACCGCGCCGGGCATTGCCGAAAATGGTGTCGAAAATATCGCCCAGATCGCCAAATTCGCCGCCGCCAAAGCCGCCGCCGCCGCCCGCACCGGGGCCGCCCTGCTGAAACGCGGCATGGCCAAACCGGTCATAGGCTGCGCGCTTTTGCGGGTCCGACAGACAGGCATAGGCTTCATTGATCTGCTTGAATCGCGCCTCTGCCTCGTCATCCCCCGGGTTCTTGTCGGGATGAAATCGCATCGCCAGCCGGCGGAACGACGACTTGATAACCTTGTCGTCGGCCGTGCGTTCGATTTCGAGCAGTTCGTAGTAATCAATCTCGGCCGACATCAGGCAACTTCCAGTTAAGGACTTGAAGGGTTGATAATCGTCCGCCGCCCAGCGCGTTTTACAGCGCGGGACGGCGGGATGGTTTCATCGGCGCAAGGTAGGACCAGGGGCCTTACCTTGCCAGTCAGCACGTATCAGTGCTTGTCGTCAACTTCCGAGAATTCGGCATCGACCACGTCATCCGCACCGGCCGGCTGCGCCGCCCCGGGTGATGCCGCTGCGGCCTGTTCCTTTTCATAGATCGCCTGGCCCAGCTTCATCGCCTTTTCGGTCAGCGCCTGCGATTTGGTATTGATCGCATCGGTGTCACCGCTTTCCAGCGCCGCCTTGGCCTCGGCCACGGCGGCCTGGATTTCCGCCTTCAGCGCAGGATCGACCTTGTCGCCGTGTTCTTCCAGCTGTCGTTCGGTGGCGTGCACGAGGCTGTCGGCGTTGTTGCGCGCCTCGGCCGCTTCACGCCGCTTCTTGTCCTCGGCCGCAAACTTTTCGGCATCGCGCACCATCTGGTCGATATCCGCATCGGACAGTCCGCCAGAGGCCTGGATGCGGATCTGCTGTTCCTTGCCGGTGCCCTTGTCCTTGGCCGACACGTTGACGATGCCGTTGGCGTCGATGTCGAACGCGACCTCGATCTGCGGCACCCCGCGCCGTGCCGGCGGCAGGCCGACCAGGTCGAACTGGCCCAGCATCTTGTTGTCGCCGGCCATTTCGCGCTCACCCTGGAACACGCGGATGGTCACTGCCTGCTGATTATCCTCGGCAGTGGAGAACACTTGCGCCTTTTTGGTGGGGATGGTGGTGTTGCGGTCGATCATCCGCGTCATCACGCCGCCCAGCGTTTCAATGCCCAGCGACAGCGGGGTGACGTCGAGCAGCAGGACATCCTTGACATCGCCCTGCAACACGCCGGCCTGAATGGCCGCGCCCATTGCCACCACTTCGTCAGGGTTGACGCCGGTGTGCGGGTCCTTGCCAAAGAATTCCTTCACCACGTCGCGCACGCGCGGCATGCGGGTCATCCCGCCCACCAGCACGATTTCGTCGATGTCCTTGGCAGTCAGCCCGGCATCGGCCAGCGCCTTGCGGCAGGGTTCCAGCGTGCGGTCGATCAGCTTTGCCACCAGCCGTTCCAGATCCGAACGGGTGATGGTTTCCACCAGATGCAGCGGGGTGGTGGTGCCACCTTCCATGCGGGCGGTGATGAACGGCAGGTTGACTTCGGTGGTCTGCGCCGACGACAGCTCGATCTTGGCCTTTTCAGCGGCCTCTTTCAGACGCTGCAACGCCAGCTTGTCGGTCTTGAGATCAAGCCCTTCGCGCGATTTGAACTTATCGGCCAGGTATTCGACCAGCACGATGTCAAAATCTTCGCCGCCCAGGAACGTATCGCCGTTGGTCGATTTCACTTCGAACACGCCGTCGCCGATTTCCAGCACCGAAATGTCGAAGGTGCCGCCGCCCAGGTCATAGACCGCGATGGTCTTGCCGTCCTGCTTGTCCAGCCCATAGGCCAGCGCCGCCGCAGTCGGCTCGTTGATGATGCGCAGCACTTCCAGACCCGCGATCTGCCCGGCATCCTTGGTCGCCTGGCGCTGCGCGTCGTTGAAATAGGCCGGCACGGTGATCACCGCCTGCGTGACGGTTTCGCCCAGATAGCTTTCGGCGGTTTCCTTCATTTTCTGCAGGATGAACGCCGAAACCTGGCTGGGGCTGTAATCCTGGCCACCGGCATTGACCCACGCATCGCCATTCTTGCCGCGCACGATGCCATAGGGCACGAGGCCGGCGTCCTTTTGCGTGACCGAATCGTCAAAACGACGGCCGATCAGGCGCTTGACTGCAAAAATGGTGTTGTCGGGGTTGGTCACTGCCTGGCGCTTGGCCGGCTGGCCGATCAGGCGTTCACCGTCCTTGGTAAACGCGACGATCGACGGGGTGGTGCGCGCACCTTCCGAATTTTCGATGACTTTGGGCGTGCCGCCATCCATCACTGCAATGCAGCTGTTGGTCGTACCGAGGTCAATACCGATAACTTTAGCCATGATTTCCCATTTCCTTGCAATCGCGACACCGCGAATTTTAGCCAGTCCCCTGCCGGGCGAATGACCGTCTCGCGGTTCAGACTGGGCGGATATAGGTGTGCTTTGGCTTGGCACAAGGGTCGCGCCGGTCTAGATCGAACCGCAGTCGAAAATCGTTCAAAAAAGGGTCGCCCATGCGCCGCACGTGCCTGATGTTTCCGTTTGTTGCCCTGACCCTGGCCGCTGCGCTGGCGGGGTGTTCGGCCAAGCCGGACAGCAGTGCGACCGAGGCAGCGACCGATACAGCCGCGTCGGAAATTGCCGGGCCAGGCGCTGCGCCCGGGCTGACGCTGGCCGGCGCCACGGTACAGCTGCCGGCGGTGCCCGGCCGCCCGGCGGTGGCCTATTTCACGCTGACCGCCGGTGCCGAGGCAACTGGCAAGCTGGTCGCAGTCCATGTCGACCACTTTGCCCGCGCCGAAATGCACGAAAGCAGGATGGAAGGCACAGCAATGACCATGGCCACCGTCGACAGCGTGCCGCTGACCCCGGGCAAGGCGATCGTGTTTGCCCCCGGCGGCTATCACGTGATGCTGTTCGATGCCGATCCTGCAATCAAGGCGGGCGGAACCACCGAAGTGACGTTGACGCTCGACAACGGCGACAAGATCAGCGGCATGGCCAAAGTGACCGCCGCCGGCGGTGACGATATGGGCGCGATGAAGATGTGATGGCGGGTGGTGGCGGCCGCCCACATTTTCACTTGCAAGCTCTTAAAACCAAACCACCCCCGCTCATGCTGAGCTTGTCGAAGCACCCGCGCAAACGCCCGACCAATCTGCCCGACCAGGCACCAAGGGTCAAATGTCCCCCGTGTGCTTCGACAAGCTCAGCATGAGCGGATTTTGGGTTTTGGGTGAGTTTCGGATTTTTGGTTTTGTGGTGCGCTGCTTGAAAAGTCGAAAACGCGGGCTGGCGCAACCCCAACGATCACACCAGCCCCGCATCCATCAATCCGGCTTTTTCGCCACCGCGACCATCGCTGCGCGCAGCAGGCGGTCCTTGATCATGTATCCGGCCTGCAATTCCTGCAGCACGGTGCCCGGTTCGGCTTCGTCCGACGGCATTTCGATCATCGCCTGGTGCTGATGCGGGTCCAGTGGCAGGCCCTTGGCGGCGATGCGGGTGATGCCGTGGCTGGCGAACACTTTTTCAATCTCGCGCCCGGTGGCTTCCAGCCCGGCGACCAGGTTCTTGAACTTGTCATCGGCGCGCAATTCAGCCGGAATCGCTTCCAGCGCGCGGGCAATGTTGTCGGCGACTGACAGCACGTCGCGGGCAAAGGCGGTGGCGGCATACGTGCGCGCGTCGGCGATATCCTTTTCCAGCCGGCGGCGCACATTGTGCGTTTCGGCCTTGGCATACAGGATGTCCTGGCGCGCGGTTTCCAGTTCCTCGCTCACCCGCGCAAGGTCGGCTTCAAGCGTCTTGTCGGGGCTATCGATCATGTCTGCGGGTACGCCTTCCAGTTCTGCGGCAACGTCCGGGTCGGTTTCAGAGTTAGGCACGCCTGGCTTCGTCTCGGTCATTTTCTTGAAAATCCGTCTTGTCCGATAAGTTTGCTCAACGATTGAGCGGTGAAATCTACCATGGGGACGACCCGCGCATAATTCAACCGCGTAGGCCCGATCACCCCCACCACGCCGACCACCCGGCCATCGGCATCGCGCCATGGCGTGGCGATCACCGCCGACCCCGACAGCGACAGCAGACGATTTTCGCTGCCGATGAAAATGCGGGTTGCCTGCGCCTCTCGCGCGGCATCCAGCACCTGGGCAATCGCCTCTGCGCCTTCGATTTCGTCCAACAATTGCCGCACGCGTTCGATGTCGTGCACCGCCGCCTCGTCCAGCAGATTGGCCTGCCCGCGCACCACCAGCACCGGGCGCTGCGCCGCGTCACGGCTCCATACCGCCAGGCCCCGATTGACCAGATCGGCGCTGGCACTGTCGAGCGCGCTGCGCCCGCCGGCGATTTCGGCTTCGATGCCCGAAGCCGCCTCGGCCAGCGTGCGCCCCGACATGCGCGCGGTCAGGAAATTGCCGGCCGCCTCCAGCGAACCGGGCAAAATCGGTTCGGTCAGTTCGATCACGCGGTTTTCAATGCCGCCGTCTTCGGCCACCAGCACCACCAGCGCGCGCTGCGCCGACAGCGCGACGAACGACACTTGCGCCAGGCGCGGCTCACGCCGGGGCACCATCACCACCCCTGCCCCGGCCGACAGTTCGGACAATGCCAGGCTGGCCGCGGTCAGCGCCGCCTCGATCGTGCCCCCCGATGCCAGCCCGCGTTCAATTTGCGCGCGTTCGGCGGCAGAAGGCTCTGCCACCTGCATGATGCCATCGACAAACAGCCGCAGACCGACATCGGTCGGCATCCGCCCGGCGCTGGTGTGCGGCGCGGCCAGCAGCCCGGCATCCTGCAATTCCTGCAGCACCGAACGGATCGACGCGGGCGACAGATTGATCCCGCCATGCCCGGCCAGCGTCTTTGACCCGACCGGCAGCCCGTTGGCGATATAGCCTTCGACCACCAGCCGGAATATATCGCGCGCGCGGGTGTTCAGTTCGGAAAGCGGGGGGCCTGTCATCACCCGGCCCATTGTAACCGGCTGTGCCCGCGGGACAAGCCCGGCGGTGATGGTCATGCCCCGGGAACAGTCTTGCGCAAGCGGGGCCAATGCGCCAGAGGCCCGGGCAATCACAATGCAACGTTCTGTTCCCGCAAACCAAGGACACGCCCCCGTCATGACTGCCATGCGCGCCTCTGGCCGGACCGCCCATGAAATGCGGGCCATCACCATCGAAACCGGGTTTACCAAACATGCCGAAGGATCGGTGCTGATCAGCTTTGGCGATACCCGCGTGCTGGTGACCGCCTCGGTCGAAGAACGCGTGCCGCCGTTCCTGCGCGGCAAGGGCGAAGGCTGGGTCACCGCCGAATATTCGATGCTGCCGCGCGCCACCCACACCCGTGGCAGCCGCGAAGCCGCCAAGGGCAAACAATCGGGCCGTACGCAGGAAATTCAGCGGCTGATCGGGCGCAGTCTGCGTGCCGTAACCGACATGAAAAAGCTGGGCGAACGCCAGATCACCATCGATTGCGACGTGATCCAGGCCGATGGCGGCACGCGCACCGCATCGATTTCGGGCGCGTGGGTCGCGCTGCGGCTGGCAGTGGACAAGCTGATGGCGTCAGGCCAGATCAAGGAAGACCCGCTGACGCGCAAGGTTGCAGCGATTTCGTGCGGGATCGTGGCCGGCAATCCTGTGCTCGACCTGGACTATATCGAAGACAGCAGCGCCGATGCCGATGCCAATTTCGTGCTGATCGAGGGCGGCCATATCGCCGAAGTGCAGGCCACTGCCGAGGGCGCGACCTATGATGAAGAAGCGCTGTTGCGCCTGCTGCGCCTCGCGCGCATCGGCTGCGACCAGATTTTTGCCGCACAGGCGCTCGCGGTCGCCAAATGATCGCCCGGCGGCTTGGCGCTGGTAAACTGGAACCCGGCAAACTGGTCATTGCCACGCACAACGCGGGCAAATTGCGCGAAATTCGCGCCTTGCTCGCGCCGTTCGGGCTGGAATGCCTGTCGGCGGGTGATCTGGGCCTGCCCGAACCGGCCGAAACCGGCACGACCTTTGTCGAAAACGCGCTGATCAAGGCGCATGCCGCCGCCAGCGCCGCCGATCTGCCCGCGCTCGCCGACGATTCGGGCCTGTCGGTTGCCGCGCTCGGCGGCGCACCGGGGGTCTATACCGCCGATTGGGCAGAGGCCGACACATTCGAGGGCGGCCCCGGGCGCGACTGGTACCTGGCCATGGGCAAAGTCGAAGGCAAACTGGCCGAATGTGGCCCCGATGCCCCGCGCGACGCCTGGTTTTCCTGCGTGCTGGCGATCGCCTGGCCCGATGGCGCACAGGCGGTTTACGAAGGCCGCGTTGATGGCACGCTGACCTGGCCCCCGCGCGGCACGCTGGGTTTCGGCTATGACCCGGTGTTCGTGCTGAATGGCGACACGCGTACCTTTGCCGAAATCGACCCGGCCGACAAACACGCCAAAAGCCACCGCGCCGAGGCCTTCGCCAAACTGGTCGCCGACCAGTTTCCGCGCTAGAAGGGCGCCCTCCTCCTTACAGTCCTCCCCCTCAGGGGGAGGGTTGGGTGGGGGTGTCCAACGCCAGAATGTTGCGCGACACCTCCCGCGTCGGACACCCCTCCCCAACCCCTCCCCTGAGTGGAGGGGCTTAATTTAGGCGACCGGACCAATGACCCCGCTGGCGTTGTACATCCACTGGCCGTTCTGCCTCGCAAAGTGCCCCTATTGCGATTTCAACAGCCATGTGCGCAGCGGCATCGATATCGATCTGTGGACCAGATCGCTGCTGGCCGATCTGGCGCATGAAGCGGCACTGACCCCCGGCCGGCGGCTGAGCTCAATCTTTTTCGGCGGTGGCACGCCTTCGTTGATGCCGCCCGCGCTGGTCGAACGCCTGCTGGCGGCCGCCGCGCAAGACTGGGCGTTTGAACCGGATATCGAAATCACGCTGGAGGCCAATCCCTCGTCGGTAGAGGCAGCGCGGTTTGCCGCGCTGGCGAGTGCGGGCATCAACCGCGTGTCGCTCGGGTTGCAGGCGCTGGATGACCAGACCTTGCGCTTTCTGGGCCGGTTGCACGACGCTGCCGAGGGCCTGGCCGCGCTCGATGTGGCGCAGCGCCATTTCAACCGGGTGACGTTTGACCTGATCTATGCGCGGCCCGGCCAGACGCCGGACCAATGGGCGGCAGAACTGGCGCGCGCGCTGGCGTTCGGCACCGGGCATCTGTCACTGTACCAGCTGACGATCGAACCCGGCACGCGGTTCGCGACGCTGGTACGCGAAGGCAGCCTGGTGCCGCTCGACGACGATGCCGCGGCCGATCTGTTTGCGCTGACCCGCGACATGACCGCCCAGGCCGGCCTGCCCGCCTATGAAATCAGCAACCATGCCCGCACCGGCGAACAAAGCCGCCACAACCTGACCTATTGGCGCTATGGCGATTATGCCGGGATCGGTCCCGGCGCGCATGGCCGCCGGCTGGGCCGTGCCACGGTGCGCCACCGCAAGCCCGAAAACTGGCTGAACGCGGTCGCTCGCGACGGCCACGGCATTGCCGAGGAACGCGTGCTGACCCCGGGCGAACAGGCGAGCGAGGCACTGCTGATGGGTCTGCGGCTGAACGAAGGGATCGATCCCGATGCGCTCGCTGTGCGCTTTGCCCTGCCCCGTGACACGCTGATCGATGCTGCCAAGGCCCGGTTTTACGCCGACCTTGGCCTGATCGAACAAACCCCGACCCGCCTCATCGTCACACCACAGGGCATGCCGCTGCTCGATGCGCTGCTGGGTGAACTCGTACCGGCGGCGCTGGTATCGGCGTGACCATTCCCGACATCCTGGCCGCGTGGCACGACCACCTGGCGCACGGCCGCCGCCGGTCGCCGCATACCGTGCGCGCCTATGTCGCCACCGCACAGCGCCTGTTGCTGGCGCTGGATGAACCCACCGCAATCAATTGGCACAGCCTGGCCGAGCTCGATGTGGTTGCCCTGCGCAACCAGCTGGCCGGGCGCCGGGCGGCCGGCATAGGCCAGGTTTCGGCCGCGCGCGAACTGTCCGCGTTAAAGGCATTCCTGACCTTTGCCCGCGCACAGGCCGGCCTGCCCGCCAGCACGCCTCGCCTGCGCGGGCCCCGTGTGAAAAAAGGCCTGCCCCGCCCGGTCACACCCGACGAGGCCATGCACCTGACCGAAACAGTCGCCGACGATGCCGCCGCACCGTGGATTGCCGCGCGCGACACCGCCGTGCTGCTGCTGCTCTATGGCGCCGGCCTGCGCATTGGTGAGGCGCTGGCGCTGACCCCCGCCATCCTGCCACTGGGCGACAGCATGGTCATCACCGGCAAAGGCGGGCGCCAGCGCCTGATCGCGCTGCTGCCGGTCGTGCGCGATGCCATCGCCCGCTATGCCGACCTGTCCCCCTGGCCGCTCCCGCGAGACCAACCGCTGTTTCGCGGCGCCAAGGGTGGGCCTCTGGCTGCCGGCCTGATCCGCCGCGCCATGGCCCGCGCGCGCATTGCGCTGGGCCTGCCCCCCACCGCCACACCCCACGCGCTGCGCCACAGCTTTGCCACCCACCTGCTAAGCGCTGGCGCCGATCTGCGCAGCTTGCAGGAACTGCTCGGCCACGCCAGCCTGTCATCGACGCAGATTTATACGCAAGTCGATGCCGCGCGATTGCTGGAGGTTTATCGCGGGGCGCATCCGCGGGCTTAGGGTTCAGGATGCCTCCGGCGGGCAAGGGCTATTGCCCTTGCATCCCGGGATTATTCTGCGCTGTGCGTAACTTTGGGGTTGCGTCCCGCCGCGCAGCGGCAGGATTGTCTTCCGATATCAAGCCTCGGCACCAGGCAAAACATTCGCGCAGTTGCAGACGGTAACGGGATGCAAGGACAATAGCCCTTGCCCGCCGGAGGCAGCCCTTTCCCCCCCCCTACTTCCCCACCCGTGCGCGCGGCAAACTCAGCGTCACCAGCAGTCCGCCCATATCCTCGCTTTCGCCCAGCGTGATCGACCCGCCGTATAATTCGGCCACATCGCGCACGATCGCCAGGCCCAACCCGGTGCCCGGTTTGCTGGTATCCAGCCGGGCGCCGCGCGAAAACAGGCGGTGGCGCGCTGCGGGGGGAATGCCGGTGCCGTCGTCCTCGATCCAGATGTCGCAATGTTTTGGGTCGGATGTCGGCGCCTCGATGGTGATGAACACTGATCCGCCGCCGTATTTGGCGGCGTTTTCGATCAGGTTGCCCAGGATTTCATCCAGATCCTGGCGTTCGATCGCCACTTGCGCATCGCGGTTGCCATCCAGGTCACAGCGTACATCGGGGTACAGGCGTTCGACCGCGCGCAGCACCGCCTCAACGCTTTCGCACACCGGGGTGCGCGACTGGCCGATCGCGCGGCGGCCGACGGCGCGGGCGCGCGCCAGGTGGTGGTCCACCTGGCGGCGCATCACCGCGGCTTCGCGTCGCACAGTTTCGGCCAGATCATCGGCCTGCGCGGTGGCGGCATTGGTGACGACGGTCAGCGGGGTTTTCAACGCGTGCGCCAGATTGCCCGCATGCGTGCGCGCCTCTTCGGCCTGGCGTTCGGAATGCGCGAGCAGCGCGTTCAGTTCCTGCACCAGCGGCTGCACTTCCAGCGGCAGCGGTTCGGTCAGGCGCGATCCACCCTCTTCGCGCAGGCGCACGATCGCCAGCCGCACGCGGCGCAACGGGCCCAGGCCATAATAGGTTTGCGCCACCGCCATCGCGATCAGCCCCAGCCCCAGCACGACGAACGACCACACCAGGATCGACCGGGTGCGGTTGATCTGCGCGTCGCGCATCGCCCGGCTTTCGGCCACGGCGAATTGCCAATGGGTGGTGGTGCCGGGCAGGATCACCGAACGTTCGATCACGCGCAGCGGTTCGCCGTCAAACTGGTCGCTGTCATAAATATGCGGCTGATCGTCGAAATGATCGTCCTTCAGCTTCAGCGTGCGGTCCCACAACGACCGCGACGGCGTATCTTCGTGGCCTTTGCCCGAAACCTGCCAATACAGACCGCTGTTGGGTTCCAGAAACCGCTGATCGCCCAGCGACCGGCTGAAATAGACCTCCCCTTCCGGCCCGGTTTCGGCCGAGGTGATCATCGCGGTCAGCATATAGCCCAGCTGGTCGTCGAAATTGCGGGCGACCAGGCTGGTCAGCGTCCGATCCAGCGCGATGCCACCACCCAGCAGCAGCAGCAGGATCCAGGCGAACGCAATGACCAGCATGCGCCGCCGCAACGACCCGGTATGCTGCGGGTTGAGCGCGCGCAGGGCCGCTTCGGCGCCCGTCATGGCAGGTGCCGCATCGTCCGGTCCCGTGCTGGCGGGGTTACCCGCGCGCGGACTGGGCGGGGTCGTCGAGGCTGTAACCGAGGCCACGGATCGTCGTGATCACATCAGGACCAAGTTTCTTGCGGATGCGTGTGACAAACACCTCGATCGTATTGGAATCACGGTCGAAATCCTGGTCATAAATGTGTTCGATCAGCTCGGTCCGGCTGACCACCTTGCCCTTGTGGTGCAGCAGATAGGACAGCAGCTTGTATTCCTGCGCGGTCAGCTTGACCGGTTCGCCGGCCAGCGTGACCCGCCCCGACCGCGTGTCCAGCCGCACATCGCCGGCAATAAGCTCGGCGCTGCTGTTGCCCGATGCGCGGCGGATCAGCGCGCGCAGGCGGGCGATCAGTTCCTCGGTCTGGAACGGTTTGGCCAGATAATCATCGGCCCCGGCGTCAAGCCCGGCGACCTTGTCGGACCAGCTGTCGCGCGCGGTCAGCACCAGCACGGGAAACTTGCGCCCTTCTTTGCGCCACATGCCCAGCACAGTCAGGCCATCGATTTCGGGCAGGCCCAGATCGAGCACCACCGCATCGTATTCTTCGGTCGAACCCATGAAATGGCCGTCTTCGCCATCGACCGACAGGTCAACCGCATAGCCCGTGGCCTCCAGCGTCGATTTCAGCTGCCGACCCAGCGTGGGTTCATCCTCGACGATCAGGATACGCATGAAACGATATGCCCCTTTTTACCCGACCGTCCGCACTGTTGCGAACAGCGGGACGCCGGCCCCCAATACAGTTCGGGGTCGGCCCGGTATGTGCCCCCTTGATGCTGAACGGTCAAGGAACAGCGCAGTTGCCGTTTGTTCAGGTTTCTCCGCGCGCGGATTACCGCGTGCGGCTGAGCACCGCGCCGGTGCGCGCATCGACATCGACGAACATCACATGCCCGTCACGGATGAATTTCAGCCGGTATGCCATCGCCTCTGAATCATATTCAGGCCCCAGATATTGCATGCCGGGCATGGTGGGCAGGACCTGGCGTTCAATATCGCGCAGGGCATGCACCGCGCCGGCGCGCAATTCGCGGCGCACATCGTTCTGTTCATCGTGCGGCGGCCGCGCAAAGGCTGATGTGGCCGGCGCGACGGCGACCAGAACCAGCAGCAGGAATCGATGGAGGTTTTGCATATCGTGTGCAGCCCTAGCGCAGAGGCATTGAACACATGGTGAATAACAGCATCAGGCGCAACCGTTGACCACCTTTGTGAGACTGCGTACCCGATTTTCGTCACATCACCGGCGCGATGCGCATTATTTTTTGTCGCATCGCTGGCGCGATGCTCGTTCTTTTTTTGTCGCATCGCTGGCGCGATGCACGTTCTTTTTTTGTCGCATCGCTGGCGCGATGCGCGTTCTTTTTTGTCGCATCGCTGGCGCGATGCACGTTTTTTTTTTGTCGCATCGCTGGCGCGATGCTCTATGCGCCCCCCATGGCAATCGCACCGATACTCAGCTGGGAAGGCCTTGGCCTGCTCCAGGGCAGCTCAAGTCAATCCGGGGGCTGGCTGTTTCAGGACATCAATTTTTCCATTGGCCCGCGCGACCGGCTGGCGCTGATCGGGCGCAACGGCGCGGGCAAGACCACCTTGATGAAACTGATCGGCGGGTCAATCGATGCCGATCGCGGCAAACGGTCGGTTCAGCCCGGCACGCGTGTCGTCATGCTGGAACAGGACCCGTTTTTCACCGGCCATGACACGCTGCTCGATTTTGCCCTGCATGGGCCGGATGCACCGCAACGCCACGAAGTAGAAGCGATCGCCGACCAGTTGGGCATCGATCTGTCGCGCGCCGCCCACAGCGCATCGGGCGGCGAACGTCGCCGCGCCGCGCTGGCGCGCGCGCTGGCCAGTGAGCCCGATCTGCTGTTGCTGGATGAACCGACCAACCATCTCGATCTGGCCGCGATCGAATGGCTGGAAACCTGGCTGCAGCGCTATACCGGCGCATTCGTCACGATCAGCCATGACCGCACCTTTCTGGAACGGCTGACCAAGGCGACGTTCTGGCTCGACCGCGGCTCCCTGCGCCGCAAGGACATCGGTTTTGGCGGTTATGAGGCGTGGATGGAAACCATCTATGCCGAAGAGGCGCGCGCCGCCGACAAGCTGGATGCCAAGCTTAAGATAGAGGCGCACTGGCTGGAACGCGGGGTGACCGCGCGGCGCAAACGCAACCAGGGCCGGCTGGCCAAACTGGGCGAAATGCGGGCCCAACGCGCGGCCATGATGACCCCGCAGGGCGCAGCAAAGCTGGCGCTGGGCACCGATGACGCCAAAAGCAAGGCGGTGATCGTGGCCGACAAAGTGGCCAAGAATTTTGGCGACCGCGCGATTATAAAGGATTTTTCGCTGCGCATCACGCGCGGTGACCGCATCGGCGTGGTTGGCGCCAACGGCACGGGCAAAACCACGCTGCTGAAACTGCTGACGGGTGAACTTGCCCCCGACAGCGGCACGATAACGCTGGCCAAAACGCTGGAATGCGTGCTGATCGATCAGCAACGCAGCCTGATGGCACCCGAAAAACGCATCCGCGAAGTGCTGGCCGAGGGCGGCGACTGGATCGATGTGCGCGGGTCACGCAAGCATATCCAGGGCTATCTGAAGGATTTTCTGTTCGATCCCGGGCTGGTAGAGGCGCGCGTCGGCACATTGTCTGGCGGCGAACGGTCACGGTTGATGCTGGCGCGCGAATTTGCCCGCAATTCCAACCTGCTGGTGCTGGACGAACCAACCAACGATCTTGATCTGGAAACGCTGGATCTGTTGCAGGACGTGATCGGTGATTACGACGGCACCGTGCTGATCGTCAGCCACGATCGCGATTTTCTGGATCGCACGGTAACCATCACCATTGGTCTGGATGGATCGGGCCGGGTTGATGTGGTGGCCGGCGGCTATGCCGACTGGGACCGCATGCGCAAGGAACGCCAGCAAGGCCGTCCGCAGAGCCGGCCCGCAGCCAAAACGCCGGTCGCAGCCAGCCAGGCCACGGCGGCGGCAGCGGCCCCGCCGCCACCGCGCAAGACAAAGCTGTCGTACAAGGACCAGCGCGACTTTGAAATGCTGCCAAAGACCATCGAAACGCTGGATGCGAAAATCGCCCGGGCAGAGGCCGATCTGGCCGATCCCGCGCTCTATGCCCGCGATCCTGCCCGTTTTGCGCAAATGACGGCCGCGCTGGACCGGCTGCGCGCCGAAAAGGATGCGGCTGAACTGCGCTGGCTGGACCTTGCCGAGCAGGTCGAAGGGTAACCCGATAGTAACGCAATCTGCGCACGAACAAGTAAACTGGTACAAATACACCAAAAACGCGCGCTTGCCCTTCGATCCATATTGGTGGATTATCATTAACGCATGGGACCCACGCGATCCTGGAGCCACAAGATGATCAACCGCATCCGTGATCTTCGTCGGGAAAAGGGCCTTACCCTCGCCGAAGTGGCGGCGCGTTGCCAGCCACCCACCACCGCGCAGACCATCGGTCGGCTGGAAACCGGCATGCGATCGCTGTCGCTGCTGTGGATGAACCGGATCGGCGCCGCGCTCGGTGTTGATCCGCAAATGCTGGTCAAGGCCGAAAATGCGCAAGTGCCCACGCTGATCGCGCGGATCGGCGCCAACGGGATTGAGGCAGTGACTCGCCCGATCGAAGCGGTAATCCCGATCGTTCCTGGCGGCGAAGCGACGCTGGTGGTGGTCGCGGTCGAATCCAGCGCGGGCGAATACCGCACCGGAGACCAGATCTGGCTGCGGCAGGTTGGCGCCGATGATTTTCCCCGCGCGCTTAACCGCGATGTGCTGGCGCCGCGCCCCGGCGGGCGCTTTGCCTTTGGCCGGATGATCGATCGCGATGGCGAACGCATTGCCATCCTGCCCCCGGGCATCGGCCAGCGCCAGGTGGTGATCGACCGTCCCGGCTGGCTGGCCATCGCCGAAATGCTGGTGCGCAAACTCTGATGCGACTTCTTTCATTGGCGACTTTATACCCGGCGCCGCCGCGTCCGGGGTTTGGCCGGTTTGTGCAGGCGCAGCTGGAAACGCTGGCGCGCCGCGGTGACTGGGATGTGACGGTGATCAACCCGATCGGCCTGCCACCCCTGCTGCCGCTGCGCCGTTATGCCGCATTGCGGGGCATCCCGGCGGTGGAAACGCCCGAAGACACTGGTGGGGCGGTGACCGTTTATCATCCCAGGTTTGCGCTGATCCCCGGGCTGTCGGGGCGGTTCAACCCGGCGTTGATCGCGCGGGCGGTGCTGTCGCTGGCGCGCCGGCTCCACGCGCAGACACCGTTTGATCTGGTCGATGCGCAGTTCTTTTATCCCGATGGCCCGGCGGCAGCCCGCATCGCGCGCGCGCTGGGCCTGCCGCTGGCGATCAAGGCGCGCGGCGCGGATATCCATTACTGGGGCAGCCTGCCGCCTGCGCTGGCGCAGATCCGCGCCGCGGCAGCACAAGCGCGCGTGCTGTTGTCGGTATCGGCCGCACTGGCGCAAGATATGGCCACGCTTGGCCTGCCGGCAGAACGCATCCGGGTGCATTATACCGGGTTGGACCACGCACGGTTCCACCCCCGCCCGCGTGATCAGGCGCGCGCCGCGCTGGCCGCGCGACACCCGGCGCTGACCTTCGCCGCCGACGCGCGCGTGATCGCCTGTGTCGGCGCGCTGATACCGCGCAAGGGGGCGGATATCGCGATTTCCGCACTGCGCGATCTGCCCGCCGATGTCGTGCTGGTGCTGGCCGGGACCGGCGAATTTGAAGGTACCCTGCGCCAGCAAGTGGCCGACGCGGGCCTATCCGCGCGCGTGCGCTTTGCCGGCGCGCTGGGGCATGATGATCTGCCGCTGCTGCTGAACGCGGCAGAGGCGATGGTGCTGCCATCGGCCAGCGAGGGCCTCGCCAATGCCTGGGTAGAGGCGCTGGCCAGCGGCACGCCGATTGTCATTCCCGATATCGGCGGCGCACGCGAACTGGTCGACCGCGCCGCCGCCGGCCGCATTGCCCCGCGCGAACCGGCGGCCATCGCGCAGGCCATCGCCGAAGTGCTGGCCGCGCGCATGCCGCAGGACCAGGTTGCGGCCAGTGCCGCCCATTTCAGCTGGGATGCCAACGCCGCGGCATTGGCGCAGATTTATTGTGATGCCGTGCGCACGGCCTGATCAGGCCGCGCCCTTGCTCGCCCCGCCCCGCGCCGCTGCCGGAATGTCGTTGGTAACCTCTGCCGGGACAAAGCTTTTCGACGAAACTTTCAGCCAGATCAGGATCGGCGCGGCCATATAGATCGAGCTGTAGGTACCGATGAAAATCCCCAGCGTGATCGCGGCGGTAAACCCGAAAATCACCGGCGGACCGAACACCAGCAGCGCCACCAGCGTGATCAGCATCGACAACGAGGTGACGATCGTGCGCGCCAGCGTTTCGTTGACCGACAGGTCCAGCAATTCGGGGATCGGCATCTTGCGGTATTTTTTCAGGTTTTCGCGGATGCGGTCATAAACGACGATGGTATCGTTGAGCGAATAGCCGATCAGCGTCAGCAGCGCGGCGACGATATTGAGATCGAATTCCAGCTGGGTAAGCGCAAACATCCCCAGCGTCAGCGACACGTCGTGCACCAGGCTGAGCAGCGCGCCGATCCCGAACTGCCATTCAAATCGCAGCCAGATATAGGCGGCCACACACACCGCCGCCAGCCCGAGCGCGCGGAACGCATCCCAGCCCAGTTCCTTTGACACTTTGCCCGACACCGAATCCACCCCGTCGATGCGCGCATCAGCATGGTTGTGCTTGACTGCGGCGGTGATCGTGCGCGCCATCTTGTCCGACAGCGACGGGTCTTTGTCTGCGCCCGGGGGCAGTTTCATGCGGATCGAAATGGCATTGGCTTTGCCAAAGCGCTGCAGGATCGGTTCGCCAAAGCCCAGCCGCGTCACTTCGTCACGCAACACCCCTACAGGTGCGGCGGCGCTGTGTTCAAAGGTCACCCGGATCATCTGCCCGCCGATGAAATCGACACCCAGGTTCAACCCCTTGGTCATGACCATCCCCCATGAGGCGGCGATCAGCAGCAGGCTGCCCAGATAGAACGGGATGCGCCATTTCAGGAAATGGATGTTGGTGTGATCGGGAACGAGCTTGAGGAGTTTCATGTGTTCGGCCTCCTCTTACAGGTTGATTTCGGTCGGGCGGGCCCGGCGCAGCCATTGCGCCACCCACATCCGCGTCATGGTGACGGCGGTAAACACCGAGGTCATGATGCCGATGATCAGCACCACGGCAAAGCCTTTGACCGGCCCCGATCCGAACGCAAACATCAGCACCGCGGCGATGATGTTGGTGATATTGGCGTCGAAAATGGCGCGGGTCGCCTCTTTGTAACCCACCTCCACCGCCTGCACCACGCGGCGGCCGCGATGGCGTTCTTCGCGGATGCGTTCATAGATCAGCACATTGGCATCGACCGCCGCACCGATCGTCAGCACAAACCCGGCGATCCCCGGCAGGGTCAGCGTGGTGCCGATGATCCCCATGATGCCCAGGATCATGAACACGTTGAGCGCCAGCGCGCAGCAGGCATAGACCCCGAACCGGCCATACGTGACCAGGATAAACACCGCCAGCGCGAGCGTGCCGATGCCCATCGCGATCATGCCCTTGCGGATCGAATCCGCACCCAGATCTGGCCCGACCGTGCGTTCCTCAACCACTTTCAGGTCAACCGGCAGTGCGCCGGACCGCAGCGAAATCGCCAATTGGTTCGCGCTGTCGGCGGTGAAATTGCCGGAGATCACCGCGCTGCCGCCCAGGATCGCCTCATTGATGACCGGCGAAGACAGCACTTTGCCATCCAGGATGATCGCAAACGGCTTGCCCACGTTGGCAGAGGTCAGCTTGGCAAATTTGGCCCCGCCATCGCTGTTGAAGGTGATCGTGACGGTGGCCGCATTGGTTTGCGGGTTGTTCGACAATTGCGCATTGGTCAGCTGGTCACCGCGAATGCCGCCCAGCCGCTTGACCGCGATCTTGGGCGCCAGCGCACCGGCCTTCACATCGGCATAGGGCACGATTTCGTCGCCCGCCGGGGCAATCCCCTGCGCCACGTCGCTGGGCAGCGCGACCTGGTCGACCAGTTTGAATTCCAGCTTGGCAGTCTGGCCCAGCAGGTTTTTCAGCGCCTGCGGGTCCTGCAGCCCGGGCACCTGCACAACGATGCGGTTGGGGCCCGAACGGATGATCGTCGGTTCCTTGGTACCCAGCGCGTCGATGCGTTTGCGCACCACTTCGACCGCGGTGTCCATCGCCTGGGTCACCGCCAGATCGACGCCTTCCTGCGTTGGGACGAGCACAAAGCGGTTGCCGTCGACGACGTTGATCGTCCAGTCGCGCTTACCGGTCAGGCCCGCGCCGTTGGTCAGCGGCAGCACCGCTTCGCGCACGGCATCGACCTTGCTGACATCATCGACAATAAAGCTGAGCGAACCGTTGTTGTTGGAAATGTCGCTGATGCGGATCGGCGGCTGGCCAGCCGGCAGCGCGGTGCGCACTTTGTTGCGGACCGATTCCTCCATCGCCTCAATCCGCTGGGTGCGCACTTGCGTCGGATCAGCCTCCAGCAGAATGTGGCTGCCGCCGGCGAGGTCCAGGCCCAGATTGATCTTGGGCTCCGGCACGCCGGCAGGCCAGCGATAGCCAGCCATATCGACAATCGACGGCAGCGCCGCTGCGGCAGCCACGATCGAGATGAACCATAGCCAGAGGACTTTCCAGCGGGGGAATTCGAGCATGCGTTCAACCTGTATCTGGCAAAGCGTAATGCGAAAAAGTGGGCACCGTTTTTTCGCAATCAACCACGCGTAAATTTAACGGCTCTGGCGGCCAACGTCAGTCGTTGGCCACCGGATTGCCGCCGGGGGGCAGGATTTCACCGATGGTCGATTTGATGGCGCGGACTTTTACGCCCTGCGCGATTTCCAGATCGACTGTATTTTCATCGACTTTCAGCACTTTGGCGATCAGCCCGCCGGCGGTGACGACCTGGTCACCCTTTTTCATCGTGGCAATTTTCTGCTGCAGCGTCTTTTGCCGCTGCATCTGCGGGCGCAGGATCAGAAAATAAAAGATCACCGCCATCGCCACCAGCGGCAGGAACTTCAGATAGGCGGGCGGGTCGCCAGCGGTTTGCGCGGCGGCCAGATCGAGGATGGAAAGCAAGGAGGGTCCGTTCATGCGAATGGGTCAATCTTTACACGAATCGCCAGTGCACCAGCGCGACAGGAAACCAATCCCAGTGCACCCGCACGTCGTCGGCGCGCCTAGCAGCTTGCCCGCAGCATGGCAAACCCCGCCATCCATCCACCGCCACCCCCGCCTGCACTGCCCGACACCGCGCGCCAAAAATAGTCACTGCAACGCGCTTGCCATCGCCCCCCACCGTCCGTATAGGCCCGCTCTCCGGTCGGGACGTAGCGCAGCCTGGTAGCGCATCACACTGGGGGTGTGGGGGTCGGAGGTTCGAATCCTCTCGTCCCGACCAATAATTTCAAATACTTAGCACCTCATCCTCAGTTTTTAGGTGAGGAAAAAATCGCCCCTCATGGTGCGCTGGTGGTGCAAACCTTCGAAACAAGGCGAAACTCATTGCGCCGATATGCAACAATTGTCGGCAAGAGAGTCGCCATGATGGCGTCTGACAGGCACGTTTTGGCCCGCTGAAGGGTCCGTGACATGACCTCCGAGCAGCTCAAATTCGCGTTCCCAAGAGGATCAGTTTTAGCGCTCTGCGATGGGTCGAAGTGACATCTGCGGGTGGTTAGCGGAGCAAGCTCGCAAGAGCCAGGCGATCGCACCTTATCCAGCACTCAAGATCCTATTCTGCAGCCGGACGGCAGCAACGGATTTGCCGCTGACGACAGCCTCTTAAAAGACGGGCCTGCAAAGAGAACTTGCTCGCAAGAGTGCGATGTCAGTATCTCCGCTTGGGGCGAGAGTTGACCCACTCGGTGATCTCAAGGGCGTGCCACCGTATGCGGCCCGCACCGAAATCGATGGGTGATGGGAAATCACCAGCCTGGACGCGTCTCCAGATTGTTGTCCGGCTCCGGATGCCGGTGATCTTCATGACATCTTGGCAAGTAAGCAGTTCGGGGACAGACATGTGATCCTCACTCGATTTGGTTGTTCATGGTTCTGGTTCCCTCCAAGTAATTGAAAACGCGCTCTGCTCGAGCTGTGCATCGCCACAATTCGCGGCTCGAGCTTCGGTTTGATGGGCGATGGCTATCGTAGCGTTCGCATAGATGCCCGCAGAGCTAGCGCTGCACGACTGCCGCAATCCAGACGTCGATTTCCGCTTCCACCCAGACCACGCAGGGCAGCCCGAGCGAGCGGCCTTTCGGGAAGCGACCCTCCGCCATGCGCTGGTAGATCGACGAACGCTTGAGCCCGACCCGCGCAATAACTTCCGGCAGGCGGATCAAGCGCGGGGGCGCTGGCACCGCAATGACGGTTTCCGACGCTTCAGCGACTGGTTCAGCGACTGATTCAGCGACGCGCCGTGCAACAACTCGTGACATAGTAATCTCCTCGTTTGGTCACGCCGCCCCTTCCCCCTCATCTTCCGAGCGCGAGCGAGAGATCGCGCTCGGTAAAATCATCAATATGTTTCGCGAGCATCCGGGCGACGAGCTGCGAAGTCCCCACTGCCCAGCGCGGACGCAGGTCGGCGATCCGGGATCCGAGCGTCTCGTGCATCGTCACCGGCAACGCAGTGATGAACTGATCGAGAAAGTCGCCAACGTCTTCGCCGAGCCATTCAACGGCGAGATCGTCGTGCCCCAGAATCGCCAGGAGCATTGGGCCGCGCGATGGCATGCCGCTCGCATCCAAAATCCGCGCGGCCTCTTCAAGCGTGATCGGCTTTTCCCCGCGCAGCACGCGCAGAAACGTATCCTTGTTCATGGCGATGATGCGGGCGATCTCGCGGCGCGACTTGCCCGAGCGATCGACGGCGGCGGTCAAGAGCCGCGCCAGCCTTGCATTGATGCCCGTATTCTCATCGCTACCGATCATGCCGAGACTCGCTTTCCACCCGTTCGACTCACTGTGTAGCGCCTCGGTTTAATTCTAGGAACAAGAAAGAACATTAAGTGAACATAACGTCGATCCTAGAAAATGCCGATTCGGTCCGCTGTCTCGAGGGACGGCCTCCACCGGCCATAGTTTCCGCCTGTTAATCCTCATTAATCTGCCTCCGCAGCCGGGTTTTGCGAGACAGTCCCTGTGTCATCTGTCCAAGTTCGTCCATATTCAGGGTCCAAGAACGGAACCCTATTTCCTAGACCATGGCTTCTCCCTCATGTGGAACACACAGCGAACGAAACGCTGTGCCCCACCAACGGAGATTGCCCCCATGACCATCCTTGCTCTCCCCTTGCCCGGCGCCGCGAAGGCTCGCCTTGCCAAGGCCGCCGCGCTCATTCTGCCGGTCGCTGCGCTCGCGCTCGCCGCCGGCACTGCCTACGCCGGCACCGACGCCACCTTCACCACCGCGCTCACCAAAT
Source organism: Novosphingobium sp. (assembly GCF_040398825.1). Taxonomy (GTDB): domain Bacteria; phylum Pseudomonadota; class Alphaproteobacteria; order Sphingomonadales; family Sphingomonadaceae; genus Novosphingobium. Next base: position 63,612 of record NZ_JBBATI010000020.1, read on the forward strand.
TCACCGGCTTTCTCCAGGGCTCGGGCGGCAAGATCATCACCGTCCTCAGCCTTGCCGCTGGTCTCATCAGCCTTGCCTCGGGCCGGTTCACGCTCGGCCAGATCGCGGTGCCGGTCGGTGTGGGCGTGGGCGTCGGCACGGGCGTTCCGATCGTCACCTCGGTGATCACTGCCGTCATCTGATCACCGATCCGTGATGCCTTGGGAGGGCGCGTATCCATGACCGACCGTTACATGATCCCCCGCCGCCTCGACGACCCGGAGCTGATCGGCTTCTGGACCATCGACGAGTTCGCCGGGATGATCGTCCCCTTCACCTGGGGAATCCTCGCGCAGCATATCCTTATCGGCATCACCCTCGCCATTGGAACCTGGTTCGCACTGCGAAAGGCGAAAGCAGGACGCTCCGCCGCGTGGGTCCGTCATGCCGCATACTGGTATCTGCCGCCGGGGTTGACCGGTCTCGTGGCGACGCCGCCCTCCCATTGCCGTGTTCTGGCGGGTTGAGGGAGATAGCCGATGCTGTCCGAAGTAGCGCACGAGCGCGCACAGAAACTACTGCGCCAGCGTAATCTGTTCGCGCTGGCAAGCGCTGGCCTTGCCGTGCTGCTGATGGCCGCCGCCAGCCTGTTGGCCGGGCGCGACCGCGAGGTGCTGCTGGTCCCGACCACGCGCACGCCGCTGGTCATCTCGAGCGCGGGGGTCTCTTCGGAATACCTCGAGTTCGTCACCCGCGATGTCGCGTTGATATTGCTCAACCGCAGCCCCGAAGGTCTCGACTACTGGATGCAGCAGATCCTCGCGCTTGCCGATCCGGCGCGGCGCGGCCGGCTCAAGGCCGACCTCATGCGGATTGTCGAGGAACAGCGGGGTTCTGAAGTCGCCCAGGCGTTCGTGATCAGCAAGCTCGAGGTCGATCCCAAAAATCTGACGTCGCAGGTGTCCGGAACGCTCAAGACCTTTGTCGGCGCGCAAGTGATCGCAAGCGAGGAGCGGCATTTCCAGTTCGACTGGACCTACCGGGGCCTGCGCCTCGCCCTGTCGGGCTTTGCCGCCGTCCCATCCGCAAATCTTCCTCCCGAGGGCACGCCCGGCACCTTGCCCGACCCTGCGCCGCCCGAACCCATTCAATCCAAGGAACCCCTGTAATGCACGGCCCTATCAAACCCTTTCGCAGAGCCGCCGCGCTATCGATAGCGCTTGGTCTTGCCAGTCTCGCCAGCCCGGCGCTGGCCGACCAGCTCAAGGAGACCGCCGACGGCGGCACGATCGACTGCCAGGTCTCGGCGCGCGAACTGACCCGTTTCAGCCTGATCGGCGACGGCTTCGCCAGCGTCTCGAAGATCGGGACGGGCACGCCCTACAACGATTTTGCGGTCACCAATGAGCCGGTGCGCGGCGACATCTACGTCTCGGTGCCCGAGGTCTATGCAGCAGCCCGCATCAGCTTCTTCGCGACGACCAAAAAAGGTTACGTCTACAAATTCGCCTGCCCGATCAAGCCGGTCGAAGCGCAGCAGGTCTTCATCACCAACCCGGCCATTGCCAGGACCGAGGCGAGCGATTGGGAGAGCGCGACGCCGATCGAGACCAGCGCGGTGCGTCTGGTTAAGGCCATGGCGGCGCAGGCGCAAGTGTCGGGGTTTAGCGTGCGGCAGGCGAGCGGTCTGCCCTCGCGCGCAGGTCCAATCGAAGTCCAGCTCATCGCCGAATATCGCGGCGCCAGCCTTGCGGGCAAAGTGATCCGCCTCGCCAACCGCGGCGATGCTTTGGCAACGATCGCCGAGCGGGATCTGGCACCACTTGGCGCGCTTGCTGTCGCCATCGCCAATCCGGTGCTGGAGCCGGGCGCTGCCACCACGGCCTACATCGTCGGCCAGGCAGGGGAGAACGGCCATGACTGAGCCCGGTCAGCAAACCGCCGCGCCTAACCGCGCAAACCCCGATGACATGCAGGACCATGATCTGCTGGCGGCGCTCAACGCCCGCACCGCACGCCGCCAGCGTCTCGCGCTGGCGAGCATCGCAGCAGTGTTGCTCGCAGGGTCTGCGTGGTTCGTGTTCGGATCGGGCGGCACAGAGAAGGCAAGCGGCGACGCGCGCACCATCGATACGGCGGGTCTGGTCAACCGCGATCTGTCGCAGCGCGAGTTCGTCGCGGTCTATGGCAACCGGCTCGATGCGATGGCGCGCGATCAGAAAGAGCTGAAGGACGCATCGATCCCGCGCGGCGAACTCGATCAGCAGATGGCAGCGCTCAAGGCCGAGAACCAGGCGATGCGCACCGACGGGCAGGCCGCGATCGACGCGATTTCGGCGGAGAACAGCCAGCTCAAGAGCCAACTGGCCAGCGCGCCGCAGCCGACACCCTTGGCACCTCCGCCACCTGCCTATGGTCCGCGCGGCGGAAGCTACGATGCGCGCGGGTCTGCGGCGCCCGGCAGCAATGCCGACGGGCTTGGCGGAACACCTGGCGAAGCGCCTGCTCCGGCCCAGGCCGAGGTCAAGCTTATGAGCTTTACTGGAGACAATGGCGCAGGCGGCATCAAGGCTTCACGCCCTGAAGCACCGCCGCTGGTGGTCGAAGATTCGCCTGAGTACCTGCCGCCCAATTCCTATGCCCCGGCCCGGGTCATCGTCGGGGTCGATGCCTCGGCAGGCGTTGCCAGCCAGACCGATCCGCTGCCTGTAGTGCTCAGGATCACCGGTCCGGCGCGTTCGGTGCTGCAGAACGGCAAGATCCTGACGACGAGGATCGAGGGCTGCGTGGTCAACGGCGCGGCGCGCGGCGATCTCTCCTCGGAGAAGGTCTACGTCAAGCTGGCCCGCATGACCTGCGATCAGCCCGGCGGGCGCGTCGCGGTGAGCGAGGTCAAGGGCTTCATCAGCTTTGCCGGCAAGTCGGGGGTGCGCGGACGCGTGGTCAGCCGCGAAGGCAACCTGATCAGTCAGGCGTTGCTTGCGGGGATCGTTGGCGGCTTCGGGCGCGGGTTTTCGGCCAACGCGAACAGCGTGTTTTCATCGGCCCAGACCAATTCCAATGGGACCAATGCCAAGCTCTCGGCGGGTGACATTCTCGGCGGCGGGATCGGCCAGGGCGCGGGCGATGCTGCCGACACGGTCAGCAAGTACCTGATTGAACGCGCCGAACAATATCAGCCTGTCGTCGAGATGCCGACCGGCATCGATGTCGAGATTGTGTTCCTCGACGGCGTCTATGTCAGGAATCCGCAATGACTATCTTTGAGAAAGAACCCGCACGCCCCCGCGCGCGCTATCTGCGCCGTGCTGCCAGCCTCGCCGCGCTGCTCGCGCTCTCTGCACTGACCGGATGGGGCGCGGCCCGGCTGATGCCTTCGGCGCACGCCGCGCCCGATACCGCAAAGGTCCGCGCCGCGCTCAAGCTGCGCCTGCCCAAAACGCCGATCGATGCGATCGCGTGCAAAGATCTGGGCGGGCTATGCGAAGTCGCCTCGAAGACCACGCTGTTTTATGTCGACGCGCAGGCCAAGTACCTCGTCATCGGCCGCGTCTATGACATGGAAGCGCGCCAGGACCTGACAGCGGCCCGGCTGCTGCAGCTCAACCCCGATTTGCTTGCTGCAGGCGCGGCGCACCGCGACGACGAGCCCAGCGCAGCGCCGCAAGCCGCGTCCCAGGCTGCGGCCACCCACGTCTCGCTGGCCGGTCTGCCCGAGAACGGCGCGATCCGCTGGGGCCCGGTGGACGGTCCCAAAGTGGTCGTCTTCTCGGACTTTCGCTGCGGATATTGCAAGCGCCTCTCGGCTGAACTTGCAGCCATCGGTGCGCGCGTCGAGGAACGGCCCATCTCGATTTTCGGGCCGACAAGCCGCAAAGATGCCGAGCGGGTGCTGTGCTCCCCCGTGCAGGAAACCTCGCTTCGCCTCGCCTATGCCGGCACGGCGCTCGCCAATCCCAAGTCCTGCGACACGCGCGGCCTCGATGCGAACGAGGCTTTCGCCAAAGCGCACGGGTTTGCCGGCACGCCAGTGATCGTGCGCCCGGCCGATGGCGCAGTGCTCGAAGGCTATCGCCCGGCAGACGCACTGCGCGCCTTTCTTGGTGCAACTCCCGTAAAGAACAAAAGGTGAATACCATGCATACTTCCCTGCGCCATTGCCTGCGCACTCCCTCTCATTCGGCCATTGGGTTCCTCGCCGCAGCGCCGCTTGTCCTCGCCCTATCCGGCTGCGTCAGCCTTGGCACCAACGTCAAAGGCCAGTTCATGTGCCGCGCCCCCAAAGGCGATTGCGCGCCCTCGCGCGTGATCGACGAGCGCGCCGCGCAGGATATTGGCAGCGGGCACGAACCAAGCGATCTTGGCCGTGCCCGGGTCCGTGCCGGCATCGCGCCGCCGATCGGTGCTGGCTCGCCGCAAGGCTCTCCGCAGCGCACAGGCGAACGCACGCTGCGGATCGTCTTTCCAGCGCACGTCGACGAGACCGGAACGCTGCGCGACGAAGCCGTGGCCTGGGCCGTGGTCGAAGCGCCGCAATGGTCTGCGCAGCTTGGTGTCCGCACCGCGCCGCCGCCTGCAACACCCATCGCGCGCCAGATCGGCCGCCAGCTCAAGGCTGCGCGTGAGGCTCACACAAGTCTCGCAACCACCGATCCGGTTCCTGCTGCGTCTCCATCTGACGCCGACTCTGCCACGCCCCCAGATTCCACAGACCCCTTCAAGTTTGCCTCGCCTCCGGCCCTCCCCTCCACGGTCGGCGAGACAAAGACCGGCGCCCCCCCGCCGGTGGCCGAGGGGTCCGACATGGCCGCCACCCCCCATGATCGGATCCCTCGGTCTTTTGTTCCGGAACTTGCCTACCCCGCCGCCGCCGCGATCGATGCCGCGCGCCGCCGGGCGGGCGCCCCCGCAGACCGTGATGATGCACCGGGCAATTCCACGGCCTCCCCGTCGGTAACGACCCCACTTCCCAAGGAACCCCGGCCATGAGCATTTCATTCAAGACCTTGGGCGAAGCTCTGCTGGCGGGGCTCGCCGGTGATGCCGAGGCCGCCGAAGCAGGCAGGCCTCGCCTTCTCCTCGACATGCTGTCCGATTGGCTGCCCTACCGTGTCTGGGATCCCAGCAGCCGGCTCTATCTGAACGCGCGGTCCAAAGGGTTCGTTCTGGCCGTAACGCCGCTCATCGGCGCAGACGAGCGGACCGGCGAGATCCTGGGAGCCTTCTTTTCCGAAGGTCTGCCCGCAGGCTCATGCCTCCAGATCCTGCATCTGGCGTCGCCCCGGATCAGCCGGATCGTCGCGCCGTGGTTTGCGCCGCGCTATCTGCAGGGCGGTGTCTACGAGGCGATTGCCCGCCACCGCTGCGCGCAGCTTTACGACATGGTCTGGCGCTCGGGCTCGAGGGAAGCGCCTTTCCACGCGCGCCATCACCAAGTGGTGATTTCTGTAGGCGTCCCTGCGCACAAGTCCGTCTCCACAGAAGAACTGGTCCAGGTGCGCGAAGGGCTGGCGGCAACGCTGCGCTCGCTCGGGCTTGGTGTCGCCGACATCGAACCGCAGGGCCTGATCGCGCTGATCGACGACCTGACCTCGCCGACCACCGCGCCGCAGGACGATGCCGTCCCCTATAACCCGGACGATCCGATCGCCGCGCAGGCAATCCGCCGCGACATCGATCTGGTCGTGCGCGAAGACCGGCTGCTGCTGTCGACCGAGCGGTTTCGGCCGACGGGCGAGGATGCAGGCGGCGCGCCGGTGATCGGCGAGGTCTATCCCGACCGCTTCGATCTGCGCCATTTTGCGGTCCGAGCGTTCCCGCAGCGCTGGGCGCCGTGGGAATGCGCGCGGCTGATTGGTGATCTGTTCACCGACAAACTTCGCTTTCCGTGCCCTGCCGCCACGATGCTCTGTCTGGTCTATCCCGACCAGGAAGCCGCTTCGGCGCGCGCCGGCTACAAGTTCATGCGCACGACCAGCCTTGCCGAGACCAAAAGCGCGCGGTTCCTGCCCCGGATCGGCGAGCAATCCGCGGAATGGGCGCGGGTCCAGACCGAACTGCAGGAAGGCCGCCGCCTGGTGCGCGTGTTCTACGGGGTCACCACCTATTCGCCGCTCGGGCTTGGCGACACCCACGAGCGCGCGGTCAAGTCGATCTACAAAGCCGCAGGCTGGGACCTTGCCGACGAGCGCTATCTCCAGCTTCAGGGCCTGCTCGCCGCGATGCCGCTTACCCTTGCTGATGGTCTCGGCACCGACATGGAACGGCTGCGGCGCTTTCGCACGATGCTCTCGACCACCGCTGCCAACATCGCGCCCATGCAGGGCGAGTATCTGGGAGGCAATGTGCCCCACCTCCTCTTTGTGGGCCGCCGCGGCCAGCCTTTCACTTGGTCGCCCTTCGAGAACGGGGCTGGCAACCACAACGTCGCGATCTGCGGCAAGTCGGGTTCGGGAAAGTCGGTGCTGCTTCAGGAGATGTGCGCGGCGCTGCGCGGGGCAGGCGCCCAGGTCGTCGTGATCGACGATGGCCGCAGCTTCGAACATTCGGCGCGGCTTCAGGGCGGCAATTTTGTCGAGTTCACGCTGGCCTCGGGCTTCTGCCTCAATCCGTTCTCGATGATCGATGCCGCGCGCGCCGCAGAAGATGAGGATTACCGCCTCGACTGCTTCGGTATGGTCAAGGCGATCGTCGGTCAGATGGCGCGGCACAGCGCCGCGCTCACCGACACCGAGCGCGGGCTCATCGACCGCGCGGTCAATGCGGTCTGGGACGCACAAGGGTCCGGGGCCAGCGTGACCGGGATTGGCGAAGCGCTGGGCGCAATGGATCATGCACTGGGCGCCGATCTGGCGACCGCCCTTGCACCGTACATGAAGGGCGGCACCTACGGCGCGTTCTTCGAAGGCGCGGCCACGCTCGACCTTTCGAGCGATTTCACGGTGTTCGAGATGTCAGACCTTGCGGCGCGCGAGGATCTGCGCAGCGTGGTCCTGAGCGCGATCATGTTTATGACCAGCCAGGCGATGACGCGCAGCCCGCGCTCGGTACGCAAGCTGCTGCTGATCGACGAGGCCTGGGCGCTGCTCAAGGGCGGTTCGATGGGCGCGTTTGTGGAGACTTATGCCCGCACCTGCCGCAAGTACGGCGGGGCGCTGGCGACCGCGACCCAGTCGCTTAACGACTACTACAAGTCCGACGGCGCGACCGCCGCGCTCGAGAACAGCGACTGGATGCTGATCCTCCAGCAGAAACCCGAGACAATCGCGGATTTTCGCAACTCCAAGCGTCTCGACATGGACGACCGCACCGAGACGCTGATCCGCAGCCTCAAGCGCGAAGGCTCGGCTTATTCCGAAGTCTTCATCAAGGGGCCAGAGGTCGAGGCGATCGGCCGGCTCGTGCTCGATCCTTATTCGGCAACGCTGTTTTCAAGCTCGCCGCAGACAGTTGCCGCCATCGATGCCGAGATCGCCCGCGGGCACCAGCTGGCCGACGCCATCGCGCGCATTGCCTTTGCGCAGCACCCCTGATTCCATCCCCCTCAACAGGAACTCTTGTCCCATGCCCCTTTATCTTGCCTCGCCATTCGACCGCGCTATCGAAACCCCGCCGCGCGCTGCCCCGCCGGGACAACCCACACCCGAGATTGCGCTGCCGTTGATCTCACCGCCGGGCAACGTTCCTGTTCTCGCACCCACGCTCGTGCTTCTGCCAGATGGTCCCCGAAAAGCCTCCAAGCTGGGCCGTCATTTCGCCGATCTCTGGTACATCCTTGTCAAGGCAGGTGCCTTTCTCGGCGCGATCTATCTGATGGTGCTGGGCCTGCCGCTGCTCGCGTTCCTTATGCTGGCGGGCGGCGATCCCGAGCGACTGTTCCTCCATCTCGATAACCTCTCGGCGCACTACCTTGCCGCCGACCACGCGCGCCGCGCGCTGTTTGCGGGAGAGTTGACCCTCGGCTTTTTCGGCGTGGCGACGTTCGCGGCGATCTGGCGGCTGCCTGCATTCCTCGATGATGTTGCGGCCGGACTTTCGGAAGACAGGACGTGAGGAACATTATGGCAACCTTGCCCTCCCCGCGTCCTGCGTGGCGCCCTGCGGTCTCGGCCGCCGTGCTCGGGCTCAGCCTCACTGTCTCCGCAGTCTGGGGCGTGTGGGCAACGCGCACCCTGCTGGCGCTCGAGAAACGCCAGGTCGTGACCGTCCAGCTCTCGCGGATCATGGGCGATTTCGTCGAAGCCGAGGCCCGCTCGGGCCGCCCGGCCGAGCAGACCCGCGGCGAGGTCGAAGCCTATCTCAAAGCGGTTCAGGCATCGGTTGAACGCCTTGGCCAGGGCGGACGCACCGTGCTGGTCGCCGAAGCCGTGGTCGCGGGCGGCGTGCCCGACATGACCGAAACGGTGCGCGCCGATGTGGCGCGCCGGATGGGGGACCTCGCCCGTGCCACCCACTGAATCTGTCCAGACACCGACGCCCCGCTGGCATTCGCACCGCCGCGGCCTGCTGCTCGGCGCGGCCGCAGCGCTGGCGCTCCTTGGCACAGGGGCCGCAAGCGACTTCGCGAAAGGCCATGCCCTCCTCGTCAATGCCAGCCCGTCGCTCCCATATTGGGCGATCTGGCTGACGCTCGGCGCAGTGCCGAAGCGCGGCGATCTGGTGCTGTTTATGCCGCCGCGATCGGACTTGCTGGAGAAGCATTTCGGGAAAGACCCGCATCCGTTCGGCAAGCGCGTCCTTGGCGTGGCCGGTGACCAGGTCACGCGGGACGGTCGGCGATATTTCATCAATGGCGTTCCCGCCGCGCTGGCCAAGCCCTTCAGCAAGACCGGCGAACCGCTCGCGCTGGGGCCCACCGGCACGATCCCGGCGGGCTGCTATTTTGTCGGCACTGCACACAAGGACGGCTTGGACAGCCGCTACGCCGCGATTGGCTGGATCTGCCGTCCGCAAATCCTCGGGGTCGGGAGTCCGATCCTGTGACCCGCGCCCTAATCCCCTTCAGTGCAACCACGCTGGCGCTTCTGGCCGTGCCCTGCCCGGCCGTTGCCCGCGACTATGGCCAGCACGGCACAGTCTGGTCCATCGCCGAGCCCGACTTGCTCGAACAAATCCGCGCCCGTCTTGCCCGCCTCGAAGCCAGCGGCGAGACCGCAAAGCTCAATGCCGCGCTCCAGCGCCGCACCGTCGCCAAAGTCCAGCGCCCCGATCCGGTGCCAGGCCTCGCGCCTGCGACGACCTCGCGGTCCTGGACTTTCGATCCGACGATCACCGTGGACGCCGACATCAAGGACGCGCGCGGCATAGTCATCATTGCCCGCGGCACCCGCGTCAATCCGCTCGACACTGTGCCATTACGTAGCCCCCTCGTCTTCCTCGATGGCGATGATCCCGCCTCGCTCGACTGGGCTGCCGCCACGTTCGGCAAGCGCCATCCCAAGGTTATCCTCGTGTCAGGCGCACCGCTCGCGCTGATGAAAGCGCGCAAGCTGCGGATCTATTTTGACCAGGGCGGCACGCTGGTTCGCCACTTCGGTGTCAAAGCGGTTCCTGCCGTCGTTGAGCAGAAGGGCCGCGTTCTAATGGTGACCGAACATGCGCTGAAGCCAGCGCCGGCGAGGGCATCATGAACCGTCTTCGCTTGGTCACCCGCAAAGCTCTGGGTGCGGCCGCCGCGCTGGCGCTTGCCATTGCGGTCACGCCGTCGCCTGCCGCCGCCGCGTCGGGTCCGGGCCGCTGCACCGGTCATTTCGTGAACCCGATCACCGATATCTGCTGGTCGTGCCTGTTCCCGATCTCGATCGGGGGCCTAAAGATCTGGCCCTCAGGCCGCCCCGACACAAGCAATCCCGCACTGCCAATATGCCTGTGCGGACTACGCCCCGGCATTGCCATGGGGTTCTGGGAGCCGGTGCGGCTTGCCGATGTCAGCATGAAGCCCTGGTGTTTCGTCAATCTCGGCGGCCTCAAACTCGATCCCGGCTTCGACATCGGGTTCAAGACGATGGCCGGGCCTTCGGCTGTGGGCGGCGCGACACAATACGCTTCGCAGTGGCACATCCACTGGTACGCCTACCCGCTGATCTACTGGATGGAACTGGTGGCCGACTTCCTCTGCCTCGAAGCAGGGTCGGTCGACATCCTCTACATCACCGAACTCGATCCGCTGTGGCAGGACAGCGAGCTCACCGCGATTATCAACCCCGAAGCGGTGCTTTTCGCCAATCCTCTGGCGCTCGCTGCCTGCGCTGCCGACTGCGTCGCGGCCACCACCCGCCTGCCCAGCGACGACCTGTTCTGGTGCGCAGGTTGTCAGGGCACGATGTATCCCTTGAACGGCAATGTCTCGGCGACGATCGGTCACGTCCAGGCCTCTCGCCTCGCGCTCGCGCGCTTTGCCTATAAGCTCCACCGCCAACTGGTTGCCTGGGGCACGATGGGCGGCAAGGGCCTTTGCGGCAAATATCTGATGCCGGTGATGCGCAAGCAGCAATACCGCTTCCAGGCCACCAACCCCAATCCCCAGACCAGCGGCCGCTATGCCTGCGCGCCGATCGGTGCCTCGACCACGTTCATGTCGGCAGGACAGGTCTACCCCGCGATCGGGGAGGACATGGGTTACCTCGTCTGGCGCAAACGCAATTGTTGCGCCCTGTGAGCCGGCTCCCGCACCTTCCGCTTCGCACGATCGCGCTTGTCAGCCTCGCGGTGACTTCGGCGCTCGGCGGCGCGCTCGCTCAAAGCACGCCACCAAGCATCGACATCGAAGCCATCCGCGCCCGTGCCACGCAGCAGGCGGGCGAAGCCGATGCGCTGGCAGCCACCGCGCGCGCCCGCGCCAAAGCGCTTGCAGCATCGGCAACCAGCACGGCCGAGGATGGCCATGCCAACGGCGCGCGTCTTGCCGCCAGTGCGCGCGCGCAGACTGGTAAGTCCGGCGATGTGTTCGATTTCGATGGGATGGTGGCCGACGCCGGGACCATGGCGAAAG
>NZ_JBBATI010000021.1:0-71582 GCF_040398825.1 Novosphingobium sp.
CGACCACCAATGATACCATCATGCTGTGGTGGTCGGGCTCGCGAGGCGGGGCGGGGGGTCTGAAATCGCCAAGACTGGAGTAAGCGGGTGACTGACGAACGCGCGCGCAGCTTTTTTGTAAGTGAAGGCGACCACTTTGTGCCGACACGCGCGGCGCGGGGCTATTGGCAAAAGGGCACGCTGAGTGGATCAGCCGCGGCATCGCTGCTGGGGCACGTGATCGAACGCGATTGTCTCGATCCCGACTGGGTGCCGGTGCGGCTGTCGGTGGATATGCTGCGGATGCCGCCGGATGCACCGCTGTCGGTGGCAGTTGAGGTGCTGCACGAAAGCGGGCGGGTGCGGCTGGTAGAGGCGCGCCTGATCGCAGAGGGCCGGGTGCAGACCCGCGCACAGTGCCAGATCGTGCGGCGCGGCGTGCAGCCCGACAACCCGCTGTGGCAAAGCCCGCCGTGGCCGGCGCCGCACCCTGATACGCTGCCCCGGGTAACCCAGTTTGCCCGCTGGGACATGCGCCCGATCCCCGCAGGGGCAGAACGGTTTGCCCGCGACGCGCCAGTCCAGGGCCACAATACCACGGGCAATCCCCCGGTGCTGGGCGTTCTGGCGGCGCCGTCCACGCGTCAGACCTGGCTGAGTTCAGGGATCGAAGTGGTGGCGGGCAATGCGCTCAGCCCGTGGCTGATGCTGGTAACCACTGCCGATTTTGCCAGCCCACTGACGCACAGCAGCGAATTCGGCATCGATTTCGTCAACACCGATTTTACGGTGCACATTCACCGCCTGCCACAGGGCGAATGGATCGGGTTTGAACTGGTCGGGCACAGTTCGGCCGATGGCGTGGCCATGGGCCAGGCTGCCATTCACGATGTCGCCGGCCCGCTGGGGGTTATCGCCGTATCGGCCATAGCCAACAGCCGCCGCGCCGGGTGATGCGGCGGCTGTTGGTTACGCTGCACGGGGCAGCAAATCAGCGGTAGAATACGTGATTGTCGATGCGGGCGACGCGCGCCTTGCCGGCAACCGGGCCAATGCGGGCGGCATGAAAGAACAGCGCGCCTTCGGCCGGGCTTTTCCACGCGCCGCTATCGGCGATCAGTGCAATCTTGACCGCCTGGCGCCAGATGCGGCTGGACCGGTCAAATCCGGGCATGACGCCGCCGCGCACAAAGGAAAACTGCGCATGCTGAAACACCACGCCGCAATAGGACGCCGGAAAATGGCCCGAATCGGTGCGCGCCACAATCACCCGGCCAACCGCCAGTTGCCCGGCCAGGCTTTCGCTCTTGGCTTCGAAATAGATCGCGCCAGCCAGACATTCGATGTCACGCGGCAGATTGGCGGGGATTTCAACCGAATCGACCAGTTCCGCCAGGGACGCGGCGGCGGGCACGACAGTTTCTGTATTCGGGACGATCGCCGGGTTGACCGGGGTGTCGCGCTGAATCGGGTCAGGGAGATTTGCGGCACTGCTGGTGCCGGATGATGCCACGCTGGGTGATGCTGTCTGGGCATCGGGGGCCCGGTTCTGCGGGTCCTGCGGGCCGGCTTTGGCACCTGTCGTGCTCAAAACCGCGAAAGTCAGGGTCATTGCCACGCTAAGCATGGTGGCCAAACGAAACGATAGACTCACTCTATATCCAGTCCGGGCGGTGGACATCGGGACATGGTTTGGTCACGGTTCGCGTTGCAGGACATATGCCCGGTTCCACGAACCCGACCAAGAGCCAGGCCGTCTGCCCCCCGTCTGCGTGCAAGTGCAACCGGTCTTGATACCGGTCGTCACCGCCTGCGCAACAGTGGGACCGCCGCCTTTATTGTGATGAACGCGCAAGTCAACCCACAGACCCGCTGGTCAGTCGAGGTTCAGGATGGACCGTTCAACATCCGCGACGGTCAGTTCGACTATCCACACATCGCGATCAAGCTTTGCGCGGCGGTCAAGGTAGGCATCGAATTCACCGCGCGCATCGGCGAGTTGTTGCCGCACTGCCACCCAGCGTCGCGGCCCGGCGGGATCAGGCAGGCGTTCGTACAGCGTACCAAGCCCGTCCCGATCGACCGCCACCACCAGGATTGTGCCGCCATCGGCATCGCCCTTGTGCAGCACCATGGCAAATCCGCCGGCGGCCTGCGCCTGCCGCATCAGCGCGCCCGCTTCCAGCGATGCGGGCAGGCGCGGCGGGTCCATCACGATCGTTCAGGTCCGGATTGCACGGGTTCAGGCGGCGTCGCGGTCGATCACGTTGACCAGCAGACCATACAGCGCATCGGCATCGGGCGCCGCCAGCAGCCGTGCGTGCATCCGGTCATCGCGCATCAGCCGCGATATTCCCGCCAGCGCCTGCAAATGCACCGCGCCAGCCTGATCGGGCGACAACAGCCCAAACACACAATCGACCGGCATGCCATCGGCGGCGGCAAAATCGACCGGTTTGTGCAGCCGCAGGAACACCGCAACCGGCCTGGTCAATCCGCCGATGCGCGCGTGCGGTATCGCCACGCCGCGGCCAAACCCGGTGCTGCCCAACGCCTCACGCTCTGCCAGACGTTCGAGCACATGGGCGGGATCAAGGCCATAAACCGCGCCAAACCGGTCGGCGAGGATCGTCATGATCTGCGCCTTGGATTCAGGGCCGATCATCTGCACGGCCTGTTGATCAATTGCGAAAAGCGCGGTCATCTCAGGCCGGCCAATGCGCCTGATTTGGGTCAGGCGCAAGGGTCGATTGGCGTAGGCGCGCGCGGCAAACAGTTGCCGCGCGCGCCCATTTGCACTGCGGCCATGGCGGCGGTGCAACGATGCCGGGCTATTTCTTGGGCTCAACCCAGCCGATCGATCCATCACCCCGGCGATAGACCATGTTGTGCACGCCGGTGCCGGCGTTTTTGAAAAGCAGCGCATTGGTGTTGCGCAAATCGAGCATCATCACCGCATCGGACACCGTCGCGGTTGGCACGTCGACGCGGGTTTCGGCAATCACCAGCGGCGCGTCGGCGGGTTCTTCGTCCTGCGACGGTTCGGCAAACAGGGTATAGGTTGCGTCTTCGCCGTGTTCGTCAAACCCGTTGAATGGCGCCGGGGCAAAATGGGCATCATCCTGACGACGCGCATGCAGCGCGCTTTCGTGGTGGTCCTTGATCCGGCGTTTGTAGCGGCTGAGCTGACGATCGATCTTTTCGGCCGACTGGTCCAGCGCCTGGTGCGCGTCTTGCGCGATCGAGCTGCCCTTCAGGATCAGCCCCTGGGCAACATGGGTCACGATGTCGCAGCGAAACCCGCCATGCGGCGCCTTGCCCAGGGTGACTTGCGAAGACAGCGCGCGTGAGAAGTATTTTCCGACAATCACCGCCAGCCGTTGCTGCGCGTGGGTTTCGAATGCGGTGCCGGTTTCAACCTGATGCCCCGAAACGCGAATGTCCATGGTCGTTCTCCTCGATTAAGCCTGCCGACAAGACGCGGACGAACCGGGTTTTGTCCAAAATGCCGCAACACCAATCTTTTGCCCCCGATCACGCGATCCCGGGCAATGCAGACCGTCCGGATTACGGCCGCGTCCACAACGGGTCTTCAAAACCGGCGATGAAGTCCTGGTGGCGGGCCAGTTCGGCGTCGCTGGCGTGATGGGGCCGCGGGGGGCGGACCACGCGTGCGAGCATCGCCGCACCAGCCTGGCCGATCTGTCCCTGCGGCGCAAAGGCGACAGGGGCAGGATCGGCGGCGAGTTCCAGCCCGATCTGGCGACCGCCCAGCAATTCGACATAGAGCTGCGCCAGCAATTCGGCATCGAGCAGCGCCCCGTGTTTGGTGCGGTGGCTGCGATCGATGCCATAACGCGAACACAGCGCATCCAGGCTGAGCTTTGCCCCGGGATGTTTGCGCCGGGCAATCGCAATCGTATCGATCATGCGGTCCAGTGACACCGCATCGAGCCCGGCGACCGCCAGTTCGGCATTGAGAAAGCCAAAGTCGAACGCCGCATTGTGCGCGATCAGCGGCGCATCACCCAGAAAATCGATCAGATCAGCGGCACGTTCGGCAAATCGCGGTTTGCCGGTCAGGAATGCGATCGACAACCCGTGGA
Organism: Novosphingobium sp.; assembly: GCF_040398825.1. Taxonomy (GTDB): domain Bacteria; phylum Pseudomonadota; class Alphaproteobacteria; order Sphingomonadales; family Sphingomonadaceae; genus Novosphingobium. The sequence goes on from NZ_JBBATI010000021.1 coordinate 4,086, forward strand.
CTGCCTCTGCCTCTGCCGGCATGTCGCGTTCGGGATCAAAATAGGCGTGGAATACGGCGCCGGTGGGAAGCCGGTTGAACAGTTCGATGCAGCCAATTTCGACCATCTTGTGGCCGCCCTTGGGGTCGAACCCCGTCGTTTCGGTATCGAACACAATTTCGCGCATTGGCAAGACGATGGACCTGCAACGCCGCGCTGACAAGGCTCCGTCGCAAAATTTCGTGAGCGGGCTGAGTGTTGAAATCGTTATCCAATTTCGCACCTGCGTATTTGCCGTAGTCGGGATTGTAGAAAATTTCAGGCCGCGCCGGCGCGCAACCGGGTCACCAGCGCCGCGACGGCGGCCTCGGTCTGCGCCAGCGGCACGCCGGTATCAATCACATGATCGGCACGGTCGCGCTTGTCCGCATCGGGCACTTGCAACGCCAGGATCTGCGCGAATTTGGCCTCGGTCATGCCCGGACGTGCCAGCACACGGGTCCGCTGTTGATCCGCCGGTGCCGAAACCACCGCGACCGCATCCAGCCCGGCGCCATTCCCTTTTTCAAACAGCAAGGGAATGTCGAACACGATCAGCGGTTCGTGTGCATGATCGGCCAGAAAGCCCTGCCGAAGTTGCGCGACCGCCGGGTGCATGATCGCCTCCAGCCGGGCCAGCGCCGCGCGATCACCAAACACGCGTGCGCCCAGATCCTGCCGGCGCACGCCCTCGGGCCCGGTGGTGCCGGGAAATGCGGCTTCGATCAGCGGCAGCAGCGGGCTATCCGCGGCCTGCAAACGGTGCACCGCCGCATCGGCATCAAACACCGGCACCTCCAGCTGGCGCAGCATCGCCGCCACGGCCGATTTGCCCATGCCGATAGAGCCGGTCAGGCCCAGCACAAACGGGCGGTGAGCGGGCGCGCCATCGGCCGTGGTCATTGTTCCAACCGTTCGCGCAGCGCCGCATCGGCATCACCGCGCGGCGGCTTCGCGCCGAAGAAACGGCGAAAAGCATGGTCCGCCTGCCCGATCAGCATCGCCAGGCCATCAACCGTGCGAAACCCATGGCCGCGCGCCGCCTGCAACAGCGCCGTATCCAGCGGGCTGGTGACAATGTCATAGAACACCGACCCGGGCGGCGCATGCGTCATGTCAAAGGCCAGCGGCGGCTGCCCGACCATGCCCAGCGATGTCGCGTTGACCACCAGATCGAAACAGCCCTGACGATCGTCAAACGCAAAATCGGTGACGCTGGCAAAGTGCGCCAGATCAGTGACATGGTGGCTGCCGCCGGGATCAAGTTCATCCAGCAGCGCGCGCGCCTTGGCCAGGTCTCGCCCGGCCAGCACGATCACCGTCCCCACCCCGGCCAGTGCGGTGATAATCGCGCGCGCGGCACCGCCGGTGCCCAGCACCCGCGCCATGCGAAACAGATGCGGCTGATCCAGCCAAGGCTGCAACGGTTCAAGAAAGCCCGGCACATCGGTGTTGTAGCCGACCAGTGCGCCATGTTCGGGCACGATGGTGTTGACCGCGCCCACGCGCGACGCCAGCGGATCAAGCCGGTCGATCAGCCCGATCACCGCCTGTTTGTGCGGCATCGTGACATTGCACCCGCGCCATTCCGGATCGGCGCGGCGTGCGGCGATATAACCGGGCAGTCCCTCCGCCGTCACATGCGTGGCGCGATAGCTGCCATCGAGGCCCAGCTGATCCAGCCAATAACCGTGGATGGCGGGTGATTTCGATTGCACGATCGGATCGCCGATCACTTCGGCATAGCCGGCGCTGGCGTGAGTCATGCCGGCAGTTCCCCCAACGCGCGCAATTGCGCCAGTACCGCCAGCAATGGCATGCCCAGCACGGTAAAATGGCTGCCATCAATGGTTTCGAACAGCTGCACGCCGCGCGCCTCGATCCGGAACACCCCGACACAGCCACTGACCGCAGGCCATTCGCTGTCGAGATAGCTGTCGATAAAGCTGTTGGAAAGCTGTCGAACATTCAGCCGCGCGGTTTCGACATGACGCCAGATCACCGCGCCATCGCGCGCAATCACCGTGGCCGATGACAGCGCCATGGTCTGGCCGGAAAAAAACCTCAGGTGTTCTGCCGCGTTGGCCCGGCTGACCGGTTTGTCGAACTGGCGCCCGGCAACCTCGACCAGCGAATCGCCACCCAGCACCAGTTGTCCGGGCACCGCCATCGACACACCCAATGCCTTGGCCTCGGCCAGGATCATCGCCACATCTGCCGCCGGCACCCCGATCAGTTCGCGTTTGAGCCCGGTTTCATCCACCGCAGAGGCCTGTGCCACAAACGGGATGCCTGCCGCTTCGAGCATGGCGCGGCGTGACGCGCTTTGTGAGGCGAGCACGATCATTGCGCAGATCCTTTGCGGGTTTCGGTCCAGCTTTGCTCATCGCGCGCGATCTCGGTCCCGCCGGGCGCGCGGCTGTTGTGGCGTTCGTTGTACAGATTGATCACCGCGGCTGCGGTTTCCTCGATCGACCGTCGGCTGACATCGATCACCGGCCAGCCGTTGTCGGCAAACATGCGGCGGGCATATTGCACCTCGCGCGTGACATGCTCGTTGTCGACATAGCTGGTTTCAGGCGCCTGATTGAGCGACAGCAGGCGGTTGCGGCGGACCTGAATCAGGCGTTCCGGGCTGGTGGTCAGCCCCACCACCAGCGGGCGCCGGACTGCAAACAGCGATGGCGGGGGCGGGCTTTCCACCACAATCGGGATATTGGCCACACGAAATCCCCGGTTGGCGAGGTAGATCGAGGTCGGCGTCTTGGAACTGCGCGAAACCCCGGCCAGGATGATATCGGCCTGTTCCCAATTGTCAGAGGCAATGCCGTCATCGTGCGCAATGGTGAACTGAATCGCATCAACCCGCCGAAAATAGGCATCGTCCATCAGGTGCTGCCGGCCCGGCCGCCCCTTGGCCTCTTGCCCCAGCAGTGTTTCCAGCGCGTCGGTCACGGTATCGAGCGCGGCCACGCTGCGCAGGCCCAGTGCGGTGCAGCGCTGTTCCAGCCGTTCGCGGATTTCGGTGCTGACCACGGTGAACATGACCAGACCGGGATTGGCGCTGATTTCCGTCATGATCCGGTCAAGATGCTGTTGCGACCGGACCATCGGCCAGAAATGGCGCACGACATCCGCGCTTTCAAACTGCGCCAGCGCGGCCTTTGCCACCATTTCCAGCGTTTCACCGGTGGAATCCGACAAAAGATGCAGGTGAAGACGTTCCATGACAGGTTGCACCCGATGCCCAGCCGGTCCGGGATGGATCTGTGGACAGGCACCGGATAAACCACGGGATGAATGCGGCCACAAGGCGGTGTGGCAATTCCATGCCCGTCATCGGCTCCCCCCGCGCCTTTTTGATCACAGGTGCGCATGGGTTACCCACAGCGTGTGGACAAGGCGGATAAGTTTCACTTGTGTGACGGTTGGTGCAGAGTCGCGAGGCGTAATTTTTTGTGGGATTGGTGGATCAATTGGGGCAGAACGCGCCCGTCCCCGATATCCACAGGGCCAACAGACTCCTACATCCCATAATATAATTCTTTTTTTAGTAGAATGGACGAGAACGCGATGCCCGGCCCACTGCTTGATACCCTGTTTGGAGCAAACCTTGCCAGCCGCCCGGTGTGGCTGATGCGTCAGGCCGGGCGTTATCTGCCGGAATACCGTGCTTTGCGTGCAGAAAAAGGCGGCTTTCTGGATCTGGTCTATGACAGCGACGCTGCGGCCGAAGTGACCTTGCAACCGGTCCGCCGGTTCGGTTTTGATGGCGCGATCCTGTTCAGCGATATCCTGATCGTGCCGCATGCGATGGGGCAAAAGCTGGAATTTCTGGTCGGTGAAGGCCCGGCGCTGTCACCACGTTTGATCGATAGCACGCTGGATGCGCTGACCGCAGTGCCGGAACGGCTGGCGATCATTTACGATACCGTGCGCAAGGTGCGCGCCAGCCTGGGTGCGCAAACGACGCTGCTGGGCTTTGCCGGCAGCCCGTGGACCGTGGCGACCTATATGGTTGCGGGAGAGGGCAGCCGCGACCAGCATGAAACGCGTGCGCTGGCCTATCGCGATCCGCCGGCGTTTCAGGCAATCATCGATGCGATTATCGCGGTCACCGTGGAATACCTGTCAGGGCAGATCACTGCCGGTGCCGAAGCGGTGCAATTGTTTGATTCATGGTCGGGCAGCGTGGCGCCGCAAGAGTTTGAACGCTGGGTGATTGCGCCAACCGCACGGATCGTGGCGGAACTGGCGGTGCTGCATCCCGGTGTGCCGATCATCGGCTTTCCCAAGGGAGCGGGTGAAAAGCTGGCCGCCTATGCGCGTGAAACCGGGGTTGGTGCAATTGGCGTGGATGAAACCATCGATCCGCTGTGGGCGGCGGCAACGCTGCCCGAAGGAATGCCGGTGCAGGGCAATCTTGATCCGCTGTTGCTGCTGGCAGGCGGTGACAGGCTGGAAGAGCGGGCCACCGCGGTTCTGAATGCCTTTGCCGGGCGCCCGCATGTATTCAATCTGGGTCACGGGATCGGGCAGTTTACGCCGATCGCGCATGTCGAGCGGCTGTTGGCGCTGGTGCGTGGCTGGCACGCGGGCTGATCGATTTGCGCGGGCCCGTTCAGGGCCGGGCGACCAGAATCCAGCCGTGGCCGATTCGCATCATACGGCCTGATCCGATCGGGTAACCGGCGCTGCGCAGGCGGCCAATCACCGTTTGCGCATCCGGGTGCTGATCGTTGGCGTGTTCTGTCCAGAACAGCGTTGGACAGCGGTGTGACAGATCATGCGACCCCGGCAAAGCCAGCGAAAAACCCAGCCGTTGCGCGACATAGCCATAGGCAAACGGAACCACCTCGTGATTGTCGTGCGGGGGAAAATTGCGCGGGTTCGCGTTCCAATCCATATTCGGATAGACACGCGTATCGGGGCAAGACTGAACCAGCGCGGCAATCACGCGGCCAGTGCCATCCCACGATGGCTGATGCAGGGTGCGGTCAAGATTGGCGTGGATCGCCAGCGCAGCGGCCGCCAGAACCGCCAGATCGCTGGCAATAACCGCCGGTGCCGGCAAACGCCGGGCCAGCCTGCACGCACCCAGCGCCAGGACAAACGCCACCACTGGATCAACCGCGACAAGATAGCGCGTGATCAGCAGCGGCCGGTGCAGATGCACCGCAACCAACATTGCCAAAGCGAGCATCAGGCCGCCGGTCAGGGCGATGATCACCATCATGGTGGTCTGTGCCTGTGCGTCCCGGCGCGTGGCGGACACCAGCGTGACGCCCAACCCGGCCAGCGCGATCAGATCCAGCACCAGGTTGGCGCCCAACGCTCCGGCAAGTTCGGTTTCGATCGCCCACCGCCCACCGTTGAACCCGGGCGGAATCCAGAACGTTTGGGTGTTTGCCACCAGCGTTGTCAATTGCATCGCGGTGCTGATCGCAAACGGGATCGCGGCCAGCACCGCGATCTGCGTGAGCCGGGCGGCATCAGCACGGCGCCGGGCCAGGGTCAGCAGGATGATAACCCCGGCAACCAGCCCGGCAATCACCACAGTGGTCACCAGATGCACGCTGAACGCCAGCGTCAGCATCCCACCCAGCGCCAGCGATTGGCGCGATGATGGGCGCACACAGCGGATGTGGTGGACGAGCAACGGCAGGACCAGCGCGGTCAGCGCAAACGACAGAAAATAGGACCGGAGCTGGTCAATCTGGTCGAGCGCGGGAAACATCGCCGCGAGTGCCACGCCATAATACCAGCCCAGGCGTTTAAACCAGGCGTCATGGCGCGCGATCATTGCCATCAGCCCGACCGTGAGCGCGAGCAGCGCCAGATTGATCGTGCGCCCCGCCTCCACCGTCGCGGAAAGCCCGCACCAGCCCAACAGACGGGCCCACAGCCATGCCAGCGCGTAAAACAGTGGTGGATGGTTGTCGCGTAGCCAGGCCGGCCACAACAAGCTGAGCGGGGTACCCGGGCGCACCAGGTAAAAGGTATAGAATTCGTCGTACCACGGTCCGCGCCGGATGATGGCCAGGACCGCCGCAGCCGTGAACAGCATGATCAGGGTGATTGCGCCGATACGCCGTATGGTCGGTGCCAGCACGGTCGGGGGTGGGCTTTGCGGCACCGGCAACATGGTCCTTTGCGTGATGGTGGCAGTGGGCGCGCGCAGACAGGTGGACAAGCTGATCGAACGCCAGCACACAGGCGGGACGATGCGGACCAGACTGCGGATATGCAAGACCAAGATGCGCTTTGCCGATCAGGCCGCCGCGCAGGTCGTGTCCGCGCATTATGATCAGCTGGTGCGGCCCTATCGCTGCGACCGCTGCGGTGCCTGGCACCTGACCAGCCGCCGCAAAGGCAAGCGTATTGCCAGGCCGGCGGCATCTGCACCGGAATGATCGCCGCAAAGGACGGGTTGCAAACGATCAGCCCTTGCGGCAGCGGGAATGGCAGAAAGATTTTTGCTGTCGCATCGTTTTGGCGAAAAACCGGTACCCACTTTTTCGCACGATGCTTTATCCAATGGCTCATGGTGCAGGTGCTCGCGATGATTTATCTCTGGTTGAAGGCCGGCCACGTCATTTTCGTGGTGTTCTGGATGGCCGGGCTGTTCATGTTGCCGCGGTTTTTTGTCTATCATCAGGAACTGGCCCCCGATGCAGCGGAAAATGCGCTGTGGATCGATCGGGAGGCACGCCTGCTGAAAATCATCCTGTGGCCATCATTGATCGTGGTGTGGGTGCTGGGGCTGGCGCTTGCAGTCGGGGGTGGCTGGTTTGCGTTCGGCTGGCTCCATGCGAAACTGGCGGTGGTGCTGGTGCTGAGCGGGTATCACATGTGGATGGCCGGTTATGCGCGCGATCTCGCCGCTGGCCGCCGCAAGCTGACTGGCCGGCAATTGCGGCTCGCCAACGAAGTGCCCGGGGTTGCCGCGGCGATCATCATCATCCTGGTCATCGTCAAACCGTTTTGATCGCCGGCCTTGGCACTGGCTGATTGACGCCGCACCTGCGCGGGGATAATGGATCCACCACCTTGCCGGAATTTCTGTCGCGGGCCATCCGGCCTGCGCTCGGTCTGCTTTCCCCAAGCCCGATGACCGTCCGGCCGGCACACTCCCTTGCTGGAATAGACCCATGCATCTGAAAGAATTGAAGAAAAAGAAGCCGGCTGAGCTGGTGGCGATGGCCGAGGAACTGGGCGTTGAAGGCGCAAGCACGATGCGGCGCCAGGACCTGATGTTTGCCATCCTGAAGGAAATGGCCGAAGACGGCGAAGAAATCCTGGGTATCGGCACGATCGAGGTCATGCCCGATGGTTTCGGTTTTCTGCGCAGCCCCGAAGCGAACTATCTGGCCGGTCCGGACGACATCTACGTGTCCCCCAACCAGGTGCGGAAATGGGGCCTGCGTACGGGTGACACGGTCGAAGGTGAAATTCGTGAGCCCAAGGATGGCGAACGCTATTTTGCGATCACGCGGCTGATCAAGGTCAACTTTGATGAACCCGATGCAGTGCGTCACCGCGTGAATTTCGACAACCTGACGCCGCTCTATCCCAACGAACGCCTGCGGCTCGATACGCTTGACCCCACGGTCAAAGACAAGTCGGCACGGGTTATCGATCTGGTCAGCCCGCAGGGCAAAGGCCAGCGCGCACTGATCGTGGCCCCGCCGCGCACGGGCAAGACCGTGCTGTTGCAGAACATTGCCAAGGCGATTACCGACAACCACCCCGAAGTGTTCCTGATCGTGCTGCTGATCGATGAGCGGCCCGAGGAAGTGACCGACATGCAGCGGTCGGTGAACGGCGAGGTGATTTCATCGACCTTTGACGAACCGGCCACGCGCCACGTGCAAGTGGCCGAAATGGTCATCGAAAAGGCCAAGCGCCTGGTCGAACACAAGCGCGATGTGGTGATCCTGCTCGATTCCATCACCCGGCTTGGCCGCGCCTACAACACCGTGGTGCCAAGCTCTGGCAAAGTGCTGACCGGCGGTGTGGATGCGAATGCGCTGCAGCGGCCAAAGCGCTTTTTCGGCGCGGCGCGCAATATCGAAGAAGGCGGTTCGCTGTCGATCATCGCCACCGCGCTGATCGACACCGGCAGCCGCATGGATGAAGTGATCTTTGAAGAATTCAAGGGCACTGGCAATTCGGAAATCGTGCTCGACCGCAAGGTTTCCGACAAGCGCATCTTCCCCGCGCTGGATGTCGGCAAGAGCGGCACGCGCAAGGAAGAGCTGCTGGTTCCCAAAGACCAGCTGTCAAAGATGTGGGTGCTGCGGCGTATTCTGATGCAGATGGGAACGGTCGACGCGATGGAATTCCTGTTGGGCAAGATGAAAGATTCAAAGACCAACGAGGATTTCTTTGCCACCATGAACCAGTAATACTGGCACCGGCATCGAAAAATCTTGGGCGGCAACATCATTTTTTCTTGCCGCCCACATCTTTGTTTTACGAAAAAAATCAGTATACTGTCAGGATCGTTCCAACTGTGCAGCCATCATGCTCCACAATTTGTTGATGGCTTTCAATGGCCGGACCATCACTTTGAAATCGATGATGCGGCCTTCCAGATCAAACCGGATCAGATCGATGCCGTTGATCATGATGCCGTCGATGGCGGTTTCGAATTCCAGCAAGGCTTCCGGCCCATCGACCAGTTCGCGCACATAGTGGAATGCATCGTTGCCCAGCACTTTGCCGGCAGCGTGCAGATAGAGCAGCACTTTGGCCTTGCCCACTTGCGGCGTGTGCACCACCGGAGAGTGGAACACGGCGTCGTCGGCGATCAGCTCGTCGAGCAGGGCGGGATCGTTGCCAACCATGTAGCGATGCCATGCGGCCAGCCCGAGTTGCATTGTGCGTCCTTCCGGTAGTTCGGCACTCTGGCTATCAGCAAAACATTGGCTTGAACATGGCTTGCATGATCGCTGGTGGTGTCGGACCGGTTGGCAAGCGCGGTTGGTCGAACATCAGTTTGCCGACAGGGTGTTGGTGGCGATCGTGGACTTTGGCGTTTGGTCATGACAGGCTGACACAATTCGTTCGGTTACCAGCCGCTGCGCAGGACGTCTGCAGGGTTGGCGCGTGGTGGCTTGGGCAAGGGAGATGCACCGATGAAAGTGAATTTTGAAATTGAGTGCACGCCCGAAGAGGCGCGCCGTTTCCTGGGATTGCCCGATGTGTCCAAGGCCAACGATGCCTATGTGGAGGCGGTCGCCAAGGCGATGAAGGGTGAAAGTTCGCTCGAACAGCTCAACAGTTATGCCAAACAGTTGGCGCCAATGGGTGAGATCGGGCTGAAGATGTTTCAGCAGCTGTTTGAACAGGGCGCCGGCGCGGCGCTGGCCGGGTTCAAGTCCGGGGTCACCGGCGCCAGCAAAGGACCGGCTGGCCAGGAATAGGCCGGGTTACCGGCGGAACGAGCCATGGTGGCCAGAACGATCTTTGCGCTCAGCTCCGGGCAGTTGCCGGCGGCGATTGGCGTGGTGCGGATCAGCGGGCCACAGGCCGGTCACGCGGTGCAGGCGCTGCTGGCAGGCCGGCGCTTGCCCGAACCGCGCCGCGCTGTCCTTCGTCGGCTGGTCGATCCACGCGATGGCGCGGAACTCGATTCCGCGCTGGTGCTGTGGTTTCCCGGACCTGACAGCGCAACCGGAGAGGATTGCGCCGAATTGCATCTGCATGGCGGTCGCGCAGTGGCAAGTGCGGTTGGTTCTGCGCTGTCAGCGCTTGATGTAGTGCCGGCAGAGCCTGGCGAATTTACCCGGCGCGCGTTTGCCAATGGCCGGCTGGATCTGGCGCAAGTCGAGGGGCTGGCCGATGTGCTGGCCGCCGAAACCGAATTGCAGCGCCGCAGCGCGCAGGCCATGGCCGGTGGCGCGCTGTCGCGTGCGGCGCAGAGTTGGCGGACGCAGTTGCTCAATCTGTCCGCGCAAGTCGAAGCTTCGCTTGATTTTGCCGATGAAGCCGACGTGGGGGGAGAAGGCGACGGTTTGCCTGCCGGGTTTGCGCCAGGCTGTCGGGCACTGGTGGATAGTTTGCGCGAGTGGCTGGATCGCCCGCGCGCAGAGCCGCTGCGCGAAGGGTTTCGTGTGGTCCTGGCCGGGCCACCCAACGCAGGCAAATCCACGCTGTTCAATGCGCTGGTTGAATATGAGGCGGCGATTATCTCGGAACTGCCAGGAACAACGCGTGACGTGCTGGTCAGCACGGTCGCGCTGGGCGGTGTGCCATTTGCGTTTATCGACACGGCAGGTTTGCGTGATGAAGGAACCGATCCGATCGAGGCAATCGGCATCGCGCGCGCCCGTGCCGAAGCGGAACGCGCCGATCTGGTGCTGTGGTTGGGTCCGCAGGGTGTCGGGCCCACCACGCGGCCTTTGTTGGAAATTGCGGCACAATGCGATTCCACAGATCATGTGACGAAGACCGCCGATGCGCTGCGCCTGTCTGCGCGAACGGGGGAGGGCTTGGCTGACCTGCGCGAAGCGCTGATCGGTGCAGCGCGTGCGGCGCTGCCGCTGCCCGGTGCTGCTGCGCTGAACCAGCGACAGGCGCGCTGCGTCGCTGCCGCGCATGACGCGCTGATCGCAGCGGAAGACCAGCGCGATGGTTTGCTGGCGGCTGAGCATTTGCGGTTGGCCCGCCTGGCGTTTGATGCATTGATCGGGCGTACCGACACCGAAGCGATGCTGGACGCGTTGTTCGGGCGGTTTTGCATCGGCAAATAGGAGTGTGTTCCACGTGGAACAATGCGTGGTGGGTTGTTTTGACCTGAGCCCGCCAATGCGATAATGGCACAGCATGCAGCATTTTGATGTCATCGTGGTTGGCGGCGGACATGCCGGCGTCGAGGCGGCCACCGTGGCCGCGCGCATGGGTGCGCGCACCGCGCTGGTGTCGTTCGATCCGGCAACGATCGGCGCGATGAGCTGCAACCCCGCGATTGGTGGCCTGGGCAAAGGGCATCTGGTGCGTGAAGTCGATGCCTTTGACGGGGTGATCGCGCGCGCGGCGGACGCCGGGGCGATCCATTACCGCATGCTCAACCGGTCAAAGGGCAGTGCGGTGCAAGGCCCGCGTATCCAGGCCGACCGGCGCCGTTTTCGGTCGGCGGTACAATCAGCAATCCGGCAGCAGAACGGGTTGACAGTGCTCGGCGGTGAGGCTGCGGCCTTGCGGTTTGCGGGCGAGCGGGTGTGCGGCGTTGATCTGGCCGATGGTACAGCACTGTCTGCAGCGGCCGTCGTGCTTTGCACGGGGACGTTTCTGGGCGGGCGGCTGTACCGGGGCGAAGAGCGGATGGAGGGTGGGCGGATTGGCGAAGATGCTGCCCACCGCCTGGCACAACAGTTGCGCGGTGCGGCACTGCCGATGGCGCGGCTCAAGACCGGGACACCTCCGCGGCTTGATGGGCGCACGATTGATTGGGCGCGGCTGCCCGAACAGCCCAGCGACGTGCAACCCTGGACGATGTCACCGCTGACCACACAGCGCGCGCTGCCACAGGTGTTTTGCGCTATTGCCCGCACCAACGCGCGCACGCACGACATCATTCGCGCCGGGCTGGACCGTTCGCCGCTGTTTACCGGGGCGATCGCGGCACAAGGGCCGCGCTATTGCCCATCGATCGAGGACAAGATTCACCGGTTTGGCGACCGTGATGGGCATCAGATATTTCTGGAGCCGGAAGGGCTTGATGACCACGCAGTCTATCCCAACGGGGTATCGACCTCGTTGCCGACTGACGTGCAGGTGGCGATGATGCAAAGTATCGCCGGGCTGGAACATGTGCAGGTTTTGGTGCCGGGTTATGCGGTGGAATACGATCACATCGACCCGCGTTCGTTGCGCGCCAGTTTGGAAGTGCGGGCGCTGCCTGGTCTGTTTTTTGCCGGGCAGATCAACGGTACTACGGGGTATGAAGAGGCTGCCGCGCAGGGCCTGGTCGCCGGAATGCATGCCGCGGCGCAAGTGCTGGAACGCGAACTGCCCGTGCTCGATCGCGCGAACAGTTACATGGCGGTGATGATCGACGATCTTACGCTGCACGGTGTGACCGAGCCCTATCGCATGCTGACTGCACGGGCCGAATACCGGCTACGGCTGCGTGCCAACAATGCCAGCACCCGCCTGACCCCGCTGGCGATGGCTGCGGGGAGCGTGGGCGCGGAGCGCACTGCCTGGCATAACCGTCGGGCCGAAGCCCGCGCGGGGATTGAACAAGCGTTGACCAAAGAGGTGGGATCGAACGATCTTGCCCAGGGCGGATTGGCAGTGCGTGCCGATGGTACAAGGCGCAGTTTGGGCGAATGGTTGCGCTTTCCGGAATTGAGCCTGGCATCGTTGGCGCCGTGGCTTGATGACGCCGACGGCGGCCTTGCGCTGGCCAATATTGACCCATTGCTCACCGAGGAAATTGAGGAGGACGCTGCATACGCGCCATACCTCAGCCGTCAGGAGGCGGAGCTGCGCGACCTTCGTGCGAGTGACGGTGTGCAGTTGGGCGATGGATTCCCGTTCGAAGCGGTTCCCGGTCTTTCGCGTGAAATGGTTGAGCGGTTGATGGCTGCGCAGCCCGGCACGCTGGCCGTCGCCGGGCGCATTCCCGGTATCACGCCAGCGGCCCTGGCCAGCCTGTTGGTCCACGCGCGTCGCCGGGCCGCGTGATGGCGATCGACGGCGAGACCGCCGCGCGTGCGTGGTTGATCGATGTATTGGGCGTTGATCCTGCCGCCATGGCGCGGCTGGAACAACTCGTGGCGTTGCTGGTTGAGGAAAACACGCGCCAAAACCTGGTGTCGGCGGCGAGTCTGGATCACGTCTGGCAGCGGCATATCGTCGACAGCGCCCAGCTGTTGACTGTTTCACGTGGAACATTCGCCGTTCCAAATGATGGCGCATGGCTTGATCTGGGCAGCGGCGCCGGCTTTCCTGGCCTGGTGATCGCCGCATTGCAGCCGCAGCGCGCGGTCACGCTGGTAGAATCACGGCGGTTGCGCACGGACTGGTTGGTGCGCGCGACTGCAGCGATCGGGCTTGATCGGGTCGCGGTCGTCGCATCGCGTATCGAAGATATGCCAACCACGCGGTTTGCGGTTATTTGCGCACGTGCATTTGCGCCACTTGAACGATTGTTGGAGCTATCCGCACGCTTTTCCACACCGCAGACACTTTGGTTGTTGCCGAAGGGGGCCAAGGCCCGGCATGAACTGCAAGAGTTGGCCCCGGCGTGGTTTCATACGTTCCACGTGGAACAATCGCTGACCGATTCGTCTGCCGGAATCCTGGTCGGTCAGGTCACGGGTCTGCCAAGGGACATTGCCGCCAAGACGGGCGGGGCAGCCTCACCTGTGAGGCTGGACCCGACCAGATCGGCCCAAAAAGGTGCGCGCCGATGATCACGATAGCGATTGCCAACCAAAAGGGGGGAGTGGGCAAAACCACCACCGCGATCAATGTGGCCACTGCGCTGGCAGCGACCGGGTCAAAGGTCCTGCTGATCGATCTCGATCCGCAGGGCAATGCCTCGACCGGGCTGGGGGTCAGCGCGGCGTCGCGCCTGCGATCATCGTATGAACTGGTGATCGACCAGGTTCCGGTTGGTGAATGCGCCATGGCCACACGCATCCCAGGGCTTGATCTGGTTCCCGCCACGGTCGATCTGTCGGGGGCAGAGGTTGAGCTGGTCAGCGTCGAAAACCGCACCAGCCGGCTGCGCCAGGCGCTGTCACATGACACTGGCCATGACATCTGCCTGATCGATTGTCCGCCATCGCTCGGTCTGCTGACGCTCAACGCGCTGAGCGCTGCCGATACCCTGCTGGTGCCGCTGCAGTGCGAATTCTTTGCACTGGAGGGGTTGAGCCAGCTGTTGCAGACTGTTGAACGCGTGCAGGAACGCTTCAACGCCAACCTGGGCATTCTCGGGGTGGTGCTGACGATGTATGACCGGCGCAACCGCCTGACCGATCAGGTTGCCGAGGATGTGCGTTCGTGCCTTAATGATCTGGTGTTTGATGCGGTCATCCCGCGCAATGTTCGCCTGTCAGAGGCGCCCAGCCACGGACTGCCCGCGCTGATCTATGATCACGCCTGTGTCGGGTCGCAGGCCTATATCAAACTGGCGCGTGAAATCATCGGGCGTTTGCCTGAAAAGAGGAAAGCGGCATGACCGGCGAAGCAACCACGTCCGCAACGATTCCAGACGGTACTGCCAAGCCGGCCGCGGCAAAAACGCCTGCTCCGCGTCGGCCGGCACTGGGTCGTGGGCTGGGTGCGCTGCTGGGCGAAACCCGGCGTGAAGAGGCAGTGGGGCCGCAATCCGCCGATTCCGCCGCGGCAACTGTAACCACCGTGGCACGCCCGGTGGCAGGTGCCGCGACGGCCGGGCTGATGCTGTTGCCGATCGCGCAGATCGAACCCCACCCGGATCAGCCACGCCGCCATTTTGATGAGGCCGCGTTGGAAGAATTGGCTGCGTCGATTGCCGCGCGCGGGCTGATTCAGCCGGTGGTGGTGCGGCCGCTTGGTGGCGACCGCTATCAGCTGGTGGCGGGCGAACGCCGGTGGCGGGCATCGCAGCGTGCGCGCATTCACGAAATTCCGGCGATCGTGCGTCAGCTTGACGATCACGAAGTGACTGCACTGGCGCTGATCGAAAACCTGCAACGCGAAGACCTGAACCCGGTCGAAGAGGCGCGCGCCTATCAAAAGCTGTCTGATCGCGATGGGCTTACCCAGGCGGATATCGCGCGCTTTGTGGACAAATCGCGCAGCCACGTCGCCAATATCATGCGGTTGCTGGGCCTGCCCGCCGACGTGCTGACCATGATCGAACGCAATGAATTGTCGATGGGACATGCGCGCGCGCTGGCGACATTGCCCGATCCTGCCAGTGCCGCACGCGATGTTGTGGCGCGCGGGCTGTCGGTACGCGATACCGAAAAGCTGGCCAAGCGGTTGGGCCGGCCCGACGCGGCCCCGCCCCGGCGCGCACGGGCGGATCGATCACCGGGGGAATCAGCCGATATTGCGGCCGTTCAGGCGCATCTGGAAGAATTCCTGGGGCTGAAGGTCACCATTCACGCCGATACCGACCCGCGCACCGGCTCGGTGGCGATCCGGTACACCACGCTCGATCAACTGGACCTGATCTGTCAGCGGCTGACCGGCGGGGCGATCTGATCGTCCCGGCAACCGGCGTGTCCATGCGGGCAGTGCTTTAATCGCGCAATTAATTTTGATTGACCGTGCTCTCCGGCCTGGTTTACCCATGGGTAAAGCAAACCAAACAAGAGATGCCGGCCATGTCACTCGATCTCATTCCCCGCTCTGCCTACAACGACGATCACGAGGCGTTTCGCCATACCGTCCGGCGTTTCCTGCAGGAGGAAATCGAACCCAACGGCGCCAAATGGGCCGACGAGGGCATCGTGCCAAAGGCGATCTGGCCGAAGGCTGGCGCGCTGGGCATGCTGTGCCCCACCGTGCCAGAGGAATACGGCGGGCTTGGCCTCGATTTCGGCTATAACGCGATCGTTGACGAAGAAAGCGCCTATTACGGCCGCGTCACCACCGGTTTTTCGCTGCAGTCGGATATCGTGGTCAACTATCTGATTACATACGGTTCCGAAGAGCAAAAGCGCAAATGGTTGCCCAAAATGGTGTCGGGCGACGTGGTCACCGCCATCGCCATGACCGAACCGGGCACCGGTTCCGATCTGCAGGCGATGCGCACGTCCGCGAAAAAGGATGGCAACCATTACGTCATCAACGGGTCAAAGACCTATATCACCAATGGCCAGAATGCAGACCTGGTGCTGGTCTGCTGCAAGACCGACACCGAGGTTCAGCCGGCGTGGAAAGGCGTGTCGATCGTGCTGGTCGAAGCCGATACCGAAGGGTTTCAGCGTGGCCGCAATCTGGATAAGATCGGCCAGGATGAGGCCGATACATCTGAACTGTTTTTCAACGATGTACGCGTGCCGATCACCAATTGTCTGGGTGAAGAGGGCAAAGGCTTCATCTATCTGATGAGTGAACTGCCGCAGGAACGGCTGTCGATTGCGATCAGCGCGCAGGCCTCTGCCCAGCGCGCGTTTGATGACACGGTTGCCTTTACCCGCGACCGCAAGGCGTTTGGCAAGCCGGTTATCGATTTCCAGAACACCCGGTTCACACTCGCCGATCTCAAGACCAAGCTGCAGGTGGGCTGGGCGCATCTCGATTGGGCGCTGGCGCGGCATCTGAAACGCGAATTGACGCCGGAAGAAGGCGCCGCGGCAAAACTGTGGCACACCGAATTTCAGTGGGAAGTGATGGACAAGTGCCTGCAGTTGCATGGCGGCGCCGGTTACATGAATGAATATGCGATTGCCCGCGCCTGGCGTGGCGCGCGCGTCACGCGCATTTTCGGCGGGACCAGCGAAATCATGAAAGAACTGATCGGGCGCAAGCTCTGATTGGTAACAGTGGCGCGGGCGGTTCCCTGGTGGGCCGCCCGGCCCAGGCATCAATCTTGCGCAATCAGCGGACGGCGTGATCCATCATCGTCGACAATGGCGCTGATCGTGATCAGCGTCTTGAAGGCGTAAACGCCCTGTTCCTCGCTCAATGCGCGGCGGGTAAACCGATCGTATTCCTGCATTGACCCGACCTGCACCTTCAACACGAAATCATCATCGCCGGTCACGTCCCACGCCGCGGTCACTTCGCGGTGCTGGCTGATGGCGCGGGCAAACCCGTCCATCGTGCTCGCGCCCGCCTGCTTCATCTTGACCAGCACATGCATGGTCAGCGCCGATCCGGTCAGCGCCGGATTGATCAACGCGCGATCGGCGATGATCACCCGGCCATCCCGCAGCCGTCGCAGCCGCCGCAGCACTGCCGATACCGACAGCCCGACTTTGTCGGCCAGGATTCGCGCTGGCTGCTGGTTGTCGCGCCGCACTTCATCAATCAAACGGCGGTCAAAATCGTCCAGATCGATCATTTTTCGCATCATTCGTTATTCTATGCGAAAATTCGTCACCAATATACCCAAATTCGGCGCCAATGATCTAACACCCTGGGCTACACGCATGTCCACATTGCGGCCGAGAGCGCCGCACCGATGCCTGACCGGCACCGACGGAAAAGGACAAGACGATGTTGCACACGCCCAAAACGGCCGGATTCACAGCCCGGTTCATGACGTTCGTCCGCGAAACCTTTGAGGCAAGCGTGGCGATCCATTATCACGCCCCCTGGGCGAACCTGGCGAAAGCCAAACCCGACGGCGATCGCGCGCAGTCGGCTCAGCTGCCGGTATAAACCCGCTTTTCCTTGCGATGCGGCGCGGCCCGGCGCGGTGCGGTGCGAATCAGGCGGTGGCGGGGAACGTCGACATATTCGGTGGTTACCGTTCTGGTTTCAACACAGGGGGCCTGCGGCGCCTGCATCACCGGCACCATGATATAGGCCGGCGCCATCGCTCCACCGTAATAGGGCGCGCCATACCCCATCGCGCCATAGGGCATCCCGCCATGGTGGCCGTGGTGCATGCCATTGTCGGCATAGTCGGGATGATCGGCAAAGAAAGCCTCGCAATCGCGATCGCGTGCGCGTTTACCGGCATGGTCGATCGCGGCCCCCGCCGCCGCTCCGACTGCCGCCCCGCCGATCGTTCCGGCCAGACGGTCACCGCCGACCACCCGGTTGCCGACCACACCGCCCACCACGCCACCGATGATCGCGCCGCCGGCCACGCCGTCGTGATGATAATGCCGGCAACGGTCTGCCATGCGCCGGGTTTCCGGATCATCGCCCATCGGTTGCGCACCTGGCGGGGGCGGGGGATAGGCCCCCGCCGAATTGGAGTCCGGACCATAGCCCGGCGCATAGCCGGCCACGGCCGGGTTGCCCGGCACCCATTGTCCGTTCCACTGGCCATCTTGCCAGGTGCCCTGCCACACCCAGCCCGGCGGTGGTGATGCCATCGGCGCCTGATCGGCCAGGGCAGTGCCGCCGGCCAGCGCGCAGGCAGAGGCCGCCAGCAGGGCCAGGTAGGTGGGGATAAAGCGGGACAGGTGGGCAAACGAGCGGTGCGGGCGCATCAAAAATCCCCGGGGTCTGACCGACCTGCGCAAACCGCAGCCCGGCGTTAACCGCTAATTTACCACTGCATTGTGCCAAAGGCCAAGCGACCTGCGACGCCTGTCCCAGATCGGATCAGAATTGAATGCGGGCTGCGATCGCCTGGGCCAATGCCTCAATGCCGGCAACATCATCGGCATCGAACCGCGCCGGCGCAGGACTGTCGAGGTCGATCACCGCGACCACCGTGCCGTCACGCAAGACCGGCACGACCAGTTCCGACCGGCTGTCGGCATCACACGCGATATGGCCGGGAAACGCATGGACATCGGCCACGCATTGCGTCGTCCCGGTTGCGGCGGCGGTACCGCATACGCCAGCGCCATGGGCAATGCGGATGCACGCCGGCTTGCCAATGAACGGGCCGAGCACGAGCCCGGCGGTGCCGGGCAATACGCGGTAAAATCCCGCCCAGTTGAGATCGGGCAGCATGGTCCAGATCAGCGCGGCAAGATTGGCCATATTGGCCACGCCATCGCTCTCACCATCGGTCAGTGCCAGCGCGGCCACCACCAGATCGCGATAGGATTCGCGCTTGTCACCGCCGTCGGAAGGGGAAAATGCAAACATGTCGTGCTCCATAATCCGATTGGCCGTTGCTGTCGCCCCCGTGCAGGCCTAGATTCACAGCCATGAAAACATCGCATAAAGTGCTGATCGGCCTCGGCGCCGGGATTCTGGTCGCCGGTGGCGGCATTGCCTGGCTGCTGCAGGGTGACCCTGCGCAAGTCCCGTTTGTGCAAACCACCGGCCCACACCCCAAATTGACCGACCCGCGGCCACAGTCGTTTCCCACCATCGGCATTGCGAAACCGGTCGGCTGGCAGGCGGGGGAGGTGCCGCAGGCCGCCCCGGGGCTGGTGGTCACCCGCTTTGCCGCCGGGCTTGATCATCCGCGCACCCTGACCGTGCTGCCCAACGGCGATGTGCTGGCAGCGCAGACCAATGCACCGGCGGGCAGCTTTCAGGGCGGTCTGTCGGGGTTGATCGCACGGTATCTGTTTCGCGCGGCCGGCGCGGGCGATCCATCGCCCGATACCATCGTGGTGCTGCGCGACAGCAAGGGCACCGGCACCGCCGATCAGCGTTTCGTGATGACCAACCCGGCGCTCCATTCACCATTCGGGATGGTCCTGCGCGATGGCCGGTTGTACGTCGCCAACACCGATGCGGTGGTGTCCTGGCCGTTCCAGCCGGGCCAGACCACACTGCCCGGCAAACCGGACAAGCTGATGGATCTGGCGGGGGGCGGCAACCATTGGGCGCGCAACCTGGTGCTTAGCGCCGATGGTGCGAAACTCTATGTTGCGGTCGGGTCCTCAACCAATATCGCCGATGACGGTATCGAACACGAAAAGGACCGTGCGGCGATTTTCGAATATGATTTCACCCGCCACACGTCGCGGCAATATGCCGGCGGCATGCGCAATACCAACGGGATGGATTTCAACCCGCGCAGCGGGGAACTGTGGGCGGTGGTCAACGAACGCGACATGCTCGGTTCCGACCTCGTGCCCGATTACCTGACCAATGTGCCGCTGGGTGCAAACTATGGCTGGCCGTGGCTCTATTGGAAAAAATTCCCCGACTGGCGGGTGCAGGCGCCCATGCCTAGCGACATGGTCGATTATGTGCGCAAGCCGGAATATGCGATGGGCGTGCACGTGGCGCCGCTGGGGCTGGCATTTGCGCGCGGTGGCCACGTGCTGGGCGACCGGTTTGCCAATGGCGCCTTTGTTGCCAACCACGGATCGTGGAACCGGCAGCCGCTGGTGGGCTATGACGTGGTGTTTGTCGGGTTTGACGATCGCGGCAATGTGCTGCCCGCCCCGCCACAGCCCGTGCTGACCGGTTTTCTTGATGCCAGGGGACAGGCGCGGGGCCGCCCGGTGTGGGTAACTTTTGCGCGCGATGGGGCCCTGCTGGTCAGCGATGATGTGGGCGGCATGGTGTGGCGGGTCACGGCCCCGGGCGCAAAGCCCGCCGCGCCGATCGTGCCCATCGCCTCACGCGAAGCGCCGCCGATCGGCACGATGCCGCAACATTTCACCATCCGCAAAGACAACGATTCGGCGCTGAACCAACCCAAGCCGTAATGGTCATACCAGGTCGCGCAATGCGCGACTCATATCTCCCGGCCCGCGCGCCCGGCCAATTCGGTGACATAGTGCCAGGCGACGCGGCCGGACCGGCTGCCACGCCGTTTCGACCATTCCAGCGCGTCGGCAGGATCGAAATCCAGCCGGTAATGCGCAGCGTAACCGGCGATGATGGCCAGGTAATCATCCTGCGAACAGGCGTGGAAACCCAGGCTCAGCCCGAATCGGTCGGCCAGTGCCAGTTGATCATCCACCACATCGCGCGGGTTGATCGGATCATCCTGTTCGCGCATGTGGCGTTCGACAATCGCCCGGCGGTTTGATGTCACCGCCAGCCGTACATTGCGTGGGCGCGCCTCCACCCCGCCTTCCAGCCATGACCGCAATTTGCGCGGGCCATCGCTGTCACGATCGTCAAACCCCAGATCATCGATGAACACCAGAAAATTGCGGGCACAGCCACGCAACACGCCGAACAGCAGCGCCAGGCTGGCATCACCACTGGCCTGCACCAGCGCAATCTGGCCAGGCCAGGCCCACGCGGCATTCGCCACGCTGGCGCGCACCACAGCGGATTTGCCCATCCCGCGCGCGCCCCATAACAGCATGTCGTGCGCGGCCGCGCCCGCCGCCAGCCGGTTGACATTGCCCACCACCGCCGCCTTTTGCGCGTCGATGCCGCGGATCAGATCGATCGACGGTGCTTCGAGCGTTGCCACCGCGCGGGTGGTTGCCCCCTGCCAGACATAGGCGGGGTAGCGCAGCCAGTCGATCGCCGGCGCAGGCGGCGGGGCGATCCGGTCAAGCGCGTCGGCAATCCGTTGCAGGGTGGCGTCCGGGTCAGCCATCGTGCGTGTCTCAACCAACCAGTGCGGCAGTGTCGAGATCATACAGCAGCGCCGCGCCGGCCATGGCCGCCGCGCCCAGGCCGCGCGCCTCTGGCACCACGGTGCGGTTGAAAAAGCGGGTTACTGCCGTCTTTTCGGCCGATCCGGTGGCATGCACCTGCCGCACCAGCTGCCAGCCGGCGACCGCCACCGCGCACATCGTGGTGAACGGTACCGAGCCTGCCAGTTTGTCATCCAGGCTGGCATCGCCGCTGGCCATCCATGTGGCAATCGCGATCGCATCGCGCGCCAGCGCGGCCAGTTCGGGGCTTTCACCGCAATCGGCCAGGATATCGTTCAGCAGCGCATGCACCACCGCGCCGTTTTCAAAGCCCAGCTTGCGGGTGACGAAATCGGCCGCCTGGATACCGTTGGTGCCTTCATAGATCGGGGCGATGCGCGCATCGCGGTAAAATTGCGCGGCACCGGTTTCCTCGACAAAGCCCATGCCGCCGTGGATCTGGATGCCCAGGCTGGCGACTTCGCATCCGACGTCGGTGCCCCACGCTTTCAGCAGCGGCACCAGCACTTCGGCGCGCTGCGCGGCATTGGTATCGCCCAGCGTGCCCCGATCGACCTGCCCGGCGGTGTAATACAACAGCGCGCGTGCGGCCTCGGTCAGGCCGCGCATGCGCAACAGCATGCGCCGCACATCGGGATGTTCGATGATGGCCACCGGGGTCTTGTCGTTGCTGCCGGCGCGTGCTGACTGGACGCGGTCGCGCGCATAGTCGCGGGCCTTTTGCAGCGCAGCCTCGGCAATCTGCACGCCCTGGCTGCCCACGTTGATACGCGCCGAATTCATCATCGTGAACATGGCGCGCAGGCCGCCACCTTCGTGCCCGACCAGTTCACCCACGCATTCATCGTTGTCGCCATAGACCATCACGCAGGTCGGCGATGCGTTGATCCCCAGCTTGTGTTCGATCGATGCGCAGCGCACGTCGTTGCGTGCACCCGGCGCGCCATCCGCCGCGACATGAAATTTCGGCACGATAAACAGCGAAATTCCACGCGATCCGGCTGGTGCGCCGGGCAGGCGTGCCAGCACAAGATGAACGATATTGTCCGCCAGATCGTGTTCGCCCCAGGTGATATAGATCTTGGTGCCCTTGATCAGGTACTTGCCGACATGCTCCCCACTGGTGATCGGGCTGGCGGTGGTGCGCAGCGCGCCAACGTCGGACCCGGCCTGCGGTTCGGTCAGGTTCATCGTACCCGACCATTCGCCCGACACCAGTTTCGCCAGATACATCGCTTTTTGCGCGTCGCTGCCATGGTGGTCGATCGCCTCGATCGCGCCAACGGTCAGCATCGGCAACAACGCAAAACCCATATTGGCCGCGCCCAGCGTTTCCAGCACGCACGTCGCCAGCGTAAACGGCAGGCCCTGGCCGCCATGATCGACCGGGCCGGCGACACTGTTCCAGCCCTGTTCGACAAAGCCGCGATAGGCCGCTGCAAACCCCGGCGGCGATTGCACCACGCCGTCGCTCAGCTGCGCGCCGCGCGTATCGCCAATGCGGTTCAGCGGCGCCCATTCGCCCGCACCCAGCTGGCCGATACCTTCGACAATCGCTGCCACCAGATCGGGGGTGGCAGCGGCAAAGCGGTCGTGCTCCGCCAGGGCGTCGATCCCGGCGTTGACCGTTATGGCCAGAATCTGGTCAGCAGTTGGGGGCGTAAAAGTCATCGTCCGCTTTTCCTTGGCAAGGCTTGCTCCGTCTCTATAGCCAAGCGTCATGCCCGCGACAAAGTCCAACTGCCTTTTGGCGCAAGGTGACAATGCCGGCCTGGCGATTGCCCGCGCCGCGCAGGTCATTCACGACGGTGGGACTGTCGCGGTGCCGACGGAAACGGTCTATGGCCTGGCCGCGCGCGCTGATCGCGATGCGGCGGTGGCGGCAATCTACCGCGCCAAGGGGCGCCCCGATTTCAACCCGCTGATCGTGCATGTTACCGATCTGGCCGCGGCCGAACGGCTGGCGTGGTTTGATGATTCGGCGCGGGCGCTGGCAGCCGCATTCTGGCCTGGGCCGCTGACGCTGGTGCTGCCGCGCCGTGCGGATGCGGGGTTGAGCGCGGCGGTCTGTGCCGGATTGCCCACCGTGGCCTTGCGTTGCCCGGCGCACCCGGTGATGCGCGCACTGATCGCCCGGACCAGCCTGCCGCTGGCCGCACCTTCGGCCAACCGCAGCGGCGCGGTCAGCCCGACCAGCGCCGCGCATGTTGCGGCCTCGTTAGGGGGCCGGGTTGATCTGATTCTGGATGGTGGGGATTGCGCGCGCGGGATCGAATCGACGATCGTAGCGATTCGCGGCGGTGATGGCGCGGTGCCGGGGTGGACCGTGTTGCGTCCGGGCCCGATTGACCGTGATCAGATTGCCGCGCTGCTCGGGCCCGATCGCGAAGTGGAGGCGGCGGACGGGATTACCGCGCCCGGGCAACTGGCCAGCCACTATGCGCCGGGAAAGCCGGTCCGGCTCGATGCCGGTGGACCGGCGCCGGATGAATTCATGATCGGGTTTGGCGCGGTCCCCGGTGATATATCGTTATCACAATCCGGTGATCTGGCCGAAGCGGCGTCACGGCTCTATGCCTGCCTGCACACCGCGGCGGCGGCACTGGCGCCCCGGATCGCGATCGCACCGGTGCCCGATACCAGCATCGGACGGGCGATCAACGACCGTTTGCGCCGCGCAGCGGCGTGACGGTTACACAGGGCACCAGGGCAGCAAAACAAACGGGCCGCCGAAAGCCCGGCGGCCCGTTCGATTGTCTGTGCCGCGTGACTCGCGACCGCGTCTGATGTGTCAGGCGGTTTCGTAATACTTTGGCGCGTGTTCGTTCAGGATAGCCAGGATCTTTTTCAGCGCGGCCGGCTCGTCGGTCTTTTCCATCGCAGCCAGTTCGCGGGCCAGCCGTGATGAGGCGGCTTCGAAAATCTGGCGTTCGGAATAGGACTGTTCCGGCTGGTCATCGGCGCGAAACAAGTCGCGTGTCACTTCGGCGATTGACACCAGGTCACCCGAATTGATCTTGGCTTCGTATTCCTGCGCGCGGCGCGACCACATCGTGCGCTTGACCTTGGGCTTGCCCTTCAAGGTGTCGAGCGCCTCACGCAATGTCTTGTCCGAAGACAGCTTGCGCATGCCGATCGCTTCAACCTTGTTGACCGGTACGCGCAGGGTCATGCGTTCTTTTTCAAAGCGGAGCACGTACAGCTCCAGCTTCATCCCTGCGATTTCCTCGTTCTGCAGTTCGACCACCCGGCCTACGCCGTGCTTTGGATAAACGACATAATCCCCAACATCGAAGGCAAGAGCCTTGGCTGCCATTGCATATCCTTTCGACCCAGCAGCACAGAAACGGGGACGGATACGGGACCCTTTCGCAGACACCCGTAAGGGATATCTGCGTCAGTGCAAAATGCCATCCGGGCCCTTTTTGGGGGAGGTCCGGCAAACGACCGTCTTACCTGCGGTCGAGCGAAGCCCAGCGTTCCGTTTGCCGTCTGTCCTGCCTGATTCGTGTTGTGACGCGCCACTCGAAAAAGACCTTTCGGGCGCTCGAGCGATTATATAGCAGGTCTGTCACAAAATTTCCAGTGGTCTGGCCGCGTGATTGTGGCCAAAATCGGTTGTTTCCCGTCTCCTGTGGGAAACGGGACCCGGAATTGTGACCAGATCATGGTTTTGGCGCCCCGCAACGGGGCCGCGACGCGCGCCTGCCGGGTCAGTCGCCCTCACCGGGTTCGGCTGAAAAGTACTTGTCGAACTTGCCCTCTTCACCCTTGAAAGTGTCGGCGTCGGCGGGCGCCTCTTTCTTGGTGGTGATGTTGGGCCATTCGGCCGAAAATTTGGTATTCAGCTCAAGCCACTGTTCCAGACCGCTTTCGGTATCGGGCAGGATCGCTTCGGCCGGGCATTCGGGTTCGCACACACCGCAATCGATGCATTCGCTGGGGTTGATCACCAGCATGTTTTCGCCCTCGTAAAAACAGTCGACGGGGCAGACCTCGACGCAGTCCATGAACTTGCACTTGATGCAGGATTCGGTGACGACATAGGTCATGGTGGCGATTGTCCCTCGGAAATTGGCGACGTTGCTGTTGGCACGGTTGCTAGAGGCGTCAGGGGGCGCCCGTCAACCCTTTGACCATTGTGCTGCCCACAATCTGCCGTATCGCCCCCGTTGCGGCCGTTTCGCGCGTCGCTGCTGGCGGCGTTATCGACCGAATCGACAAAGCGGTAACAGCCTTGTGCCTCTGGCGCGGGGCCACGCCGTGTCGGGATCATGATGATTTCGATCACCCGCACGGTGCCATGCAGTGCCAGCACCAGCACGTCACCGGCGCGCACCGCCGCGCTGGCACGTTCGATGCGCCGGCCGTTCAACCGGATATGCCCGGTGCCCGCCCATTCCTGCGCCACCGCACGCGTGGCCGCGAACCTTAGAAACCACAGCAGTTTGTCGATGCGCAGGCCGTTGCCGGTGGACATGCCGCCAGCCCTCAGCGCAGCAGTTCTGCCAGCGCGGCGAACGCGCCAGTGGCGGGGCGGGCCGCCGCGATAACGGTCGGATGTGGCGCAGGGCGCGGCGCGCGCCAGTCCCACAGCGGCGGCGCATGCGGTCCGAACGCGCCGTCGGGCAGCATGCGCGGCATCGCCACGCGAAAACCCCCGGCGCGCAACAATGCGGCATAACCCGCCGTGGACAACCCCATTGATTGCGCGCGCGCCGGATCCAGATAGACCCGCCGCCCTGCTGCACCCAGCCGGCAGCGATGCGCCTCTTGCAACAACCGGTCGGCCAGATCGACTCGCACCGCGGCATCCCCGGCGCGGCGGTACCCGACCGGGACCGCACGGCCGGCGACCGTAGCGGGCAGGGCGTCAGGCGGCGCCACCGGCGCGTTTGACCCCGTTGTGCGCACCGCCGCCAGCCGCAGCCACAGCCGCAATGCTGCCGGCCGCAACATGGCCGGCAGATACAGGTCAATCCCGCCGATGCGCAGCCCCAGCCGGCGCAAAGTTTCGCGCTGGCGCGGATCAAGCCGGTCCAGCCCCGATCCGTCACGCGCGATCACCCCGCCACCATCGACCAGCCGCAACAGCATGGCACGCAGTTCCGGCCCGGATTCGCGTGCTTCTGCCGCATCGGCCAGCCGCCGCAGCGGCGCCAGACCGCGATTGAGCGTCCTGGTAAACCAGTCGGTCACCGCCGCGCGCACCGCGTCGCGCAATGCCGGCGCCAAGCGGTCCAGCGCCGCGTCCAGCCGCAGCCGCGGCTCCAGCAGGCTGCGCCCCGGTTCCAGCCGTGCCACCACCGTTTCGTCCCACACCAGCCCGCGCTCGGTCAGCGCCAGCCCGTCGGGCATGGCGGCGGCGGCGATCAGCGCGGCCGCGCGCGTGGTAAACAGCCCGGGCAGATGGCGCTCTGCCGCGGCCAGCAACAATTTGCGGTCGGCCGCGCGCGCCAACGGATCGACGACAAAGCGAAACCCGTCCAGATGACCGATCGGTTCGTCATCGACCAGCACCGCGCCGGCATCCGACAGCCGCACCGGCAACAGCAGCGCGTCGCCACCGGCCTTGCGCATCAGCACGGTGGTGCGGCGGTTGACAAACCGTTCGGTCAGGCGGGCGTGCAACGCGTCGGACAGCCGGGTTTCGACCGCGCGCGCGCGCGCTGCCATTTCCTCCCGCGCCATGACCCAATCGGGCCGCTGGGCGATATAGGCCCAGCTGCGAATTGCCGCGATCCGGCCCTGCAACGCGTCGATATCGCCGGCCGGATTGTCGAGCTGGGCGATGGCCGACGCCACGAAATCGCTGCCGAGATAGCCGCGCGCCAGATCCTGCCACAACCGCGCGACAAACCGCGCATGGGTGTCGGCACCCTGCTGGCGGAAATCGGGCAGGCAGCACACCGCCCAGAACCGCCGCACCGCCCGTTCCCCGCGCACGGTGGCCGCCACATCGGGGTCGCTGGCCAACTGGCGCAACACCGCCAGGTCGATTGCTTCGGGCGGGCTGGCCAGTTCGGGGCGCGGCGGTGGGCAGGACAGATCGGTCAGCAACTGGTCCAGCGAACCAAACCGCAGATCGGCCTCTCGCCAGAACAGCCGGGTCAACGGGGGAAAGCGGTGTTCCTCAATGCTATAAACTTCGTCGTCGGTGAATTCGGCACCGTGCGCGCCCAGCCCGGCCAGCGTGCCAAAGGTGCCATCGCGGTGGTGGCGCCCGGCCCGCCCGGCAATCTGCGCCATTTCCGCCGTGGTCAGCCGGCGCTGGCGATGCCCGTCATATTTGCCCAGCCCCGCAAACGCGACATGGTGGACATCCAGGTTCAGCCCCATGCCGATGGCATCGGTCGCCACCAGGTAATCGACCTCGCCCGCCTGGTACATGGCCACCTGGGCATTGCGCGTCTGTGGCGACAGCGCGCCCATCACCACCGCCGCGCCGCCGCGAAACCGCCGCAGCATTTCGGCCATGGCATAGACCTGTTCGGTGCTGAACGCGACGATCGCGCTGCGCGGCGGGATGCGCGACAGCTTTTTCGCGCCGACATGGCTCAGCGTCGAAAAGCGCGGGCGGGTGACGATTTGCGCATCGGGCACCAGCGCGCGAATCATCGGTTCCAGCGTGGACGAACCCAGGATCATGGTTTCCTCCCGCCCGCGCGTGTGCAGCAGGCGGTCGGTGAACACGTGGCCGCGTTCGGGATCGGCCGACAGCTGCGCCTCATCAATCGCGACAAACGCCAGATCGGGGCGCTGGGGCATCGCCTCTGCCGTGCATAGCAGCCAGCGCGCATTTTTGGGCTCGATCCGTTCTTCGCCAGTGATCAGCGCGACCTGATCGGGCCCTTTCAGCGCGACCACCCGGTCATAGACTTCGCGCGCCAGCAGCCGCAGCGGAAACCCGATCGCGCCCGACGAATGCGCGCACAACCGTTCGATGGCCAGATGGGTCTTGCCGGTGTTGGTCGGCCCCAGCACGGCGCGGACGGTTCCCCGCCCATGGTCGTCATGGTGCGCGAAACGGTCACCCCGCGAAGAAAGCTGGTTGGCCATGGGCACAAAGGTGGCGCGCCAGGCAGCCAACCGCAAGCGCTGCCCAGGGAATTATCCCCCGCGCGAGTATAAAGGGCAAATTCGCTTCGGTGTCCTGGCGGGCGGGGGTTATTGCCCCGCCGCCCGTCGGCAATCAGCCGTCGTAATCAGCGCCCAGCGACGTGTTGCGCACCGGCGCGGCAGCGGTAATCCGCAGCGCTTCGGCCGATTGCGACAGCGATCCGATTTCATCGACCTGGTCATCGTCATCGGGCAGCACGCGCTGCAGCGACTGGATCACGTTTTCCTTCAGCACTGCCGGAATCACGGTTTCCTCGGCGATTTCGCGCAGGGCCACCACCGGGTTTTTGTCCCGGTCGCGATCGACGGTCAGCTCTGCCCCGCCGGAAATCGCACGCGCGCGTTCCGCTGCCAGCAGCACGAGGTCAAACCGATTGGAAACCTTGTCGACGCAATCTTCGACGGTAACGCGCGCCATAGGGGGCTCTTTTCGTATTACAGACCGGGAATGGGTAAGCCGCGGCCATTATGCGGTGGGGCCGTTTGAGTCAAGGTTTGTGCAAGCGCGCCACGTGGCTGCGCAATACTGCGAAACCCACAACGGCTAATCCCCGCGCAGTTCGTCAACCAGATTGGTCAACCACTGCCAGGTGGCGCCGTTTTGGCGCTTGATAAAACGGTACAGCATGTTCCCCAGCGCCCATGTGCCGATGAGCGTGATCGCCCAGGCCCACCAGCCGCCAAACACGGTAAAGGCCAGCCGGCCCACGGCCAGCACCCCGACCGGCGCAACAATCACTGCAAACCCCAGTCGCGCCAGAAACACATTGGCCAGAAGCTGAAACACGCCGGCAGCAACCGGCAGCGCGATCAGCCCGGCCAGCAGCGGGTGCCAGCCCAGCGCGCCCGCCATCCACCAGCCACTTGCAGCGCCGGCCCCCAGCCCCGCCAGAGTCGGTACCAGTGGCGCGATCACCCGGGGGGCGACCCACAGTGCGCCGCACACGGCGACAAATGCCGCCACAAACAGGGGTTGCCCGGGCGCACCCAGCGTGATTTTGCCCGGCATCGTCGCCCATATCGGCCATGCCGCAACAATGCTGTCGAACGCGTGGCCCCATGAATCCAACGCCCATTCCCCCCGCATGGCCGGGCGTCAGCCCGGCAGTGCGGTTGGTATCGCGGCGCTGGTGGTGGTGGCCAGCGCCGCCCGCTCCGGAATGAAGGTTTAGCGCAGGCGGGTTGCGATCAATCGTCGCCGTAACTGTTGGCGCCCATTGCGTCGGGCGCCAGATCGGAAAAACGGGTGATGCGCGGTTCAAACCGCAGACGCACTTTGCCAGTCGACCCGTGGCGTTGTTTTGCCACGATCAATTCGGCCAGGCCGTAAACCCGCTCCATTTCTGCCGCCCAGGCGGCATGCGCCTCGTGAATCTTGGCGGCATCGCCATCGACGCCCTGTTTGGGCTCGCGCGATGCGATGTAATAATCTTCGCGGAACACGAACCACACCATGTCGGCATCCTGTTCGATTGAGCCGGATTCGCGCAGATCCGACAGCATCGGGCGCTTGTCATCGCGCTGTTCGACCGCGCGCGACAGCTGCGACAGCGCGATCACCGGCACCGACAGTTCCTTGGCCAGCGTTTTGAGGCCGCGGCTGATTTCCGAAATTTCGTTCACGCGGTTTTCGGTCCGCCCTGATCCCTGCAACAGTTGCAGGTAATCGACCACGATCAGCCCGATATCGTGGCGCCGTTTCAACCGTCTTGCCCGCGCACGCAGCGCGCCGATGGTCAGCGCCGGGGTATCATCGATGAACAGCGGCAATTCGGCCAGACGCTGGCTGGCAAACGACAATTGCTGAAAATCCTCGCGGCTGATTCGCCCCATGCGCAAGGCTTCGGAACTGATCCCCGATTGTTCGGCCAATACGCGCGTGGCCAATTGGTCCGCGCTCATTTCCAGGCTGAAAAACGCGACCGCGGCGCCCACCGATTCATTGACCGGGATGCCATCGACCATATCGCGGCGCAGCCGATCGGCGGCGTTGAACGCGATATTGGTGGCCAGACTGGTCTTGCCCATGCCCGGCCGCCCGGCCAGGATGATCAGATCGGACTCGTGCAGGCCGCCGATCTTTTCGTTCACGCTGGTCAGCCCGGTGGTCTTGCCCGAAATGTGCCCGCCCGACAGCAGCGCCTTTTCGATCATGCCTAGCGATGCGCGCGATACCACGCTGAAACTTTGCGCTTCGCTGCCGGTCTGCGCGCCCTCGGCCACCGCGTACAATGCGGATTCGGCCGCTTCGATCTGGCCCAGTGGCGATACGCTTTCGCTGGTGTCCATCGCCTGTTCGACCAATGTGCGGCCGACCGTGATCAGTTCGCGCAGCAGCGCCAGATCGTAAATCTGTTGCGCCAGTTCGCGCGGGGCCAGCAATCCCTGCCCGTCGGCGGTCAACCGCGCCAGATAGGCCGTGCCGCCCAGTTCCTTCAGCCCGTCGTCGGATTCGAAATAGGGTTTCAGCGTGACCGGCGTGACCACCGCCTTGCGATCGATCAGCGCGGCGATGCGCGCAAACACGCGACCATGCACCGGGGCAAAGAAATGGTCCGCGGTCAGCGGGCAGGTCATTTCCTCCAGAATACGGTTGTCGATCAGCACCGCGCCCAGAAATGCGGCCTCTGCCTCGACATTGGCGGGCAGGGTGCGGGCGGGCAGGGTCGGGGCCGGTTCAGCCTCGCGCAGCAGGATGGTGGTGGATGCAGACATCGTGGCACTGTGCCCCACCTGCGTGGCAGCGACAACCCGGCGCACCGATACTTGCCCTGTGGATAGCGGGGAAGGGCTTGCCGATCACGCCGGCGCTATGCCATCAGTGGCCGGACCATGGTGGACCCGCGAATTGCCCATATCGAACTCGATGATGCGACGATCATCTGGCGCAATGCCGATATCGAGCAGGAACGCCGCATCGCGATTTTTGATCTGATCGAAGAAAACACGTTCAAACCGGTGCGTGCCGCCGCCGCCGGGCATAACGGGCCCTATCGGTTGCGGCTGTCGGTCGAAGATGGCCGGCTGGTGCTGCAGGTTGCGGATGAGGCATCGCAGCCGCTGGAAACCGTGATTCTGGGGTTGGGGCGGTTCCGCCGGGCGATTCGCGATTATTTTGCGATCTGCGAATCGTATTATCAGGCGATCCGCCGCGCCACCGCGCAAGAAATTGAAACCATCGACATGGCCCGGCGCGGCGTGCACAACGACGCCGCGACCACGTTGCTGGAAAAGCTTGAGGGCAAGATCGAAACCGACTTTGCCACCGCCCGCCGCCTGTTCACGCTGATTTGCGTGTTGCATATCAAGGGGTAGCGATGGTCCCGGCCATCCCCCGCGCCTGGCATGCGGTCATTGATGTTTTGTTGAATCCAAGGGAATTTTAACGTGGCAAAGGCGCGGATCAACCGCTGGCTGCTGATTCCCGGCGCGGCGATCGTGCTGGCCGGGCTGGCCGTGGCGGGGTGGATCTGGGCCGTGCGCTGGACCCCCGACCGCACGCACTATGCCGAACAGGGGCTGTGGCTCGATGCCGGTGACGGCGCAGTCGATTGGGGTACGCTAAAGGCCACCGGGCCGGGCGGGCATGGCGCCGATTTCGTCTATCTGACCGCCAGCAGCGGCGCCGCGTCGCGCGATTCCGCGTTTGCGCATGGGCTGGATGCTGCGCGCGCCGCCGGGCTGCAGGTCGGCGCGGTGCATGTCTATGATCTGTGCGCCCCGGCCGATACGCAGGCGAGCAACTTTGTCACCACCGTGCCGCGCGACCGGCGCCTGTTGCCCGCGGCGATCGCGCTCGACCTTGATCCGCGGGCATGCCGCGATCCGCCTGGCGAAGCGGTGATCGACAGCGAGCTGACCACCTTTCTCAACGAAGTGGAACGTCATCTGGGCCGCCCGGTGGTGCTGATGCCGTCGCCTGCGCTGGAATCGCGCTATCACCTGGCCGCGCGGATCGATCGCAATGTGTGGGTGACCGGCGACTATCGTGTGCCCACTTATGTCGCGCGGCCCTGGGTGCTGTGGACGGCCACGCACCGCTTGCGGCTGGCCGGAGTGGCGGGGCCGGTACGCTGGGTGGTGGTGCAGCCATGAGCGACGCAGCTGCGATCGATCCGGCCGACCGCGATGCCCTGATCGCGGCGGCACGGGCGGCGATGGCGGGGGCCTATGCGCCCTATTCGCGGTTTCACGTGGGCGCGGCGCTGCGCTTTGCCGATGGCACGGTGGTGGTCGGCAGCAATTTTGAAAATGCCAGCTATGGCCTGTCGCTGTGCGCCGAAACGGTCGCGGCGGCCAATGCCAGCCAGCAGGGCCACCGCGCCGGGCTGGTGGCGGTGGCGATTGCCGGCGGCCCGCTGGGTGTGCCCGGCGCGGTGGTTGCGCCCTGTGGGCGCTGCCGCCAGGTGCTGGCCGAATTGGCCTCGCTGGGGCATACCGATCCGCTGATTATCGCCACCGGCGCGCACGAAACCGTGGACATGCGGCTGAGCGCACTCTTGCCACTGGCGTTCGGCCCGGCCAATCTGCGCACCTGAACCGCAACCCCATTCGAAAGGGCCTTCTTGTCCATTTTGTCCGACCGCTGGATCCGCCGCACGGCGCTGGAAACCGGCATGATCGAGCCTTTTGTGGAAAGCCAGCGGCGCGATGGCTGTATCAGCTATGGCCTGTCGTCGTATGGCTATGACGCGCGCGTCGCCGACGAATTCAAGATTTTCACCAATGTCGATTCGGCAGTGGTGGACCCCAAGGATTTTGCCGCCAATTCGTTCGTCGATCGCAAGACCGATGTCTGCATCATCCCGCCCAACAGCTTTGCCCTGGCGCGCACGGTCGAATATTTCCGCGTGCCGCGCGATGTGCTGGTGATCTGCCTGGGCAAATCGACCTACGCCCGCTGCGGCATCATCGTCAATGTCACCCCGCTGGAACCCGGCTGGGAAGGGCACGTAACGCTGGAATTTTCCAACACCACGCCGCTACCGGCCAAGATCTATGCCAACGAAGGCGCCTGCCAGTTCCTGTTTCTGCAGGGCAACGAACCCTGTGAAGTGAGCTATGCCGACCGCGCCGGCAAATACATGGGGCAAAAAGGCGTGACCCTGCCGCGTATCTGAGACCAGGTCGCGCTTCGCGCGACGCAAACCACCCGCCCCGCCTCCCCGCCCGACCACCACAGCATGATGGTATCATTGGTGGTCGGGCCCCCGACGAAAACATCGTTTTCGTCGCACAAGGAACGCGAGGCGGGGCGGGTGGTTTGTCTGCACGTCAGTGCAGCCTCGCATACATCAACATTGCCGATTGCCCGCCACTGTTTTAACCATGCGTTTAAACAATCGAACGGGATGGGCAGATGGCGCGCGAATTTGATGTGATCGTGTATGGCGCAACCGGGTATACCGGGCGGCTGGTGGCGGAATATCTGGCGCTGACGCACGGGCATTCCGGGCTGAAATGGGCCATGGCGGGGCGCAGCGCCGCGAAACTGGCAGAAGTGCGCGACCTGATCGGCGCCCCGGCCGATACCCCGCTGGTCCTGGCCGACAGCGAAGATCCCGCATCGCTGGCCGCCATGGCGGCATCCACCCATGTCGTGGTCACCACGGTCGGGCCCTATCAATTGTATGGCACACCCGTGCTGGCGGCCTGCGTGGCGGCGGGCACACATTATGCCGACCTGTGCGGCGAACCGGTGTGGATGCGCCAGATGATCGACCAGTACGATGCGCAGGCGCGCGCAACCGGGGCGCGGATTGCGTTTTCGTGCGGGTTCGATTCGATCCCCTTTGACCTGGGCGTGCTGTCGCTGCAGGCAGAGGCAAAGGCGCGGTTCGGCAGCCCGGCGCCACGGGTCAAATGCCGGGTCCGCGCGATGCAGGGCGGGTTTTCCGGCGGCACCGCCTATAGCCTGAAGGCGACCCTGGCGGCGATTGCAAAGGAACCGGCGCTGGGCGCGATCATGGCCAGCCCGTTTGGCCTGACGCCGGGCTTCACCGGGCCGGATCAGCCGCGCGGCGATCAACCGATGCTGGACGATACCACCGGCAGCTGGGCCGCGCCGTTTGTCATGGCCATCATCAACACCAAGAACGTGCACCGCACCAACCACCTGCTGGGCCACCCCTATGGCGTCGATTTCGTCTATGACGAAATGATCCTGACCGGGCCGGGCGACCAGGGCAAAGCGGTCGCCGAATATATCGCCAAAACCCCGATGATCGGCACGCCCAACGATCCGCTGCCAGGCGAAGGACCCAGCCCCGAAGACCGCGCCAACGGATTTTACGACGTGCTGTTCGTCGGCGAATGGCCCGACGGGCGCGAACTGCGCTTTGGCGTCAAGGGCCGGTATGATCCCGGTTACGGTTCAACCAGCCGGATGATTGCCGAAACCGGCATTGCCTTGCGCGAAAGCACGGCGCCGGGCGGGATCGGTACCCCCGGATCGATCCTGGGCGCCGCGCTGGTCACCCGGCTGCGGGACCATGCCGAACTGACCTTTGCGGCAGAGGATTAATTCTTGCGCAGCGCGGTGATGCAGGCGGCGCGATCGACATCGCGGCCATCACCGCGCCGGGTAT
The DNA here is from genome assembly GCF_040398825.1 of Novosphingobium sp. GTDB lineage: Bacteria > Pseudomonadota > Alphaproteobacteria > Sphingomonadales > Sphingomonadaceae > Novosphingobium. The sequence continues at coordinate 38,980 of NZ_JBBATI010000021.1, forward strand.
CGATATAGGTCGCGCTGGGCCGCGCACCGCCCGGCCCGGGGTAAAGATAGGCATCCAGCACACATGCCGTGCCCGACCATTGCAGTTTGCGCGCGTCACCATCGCGGATATCCAGCCGCGGCGGGCCGAATGCACGGATCAGCGCCTCGGCATCGGCGCCGATCACCCCGCCCGCCGCGCCAGTCTGTTCACGCGGCTGGGCATGGCGCAGCAGGCGCGTTTCGGGCTGGCTGACCGCGGCAACCGGTGAAGGCGCTGCGCCGCCGCCACAGGCGGCCAGCAGCAAAACCACGGGCAAGGTCAGGATCGCGCGCATTGCTTTTGCCATCGTCGCCCCCGGCGGCGCTGTCAATCGGCGCGGGTTGCGGTCCGGCGCGTGTTGACATCGGCTTGTCGGATGGTCCGCAAACGAATAGGCGCGTGCCATCCGAATTTTCGCAGGAGCACCCGGTGTCCGATCAGACCGTACCGCAATCCACTGCCACGCTTGCGCGATTTGATGTGGTCGCCATCGGCAACGCCATTGTCGATGTCATGGCCCCGGCCAGCGATGATGACATTGTCCGGTTGGGCATGGCCAAGGGCGGGATGACGCTGCTCGACGACCAACAGGCGCACGCGCTCTATGCCGCGATGGGGCCGGCGCGCGAAATATCGGGCGGGTCTGCGGCCAATACGCTGGCCGGGCTGGCCGCGCTGGGTGCATCGTGCAGCTTTATCGGGCAGGTTGCGGATGATCAGCTGGGCGCAGTGTTTGCCCACGATATCCGTGCAGGCGGCATCGCCTTTGCCACCCCGGCACGCGGGGCAGAGCCATCGACCGCCCGCTGCCTGATTTTCGTCACCCCCGATGGGCAGCGCACGATGAACACTTTTCTGGGCGCGTCGCAGTACCTGCCCGCCGATGCGCTGGACGACAGCGTGATCGCCGATGCGGCGGTGCTCTATCTCGAAGGCTATCTGTGGGACCCGGAAGAACCGCGTCGCGCCATGCGCCGCGCGATTGCCACCGCACGCGGCGCCGGGCGCAAAGTGGCGCTCACGCTGTCGGACGCATTTGTGATTTCGCGCCATGGCGATGATTTTCGCACGCTGATTGCCGATGGCGCGATCGACATCCTGTTTGCCAACGAACACGAACTGGCCGCGCTGACCGGCCTTGACGATTTTCACGACGGTATCGCCGCGCTGGCGCCGCAAGTTCCCACCCTGGTGGTCACGCGCAGTGAAAAGGGCGCGCACGCCGTCTGCAGCGGTGAACACGCGATGGTCGCCGCTTCGCCGGTGGCGCAAGTGATCGACACCACCGGCGCGGGCGACCTGTTTGCCGCCGGTTTCCTGTTTGGCTATGTGCGCGGCGCGGCGCTGGAAACCTGCCTGGGACTGGGCGCAATCTGCGCGGCAGAGGTGATTTCGCACTATGGCGCCCGGCCAGAGGCGGATCTGAAGGCAATGGTCGCACCACTGCTGGGCTGAAACGCGAGCCGCAACGGTCGGCGCATAGGTCTGCAAACAGGTCTGTGATGCGTTTTTCGGTACCGCCCGCTGCGGGCGCCGCGTAGTTCTTTGGCCATGACCCCATTCGATCCGCTTGATCATCCGCACCGCCGGCGCAACCTGCTCACCGGCCGCTGGGTGCTGGTTTCGCCACACCGTGCCCGGCGCCCGTGGCAGGGTGAAACCGGCGATCCGGCGCCACGCGGGGGATTGTCGCACGATCCGGTCTGCCACCTCTGCCCGGGCAACACCCGCAGCACGGGTGCGATCAACCCGGCCTATCCCGGCACATTCGTGTTCCCCAATGATTTTCCCGCGCTGATGGCAGATACCCCGCCGCCACCCGTCGACGATGCAGTGTTTGTCTGCGCACCCGCACGGGGAGAGGCGCGGGTCATCTGTTATGCACCCGACCATAACAAAACCCTGCCCGATCTCGATCTGCCGGCGGTGCGGGTGCTGGTCGATACCTGGGCCGAACAGTCGGCCGCACTCGGCGCGATCTGGCGCAGCGTGCAGGTGTTTGAAAACAAGGGCGCGATGATGGGCTGTTCCAGCCCGCACCCGCATGGCCAGATCTGGGCCAGCGATTTTGTGCCAAGCGAACTGATCGACGAAGATCGCGAACAGGCCGCGTGGTACGCCTCGTATGGCGCACCATTGCTGGACACGGTGGCCGCGCGTGAACTGGCGGCGGGGGGCCGCGTGGTGGCGCACAACCCCCATTGGCTGGCAGTGGTGCCATTCTGGGCGGCCTGGCCGTTCGAAGTGTTGCTGATCGCGCGCGATCCGGTGGTCCGGCTGCAACAGCTGTCGGATGATGCGCGCGACTCGCTGGCGCGCATCCTGCGCGTGATCACCGGGCGCTATGATGCGCTGTTTGATTGCGCGATGCCCTATTCGATGGGCTGGCACCAGGCGCCAGGCACCGCCCCGGCGCCGCATTGGCGGCTGCACGCGCATTTCTATCCGCCGTTGCTGCGTTCGGCGACCGTGCGCAAATTTATGGTCGGGTTCGAAATGCTGGCCGAACCGCAGCGCGATCTGACTCCGGAGGTGGCCGCCGCCCGTTTGCGCGCGGTGGTGCCGACGAACGGCGCAACCGAATGACGCCAACCGATCACCTGTCCGCCAGGCTTGCCGTGGCATTCGCCGACGCATTTGGCGGGACGCCGGCGCTGTTCGCGCGCGCACCGGGGCGAGTCAACCTGATTGGCGAACACACCGATTACAACGACGGCTTTGCGCTGCCGATGGCGATCGGGCCGGAAACACAAGTGGCCTTTCGTCCCGATCGGGCGGCACCCTTGCGCGTACTGGCGTGCGATTTTGATGAATCTGACCAATTTGTGCCGGCCGGTGTCGAACCGTGCAACGCCGGCGGATGGCGCAATTATGTGCGCGGCGTGGTCGATGAACTGAACCGTGCCGGGGTTGCCGTGCCGGGTGGCGATATGGCGATTGCCGGCAGCCTTGCGCGCGGCACCGGCCTGTCTTCGTCGGCCAGCCTGCAGGTTGGGCTGGCACATGCCCTGCTGGCGGGGGCCGGGGCGATCGTGGCGGCACAATGGCCGGCGATCGCGATCGCGCTGCTGGCGCAACGCGCGGAATGCGGCTTTCCCGGGGTGCGCTGCGGCAATCTGGATCAGATTGCCAGCGCCGCCGCGCGCGCAGGGCACGCGCTGCTGATCGATTGCCGGTCGCTCGACTTGCGTCCTATCCCGCTGCCCGATGATATGGCGGTGATGATTGTGCAATCCGGGGTGCAACGCGGCCTGGTCGATGGCGCCTATAACACCCGGCGCACCGAATGCGAACGCGCCGCCGCCATACTGGGCGTGGCCGCGCTGCGCGATGCTGATGACGCCATGCTGGCAGCGGCGCGCCACCGGCTGGATGATCTGGCGTGGCAGCGTGCCGCCCACGTGATCGGGGACAACCGCCGCACGTTGCAGGCGGCCGAGGCGCTGGCACGGGGTGATCTGGTCACCACGGGATGGTTGATGCGCGAATCGCATCGCTCGCAGGCCGAACATTTCGGCATAACCGTGCCCGACACCGACCGGCTGGCGGCGCTGATGAACGATGCGATCGGGGATCAGGGCGGTGCACGCCAGACCGGCGGTGGTTTTGGTGGCGCGGTGGTCGGCGTGATGCGCGCGGCGCACGTCGATGCGGTGCGTGATGCGGTGCTGGCCGGGTATCGCACCCCCGCCGGCGCTGTGCCGGCCATCAGCGTGGAAACCGCCGCCGCCGGGGCCGGGATCATCGCACGGTAAAGCGCACCCGGTCGACCGCCTGCCCACCCGCGTCGATCAAGGTCAGCACATGCACGCCGGGGATCAGTGGCATCTGCACACCCGTGCCGGCGGCGCCCAGATCGTGATCGTCCAGCCGCAGCCGCAGCCCGGCGGCATCGCCGCTGATCACCACGCCGATCGCCTGATGCCCGGCGGGAATGTCCGGGTCCCACGCATAGACCGCGCCGGATACCGGATTGGCAATCCGCTGTGGCCGCGCAAACGCCGGTTCGGCGCGAATCACGCTTTGCGCGGTGCCGGTCAGAAACCATTCGGGCCGGGTGCCTTCGCTGCCGGTCTGGAAATGGACCATGGTGGTCACGAGACCCGGCGGGCGCGGTGGCTGATGCCCGGGGTGGTCGGCATGCAGCGCCAGCATCACATCGCGCCAGACCGGCGCCGCGCCGCTGGTGCCCGATACCGCGCGCATCGGGTCGCCCTCAAGATTGCCCACCCACACCGCCACTGTGTAACGGTCGGAAAACCCGATGCACCAATTGTCACGCATGGCTTTTGATGTGCCGGTCTTGGCCGCTGCCCAGAACGGCAGGCGCAGCGCCGAATCGACGCCAAACGTGCCCGCGCGCGCACCGGCATCGGACAGGATATCCCCCACGATCCACGCCGCACGCGGGTCGATCACCTGGCGCGTTTCGCCCGCCGGATCATCGGCGCGCAGCCGCAGTGGTGACCAGCGGCCCAGATTGGCCAGCGTGCGATAGGCATTGGCCTGGTCCAGCAGCGTGACTTCGGCCGACCCCAGCGCCAGCGAATAGCCATAAAAACCGCCATCGCTGTCCAGCCCGGCATAGCCCAGATCGGCCAGCCGATCGCGGAAATCCTGCACCCCGTCGATCAGCAGCGCGCGCACCGCCGGCACGTTCAGCGAATTGGCCAGCGCGCGCCGGACCGATACCGGCCCCATGAACGCCTTGTCGTAATTCTGCGGCACATACAGCCCCGATGCGGTGTCCAGCTGCACCGGGGAATCATCCAGGATCGATGCCGCGGTCAGCCATTTGCGTTCGATCGCATGGGCATAAAGATGCGGTTTCAGCGTCGATCCGGCCTGGCGCGGCGCGGCGGCGCCATCAACCGCCGCCGCCGTCGATCCCAGCCCCACCCCGCCGACATAGGCCAGCACATTCCCGCTGGCATTGTCGACCACCACCACCGCGCCGTCGCGCGCGCGCCGGGCCCCCAGCCCCTGCAACTGGTGCCGCAGCGCGGTCGCGGCGATGTCCTGCACGCCGGCATCGATCGTGCTGGTCACGCGCATGCCGGGCCGGGTCAGCAGATGCGTGGCCAGGTGCGGCGCCAGCCCGGGGTCCATCCCGCGCATGCCGCTGTCGGCAGTGGCCGCCTGCGCCAGTGGCACCAGCCCGGCGCAATCGGCCGCCGGCACCAGCCGGCAGGCGCGCCGGGCCAGATCGGACGGCGCCGCGCCAGGATCGCGCAACAGCGTGACCATGATCGCCGCTTCACGCCAGTCGATGGCCATTGGCGGCTTGGCAAACAGCGCGGCCGCGCCCGCCGCCACCCCTTGGGTTTCGCCGCGAAATGGCGCGAGGTTGAGATAGGCCTCCACAATCTGCGGTTTGGTCCAGCGGCTTTCGATGGCCCAGGCGGCGCGCATCTGGCGCAGCTTGTCCCACACCGATCGGCGCCCCGGGCGGGCCATATCGTCCCACAGGAATCCCGCCAGCTGCATCGTCAGCGTTGATCCACCGCGCCGGTGATGCCCGGTCACGCGGTCGCGCAACGCGGCCGCCAGCGCCAGCCAGTCCACCCCGCCGTGCCAGGCAAAGCGGCGGTCCTCCACATTGATCAGGGTCTGGCGCAATACCGGGCTGACCGCTTCACGCCGTGTCCAGCCCAGCCGGCGCACGGTGAAATCCACCCGCGCCTCATCCAGCAGGCGGCCGTTGCGATCATACAGCCACGCCTCGCTCGGCGCCCATTGCTGGCGATAGACCACAAAATCGGGCACCGCCGGTGGCGTGGTGCGCCACAAGGCCCAGCCGCCTGCCCCGATCATTGCCGCCAGCACCACCCACAGCGCGCGCCGGTACAGGCGCGAACGCAGCGCTATTTGCTCCATACCGTGACCGGGGCAATCGGCAACGCGGCATGAATGGCCGGGGCATACATTGCCTCAACCCGCGCCGGTGGCAGCGTGAACCGGCCCGCACTGTTCAACCGCACGGTATATTCGATCACGCTGTGCCCCTGCGGCAACCATTCGAAATAGGCGCGCCAGGTCGCGCGCCCGCCTTCGACCCAGCTGGGCCAGATGCCTTCGCTCTTGCTGCCCTGTTGCAGGATCTGCGATTGCCCGCCCAGGTTCGACATTACCACCGCGCCCGGCGGCAGCGCATCGCTCAGCGCCACCCAGGTGCGCCCGGCATCGGCATCGATCTCCAGATGCACGCGCATCACGTCGCCTTGTGTCAGCCGGCCCGGCGTGCGCGCAGAAACCATGCTGACCGACCGGGTCAGCCGGTATCCGGCAAACAGCGGGCTTTTCAATGGCACCGCCGCGCGCACGCTGACCGTGGCCCACGGCCCCTGCCCGCCGCTTTGCGACAGCGTCAGCGGCCCGCTGGCCAGAGGCAGGCGCAGCGGCGTGGTATCGCCACGGCGCGGCCACGCGACATCGGCGCTGCGCCCGGCCAGCATGACATGCGTGGTGCCGGCAATCGCGCTGGCCGGATAGGCCGCGGCAAACCGCCGCGAGACCAGCGCGCCCCAGGCATTGGCAGGGGTGGTGTCCCACGCCCCGTGCATTTGCCGCGCGGCGATCCCGGCCATCATCCGCGGCACTTCGCCAGCCCAATCGGGGCGGCCCAGGATCGCATCCAGCGCGCGGATCGCCATATCGTCATCGCCGACCATCATCCACCACGGCGCGCGCCCGCGATCGACCAGATCGAGCCGGGTGCCGGCATAGACCAGCCGCCGCCGCAATTCGCCTGCCGCCGCCGCACGCAATCCTGGCGCATTGGCCACGCCCGGCACCCGGTCCAGCGCCACCATCCAGTCGGCCAGCGTGCCGGTCGGCATGTCGGCCGGCACCATGTCGATCCGCGCGACCATTCCCGCATCCGCCGCCCCGGCCCGCGCCAGCGCGTTCAGCGCGGCAATCCGCAGCACCCGGTCGTCGATCTGGTAGGGCCGGTCACGGCGCAATTGCCCGCTGACCACGCGTTGCAATGCGCCGATCATTTTGGTGCGCGCGTCGGCGGGCAGCGCCAGCCCCGCCATGCTGGTGGTCGCCACCACATAGGCGGTCAGTTCGGGCGATCCGCCCATGCCGGCGTCGGGCCAATAGCGCGCCAGGCCATCGCCATCGAGGTAGGTCGGCAACGCAGCGGCAAGTACCGTCCATCCCGCGCTGTCGGTATTGGCCACGATCCGCGACAGCCGCTGTTCCAGGCAATTGAATGGGTAATCGGTCATATACCGCCGCACGCCGTCCAGCGGTGCCGCCAGCGAATCTGAAAGATCGACCGTGACCGCCCCGCCCGGCAGCGCGCCCGGTGGAATGGCGATCATTGGCGGCGGATCGCCAACGCGCATCAGGGTGGCCATCGTCACCTCTTCGGGCACGGCGGGCACCACCTGCTGGCGCGCGGTCACGCTGTCATGCGCGTGACCGTCGCTGCTTTGCGCGGTCAGCGTCCAGGTCAAAGTGCCGGTGGCCGGCGGCGCGTTCAGACCCCAGCGCATGCGGCCCGCCGCGCCCGCCGGGATGGTCAGCGTCAGCGGGCCGGCATGCGCCACAGCCGGGCTGATCACCGGTTGCGCGGTCACCGTCATGGCATGGTCCGACCCGTTGCGCAGCGTGAACACCGCGTCATAGCGGTCACCGGTGCGCACCACATCAGGCAGGCCGGGATAGATCGACAGGTCCTGCGCAGTGCGCACGCTGGTCTGGCCAGTGCCGAACTCCTGCGCGCCATCGCTGGCCACCGCAACAAAGCGGAACCGCGACAGCGCATCGGACAACGGCACATCCACCCGCGCCGAACCCGCCGCATCCAGCGGGACATGCGCGCGCCACAGCAGCACCGGTTGAAAGTTCTCGCGGTTGACTCCCGATGCATCACCGCCGCCGCCGCCCGCCGCGACCGCCTTGCGCCCGTAATGGCGTTTGCCCACCACTTGCATCTGTGCGGTGGATGTCACCACCTCCAGATTGCGCTGCGCCATCATCGCGCCCAGCACATCCCAGCTGTGGTTGGGCATCAATTGCAACAGTGCCTCGTCCACCGCGACCAATGTGACATCGGCGCCGGCGGCCGGGCTGCCATCGGGATGTTTGACCGTGATCGCGACATGGGCGTTGTCCCGCACGCGATAGCGCGCGCGATCGGCCTCGACGCTGACCGCCAGCCGGTGTGCATCCCACCCGATGCGGATCTGCGCCACGCCCAGGCGATAGGCAGGCTTGGCCAGATCGACCGTGGCGGTCGGCGCGGCGGCATCCTGCGAAATGAATGGCAGATGCCAGCGCCGCGCCAGGTCTGACAGCCACAGCGTCCACCCGCCCACGCGCCCGCGCACCGCCAGCACCGACACATAGACATTGGGGGCATAGCTGCCCGGCAGCGGCACCGACACGACCGGGTCGGTGCCCGACAGCGTGGTCACAAAGCTGGACAGCACGCCTTCGCGCTCGACGGTGACCAGCGCGGTCGCCTCCCGAAACGGCATGCGCACCTGAAACTTTGCGGTGTCACCGGCTTTGTATTCGGCCTGTTCGGGGATCACATCCATCCGGTCGCCGTTGTCGCCGCCAAACCACCATTCGTCCTTGCCCGCCAGCCACACATCACGCACCGCACGTGTTTCGTGCCCGGCAGCATCGGTTACCCGCGCCACGGCAATCACCTGGCCTGAAATGCCGGGCGCCAACTGGCACGCGGCGCGCCCGGTGCTGTCGCTGCTGGTGGTGCATCCGCCGGCCAGCCGCGTGATCTTTTCCTGGTTGTCATAGGCGTAAAAGCCACCGATCAGCCGCCGCCGCGCGGTGATGGTTTCGCGCGTATACAGATCGATATGCACCGATGCGCCGGCCACCGGCTTGTCCGCCAGATCAAGCACGACCATCTGCAAGCGCAGATCATCACCGCGCATCATCCAGCCGTCGGTCTTGATCCCCACCTGCAATGCCGCCGGGAACAGCCGCAGATAGCGCGACGCGGTCATCGTCTGGCCATTGGCGTCGGGGTAATCCATTTCCACGGTCAGCCCCAGCGGGCGGGTGATTGCGCGCCCCACCGTTACTTCGGCGCGCGCGGTGCCATCGGTGCCCAGTGTCGCGGGCAGCGTCTGGGCATAGGGCAATCCCGCAGTGCCGCCATCGGCGTCGCCGCCATCCTCGTCATCGCGCCCGCCACCCAGCGGGCGCGTACCCTCGACAATGGCGTCGCCGCCAAAGCTGTAGCCGTCCCAGCCTTTGGGACCGGGGGCCCAGGTGCTGAACTGGCTGCGCACGGTGACCGGCAATTGCCCCGCACCGCCGCCCGACAGGTATCCGACAAACAGCGACAGCGGCACGGATGGCGGCTGTACCAGTGCCTCGGCCGGGCCGGTGATCGTCGCGCGCATGGTTGGCAATTTGTATTCATCGACACGCACGGTCTGCCCGGTGTCAATGGTCTTGCCGCCGGTCTCAAAGCTCAAACTGTAATCGCCGAGCGGCGCGCCCTGCGGCACGGTCCATTCGCCCGCACCACCATTGGCGCCACTGATCGTCACGTTTTGCGTAAACTTGGTGTCTGACCCCTGGTGAGCGAACACCAGCGTGCCCGAAAACCCCTGCCCGAATGCAAACCCGCTGCCCACCGGGCGGCGGATCAGGTGGCGGAAATGCACCGTTTCACCCACCCGCACCAGCGTTCTGTCAAACACCGTATGGATCACCTCGCGGTTGTCGCTCTGGCCATAGGGCAGGTCGAAATCATAGGGGGCAATGCCCTTGTCCCAGCTCGACAGGCTGAAACTCATGTCGCCATCGGCGCGCGCCGAAACCATCAGCGGATGATCTTCGTTTTCGTCACAACCATCGTTCAGCGATGGTGCCGGCAGGCCGCCATGCACTGCCATGCGCCCGCTGGCGTCCGACATGCCCGCCGCCCATTGCTGCCCGGTGCACGAATCGCTGATGCGGATCGCGGCGCGGCCGACCGGCGCGCCGGTTGACAGCCGGGTGACCCACACCAGGCTGCTTTCACGGCCCCATTTGAAATGCACCGCCATGTCGGTGACCAGCGCGCCCGCCGCGACATAGCGTGGCACCTTGCGCCCCAGCAGCGACGCGCCCAGCGCCGGGCTGGCCAGTTCGACCACGTGGAACCCTTTGCCGTTTAGCGGCACGCCGATCACTTCAAAATCGTGGCCCTTGCCCGGCAGGCCGACGCGCAGCGGCGTGCCGCCTGCCAGGATCGGTTTTTCGCCGGTGTGGTTGATCGTCACGGTCTGCCCGCCGGGCTTGTCGATCGATTCAAAATCGTCCTGGTTGGCCTTGGCCACCTTGCGCAGCCAATCGGCGATCACACGGTCATCGTCGGCAATCCGGGCGCTGGCACCGGCGATCGACGTAACATGCCCGGCCAGCACGGGTTCGACCGCGCGCACCGTGACCGGCAGGGCGGCGCCTTCATTGGCCTCGACAATGCCGAACGGCGCGGCGAATTTCACCAGCGGCGGGGCGGGGTCGAAATGGACGGCCAGCGGAAACCGCGCGGCATTGCCCAGGTTACGCCCCGACAGATCGTGAATCCCGGCGGGCAGCACCATCGTGGCATCGCTATCGGCGGGAAACGGCCCGGCAAATTCCAGCCTGGTGACGGTGGCGGCATTGCGCTCATCATCGCCCAAAGTGGGCACGCGCTCGGTCCCATCGGCCAGCTTCAGCCGCACCGCCAGCGCGGTCGCGCGGTCGATGCCCGATGCAAACACCAGATGCGTCGGGGTAATCGGGCTGCACCCGGCCTTGCCATTGATCCGGCTGCATTCAAACCGTGCCTCGAACGCGGCGCGCACGGTAAAATCAAACCGCTGGTCGCGCCCTGCCGGTACCCCGTGCGGATCGGTAATCTGCTGCGGCCAGACCAGCGCCATATCGTGATGCGGAGGCAGCGGGCGCCGGCATTTCAGCGCCAGCACACTGTCCAGCCCATGCCCGGTCGCACCGGCGGGAATACCGGCATCGTCCAGAAAACTGCGCGCATGCCAATCGCCTTTGCCAAGGCCAGCCAGCACTTTGGCCGCGGTGCCCTGCGGCAGCACGTCCACCGCGGCCGCCTCACCCAATCCATCGATCGCGCACGACGCGTGCGCTGCGACCGAGGCCCAGTCGGCCGGGCCATTGGTGGCGACCAGAAACACCTGGTCCTCATCGATCGCGCTGCCGTCTTCGCCCGGCGCCAGCACGGCGCGCACCGATGGCCCGGCGGTGTCGATCGAAAACTGTTTCAGCCCGATCACGCGCGAGCCCGCCAATGTGGCCAGCGCATCGCGCAAGGTTACCGTGCACTTCGTCGCCGGCGGCAGCGCGGTCGCAAATTCCAGCACCCAGGTCTGCGCATCGATCCACCGGCCGGCGCCGGCCCCTGGACAATCGCTGGTGGCGGGCGCGGTCGCGTGCGGATCGCCCAGCGCCACCATCGCCTCGGAAAAGCGCACCGTGAACCGGTCCACCGTCCCACTCATGGCGCCGTTGCTGCCCGGTGTCGCGGTTACCACTTGTGGCGGCAGATCACCGCGCGCCGCCAGCGGCAATGCCAGCAACAGCAGCAGCACCAATTTCCAGATGCCGCCCGACCGCCACGCCATGTTGCATTCTCCCGGCGAATCTGCCGACGTCATGCTCGCGTCAATCGATCGTCTTGTCCATCGCCAACCGCATTATCCCGCTTCGCGCGCGATTTCGCGCCAGCCGATGTCGCGGCGGCAGAATCCTTCGGCGAAATCGATGGCATCGACCGCGTGATAGGCGGTGTCGCGCGCTGCGCGCACGGTTGCCCCGCTGGCCGATACGTTCAGCACGCGGCCGCCGCTGGCGCGCAACACACCCTCATCATCGCGCTGGGTTCCGGCATGAAACACTTTGGCGCCATCGCGTTCGGCCGCGGCAATTCCCGCGATCATCCCGCCCCGGCTGGGCGTGCCCGGGTATCCGTCCGCCGCCATCACGACCGTCAACGCCGGGCGGGGTGCAAAATCGGGTGGCGCGATCGCTGCCAGCCGGTTGTCCGCGACCGCCGACAACAATTCGACCAGATCGCTGTTCAGCCGCAGCATCAGCACCTGGCATTCGGGATCGCCAAACCGGCAATTGTATTCGATCAGCTTCGGGCCGTCAGCCGTCAGCATCAGCCCGGCATAGAGCACGCCCGAATAGGCCATGCCCGCATCTGCCATCGCCCGCACCGTGGGGGCGATGATCCGGGTGATCGCCTCTTGCTCCAGCACCGGGGTCAGCACGCGCGCAGGGCTATAGGCGCCCATGCCGCCGGTGTTGGGCCCGGTGTCGTTGTCGCCGACCCGCTTGTGATCCTGCGCCGATCCGAATGCCACAATCGTGCCGCCGTCGGTCAGCGCAAACAGGCTGGCCTCTTCGCCGGTCATGAATTCCTCGATCACCACGGCGGCGCCGGCGCTGCCGAACTGGCCGCCAAACATGTCGTCGATGGCGTCATGTGCTTCCGCGGCGGTTTCGGCGATCACCACGCCTTTGCCCGCGGCCAGCCCATCGGCCTTGATCACCACCGGCAGGCCAAACCCGGCCAGCGCGGCCAGCGCGTCTTCGCGGCTGTCGGTGCGGACATAGCCGGCGGTCGGGATGCCGGCGCGCGCGCACAGGTCCTTGGTAAAGCCTTTTGATCCTTCCAGTTGCGCGGCAGCGCGCGACGGGCCGAACACACTGATCCCGGCGGCGCGTACACTGTCGGCCAGGCCGTCGACCAGCGGCGCTTCCGGCCCGACCACCACCAGGCCGATCGCATGCGCATGACAAAACGCGATGACCGCGCCATGGTCGGTCACATCGATCGCGTGGCATTGCGCGTGTTCTGCTATGCCCGGATTGCCGGGTGCGGCATGAAGCTTGCCCAGCAGCGGGCTTTGCGCCAGTTTCCACGCCAGCGCATGTTCGCGCCCACCGCCGCCGAGCAACAGGATATTCATGACCTCTCCCTTCGCCGACGATGATTACGGCGCACCCGGCCTGTTAGCGAGCGAAACGGCGGGCGACAACGCCCCGGCGCTGTCGATTTCCGAACTGTCGCAACTGTTGAAGCGCACGGTGGAGGACCGTTTCGGTTTTGTCCGCGTGCGCGGCGAATTGTCAGGGGTAAAACGTGCCGCTTCCGGCCACCTGTATCTCAGCCTGAAGGATGATGGCGCGCGGCTGGACGGGGTGATGTGGCGCGGATCGGTGCAGCGGCTGGGGTTTCAGCCCGCCGACGGGGTCGAAGTGATCGCCACGGGTAAGTTGACGACCTATCCCGGCCGGTCGAATTACCAGATCGTGATCGAACGGATGGAGGTCGCGGGCGAAGGCGCGCTGCTGGCGCTGCTGGAAAAGACCAAGGCGCGGCTGGCCGCCGAAGGACTGTTCGATAGCGAGCGCAAACGCCCGATCCCCTATCTGCCGCGCGTGATCGGCGTGGTGACATCGCCCACTGGCGCGGTGATCCGCGATATCCTGCACCGTCTGCGCGACCGCTTTCCCGTGCATGTGCTGGTGTGGCCGGTGCTGGTGCAGGGCCAGGGTGCCGGCGCGCAAGTGGCGGCGGCGGTGCGCGGGTTTTCCGATCTTGCCGCCGATGGCGCGATTCCGCGCCCTGATCTGGTGATTGTCGCGCGTGGCGGCGGTTCGATCGAAGACCTGTGGGCGTTCAATGAAGAAGTGGTGGTGCGCGCGATCGCCGGTTGCACCATCCCGGTGATCAGCGCGGTGGGCCATGAAACCGATACCACGCTGGCCGATTTTGCTGCCGACCGCCGCGCGCCGACGCCGACTGCCGCCGCCGAAATGGCTGTGCCAGTGCGCGCAGAACTGATCGCGTCGTTGGCCGAATTCGAAGCGCGACGGCAGCGCGCGATCGGGCGCCAGGTGGCGCAGGCGCGTGAACGGCTGGACGCGCGCGCACGTCGCCTGCCGCAGCCACAGGCGCTGCTGGCGGCGCAGGCGCAGCGGCTGGATGATCTGGGCGACCGGCTGCGACGGTCACTGGGCCATCGCACCGAACTGGCGGCGGCACAGCTGGCGCGCCACGCCGGGGCGCTGCGCCCCGGGCTGCTCGACGCACGGTTGCGGCGTGAAGGCGAACGGCTGTCGGCGCTGCGTTTGCGGCCCGAATTGTTGTTGCAACGGATCGGCGTCGCGCGTCAGCGAGTCGATGCGCTGGATCGTCTGCGCCGTTCACTCGACCCCGATGCGCCGCTGCTGCGCGGCTATGTGCTGGTCACCGATGCCACCGGTGGCGTGGTGAAAACCCGTGCCGATGCGGTGGGTCACGCTGCGCTCATGCTGAAATTCGCCGATGGAAAACTGGCGGTGGTGCCGCAACCGGATGATCCGGCGCCGCGCCCGGCCCGGCCGCGCGCCACGCCGGCACCCGGCGGATCGACCACCCAGCCCAAATTGCTGTGACGCGCGAAATTGCTTTAACCGGCAATTGGCCATAGAGAGCGGGAATGCTGACTCCCCCCGCCAGCCGCCTTGCGCGGCTTCACTATCTGCCCGGTACCTTTCGCCAGCTGTCGCCGGGTGATCACGTGCTGTGCGCGGTGACCGGCGCGCTGATCCCGCTCGATATGCTGCGCTATTGGAGCGCCGATCGGCAAGAGGCCTATGCCAGCTGCGCGATCGCCACGCGGCGGCTGCTCGGGCAGGAATGATCGTAACCCGGCGCCACCTGCTGGGTGCCGCCGGTGCCCTGGCGGCGGGGTCTGCACTGGCCGCCGATGATCGTTTTGCGCTGACTGGCGCGGCGACCCAGGGCGGGTGGTTGCGCGGGCGGGTGCCTGCCGGCACGACCGCGCTGCGCCTGGATGATCTGCCGGTGGCGGTCGCCGCCGATGGCGCGTTCCTGATTGCGTTTGACCGCGATGCGCCACCAACGGCCACTTTGGTGGCAGAGGGTACAACGCTGCGCCAGACGATCGCCATTGCCCCGCGCGCCTGGCAGATCGAACACATCGATACCCCGCTGCATCCACCGGGCATGGCCGATGCCGAATTTGCCCGCCGCCGCAGCGTGGAACTGGCGCGAATCGGCGCGGCGCGACGCCACGACACCGGCGCAGCGGGCTGGCGCCAGACCATGCTGCGCCCCGCGCACGGCGCATTCACCGGCCGGTTTGGCGCGCAACGCGTGTTTCGCGGGGTCCCGGCGGCCTATCATGGCGGGCTGGATATTGCGGCGGGCGCGGGCACGCCGATCGTGGCACCAGCGGATGGTGTGGTGGTGCTCGCTGCCGTGGCCGAACCGTTTACACTCGAAGGACATCTGCTGATCATCGATCACGGCATGGGGCTGAACAGCGCAATGCTGCACGCCCGCGCGCTGTCCGTGACCGAGGGCACTGTGCTGCGCCAGGGCCAGCCGGTCGGCGAAGTTGGCATGACCGGCCGCGCCACCGGGCCGCATCTGCACTGGGCACTCAACTGGCACGGGCGCAAGCTCGATCCGCTGCTGTTTCTGGATCGTACCTGAGCGATTCTTCGCAACGTCTGCAGAGGTTTCCCGCGCCAAAAAAAGCCGCCCGGAGCTGAGCTCCGGGCGGCGCTTGTCGACATATCGGCGGTGTCAGAACTTGGCAGTGACGCCCGCGTAAAGCATGCGGCCAAACAGGTCATAGGTATCGGCCACCGTATTGGTGCCCGGCCATTGGCTGTTGCCGCTGGTGATCAACGGCGGCTGCTTGTCGAACACGTTGTTCGACCCGACATAAAATTCAAGCTTCTTGGCCTCACCCACGGTAAATTTCACCTGAATGTCGGAATAGGTGTATGAAGGGATAGCAAATTTTCCCGAGCTGCCAGTAACCGGGCCAAGGTATTTCAACTTATACGCAAAAGAAACTGGCCCGGTGTTGTAACCTGCGTTCAGCGTGAACTGGTTCTTGAAACCCGTACCAAGCTGACTACCGGCGTATTGGTCGGCGGTCCCGAGTTCCTTCGAAACAGGACCACCAACGAAAGGCGTCTGCTGCTGCTTGAACTTGTGGTTATAGAACAACGCAAAGGTCAGGTGTTCGTTTGGTGCGAAAACATGCGTGTTAAGCGCATAGCGTGCCTGCAAGTCGATGCCTGCCACCTGATACGATGCGGCATTGATATTAAGCGAATCGACCTGTTTGATAAAGCCGTTCGCATCACGCGTGATGCTGTTGCAGAATTGCGGATTGCTCGTCTGGAAGCACTGATCGACCGACGTCTGCTGGTCGACCGACGATATCGCGTTCTTGACCTTCACGTTATAGTAATCGACCGTCATGTCGAAGCCGCGGAAAAACGACGGTTTCACCGTCATACCCGCAGTAAACGTATTGGTTGCTTCGGCATTCAGATTGAGATTGCCGCCAAGATATCCGTAAGCGGTCTGAACTTGCGCAAGTGAATAGGCGAAATTCTGGCCGGGGTGGTTCGCGAGATAATTGGCGATCCCCGGGATCGACTTACAGGCGGCAGGAAGAGGGATGGCACCGCTCGCGGGCGGTGTGTCGCCATTGCCTGCGTTCTGGTCGCACGGATCGATCACCTGGATCGCGGTAAGGCTTTTGTTGGCAAACAATTCATTGATATTGGGGGCACGCACCGCGCGGGCATACATCGCACGGAACAGGATATCCTGATGCGGTGCCCAGGTTCCGCCGTACTTGTACGACCACACCGACCCTACCGTCGAATAATTGGCATAGCGCGCGGCGCCCTCGAGCGTCAGCGCGTGGAAGAACGGCTTGTCTGCCAGCAGCGGGATGCTGACTTCGCCATAGGCTTCCTTGGAGTTGTAGGAACCGATGGTATTGGTCGCTTGCTGCGCCGAGCTAATCCCCGCGTTGGTGAACGGGTCATAGATCTCACGGGCCTTTTCGTGGTGATATTCGCCGCCGATCGAAACGCCAACGGGCCCTGCCGGCAACCGGAAGAGTGCCCCCGAAATGTTGACTGTTGCGACGTCCTGATAGCTCTTGCGCAGATATTCGTCGGTAACCGTCTGCCCCGCGGTTGCGCCGGGGGCAATTCCGCCCACGCCCGAATACGTCGACAGCCACTTGATCGCCGCGGCCGAAGCCGTGTTGTAACCGAAGATATTGATCGGCACGCAACCGGCGGCGCGGGCCGCGGGATCGGCACAAACGATCTGGCCGTTGATCGTCGTGGCATCGAGCGCCGCGCCGTAGTTGTTCAGCAGGATCGCCCCGGAGCGGGTATCGTCACGCACCTGGCTGTGTTCGTAGGACACGTCGTAACGCCAGCCGGCGCCAAACTGTCCCTTCAGACCGATAACGCCACGCCAGAAATCGCGATTGTCGACCGGGCTGCGGTCAAACAATTCGACCGAGCGGCGGCGGAAATTGATGAATTGCACGCCATTGGCGATTGCCGCATTGGCAATCTGTGCGGGCAGATAAGGATTGGTGACGGAAATTCCGGGAAACGGGCTGCCGTCCAAATTCAGCACAGACTGACCAGGAGCACCCGAATCGTCGACCGCAAGCGCTTCGATATGACTGTTTGCCTTGGTCTTGTTGTAGGTCAGTTCGGTGTAGAGATCCGCTTCGGGACCGAATTCGTAATCCGCCAGAAACGCAGCGGTATAGCGCCGAAGCGGGGTGGCCAGCAGGCGTTGCGATGCGCGACGATAGCCGTCGACCTTTGCGCCCTCGTAAAGCTTCACGTTGTTGCTGCGGTCGAACGTATAAGTCTGGCCCGCGGCCGACGAGAAATTTGCATCTCCGCTGGTGTCGAACAGGCCCTGGGCGGCATACGAGCTGTTTTGTGGTGTGTCGTTTTGTGAATAGGTGCGTTGCGACGCCTTCAGCGCGTCGTCATCGGTAAAGGCCAGATTGAGCACGACGTGGCCCTTGCCGCCGGCAAACTTCGTGCCGGTGAGCAGAGAGGCATATCGTTCGCCAGCATCGCCCCGCCCCGAGGTCATGCCCTGCATGTGCAGTTGCACACCCTCGAAGTGATTCTTCAACAGGATGTTGACGACGCCGGCGACAGCATCCGAACCGTAGACCGCAGACGTGCCGCCCGTGGCGATTTCAACACGGTCGATAAGGTCGGTGGGGATATTGTTGAGATCGACCGCTGAATCGCCCGGAATGCCAACGCTGCGCCGCCCGTTGATCAGCACCAGCGTGCGAGACTTGCCAAGATTGCGCAAGTTGACCGTGGCAACGCCGTTGTCGAAGTTCGAGAAGTTGGAGGCCGAGCGATCGGCCGACTGGCCCGAAATCGGCAGATCCTTCAGCGCGTCGAGCAGGTTGGTCTGGCCCTTGTTCTGAAGCCCCAGTGCATTGACCACGGCAATCGGAATGGCTGTTTTCAATTCGGGACGCGCGATGCGCGAACCGGTCACGATAATGGTTTCGCCCGGCGTTTCAGGCGCTGCGGCTGGCGCGTTGGCCGCGGGCGCGGTCTGTGCAAAAGATGGCGATGCACACAGCGCGATGGCAAGGACCAGCGGCGCCGCCCCCGATTTGATGGCAATTTTGTGTGATGAATTCATGATAGTCTGCCCCTATGAAAGTCGGGACAGCAACGCGGCCGACCCGACAGACAAATCCGCAATAATCCTGTGCTGCTGTGTTCAGACCCCATCGCGTCGGGGTCGAATGCCAGCGCCGCAAAGGAGCGGTTTCGATGGACCCAAGTGGCCGAGCGGCATCCCGACCTCAAACGGGTTTGCTGCAAATCTGGCAAATTGTTGCGTTGATGTTGCACGATCGACACAATTTGTATGTAAAGCAAACCATTGCGCACAAATGAAAAAGGCGGCGAGGTAACGTTTCGTTACATAGGCGTTGCTCAATCGAGAAACGAAATTTCAGAAGATTGCCCGCCAACGCTCAAAATGTTGCGGGGCAGCCAAAATACGCGCATCTGTGTCGAAAAACCCAAAGATTAAACATTGGTAATGTTCTTTGCGCTTTTTTGCGACGATCGGAACCCCCGCCTTGGAACCGGTTGCAAATCGCGTCGGGGTGGCGCTGTGTTCCGGTTGCAAACGATACCCGCCAATCGCCCTTCCACCCCCGCCCGTCGTCCGGTATAGGGGGCTCATGTCATCCATACGCCCCTGGCGCGATATCGCGCGTCGCAAAAGCCGCCAGATCATGGTCGGTTCGGTTCCCGTTGGCGGCGACGCCCCGATCACCGTGCAGACCATGACCAACACGCTGACATCGGACCCGGTGGCGACGATCAACCAGATCCGCCGGTGCGAAGATGCCGGCGCCGATCTGATCCGCGTGTCCTGCCCTGATGAGGAAAGCAGCGCAGCGCTGCGCCAGATTGTGCGCGCGGCGCGCATACCGGTGATCGCCGATATCCATTTCCATTACAAACGCGCGCTGGAGG
Organism: Novosphingobium sp.; assembly: GCF_040398825.1. Lineage (GTDB taxonomy): Bacteria > Pseudomonadota > Alphaproteobacteria > Sphingomonadales > Sphingomonadaceae > Novosphingobium. Next base: position 58,384 of record NZ_JBBATI010000021.1, read on the forward strand.
CGGCGGATGCGGGCGCGGCCTGCCTTCGCATCAATCCCGGCAACATCGGCAGCGCCGACCGCGTTGCCGAAGTGGTGCGCGCGGCCAAGGCCAACGGTTGCGCCATCCGCATCGGCGTCAATGGCGGCAGTCTGGAAAAGGACCTGCTGGAAAAATACGGCGAACCCTGCCCCGACGCGCTGATCGAATCCGCGCTCGATCATATCAAGCTGCTGCAGGATCACGATTTCCACGAATACAAGGTCGCGGTGAAGGCGTCCGACGTGTTCATGGCGGTGGCCGCCTATATGGGCCTGGCCGAAGCGGTTGATTGCCCGCTGCACCTGGGCATTACCGAGGCGGGCGGGTTGATCGGCGGCACGGTGAAATCGGCGATCGGCATCGGCAATCTGCTGTGGGCCGGGATTGGTGATACCGTGCGGGTGTCGCTGTCGGCCGAACCCGAAGAAGAAGTGCGCGTCGGTTTTGAAATCCTGAAAAGCCTGGGCCTGCGCACACGCGGGGTGCGCGTGGTGTCATGTCCGTCGTGCGCACGGCAGGGTTTTGATGTGATCCGCACGGTGGAGGCGCTGGAATCGCGGTTGCAGCATATCAAGACGCCGATTTCGCTGTCGGTGCTGGGCTGCGTGGTCAATGGCCCGGGTGAAGCCCGCGAAACCGATATCGGCATCACCGGCGGCGGCAATGGCAAACACATGGTGTACCTGTCGGGGGTCACCGACCACCACGTGCAATCCGCCGACATGCTGGACCACATCGTCACACTGGTTGAGGCCAAAGTCGCCGAAATCGAAGCCCGCGCGGCTGAGCCGGTAGGCTGAAACTGCCCGCCGGCCGGTGCAACGCTATCTGATCTTTGCTGTCGGTCTGCTCGTGCTGGTGATCGTGTTCGCACCGTCGCTGGGCATGCTGACCGACAATGTCCAGGGTTCGGCGGATTCCGCTGCCAGCGGGGGAGAGGTTGGTGCGCCCATGATCGCCCCGCCAATCGTGGCCCAGCCGGGCAATGCTGGCGCCGCGGGGGGCAGCGGCGGCGATGGCCTGACCGCGACGCGCGATGCCGGGGGGCAGTTCCGCATCGATGCTGCCGCCAACGGGCATTCTGTCCGCTTCCTGGTCGATACCGGCGCCGATGGCCTCGCGCTTACCGAAACCGATGCGCGCGCCGCCGGGCTGTCACTTGATCCCGATGCCTATCGCCAGGTGGCGAATACCGCATCGGGGCCGGGCTATGGCGCGCACGTGCGCATCGATCAGCTGGACATTGGCGGGCAGACTTTGCGCGATGTCGATGCGGTGGTGGTGCGTGGGCTGGGTACCAGCCTGCTGGGGCAGGCGGTACTGCGCCGGCTGGGCCCGGTCACCATCAATGGCGACCGGATGACCATCGGCGCCGCCCATTGATCGCGGGACTCGACAGCGGCTGTGCATGACGGCATGCCCGCAACAATGACCACGCCCGAAGCCATCACCATTCGCCCCGCCACCCCGGATGATCTGCCACTGATCGCCGCACTGATCCGCGAACTGGCAGTCTATGAAGAACTGGCCGACGAACTGCGCTTTGATGCGGAGCGGCTGGGGCGGGATCTGTTCGGACCGCGTGCCTTTGCCGAAGTGCTGATCGGCGAAGTGGATGCGGTGGCGCAGGGCTTTGCGCTGTTCTTTCACAACTATTCGACCTTTGAAGGGCGCCCGGGGATCTATCTGGAGGACCTGTTCGTGCGGCCCGCAGTGCGCGGCGCCGGTCTGGGCAAGGCGCTGCTGGTGCATCTGGCCGCGCTGGCGGTCGAACGCGATTGCGCGCGGCTGGATTGGTCGGTGCTCGACTGGAACGCGCCATCGATCGGGTTCTACAAATCGCTGGGTGCGCGCGCGATGGACGAATGGACGGTGATGCGCGTCGATGGCGCTGCGCTGGCGGCACTCGCCGTGCGCCGGTGATGACACCGGCGCGGATCAGCCGGCGCGGGGTCCTGGTGGGTGCCGTGGCCGGTGCCATGATGGGCCCGCGCGTGTTTGCGCAAGGCTATCAGGTCAGCGAACAGCATCGCCGCATTCTGGCCAGCGCGCGTGACCGGCTGGATCGGGTGCGCGGCGCGGTGTGGCGCACCGATGTGGTGGGCCTGGCGGATTTCGCGCTGCCCTCGGCGCTGCCCCGGCTGCATTTCGCCGATCTTGAGGCTGGCATGGTCCATTCGTTTCTGGTGGCGCATGGCAAAGGGTCCGACCCCGAACATGATGGCTTCCTCAAACGCTTTTCCAACGATGTGAACAGCGAAGCGACCAGCCGCGGGGCCTATGTCACGTGCCAGTGGTACGATGGCAAATATGGCGCATCGATCCGCCTGGCCGGGCTGGAACCGGACAACAGCAATGCCGCCGCGCGCGCGGTGGTCATGCACCCGGCCTGGTATGCTGATCCGGCGATGTTGGCAAAATGGGGCCGACTGGGGCGCAGCGACGGCTGTTTTGCCATGGCCCCGGGCGATTTTGCCAATGCGCTGTGGCACCTGGCTGCCGGCCGGCTGCTCTATGCCGACCGGCTGGGCCTGGGTTAGTCCACGCGGATCAGATCGGCCCCTGAAATTACAAAGGGTTGTCCAGCTTGATCACGGCTTCGTTGCTCTTGCGCTGGGTGGTGTGCAGCGCGCGCGGCTGGGCAAACGTGGCGATTACCGCCGCGTCACGGGCATAGAGGTCGGGAAAGCTGCGCATCAGCCCGGCCACATCGCGCGCCACCGTGAAATAGGCGATATAGACCGGAAACGGTTTGGCCATCGGCACCTTGGTATATTTGCCCGACAGCGAATATTCGATCGCGGTTTCGGGCGGCAGGTCGGCCCCCAGAATGGCCATCGTCATCGCCAGTTCGGTCGCATGTTCGGCGCGCACGCACCCATGGCTGAGCGCGCGTGCGGGCAACGCGAACAGGCCACGGTTGGGCGTGTCGTGGATATAGATGGCGTGTTCGTTGGGCATGTCCAGCTTGGCCCGGCCCAGCGAATTGGTATCGCCCGGCTGTTGCACCACGGTGATCGTGCCATCGGGGCCTTGCGTCGCGACATAGCCTTCGCGTTTGGCCTTGGCCGGGTTGCCGATCAGGCTTTTGCCCAGACCTTCGCCCACCACGATCGATTGCGGCACGGTCCAGGTCGGGTTGAACACCACGTTCTTGACCTGCTCGGCCAATTGCGGCGTGGCGGTCTTGCCCGGCCGGCCGACAATCGCGCGATAGGTTTTGATGACCCTGTTGTTGACCGTCAGCCGCAACATCTGTTCGGGCACGTTGATCATCAGGTATTGCAGCCCCAGATCGCGGCCCAGCCAGCGCCAGCGGTCCAGATTGGCGCGGATCATGGCGATCTGGCGGGGGTCCTTCGCCTTGGCCAGCATGTCTTTCAACAGCGCATAATCGGGGTGAGTCGGGATCAGTGAGGCCAGCACGCCCGGCACATCGTGCAGCTCGGTCGCCTCGGCCAGCAATTGCGAATTGGGGTGCAGGTCCTGATCGGGATCGACCGCAAACCACTGTTCGCGCGCCGGCATCGGCGTGCGCCCGTCGCGCAGGTCTTCGGTCAGCCAGATGAACAGATGGCTGGCCAGCACGTCCAGTTCCGGCCCTTCACCCTGCGCAATCTGTGCCGCCAGCGCGGCGGGCTGATAATCGCGCGGAAACAGGCCATCGTCGCCCGCGCTTTTGATCGCGGTCAGCAGCGCCTGCGCGTCATTAACGGTCCAGTGTGCAACCGGCAGTGCCTCGGGCGCCTCGACCTCAAACACGCTGTCTGTCGGGGTTGCGGCCGGATCAACAACCGCCGGCAACTTTGCCGCGCGTTTTGTGGTGCCGCCCGCAGCGCTTCCCGGCGCCGGGGCTTTGCCCGCCAGCGTGCCGGTCTTTGCTGTCGCGGCCGGGCTGGTGCCTGTGGCCGTGACGGGCAGCACCCGCTTGATCGCCGGTTTCGGCTTTGGCGGGACCGCACGCGCCTGCGCCTGAGCGGTCAGGTCGGTCGGCCCCGATTGCGCCGGCACGGCCGCCGCAGCGGCAGCGCCGCCCAGCATCAGTGACAACGGGAACAGGACGGAACGGGTGGTCCTGTGGCTTGCGCGCATGGCTGGGTGTTTCCTGCCGGTGAGAGAATGAATGGTGCCGAACGCATGCGCAGGGCATGCATTAACCTCGTCTGGCTCCCTGCCCCAGCCCGGGTCGGCAATCAAGCTTTCGCAGGCAAAAGACTGTTGTCACCGCGCCACGCCACCATAAATTTTGTCGCGGATTTTTGGCCAAAAGCGTGTTTTGCGCACGCGGCCTGTTGTCGCTATGGCCATCGCGATGCGTGCCCGTGCCAACCTCGTCCCGATTTGCGTCGCCCTGACCGGGCTGGCCAGTTTCAGTGTGATGGACGGCGTGATGAAGGCGGCCTCGATCGCGGTTGGCGCCTATGCCGCGCTGTTCTGGCGCAACCTGTTTGGCGCCATACTGATGACCCCGGTGTGGGTGACCGTGCAGCGGCGCAACGGGGGGCGGTGGCTGCCGCCGCTGCGGGTGCTGCGGCTGCACCTGGCGCGATCGGCGCTGGCCGGGGTGATGGCCGTGCTGTTTTTCTGGGGCACGATCTATACGCCCCTGGCAGAGGCGATGGCGCTGTCCTTCATCGCCCCGCTGATTGCGCTGTTTCTGGCCGCGGTGTTTCTGGGTGAACAGGTCAAGCCGCGCGCGTTCGGCGGATCGGTGCTGGCGCTGGTCGGGGTGGCGGTGATCGCGGCGGGCAAATTCGGCGTGCACCATTCGCCGATGGCGCTGCTGGGCGTGGCCGCGCTACTGACCTCGGCGGTGCTCTATGCCGGCAACCTGGTGATACAACGGCACCAGGCCCAACTGGCCGGTCCCGACGAGATCGCGTTTTTCCAGAACGTGTTCATCACCGTGCTGTTTGCCCCTGGCGCCTGGTGGCTGGCATCGCTGCCCACCGGGCACCAGATCGTGCTGGTCGGGTGCGGGGCGGTGCTGGCGGTGACATCGCTGATGCTGCTGGGCTGGGCCTATGCCCGGGCAGAGGCGCAAGTGCTGGTGCCGCTGGAATACACCGCGTTCCTGTGGGCGGCGCTGGTCGGCTGGCTGATGTTTGCCGAACCGGTGACAGCGCGCACCATGGCAGGAGTGGTGCTGATCGTTACGGGGTGCCTGATCGCAATCAGCACGCGTACCGTGCCCGGCGACAATTGCCAGCCCAACCCGGCCTGACCGGGCGGACCTCACGCGATTTGGCCTGATGGCCGTGTGGCGGCCCTGTTTTTGCAAATGCGACGCAATAAGGCGGCGGGGTGTTACGCAATCGCGCGAAGCATCGCAAAACCGGCGATTTTAGCGGTTCGCCGGTCTTGACGCAGGCGCACCAAACGCGCATCGCGCGATCCGCAAGGCATGTCTTGTCTCGCGCTCCGGGTCATCCGGTTTCGCCAGCCGGGCGTTCAGGTCGGGTGCTGGCAAACATGATGACCTGATTCCCAGGGCGGTGCGGCAGGAATGTTGGCCACTATACACAGGGAATCCGCAATCCATGACTCAGGTCGGACACGATACGCTCGGCACCCGCAGCACGCTCAGCGTCGGCGGCAAGGACTATGCCTATTACTCGCTGGCCAAGGCCGCGGCGAAGTTTGGCGATATTTCGCGTCTGCCGTTTTCGATGAAGGTGCTGCTGGAAAACCTGCTGCGGTTTGAAGACGGCGGATTTACCGTGTCCACCACCGATGTTCAGGCGTTGATCGACTGGCAGAAAGCCCCGGTCGAATCATCGAACGAGATTCAATACCGCCCCGCGCGCGTGCTGTTGCAGGACTTCACCGGCGTGCCTTGCGTGGTCGATCTGGCCGCAATGCGCGATGCCATTGCCAAACTGGGTGGCGATACCAGCAAGATCAATCCGCTGGTGCCGGTCAACCTGGTGATCGACCATTCGGTCATGGTCGATGAATTCGGCACGCCGCAGGCCTTCTCGCAAAACGTCGAAATCGAATACCAGCGCAATTTCGAACGCTATGACTTCCTCAAATGGGGTTCGAAAAGCCTCGACAATTTCTATGCCGTGCCCCCTGGCACCGGCATCTGCCACCAGGTCAATCTGGAAAACATCGCGCGCACGGTGTGGACCAGTACCGATCAGAGCGGGGCCACGGTGGCCTATCCCGACACTTGCGTCGGTACCGACAGCCATACCACGATGGTCAATGGGCTGGGCGTGCTCGGCTGGGGCGTCGGCGGGATTGAGGCAGAGGCGGCCATGCTGGGCCAGCCGGTGTCGATGCTGATCCCCGAAGTGGTCGGGTTCAAATTCACCGGCGAACTGAAAGAGGGCGTGACTGCCACCGATCTGGTGCTGACCGCGACCAACCTGTTGCGCAAGCACGGCGTGGTTGGCCGGTTTGTGGAATATTATGGCCCCGGTCTGGCCGGGCTGACGCTGGCCGATCGCGCCACGCTGGCCAACATGGCGCCCGAATATGGCGCGACCTGCGGCTTTTTCGGGATCGATGACAAGACGCTGGATTATCTGCGCCTGACCGGCCGCGAAGAAGACCAGATCGCGCTGGTCGAGGCCTATGCCCGCACGCAGGGTTTCTGGATCGACCCGGCGGTCGAACCGATCTTCTCCTCGACGCTGGAACTCGATCTGTCGACCGTGGTGCCATCGCTGGCCGGGCCGAAACGCCCGCAGGACAAGGTATCGCTGCCCAATGTCGACGACGTGTTCAACCAGGACCTGGCCGACGTTTACAAAAAGGTTCAGACGCGCGTTCCCGTCGACGGAAAAGGCCACGATATCGGCGATGGCGATGTGGTGATCGCCGCGATCACCAGCTGCACCAACACATCGAACCCCGGTGTGCTGATCGCGGCCGGGCTGGTCGCGCAAAAGGCCGATGCCTTTGGGTTGAAGCCGAAGCCGTGGGTGAAAACTTCGCTCGCGCCGGGATCGCAGGTGGTTACCGACTATTTGGTCAAGGCCGGGCTGCAACAGCACCTCGACAATATCGGTTTCAACCTGGTCGGTTATGGCTGCACCACCTGCATCGGCAATTCGGGGCCGCTGGCCGAACCGATCAGCCGCGCGATCAATGAACACGGCATCGTTGCCGCCTCGGTCATTTCGGGCAACCGCAATTTCGAAGGCCGCGTCAGCCCGGATGTGCGCGCCAATTTCCTCGCCAGCCCGCCGCTGGTGGTCGCCTATGCGCTGAAGGGCACGGTGATCGAGGATTTCATCACCACGCCGATTGGCCAGGCGACCGACGGCACCGATGTCTATCTGAAGGACATCTGGCCGACCAACGCCGAAGTCGCGACCGTGATGGCCGGCGCGCTCGATCGCGCGATGTTCCAGGCGCGTTATGCCGACGTGTACAAGGGCGATGCGCATTGGCAGGCGATCAACGTTACGGGATCGGAAACCTACCAGTGGCGCGCCGGGTCGACTTATGTCGCCAATCCGCCCTATTTCGACGGCATGTCGATGACGCCAGAGGCAGTGGGCGACATCACCGATGCCAAACCGTTGCTGATCCTGGGCGATTCGATCACCACCGACCACATCAGCCCGGCCGGCAATATCAAGGCCGACAGCCCGGCGGGTGAATGGCTGCTGGAACACCAGGTCGCCAAGGCCGATTTCAATTCCTATGGCGCGCGCCGTGGCCATCATGAGGTGATGATGCGCGGCACCTTTGCCAACATCCGCATCAAGAACGAAATGGTCCCCGGCACCGAAGGCGGGCTGTCACGCTATGGCGCGGACGTCGCGCCCGTTTATGACGTGGCCATGCGGCACAAGGCGGCGGGCGTGCCCACCGTGGTGATCGCGGGCAAGGAATATGGCACCGGATCATCGCGCGACTGGGCGGCCAAGGGCACCAAACTGCTGGGCGTGCGTGCGGTCATCGTCGAAAGCTTTGAACGCATCCACCGCTCCAACCTGGTCGGGATGGGCGTGCTGCCGTTGCAGTTCAAGGACGGCGACACGCGCCTGTCGCTGGGCCTGACCGGGGATGACACGTTCTCCATCACCGGCGTCGCCAGCCTGAAACCGCGTCAGGATGTCGAAGTGGTGGTCACCCGCGCCGATGGCACCACGTTCACTTTCACCGCGCTGTGCCGCATCGATACCGCCAACGAAATCGAATATTTCAACAACGGCGGCATCCTGCAGTACGTGCTGCGCAAACTGGCAGCCTGATCCCGCGCGCCTGGTTGACGGTAGTGGTGGGGGCGGTGCCGATGGGTGCCGCCCCCATTTTCATGCCCTGACTGTGCCATCGCCACCCCGAACCGCTCGTTCACACCGGCGGGTGCAAAAAAGGGCGATCCTCTTGCATAAGAGGATCGCCCTTTTCTTCTGAACCGCCCGCTGGAGACAGGCGTAAACCGGTATCAGGCCTTTGCCACCGGCCTGGCGCGGCGCTGGCGGATGACCAGCGCGGCGGCGCCCATGCCGAACAGGATGACCATCGATGGTTCGGGCACATCGGTCGTGCCGCTCGATGTGGTGGTGGTCGTGGTGCCGCTCGACGTCGTGGCACCGCTCGATGTCGAGCCGCTGGTTGACGTGCTGCCCGATGTCGAGGTGCTGGTTGATGAACTGCCCGATGTCGATGACGAAGTGGACGTGCTGCCGGACGTCGACGAACTGCCAGAGGTCGACGAACTGCCCGATGTCGAGCTGCTGGTCGATGTGCTGCTGGTGACATTGCCCGAACTGGTCGAAACATTGCCGGAGCTGGTCGATACGTTGCCGGAGCTTGTGGAAACATTGCCGGAGCTGGTCGAAACATTCCCGGAGCTTGTGGAAACATTCCCCGAACTGGTCGACACGTTGCCTGACGAAGTGGAGGTCGACCCACCCGACGTTGATGTCGATCCGCCCGAAGTTGAGGTCGATCCGCCGGAACTGGAGGTCGATCCGCCTGAGGTCGAGGTTGACCCGGTCGAGGTTGAGGTGGAACCGCCCGAGGTGGTGGAGGACACCACGATATTGCCGCCGCCGCCGCTGCTGCCGCCAAAGAATCCGCCAAAGAATCCGCCGCCAAAACCGCCGCTGCTGCCGCCTTCAACCACGACCTGGCCACCGCCACCGCCGCCACCCATGCCCTGCGGCGGCATCGGCGGCATATAGGGCACCGGCATCATCGCCACTTGCTGGACCGGCTGGCACGACCGCGTTACGGTGGTGCGCACGATGCGGCGCGCGTGGTGCGTCATGTGCGGTGCGGCCCGGCGTGCAACATGCACCGGCTTCGCGTGCTTGATCTGTTTGATCATGATCGGTTTGACGTGGTGCATTTCACCCGCCGACGGGGGTTCGGACATGTGCACAGCACCGCCGCCGAGCATGGCGCCGCCCGCTGCGCACGCTGCCAGTTTTGCCAATGCCATCCGAACCGACATGATTGTCGCCTTTTCCTCCAGTCACACCATGGTCCGGACCGTTTCTGCCGACCCGTGGTGAGTGGGATACATGTCCCGTTACAAACAAACGCAGATCACGCGGCCAAGGGCAACGGGGTTAACCACTTTTGGCGGCGCAATTTGCTGCGATATCAGGAAACTGCGACCGCGCGCTTAACTCTGTACCAGTTCGGGACCGAATCCGCTGCACCGGTTACTGCATTGGCGACGCGCCGGGGCCCACCGCGTTGCCTGATCGATTCGTCATGATTCGGGATCAAACAGCGAGGATTGCGTTGCCCCGGCTTGTGGCATCGGCAGATTCAGGTGCTGCCACGCGCGCTCGTTCAGACAGCGTCCGCGTGCGGTGCGCGCCACCATGCCCAGCTGGATCAAATAAGGTTCGATCACTTCCTCGATCGTGTCGCGCGGTTCGGACAGCCCGGCGGCCAGCGTTTCCACCCCCACCGGCCCGCCTTTGTAGATGTCGGCAATCATCATCAGATAGCGGCGATCCTGCAGATCCAGCCCGATCGAATCGACCTCCAGCCGGGTCAGCGCCGAATCCGCCAGCGCGCGGGTGATCGTGCCATCGCCGGCGACTTGCGCAAAATCGCGCACGCGGCGCAACAACCGCCCGGCCACGCGCGGGGTGCCACGCGCGCGGCGGGCAATTTCGCGCGCGCCATCAGGATCGATGCCGATCCCCAGCAGGCCGGCGGCGCGCGTGACCACGCGTTCCAGTTCGGGCACGGTATAAAACTGCAACCGCACCGGAATGCCAAACCGGTCGCGCAACGGGGTCTGCAACAGCCCGGCGCGGGTGGTCGCACCGATCAGCGTAAACGGCGGCAGATCGATCCGCACCGATCGCGCCGATGGCCCTTCGCCGATGATCAGATCGAGCGCGCGGTCCTCCATCGCCGGATAGAGCACCTCTTCAACCTGCGGATTCAGCCGGTGAATTTCGTCGATGAACAACACATCGCCCGATTCCAGGTTGGTCAGCAGCGCCGCCAGATCGCCCGCCTTGACGATGACAGGCCCCGACGTTGCCCGGAAATTCACCCCCAGTTCGCGGGCGATAATCTGCGCCAGCGTGGTCTTGCCCAGGCCGGGCGGACCAAAGAACAGCACATGGTCCATCGCCTCGCGCCGGGCCTTCGCGCTGGCGATAAATACTTTCAGGTTGTCGCGCGCTGCCTCCTGCCCGACGAATTCCGCCAGCGTCTTTGGCCGCAGCGCCGTATCGGCGTCTTCGATCTGGGCTTGCGGCGACAGCAGCGGATTGTCGGTCATGCTGTCGCCCGTTTCAGCGCGACGCGCACCACTTCACCCAGCGGCGCGGCATCGCCCAGGTCGGCAATCGCGCCGGCGACCGCGGTCGCGGCAATCGCGGGTTTGAATCCCAGGTTCTGCAGGGCCGAAATGGCATCGCCGCTGATCGATCCGGGGACAACCACTGCGCTGTCGGGGGCAAACCCGGCGCCGCTGCCAAGGCCAGCCAGTCCGCCGGCCTTGTCTTTCAATTCGTTGACAATGCGCGTGGCCAGTTTCGGCCCGACCCCGTTGGCGCGCGCGACCGTGGCGGCATCGCCGGTGGCGCAGGCGCGCTGCAATTCATCCACCGTCAGTGCCGACAGGATCGCCAGCGCAACCTTTGATCCCACGCCCTGCACCACGGTCAACAGCCGGAACCACGCGCGTTCGCCCGCGCTGGCAAAGCCGATCAGGCGCATGTCGCTTTCGCTCACCTGCAATTCGGTATGCACCACCGCGCGGTCGCCGCGATTGCCCAGCTGCGCCAGCGTGCGCGCCGATGCGAATACCAGGTAACCGACGCCGCCGACGTCGATCACCGCCCAGTCGGGGCCGCTGTCATCCAGGATACCGGTCAGCTTTGCGATCATGGTTTGTTCTCTAATCGCAAACGCGGCGCTATGCCAGTGGGTTTGACCGGGTAGTGCCACCCACCGCCCCGCACCCCCGGCCCAGCCGCCCATTGATGGTAGCCTGTGGGTGGCTGGGCCGGGGGTGCGGGGCGGTGGGTGGCACGTCTAACCAAGAAGCGTCGTCAGCATCGCCGGAAGAAACGATCCACCCAGAAACGCGCTTAACCCCATGAACACACCAAACGCGGCAAACCCCCAGGCCACCCACAACACCGCGACCATTTCCATCAGCGCCGATACCGCTGCCAGCGAAATGGCGGTCGCGATCGCCGCGTCGGCGGCGTTGAACTGTTCGTGGCGGAACCGCAAATGGCTATATTCGCCCTCATGATCGCGCGCCTTGGCCGACAGCTTGGGCGCTTCGGCCTTGTACCGGGCAATATCGCCGTCCAGCCCGGCCACTGCGGCATCCACTTTGCCAGGCTGGCCCAACAGCGACAATTGCGTGCGGGTCCCTTCGGCAATGTGCAGCTTGGTCCGGCTGGCCTGGTATTCGTTCCAGCTGTCGATCGCGTGGGATTCGCTGCGGTCCATGCCCTGGACGGTGTTTTCGTCCTTGATATGGCACAGCCCGATAAACACCGACAGCGTGACCACGGTGATCGCGATCTGGCGGTTGAGCCGCTTGTCCTTGGCTTCGGCGCTGACTTCCAGTTCCATGGCGATACCTTTGGTGGGTGTGGCGGCTCTTTGCCGGTCCGACGCCAGCCTCTACACCGTGGCGGATTAACGGTGGCTGCCCAGCATATTGGCGTGGGTGATCGCCACGGCAAGGGCGTCGGCGGCATCTTCGCCGGCAATCCGCACCCCGGGCAACAGCACTTTGACCATCGCCTGCACTTGCGCCTTGGCCGCCGCCCCCGTGCCGACCAGCGCCTTTTTCACGACTTTTGATGGATATTCCGCGACCGGCATCCCGGCGCGCGCCAGCGCCACCATGGCCACCCCGCGCGCCTGCCCCAGTTTCAGCGTGGATTGCGGGTTAACGTTGACAAACACCTCTTCCACCGCGCCGCTGTCGGGTGTGTGGAGCGCCACCACCTGGGTCAGCACGGCATCCAGATGCACCAGCCGTTCGGCCATGGTCAGTGTGATGTCGGTGCGGATCTGGCCATTGGCGACATGGCTCAACCGGCTGCCGGCCTTGGCAATCACGCCCCAGCCCGTACAGGTCAGCCCCGGATCAAGCCCGATGATGATCATGCGGGAGTGATACAAAGCTGCACTGACGTGCAGTCATACCTCCCGCCCCGCCTCCCCACCCGACCACCAATGATACCATCATACTGTGGTGGTCGGGTGGGGAGGCGGGGCGGGAGGTATGAGCCGCGCTCAGCGCGGCCTGGCGCCAGGCTCAACCCAGCTTTTCCATCACATCGTCGGGGATGTCGTAATTGCCCCACACCGTCTGCACGTCGTCGTCATCGTCCAGCGTGTCGATCAGTTTCAGCAGCGTCGCGGCGGTTTCGACATCGACCGTGGTTTTCAGCGAAGGCCGCCAGGCCAGCTTCACACCCTCGGCCTCACCCAGCGCCTTTTCCAGTTCGCGCGCCACCGGGTGCAGGTTTTCGATGCCAACCCAGATCTGGTGCGAATCCTCGTCGCTTTCCACGTCTTCGGCGCCGGCCTCGATCGCGGCCTCGAGCACTTTTTCCTCGTCGCCCGCTTTGCCCGGATATTCGATCAGGCCCAGCCGTTCAAACCCGTGGCTGACCGCGCCCGATGCGCCCAGGTTGCCGCCGTTTTTGGAAAAGGCGGTGCGCACATTGGTGGCGGTGCGGTTGCGGTTGTCGGTCAGCGCCTCG
>NZ_JBBATI010000022.1:0-70142 GCF_040398825.1 Novosphingobium sp.
AGGGGAATTCCATGACTGTCAACATCAAGAACTGGCAGGAACTGAAGAAGCCCAATACCCTCGAGGTCAAGCCCGGCAACGATCCGCAGCGCCGCGCGACCTTTACCGCCGAACCGCTGGAGCGCGGTTTTGGCCTGACACTGGGCAATGCGCTGCGCCGCGTGCTGCTGTCTTCGCTGCAAGGCGCGGCAGTGACATCGATCCGCATCGAAAACGTGCTGCACGAATTCTCGTCTTTGGCGGGCGTGCGTGAAGACGTCACCGACATCGTGCTGAACGTCAAACAGATCGCGCTGCGCATGCAGGGCGAAGGGCCAAAGCGCCTGCAGCTGTCGGCGACCGGCCCGGGCGAAGTGCGCGCCGGCGACATTGCCGTGACCGGCGATATCGAAGTGCTGAACAAGGACCTGGTGATCTGTCACCTGGACGAAGGCGCGACGTTCAACATGGAACTGACCGCCGACACCGGCAAGGGCTATGTCCCGGCCGTGTCGAACCGGCCGATTGATGCGCCGATCGGGCTGATCCCGATCGATTCGCTCTATTCGCCAGTGCGTCAGGTTTCGTACAAGATCGACGCTGCGCGCATCGGGCAGGAGCTTGACTATGACAAGCTGAACCTGGTGGTCGAAACCGACGGTACGGTCACACCCGAAGACGCCGTGGCCTATGCCGCGCGCATCCTGCAGGATCAGCTGTCGCTGTTCGTGCACTTTGACGACCAGTTGCCCACCGGCCATGTCACCACCGTGACCGGCATGACCAGCCATGCGCCAGAGGAAAGCGACGCCAACCAGCTCAACCGTTACCTGCTGAAAAAGGTCGACGAGCTGGAACTGTCGGTGCGTTCGGCCAATTGTCTGAAGAACGACAACATCATCTATATCGGCGATCTGGTTCAGAAGACCGAGGCGGAAATGTTGCGTACGCCGAACTTCGGCCGCAAGTCGCTCAACGAAATCAAGGAAGTGCTGTCGTCGATGGGGCTGCGGCTGGGGATGGACATCCCTGGCTGGCCGCCGGAAAACATCGAGGAAATGGCCAAGAAGCTTGAGCAGGAGCTTTTGGGCTGACGCCCGAAAGTTCCCGCTTTCCACCGGGGGCAACGGCGACCCCGCCCAAAAAACGGCCAGCTCTGGGTTACCTGATACGGACCCTTAACGAACGGAATGAACCATGCGTCACAGGTTAGGCCAGCGCAAGCTGGGTCGTACATCGGCACACCGTATCGCCATGCTGCGCAATATGGCGGCATCGCTGATCAAGCACGAACAGATCACCACCACGCTGCCCAAGGCCAAGGAACTGCGTCCTTACCTCGAAAAGCTGATCACGCTGGGCAAGCACGGTGGACTGTCGAACCGCCGCCTGGCGCATGCGCGCCTGTTGGACGACACGCAGGAAAAGAAACTGTTTGAAGTTCTGGCCGCGCGTTACGCGGGCCGGGATGGTGGCTATACCCGCATCATCAAGGCCGGCTATCGCGCGTCTGACGCCGCGCCGATGGCCGTTATCGAACTGGTTGACCGCGATGTCTCGGCCAAGGGCCTTGATTCCGGCCCGGTCCAGAACGCCGATGCGGACGAGTTCGAAGCCGCCTGATCGCCAGATCAGACGTGTTTCGTTAGGGGGCGGTGCCGACGGGCGCCGCCCTTTTGCGTTTGCCTGATCGGGCTGCACGCGGGCCCTTGCCTTTCGCGGCCACGCCCTCCTATCACTTGCCCAGTTCATGCAGGAGGCTGTCAAAATGGTGAAGCGGCGGGATTTTTTGCGCAGTGGTGTCGCGCTGACGGCCATCGTCCTTGCCCCGATAACCGCCGCTGCCACAGGATCACCCATGACCGACCCCGCGCATTTCCCGCCGCTGCTGCCCTATCCGCCATCACCGCAAGTGCCGCTGGTGGAACACGTGTTTGGCGAGACGGTGTCCGATCCGTGGCGGTGGCTGGAGGCCGATGTGCGCCACGATGACAAAGTGGCGCAATGGGTGGCGGGGCAAAGCGCCTTTGCCGAAAACTACTTATCCGCGCTGCCCGAACGCGCCACACTGGCCGCGCGCATGCAGCGGTTGAGCAATTACGAACGCTATGGCGTGCCGGTGCAGCGCGGGCACAGCCTGTTTTACCGCTGGAACGCCGGGTTGATGAACCAGGCGCAATTGCTGGTGGCCGATGCCGCCGCCCCGGTCGGCCCACAGGGGCGCGTGCTGCTCGATCCCCAAAGCTGGTCGGCCGATGGCGCGACCGCGCTCGACGCGTGGGCGCCGTCGGACGATGGCAGTCTGGTCGCCTACACCGTACAGGATGGCGGATCGGACTGGCGCAGCGTGCGCGTGGTGCGGGTGGCCGATGGCACGGTGCTGCCCGATACGCTGAAATGGGTGAAATTTTCCGATCTGGCGTGGATCGGCAATGATACGCTGGTCTATTCGCGGTTTGCCGATCCTGGCAAGGATGCGGCGTTTCAGGCGCTGAATTACAACCAGACGGTGTGGCTGCACCGCCTGGGCACGTCGCAAAGCGCTGATGTGCAGGTCTATGCGACCCCCGCCACGCCCAAGCGGGGCCATGGCGCGAGCACCAGCAGCGATGGGCGCTGGCTGGTGATTGCATCGACCGATGGTACCGATCCGGTCAATGCGGTGCATGTGGCCGCGATCGATCAGGCGCGCATCGGCACCGTGCAGCCGCTGGTGGCCGATCTGACTGCGCAATGGACATTCATCGACGCCGTGGGCGACAGCCTGTGGTTCATTTCCGGCGAAGCGGCGCCGCGCCGCAAGGTGGTGCGGGTCGATCTGGCGCGCGATGGTGGCACCCCGCCAAAGTTCACCACCGTGGTGCCCGAACACGCCGATACGCTGGCCTGGGCGGGCATGGTCGGTGGGCGGCTGGTGCTGGGCTATCTGCATGACGCGCATTCGCGCGTGGTGCACACCGCGCTGGATGGTTCGGGCGCGCAGGACATCGATCTGCCGGGGCTGGGTTCGGTTGAGGGGATCAGCGGCCGGGCGTCCGACGCACAGGGGCATATGGCGTTCGCCAGCTTTACCACCCCGGCGACGGTGCTGCGGTTTGACGCTGCCACTGGCCGTGCCACGCCGTGGCGCGCGCTAAAGCTGACCTTTGATCCCGCCGCTTATCGCGTGGAACTGGTGTTCGCCCCGTCGCGCGATGGCACGCGTGTGCCGCTGTTCGTGGTGCGCCGTGCCGATGCGACCGGGCCGGTGCCGACGCTGCTGTATGGCTATGGCGGTTTCAACGTGTCGATGTCCCCGTGGTTTTCGCCGACCACGATGGCCTGGCTGGAAAGCGGCGGCGCCTATGCGCTGGCGATCCTGCGCGGGGGCGGCGAGTATGGCGATGCCTGGCACGATGCCGGGCGGCTGACGCACAAGCAGAACGTGTTTGATGATTTCATCGCGGCCGGCGAATGGCTAATCGGCCATGGTGTGTGCCCAAAGAATGGCCTGGCGATCCAGGGCCATTCCAACGGCGGGTTGCTGGTCGGCGCGGTGGTCAACCAGCGGCCCGATCTGTTTGCCGCCGCCAACGCCGGCGTCGGCGTGATGGACATGCTGCGGTTTGATCGGTTTACCGCCGGGCGTTATTGGGTCGATGACTATGGCCATCCCGACATTGAGGCGGATTGGCGCGTGCTGCGCGCCTATTCACCCTATCACAACATCCGCGGCGGCGTGGCCTATCCGGCAGTGCTGGTGACCACCGCCGATACCGATGATCGCGTGGTGCCGGGGCACAGTTTCAAATATGCCGCCGCGTTGCAAACCGCCGATACCGGGCCAAAACCGCACCTCATCCGCATCGAAACCCGCGCCGGCCATGGCAGCGGCAAACCGCTGGACAAACAGATTGCAGAAGAGGCCGATGTGCAGGCGTTTCTGGCGCACTGGACCGGTTTGCAACCTCGCGCGTAGCAACCGCACACGCGCGATTTCCTGTCGTCGCATGTGGTCGGGCGTGCTATCCAACGTTAAGATAAAAATATGCAGCGGGAACGGATCGGCCTGAAACGGGTGGTGCACGGCATCATCCTTGGTCTTGCACTTTACGCCAGCCTGGTGCCAGTCCGAGCGGACGCCGGCACGGGCAAGGGCGACACAATCGACACCGGGGCGGGCGCTGCGTCGGCCGCATTGCCGGTGCGCACAATCGCGCCTGTAACCGCCGCGCCCGTATCGAACCCCGCACTGATGCTGCCGCAATCGCACTACCCCGCCTCTCCGCGCGGGCCAGTCAGCGATCGGATGTTTGGCGAAGCGGTGCCCGATCCGTGGCGCTGGCTGGAGGCTGATCCGCGCCGCGACCCCGCCGTGGCCGCGTGGGTCATGCGCCAGGACGGGCTGGCGCGTGCCTATCTGGCCGCGCTGCCCGGGCGCGACCGCTTTGCGCAAAGCCTGCGCCGGCTGTATGATTATCCGCGTTACAGCCTGCCGCGAAAAGCGGGGCGGCGCTATTTCATCATGCGCAACAGCGGTCTTATGAACCAGTCGGTGCTGACCGTGCGCGATGGCCTGGCCGGCACCGACCGCGTGCTGGTGGACCCCAACCAGGCCGACGATGCGAAAGGTGGGGCCTATGCCATCGACGGCTGGGTGCCATCGCGCAGCGGGCGTTATCTGGCCTTGTCCGAACAGCGCGCGGGCAGCGACTGGCGCACGATCCGCGTGGTGGATGCCAACAGTGGGCAACGTCTGGACGACCGGCTGGATTGGGCCAACGACACGCTGATCGCCTGGTGGGGCGACAAGGGCTTTTTCTATTCGCGCTATCCTGCGCCGCGCGCCGATGATGCATTTCGTGCGCCGCTGCATGACAAGGCGTTGTGGTTCCACCGTGTCGGCACGCCGCAGTCGGCCGATCAACCGGTCTACGCCACTCCTGATCAGCCGACCTGGGGGCACAAGGCGCAGGTCACCTCTGACGGGCGCTGGGTGGTGATCAGCACCGATGCCGGATCGGCGCCGGCCCGCGCGATCCACCTGATCGATCTGCGCGCAGCGCATGGTGAAGGCCCGTGGGTGGTGCGTCCGCTGGTGCCCGAACTGACGCATGACTGGAAACTGGTTGATGGCACGGGTGACCAATTGTGGTTCATCACCAATGCCGGCGCGCCCAATTATCAGCTGGTGCAGATCGAACCGGCGGCACGCGATGCCCGGGATGTGCGCGCGCAGGCAAAAGTGGTGATCGGCGAACAGCACGGCACGCTGGAGGCGGGGCGCATTGTCGGAGACCGGTTGATCCTGTCCTATCTCGACGGCGGGCAACGGCTGGCGATGGTGACCGATCTTGACGGCCGGCCGGCGCGTGCGATTACCGTGGGCGGCAATGGCGCGGCCACCGGGTTTGACGGCAAACCCGGTGACCCCGAAACATTTTATCAGTTTTCCAGCTATAATCAGCCGCCGACGATCTTTCGCATGGATCTGCGCAATGGCCGGGCGACACCGTTTGCCACGCCTGCGGTACCGTTCGACCCGGCCGACTATGTGGTAGAGGAACGGCAATATCCGTCACGCGATGGCACCATGGTGCCGCTGACGGTGGTGCGCAAACGGACACTGGCGCGCGGCGGCATCGCGGCACCGACGCTGCTGTATGGCTATGGCGGGTTCGCGATTGCGCTCAGCCCCAGCTATTCGCCGTGGCGCATGGCCTGGTTGCAGGCAGGTGGCGTGCTGGCGGTGGCGGCAGTGCGCGGCGGCGGGGAACTGGGCCCGGCATGGTACGAGGCGGGGCGGGGGGCCCACAAACAGACCAGCTTTGACGATTTCATCGCCGCGGGTGACTATCTGCTCCACAGCGGCATTGCCCGGCCGGGCAGCCTGGCCGCGCAGGGCGGATCGAACGGCGGGATGATGGTGGCGGCGGTGATCAACCAGCGGCCCGATCTGTTTGTCGCGGCCAATCCCGATGTCGGCGTGATGGACATGTTGCGGTTCGACCGGTTTACGCAAGGGCGATCATGGATCAGCGATTATGGTGATCCGGCGCGCGAAGCAGACTGGCGCACGCTGCGCGCCTATTCCCCCTATCACAACATTCGTGACGGGGCGGATTATCCGGCGATTCTGGTGACCACCGCCGATACCGATGACCGGGTGGTGCCGGCGCACAGCTTTAAATACGTGGCTGCGCTGCAGGCTGCCGCGATTGGTGACCGGCCGCGCGTGCTGCGCGTGGAAAGCGACGCCGGGCACGGCACCGGTCGCCCGCTGGACAAGCTGATCGCCAGCGGCGCCGATGCGCTGGCTTTTCTGGCCGCGTGGACCGGGCTGGACCCGCCGCCGTCGTGATCGTGCGCGACCGGGCGTGATCTGGGTGCTTGCGGCAAAGCGGCAGGTTGCCTATCGCAGCGGTATTCCACATCCGTAAAGGACAGGCGGCGATGACCACATTTGACGATCGCGAGCGTGCCGAAGAAGCCCGTTTTGCCCATGATGCAGAGGTGTTGTTCCGCATCCAGGCCCGCCGCAACAAACTGTTGGGGCAATGGGCGGCCGCGCGCATGGGGCTGGATGCGGCCGAAACCGAATCCTATGCCCGCGCGGTGGTGCAGGCCGAATTTGAAGAAAGCGGCGATGAAGACGTCATTCGCAAAGTGCTGGGCGATCTGCTGATGGCCGGGCTCGATGTTGCAGAGGCCGACGTGCGCGAAGCGCTGGCCGCCAAAGCGATTGAGGCACGCCGCCAGTTGCTGGGTGAATTGTGATGGGTGAACGCTGATGCCAATGACCGCCGATGATATTGCGAAAATGATCCGCGCCGCGCTGCCCGATGCCGAGGTGACGATTACCGACCTGGCCGGTGATGGTGACCACTATGCCGCGCACGTGGTGTCTGACACCTTTCGCGGGATGGGCCGCGTGGCCCAGCACAAGGCGGTCTATGCCGCGCTGGGCGGGCGTATGGGCGGGGTGCTGCACGCCTTGCAATTGACCACCGCCGTGCCCATTTCCGCGCCCTGATCCGACCGCTTTACCGACTTTGCAAAGGACCTGCACGACCATGTCTGACACCACTGACACCAATACCCGCATTGCCGGAATCGTTCATGCCAACGACGTGGTACTGTTCATGAAGGGCACGCCGCTGTTTCCGCAGTGCGGCTTTTCCAGCCGGGCGATTGCCATTCTGGAACGGCTGGGCGTGGCCTATGCCACTGTCGATGTGTTGCAGGACATGGAAATCCGTTCCGGGATCAAGGAATATTCCGAATGGCCGACCGTCCCGCAGCTGTATGTAAAGGGCGAATTTATCGGCGGGTCGGACATCATGATGGAAATGTACGAAGCCGGTGAACTTGCCCAGCTGGTCACCGACGCCGGCGTCGCCCGCGCCTGATCCCGGATATGCAGCGCGCGCCGCGCGCGCGTTGCACGGCATGTGACTGACCTGGCAAATGCCTGCCGCGTGCGGCCACTTGGTGCCAGCCTGCCAAAACCGAAAACGCGGCCCTCGCTATGGCGGGGGCCGCGTTTTGCATGGGGGGACATGCGGATTGGGGACATTTGTTTGCCGCGGGGACGGCGGGATCGGGGCAAGAGGCGGAGCCTGGGGATACTCGGGGACTGGCTCCGCCTCTTCACGTTGGGGCGTCTTGGGGACATACAGGGTAATGCATGACCCGTGCCAAACTGCCTTACTGGCCGAAATCCTTGATGTTCGGGGCTGGTCGGGGCGACTGTGCAGGGGCAGGTGTAAACTTCGCCGACAGCGCTGCCGGCGGGCCGGCCGCGCCTGTCAGCAATCCCCCCTTGGCAAGATCGCCCGCGCGCCCCATCGTGCGCAGGACGCGCATTGACATGGATGATACGATGGATCGGGATGAGGATATACCGCCGACACGGCCGGCCGCGACGGTCGTGGTGTTCCGCCACGATCCCGGTGGCGGCCCGGCGCAGCTGCTGTTGCTGGAACGGTCGGGGACAATGGTCTTTGCCGGCGGCGCCACGGTGTTTCCCGGTGGTACGGTCGATCCGGCCGATCACGTGCTGGCGGCGCAAGTGCCCGGCGCGGCACAGCTCGACCCCGACGATGCTGCCGCACGGGTGGCCGCGCTACGCGAAACGCTGGAAGAAGCCGGGCTGGTGGTCGGTGTAAAGGGAACCGTCACTGCCGCCAGCGCGATGGCGGCACGCCAACGCCTGCTGGATGGCGCTGATCTTGGTACGGTGCTGGCGGAACAGGGC
This sequence comes from Novosphingobium sp., assembly GCF_040398825.1. Classification (GTDB taxonomy): domain Bacteria; phylum Pseudomonadota; class Alphaproteobacteria; order Sphingomonadales; family Sphingomonadaceae; genus Novosphingobium. The sequence continues at coordinate 8,216 of NZ_JBBATI010000022.1, forward strand.
TGGGAGATCGATTTCGACAGCCTGATCCCGTTTGCGCGGTGGTGGCCCCGGCATCGCACGATGCGGGTTTATGACACGCGGTTCTATCTGGCCGACCTTGGCACCGGCGCGCTGGACCTGGTGGCCGACGCGACCGAAACCCGGCACCTGTTCTGGGCCAGCGCACAAGAGGCGTTAAAGCTTGCCGATGACGGGAAAATCAAGGTGATCTTTCCCACCCGCCGCAATCTGGAACGGCTGGCGCAGTGGCCCGATTTTGCCGGGGTGCGCGACCATGCGCTGGCGACACCGATCGTGACGGTTACGCCGTGGGTTGAACAGCGCGATGGCGTGACCTGGCTGGCGATTCCCGCCAATGCGGGTTACCCGGTCGATGGTGAACCGCTGGAAGGTGCGACCCGGGGATAATTGGCTCGATAATGAAGCGATCCGGACGGCAGCCGTGTGGCGCGCCGTCGGGGGCAATCACGTAAGTTCCCTTATCGGTCGGGTGGCAGGGGCTTAAGCGGTCACCGCCTATTGCGGGGGGCGACTTTCAGGTGATGCCATGCCCTTGCGCCAATACCGCTTTTTTCCAGATACCGACCCTGCGGACGACGGCGACGCCGGCGGACCGCCGCGGGTTTTGCCGCGTCTGGCGGGTGATCATGACGACTTTGTCGCCTCACCCGTCCACGAACTGCAGGAAAACCTGTGGGCGTTTACCGATACCGTGCCCGAAGCGGACCTTCAGCTCTATCCCGGCTGGGTCCGGCTGGCGGTTCCGGTGGTCAGCTCGGCGGCGCTGTGGGCGCTGATCTTCTGGGTGGTCAGCCTGGTGCGTCACGGCTGATGCCGTGAACGGGGCGGGCGCAATGCGCTGCAACCAGCGGCTGGCCTGGGCTTTATCAAACCGTCCCGGGTCTATCCCCGACTGACCGAGCGGGCGTCGGTCTGCATCTTCCTCTGGCCGGACCGCGCTGCTGCGTCCGGCGGAACCAGAGGGAGATACCCGTTGCGCCCGCGACTGCCGATATCTGACGCAGCCAGTCCGCTTTCACCGGTCTCGCACCCTGCCACCGCCGTGGCTCATGCGGATGGCCTGCCGGCCGAGGCACGGCTGAACACACCCCGGCCACTGGCACCCCGCGCGATGGCCGCACCGATGGGCGCGCATATCGCGCTGCCGGTCGGGGCGATGCCCGCGCCGGCAGCGCCGGCACAGGGCACGGCGGTATTCGCGCCAGACCGCGCCCCGGATCGCGGCCACGCCGAACCGCACGGCGGTGCCGGTGACCGGATCGATGCCGACGACCGGATGGGCGATGTTGTGCTCCGCCTGCTGGACGTAGTTGGCGCGCTGTGTGCGCTGGTGCTGGCCAGTCCGGTCATGCTGCTGGTGGCACTGGCGGTATGGCTGACCAGCCCGGGCCCGGTGCTGTTCGCCCAGCGCCGAATCGGCCGGCATGGCCAGGCGTTTTTCTGCCTGAAATTCCGCACCATGACGGTTGATGCCGATGCGCAATTGCGCGCCTTGCTCGATTCCGATGCGGCCGCGCGCGCCGAATGGCAGCGCACGCAGAAACTGCGTCTTGATCCGCGGGTCAGCCCGATCGGGCGGTTTTTGCGCCGCACCAGCCTTGATGAATTGCCGCAACTTTTCAACGTTCTGGCCGGATCGATGAGCCTGGTTGGCCCGCGCCCGATCGTCGAAGCGGAAATTGCGCGCTATGGCCGCCACTTTGCGGTCTATTGCCAAGTGCGGCCAGGGTTGACCGGATTGTGGCAGGTGCAGCGCGATGGCAGCACGTCCTATCGCCGGCGGGTCGCGTTCGACGTGGCGTTTGCGCGCGCGCGCTCACCACGGCTGTATCTGCTGATCATTGCGCGCACGGTGCCCGCGGTGCTGACCGGACGGGGCGCATGGTAACGGCGTGATGCCGTGGCGTTTCCGCCCGGCCATGGCTGTTCCGGCCGCTGCATTGTGGCCCGCAGTATCTTTGCACGGCGCTGGCCAGTTGCTGGCGCGTGGTCAGATTACAACAGGAACAGCGCGAGCCCCATCCAGAATACCTGGCTGATGGCCATGCCGATGATCAGGCCGCGCGCGGCGTCCAGACCACTGCTGTCATGGGTATTGTAGAATTGCTCGGGCGCATTATCGCGCCAAATGACTCTTTCCATCCTGCGATCCCGCTTTGCCCCGCGCCTTGATCAACGCGGGATTTAGGCAAAACATGCGGCGTTTTTTGCGCTTTCCCGGCACTTGTCCGTTCCGTCGCTGCCGTCTTATGTTTTTGTGGTCTGACCATCGGCCAGCACACCTTTTCACACATCAACGGTTGAACCCTGTGCTACAGGTTAAACCGAAATAAAGGGTTAAGCAGGCTTTTGCTGTTTTGCAATCCGGTTGCAGAATTATGTCGGTATTATGACGAAAATGGTGGCGATCGTGGCTGGCGACTGCCCGGGGTGGCCATTTCGGCGGTTTTTCGCCAGGGTGACGCGTTTGCCAGTGACGCCACCGGCGCCGATTTCCGACACCGCTGCATCCTGACGCGGGCCTCCGATCGCAGTTCATGCCTCGTAAAGCTGATCTCTGGCTTCCATGGCAACCGATACACACAACAATCAATACCAACACGGTGAGGGGCCAGACGATGAACAACCGGTCACAGCATGCAGGCCTGACTGCGGCGACCACGGCCGCAGGCGTTGCCGCGATGATGATCATGGCCCCGGGCGCCGCGCTGGCCGATTCGCCGGCGTCAACGTCAGCGTCAACGTCGTCACAGGGCGAACTTGCCGTCACCATCTACAACAACGATCTTGCCCTGGTGCAGGATGTGCGGCGGCTTGATCCGGGGCATGGTCTGGTCGATCTGGCGTTTCCCGATGTGTCGGCGGCGATCCAGCCCGAAACGGTGACGCTGACAGTGCCTGGTGCCACCATCCTGGAACAGAATTTCGATTATGACCTGCTGTCCCCGGCACGGCTGCTGGACAAGACCGTGGGCCAGTCGGTCACGCTGATGCACACCAATCCCGTGACCGGCGCCGACAGCGGTGAACCGGCACGCGTGCTGGCCAACAACGGCGGCACATTGCTGCAAGTGGGCGATCATATCGAAGTGCTGTCGGATATCGGCCACGCGCGACTGGTGTTTCCCGGCCTGCCGCCGGGGCTGATGGCGCGCCCGACGCTGTCGGTGCGGCTGGATTCGGCGCAAGCAGGCGCGCGCCCGGTCACACTCAGCTATCTGACGCACGGTTTTTCGTGGAAGGCCGACTATGTCGCGCTGTTCGACCAAAGCGGCAGCAAGGACGGGGCGGGCAAGATTGACGTGCAGGGCTGGATCACGCTCAACAACACCACCGGCACCGCTTTCACCAATGCGCATGTGTTGTTGGTGGCGGGCGAAGTGGCCAATTCACTGGGCGGCGGCGATGGCGGATTTACCGGACCACGCCGGTTTGGCGGCCGCCCGGGATTTCAGGCGCCACAACCGATGGAGCAGCCCGGAACCGAATCAAGCGGCCGCGAACGGCTGGGTGATTTCTATGTCTATCCGATTACCGGCCGCACCACGCTGGCCAATGCCCAGCAGAAACAGGTGTCGTTCCTGGATGTTAAAAGCGCGCCGGCGCGAAAAATCTATGCGTATCGCAACGATTGGCTGGGCAATGCCGATGCGCCGCAAAGCGCGATGTCGGTGCTGCGGTTTTCCACCGGCGGCAAGGACGGGCTGGGCGATGCGCTGCCGGCTGGGATGGTGCGCGTCTATATGCGCGACGCGCGCGGGCAGCCGCAGTTCATTGGCGAACAGCCGATCAGCCACACGCCAAAGGGTTCGACACTGGCGCTGCCGACGGGCCAGGCGTTTGATGTGAAAGTGCAACCGACACTGGTCAAACGCGCAAAGATCGACCTGGGCGAATGGGACCGGTCCAGCCGTTACCGCGTTACCGTGGATGGCCAGCCGGCAAAAGTGGTGACCGTCGACAGCGCGGTCACCCACTGGCAGACCACCATGCAGTACCGCGTGACCAATGCCACGCCCGATCCGGTCACGGTGGAACTGACGCAGTCCGGGCTGGACAACGGGTGGAACGACACGCGCGTGCCGAACGAAACCGTGCCCGGGGTGCAGCGCAGCCTGAACGACCGGGTGTGGCAGGTGGCGGTGCCCGCGCAGGGTGAAACCGTGCTGACCGTCACCTTTGACACCCGCAACTGAGCCGGCGCGGCCCCATGGGCAGAACCGCCACCGCCATCGCGCGTTGTCTGATGCTGGCGCCGTTGCTGCTGCTGGCGGGGCCGGAACTGCACGCCGCGCCCCCGGCAGAGGCGGTCGTGGCCGCGTCTGCGCCGATCGAGACCAGTGTTACCATCTATCGCAGCGCGGGTGACGGCCTTGATACACGCACGCTGGCGTCGCGGCTTGATGGCTATGCCCTGATCAGCGAAACGCGGGAGGTTGATTTGCCCGCGGGGCCTGCCGTGGTGCGCTTTGCCGGGGTGGCGGCCGGCATGCTGGCGGAAAGCGTGGTGATTTCGGGTCTGCCCGGCGGGGTGCGCGAAAAGAACCTGGATGCGCAATTGCTGTCGCCGCGGCACCTGTATGCCGGTTGGTTCGGGCGGCCGGTCACGCTGCGCCGCACTGGCGCGGATGGCACAGTGCACAGCGAACCGGCGGTGGTGCGGTCGGCGCCCGATGGTGCGGCGATCGTCGAAACCGCGCACGGGTTTGAAGCGCTGACGTGCGGGCCGTTCAACGACCAGCTGGTCTATCCCGGGGTGCCCGACGGGCTGTTTGCCACGCCGACGCTGTCGATTGCGACCGATGCGCCCGCGCCGGTGCATGTGCGGCTGCGGCTGGCCTATCTGGCGTGGGATTATGACTGGCGCGCCGATTATGTGCTGAAACTGGCGCCCGATCTGCGCCACGGGGTGTTGAACGCATGGGTGACGCTGGCCAGCGCCGATGTCACCAGCTTTCCCGCTACCGCGGCGGCGGTGGTGGCCGGGCACCCGGAATTTTCCGAAGCCCGCGACGAGGCCGATGATGCCGATGCCGAAACGCTGACCTATCAGTGTTTTCCACGCGCCACCCAGGCGTTGCCAACACCGCCGATGGTCGCCCCGCCCGCGCCGGTGATGATGGAAATGGCGATGGCCGCACCGCCCCCGATGCTCATGAAAACGATGAACAGGGGGGCGGTGGCACAAGTCGAAAACTTGGGTGATCTGAAGCTTTATCGCCTGCCGTTGCCGACCACGGTGGCGGCGCGCGCGCAAAAGCAAGTGGCACTGTTTGCGCCGCGCAACGTGTCGCTGGCGCTGGTGCACACGATCGCGCTGGATGGTCTGGAGGGCGATCAGCCTGCGCAGTTGATGGTCCGCACGCGCAACCGCGCCGACCAGGGCCTGGGCCTCGCGCTGCCCGCAGGGCGTGTGCGCGTGCTGGTCGATCATGCTGGCAGCCGAGGCCCTGCCACGCTGGTGGTGGGCGCGGGCACGGTGGAGGACCGCGCGGTGAACGACCGGGTCGATATCGCGCTCAGCGCCACACCGCCGGTGCAGGTGCGCCAGCGCGCCACGCACCGCGACAAAACCGGTCGCACGGTGACCGTTACGGTCAGCAATGCCAACCCGTTTGCCGTACAGTTCGAAGGCACGTTCAAACAGACGCCGGCAGCGTCGATCCGCACGCCATCGGCACCGCTGGTGCTGCAGGACGGGCATCGTGTGTGGGCGGTGCGGGTGCCCGCGCAGGGGCGTGTGACATTGCGGTATCGCGTGGATGATAACGGCTGATCGGGTGATTGGTTGGCGCGGGGGTTTCCAACAGCATGCTTCGCGACTACCGCCGCGTCAGCGTTCTGTCCGCCACACGAGCTTTGCCCGCGCATGATCCCGCCATCTGCCTATCACTTTGTCCTGCTGTTTGCCGCTGCGGTCTGGGCCGGGGCGCAGAATCAGCTGGCGGGGGGTGGGTCGTTCATCACCCTGCCGGCCCTGATGCTGACCGGGATGGACGCGCGCGCGGCCAACATCACGTCTACCGTTGCGCTGTTTCCGGGGCAGGTGACTGGCGGCTGGCTGGGGCGCGCGCATGCCGCCGGTACCAGTGCGCTGTCGTTGCGCACGCTGATCGTGATCAGCCTGATCGGCGGGGTGATCGGTGCGATTGCGCTGTTGCTCACGCCATCGTCGCTGTTTGCCCAGATGGTGCCGTGGCTGGTGCTGTTTGCCACCGCCGCCTTTGCCTGGGGATCGTTCTTTCGCAAACCGGTCGTGCCGCACGCAACGGGGCAGGGCGAAACCGTGCCGGGGCGGACTGCGGCCGGGGTGATCCATCTGGGTATTGCCATTTACGGTGGCTATTTTGGCGGCGGCATCGGTTTTCTGATGATGGCGGCACTCGCGCTGGGCGGGGCATCGGCGCGCGCGGCGGCGGCCACCAAAAACCTGCTGGCCGGGGTGATGAACCTGACCGCGGTGCTGATCTTTCTGGCATCGGGCGAAGTGCGCTGGCTGGCAATGACGGTGGCGATGGCCGGCGCGCTGGCTGGCAGCTGGCTGGGCGCGCACATGCTGGCGCGGGTGAACGAACGCGCATTGCGCTTTGTGGTGGTGGGAATCGGCATTGCGCTGACGATCGCGTTGTTCAGTCAACGGTTGTAGCGGGGCCCCCACCCGCGCTACGCCGATGCCCGCGCCAGGCGACCGGGGTGATCGGGCCCATCCACGGCCCCCACGCGGCCATCCCACCCAGGCACATCACCGCCGGGATCAGGAACGCCATGCGGTATGATCCGGTCTGCGCGACCACCAGCCCGGTAATAATCGGCGCGGCAATCCCGGCCAGATTGCCGATCATGTTCTGCAACCCCATCCACCGCCCCGCCGCCAGCGGTCCGGCCAGCTTTTGCGCGGCGGTAAAGCTCATCGGGCTCATGATGCCGCATGAAAAAGCGGTGCTGGCCAGGCACACCACCACCACCGCCCCATCGGGCGCAAAGGTGGCGGCCAGCATCGACAATCCGGTTGCCGCCATGCCGCCCACCATAAACCGTTTGCGCATGGCGGTTTCGTCGCGCCCGGCGGCGATCCCGCGGTCCGACAGGGTGCCGCTGATCACACAGCCCGCCGCCGAACACAGCGGGATTGCCGCGCCGATCCACGCCAGTTGCGACAGCGAATAGTGCTGCGCGTTGACCAGAAAGCTGGGCAGCCAGGTCAGCAGCAGATAGGCCGGGTAACAATAACAGAAATGACCGATCGAAACCGCCCAGAACCGGCGGTTTGTCAGCATCTCGATCCATCCCGGCGGTGCATCGGTCGTGGCCGCGGCGTGCGCCCCGGCGCGCGGCGATGGCGCAGGCAGCGTGGTGGCAAACCAGGGCAGCAACCACAGCAACGACACCCCGCCCAGCACCACGAATACCGGCCGCCAGCCATATTGCGCCAGCACCAGCCCGCCCACCAGCGTGCCGGCGACCGGCCCGGCGAACATCGCCGCCGAAATCACGCCATTCGCCTGCCCGCTTTGATGCGCCGGCGCATGTTCGGCCAGGAACCGCGCATTGGCGGGATAGATCACGCTTTCGCCCAGGCCGACCAGCATGCGCAGCAACAGCAGGCTGTAAAATCCCCCCGCCAGCCCGCACAACATGGTGGCCAGCGACCATGCCAGCAACCCGCCGGCCATCACCCAGCGGATCGGCCAGCGTTGTGCCACCATGCCGGCCAGCGGTTGCGCCAGTGAATAGGTCCAGAAAAACGACGACAGCAATATGCCCATCGCCGCCGGACCGATCGCCAGTTGCCGCCCCAGCAGCGGCGCGGCAACCGCCAGGCTGCCCCGATCGGCAAAATTGATGAACATCGCCAGCGCCAGCATCGCCACCAGCCATGGGGAGAGCCCGCGCCGCGCCGCAGGCGCAGTGGTCGCCCCGGTAATCCCGCTATCCTCACCCACCGTCATGCTTTGCGCCATGATCGTTTCCCGATTGTTGTCGGGCGGGAACATTCACGCCGGGTTTGCGCAGGTCAAGCGCCTTGCAGACCATGGCATTTGGCGCGACCAGGCATCCTGTGTTGCAAAAACCGGCTACCCTTTTGGCGGCCACGTTCTATGGGGCTGGCAATCCAACCCACGCAAAGGCACCGACCCCGTGACCAAATCGATCAAACTGACCCTGACCGAAGACGAAGCCGAAATCGTGCTCGACGCGCTCGATGCCGATATGGAAGGCTATGTCGAATCCGCCAAGGAGGCGCGCGGCAACAACAACCGTGCCGACGTCAAAACATTCAGCGAGGCAGCCGAGCGGATCGATGCGCTGAGCAAACGCATCCGCGCCATGCTGGATTGATCACGGCGTGGGCGCGTGCCCGGCCGGGTCGGGCACGAACGCCGGAACCGTTGCGCTGTTGCCCAGCGCCCACAGCGTGGTGCCGCTCAGCCGCAGGATGCGCGCCATTTTGGCATAATTGATCTTGTCGGCGGTGTCGGATTCGTGGTGGTAATCGGGGTGGAACCCGGTGAAAAACCAGAACGCCGGAATATCGTGCAGTACGAACGGAAACTGGTCCGACCGGAAAAACACGTTCAGCACGTTGTCACGGTCAAACCGGCTGTCGAGATCGAGGCCAATGCCCCGATTGGCGGCGACGATCGCGGCGTTCAGATCGGGGCTATAGGGTGCGCCGATCAGGTTGAGCCGGTTGGTGGTGTCGGCCGGGATGGTAATCAGCCCGTCGGTTTGCGCGCTGGGGGTTTCGTTGCGGCCGATCATGTCGAAATTGATCATCGCGCGCGTGGTCGCCAGCGGCCGCAGCGGATGCGCGGCCATGGCATAGGCGCCCAGCAGCCCGCGTTCCTCTGCCGCAAACACCGTGAACAGGATCGACCGTTTGGGCCGCACCGGCATGTGAGCAAAGGCGTGCGCCAGCGCCACCACCCCGACTGTGCCCGATGCGTTGTCATCGGCGCCGTGCCAGATGTGATCGCCATCGCCCGACGAACCGTCATGGTCATGATGGCCCGACACGATCAGCGTTTCGCCCGCCAGCGCCGGGTCTGACCCCGGCAGCACGCCCGCAATGTTATAGGTCACGCCGCGGCTGCGCTCTGCGTTTTCCAGGTGGATATGCAGCGGCGCGGTGTGCAGGCGCGCGCCATGCGGCGCCAGATCGCGGTCGATCGCCGCCTGCAATGCGCCGGCATCGGCGCCGGCAGCGGCAAATATTGCCTTTGTCACCGGGTCGGTCAGCGTCAGCACCGGGATATGCAGTTCATCATCGGCGCGCGCCTGCACCGGCAGCGCGGGCACGCGCGTCACGCTGCCGCCGATGCGTTTTGACCGTTCGGCGTTGGAGGGATGTTTGCGGTTGGGTTCGGGCAGGATGATCACCGCCAGCGCGCCGTGCGCCTCGGCGTTCAGCGCCTTTACCCGCGCGGTGGCGTGGCGCGTGTTGCCCGCGCCGTTGAACCGCGATGCGGGATCATCCTCCTGCGGTTCATGGTCAAACACCAGCGCGATGGCCCCGCGCGCATCGATCCCGCGGTAATCGTCATAACCCAGGCCCGGTACAGTCACGCCGTACCCGGCAAACACCAGCGGCGCGGTCATGTCCACATCATCGCGATAGCCCCCGGTATAGGCAGGCTGGGCAAACCGCGCGTCGCCCAATGCGATATAGCTGGTTTGGGTGTCGGGCGCATATTCCACCAGCGGCACCGCCTGCAGATAGCCGGGGTGCCCGTCGGCGTCGGTGGCCGCCGGTTGCAGCCCGGCCTTTGCAAACTCCGATGCGACCCAGGCAATGGCCGCATCGTCGCCCGGTTCCAGCGACATCCGCCCGCGCAAGCCGTCGGCGGTCAGAAAGGTCAGATCGGCGCGCAGATCGGCCTCGGCGATCGCCGCCAGCGCCGATACCACCGGCTTTGGCGCGGGATCGACCCGCACCGGATCGGCGAAGGCCGGCGCTGCCAGCGCGGCGGCAATCAGCGAACAACCGGTCATCAGGGCATGTGGGCGCATGGGACTGTCCTTTGGGTCATGTCGCCACAGCATATCGGCGGCGGGCGCGATAGCAACCGCCGCGGCGCTGCGCGTTCAGTCCAGCCTGCGCGTTCAATCCAGCTTGCGCGTTCAGTCCAGCTTGCGCATGGCCCCCAGGTAATCGCGCTTGCCGATCTTGACGCCCTTCATGCGCAGGATGTCATAGGCGGTGGCCGCGTGAAAATGGAAATTGGGCTGCGAAAACGACAGCAGAAACGCCTCGGCCGTGAAATCCAGGCGATAGGCGGTGCCAATTTCAAAGCGCATCGCGCCGCCGATAAAGCCATTCACTTCGTCGGGGTCGATCGCCTGCAAGGCTGCGCTCGCCGCATCCAGGGCCGCGGCCAGGCCAGCAAAAGTGGCGGGTGGCGGGGTCATGTCGGGCGAAAACACGCCCCGGCGCACGCCTTCGATCGCGCCGATCGAATGCACCGCCACCGATTTCACCTGATAGGCAAACGGCAGCATGTCGTCCGTCAGCCGCGCCTGCAGCAGCGCATCGGGCTCCAGCGCATGTTCGGCACAAAACGCTTCCGCCTTGGCCACCAGACCGGACACTGCCCCCAGAATCTGCAAATAGGTCGGGATCGTTGCGTCGTACAATGTAAAGGTCATGCCCTGTTTCCCCGGTGATTGTCAGCGTCGTGACGGAATATAGGGCCGGCAGGCATGGCGGGCCACGAAAATCTGCCTGCACCATGCGGCGATGCCCGCGCGTGCAGGGGGTATGCGCCCGGTCCCGCTTGCGCTAGGTTTCAGCCATGAAAGACATCCCCTTTGACCAGCCCGCGACCCTGATCGACCTCGACGGCAAGACGCCGATTATCGGCACCGTGCGCGACTGCGTCAGTCATTTTGCGATTTTCAAGGCGTCGGCCAAAGAACAGGCGCGCATCCTGCTGACCCGGCCGGTGTTTCGTGAAGGGCGCAAGACCCGGACCTGGCTGCTCAACCCCGACGAGATCGCGGCGCTGGTGGTGCGCCTGGAGGCTGAGGACGCAAACCCTGCCTGATTGCGCGCGCCTGGCGTCAGGCCAGCATCACGCCAGTGTCAGGAACAGCTCACCCTCGATCACCCATTGCGACGCGATGCAGCGCCATTTTGCGCTGTAGGTGCCGCTGGCAAACAGTTGACCGCTGTTCGCCGCTGTCCCGTGCCAGGTGCCTTGTTCCAGCGCGATCGGTGCGACGGTGGACACGGCCACGGTGCCGGGTGTACGCACATAGATGGTGCGGTCGGGCGCGGCAAATTCACGCTTCCACGCCTGCAATTGCGCCTTGCGGCCACTGATCAGCGCGCTGTCGGTGCCGGCGATCAGGATTGCATCGGGCGCCAGGATCGCGGGGATCGCGGCCAGGTCACCCGCGGCCAGCGCCCGGTTGAACGCGGCGCGCGCCAGGCGGATGGCCAGTTCGGTCATGCTTACGGTTTCAGCCCGCCGCCCAGCACGGCATAGAGCGTGACCATGTTGGTCACCCGTTCCAGCCGGGTCGCCACCAGCGACTGGCGTGCGGCATAGACCGTGCGTTCGGCATCGAGCGCGGCCAGGCTGGTATCCACCCCGTTGTCATAGCGCGCGCGGGTCAGCGTGGCGGCACGCTGCGCGCTGGTGACCGATGCGTTCTGTGCGGCCAGCTGCGCATCGATGGTGCCGCGCCGCGCCAGCGCATTGGCAACATCGCTGAACGCACTTTGCACGGCCTTTTCATACTGTGCCACCGCCGCATCGTGGCGCGCGCGTGCGGCGGCCAGGTTGCCCGCCTTTGCCCCGCCATCGAACAGCGTCTGCGTTGCGCTGCCGCCTATGCCATAATTGAACGTGCCACCCTGATCGAACAGCCCGCTGAGCGATCCGCTGGCCAGCCCGACCAGACTGGTGAGTGAAATGGTTGGGAACAGCGCGGCGCGCGCCGCGCCAATGCTGGCATTGGCGGCCTGCAACTGGTGTTCCGCCGCCAGCACATCGGGCCGCCGCAACAACACCGCAGACGGCGTCCCGACCGGCAGGCTGTGCAGCACTGCATCGTCATCCAGCGTGGTCGGCACATCCGCCGCCGGCAGTTCTGCACCCGCCAGCAATTGCAGCGCGTTGCGCGCCTGCGCCAGTGCGGTGGTATAGGCGGCCAGATCCGATTGCGCGGTCTGCATCAGCAATTCGGCCTGCGCCACCGCCAGCCCGGTGCCCACGCCCTGGGTTTCGCGCGCCCGTGCCAGATCGAGCGATTGTTGCCGGCTGGCCAGGGTATCGCGCGCCACGGCCAGCGCATCGGCGCGCGCGCCGACGGTGGCCCAGGCGGTGGCGACCTCGGCCACCAGCGCGGTCTGTGCCGCCTTGTGGCCTTCGTCGCTGGCCAGCCAGGCTTCGATCGCGGCGCGGCTCTGGCTGCGGACGCGGCCCCACAGGTCGATTTCGAACGCGGCAAACCCGCTGGAAATGCCGAACGCCTCGGTCGTGTTGCCCGAATTGTTGTAGCCGCTGGTATAGCCATTGGCGCTGACCGACCCATGATAGCGGCTGGCCGATGGCACGGCGTTGATCGTGGGCAACTGGGCGGCGCGCGCCACATGGTATTGCGCGCGTGCGACCTCGACATTGGCGATACCCGCGCGCAGATCGCGGTTGCTGGCCAATGCGGTGGCGATCACGCGTTGCAACCGGGGGTCGGGGAAAAATGCGTGCCAGCCGATGGCATCGATCGCGCCATCGCCCTCGGTCAGCGCCGGATAGGACGGGCCCTGCGGCAAGGTCGCCGCCACCGGCGCGGCGGGGCGGTGATAGGTGGGGGCCATGCTGCACCCGCCGGCCGCGAGCGCCGTCATGGCCAGCGTGATCGCGCGCCGGGTCATGCGGTTGCCACCGGTGTCACGGTCATTTTGCGGGCAAAGCGGTTTTTGACGACAATGAAGAACAGCGGGACGAAGAACACCGCCAGCACTGTGGCCGAAATCATCCCGCCCAGCACGGTTGTGCCGATCGCCTGACGCCCGTTGGCGCCGGCTCCGCTGGCAAGAACCAGCGGAACAACCCCTGCAATGAACGCCACGCTGGTCATCACGATTGGGCGAAAACGCAGCCGCACCGCCCCCAGCGCGGCATCGAGCGGGGTCAGCCCGCGACCAAGCGCAGATTCGGCAAATTCGACGATCAGGATGGCGTTTTTTGCCGACAGCCCGATCGTGGTGAGCAAGGCGACCTGGAAAAAGATGTCGTTGGACAATCCGCGCACCGTGGCCGCGGTGACCGCGCCGATAATCCCCAGCGGGATCACCAGCATCACCGAAACCGGCACCGACCAGCTTTCATACAAGGCCGCAAGGCACAGGAAAATGAACAGGATCGATGCCGCAAACAGCGCCGGCGCCTGATCGGCGGCGACTTGCTGTTGATACGACATGCCGGCCCAGGCGACGGTATAACCGCCGCCGATCTGACCGGCCAGCCGGGTCACTTCGGCCATCGATGCGCCCGAACTGATGCCGGGGCCACCGGTGCCCACCACTTGTTGCGCGGGCAAGCCATTGAAACGGCGCAACTGGTTTGATCCGGAGGTCCAGCGGGTCTGTGCCAGCGTGGAAAACGGCACCATGTCGCCATTGGCGCCGCGCACAAACCACTGCCCGATCGCCTCTGGCGTCATGCGAAAGGCGGTATCACCCTGCACATAGACTCGCTTCACCCGCCCGCGATCGAGGAAATCGCCAACATAGCTGCCGCCCCACGCGGTCGACAGCGTGGCATTGACGTCATCGGGGCTGACCTGCATCGCGGTGATCGCGGCATCGTTCATGTCCACCTGCAACTGCGGTGTGTCTTCCAGCCCGCCAAAGCGGATCTGCGCCAGTTTCGGATCGGCCATGGCCTGTGCCATCAGATCCTTGCGCGCCTGGTTCAGCGCCGCCGTGCCTTGGCCGCCGCTGTCCTGCAGCCACATTTCAAACCCGGCCGATGTGCCCAGCCCGCGCACCGCCGGTGGTGTCAACGCCACCGCCTGCCCCTGATACAACGTGCGGAAATGCTTGTTGAGCCGGGCGACGATCGCGGCAGAGCTATGGTCATAGCCCTTGCGATCGGCCCACGGGCGCAATTTCATCCAGCCTTGCGCAACGTTTTGCGCGCTGCCGGCGGCCTGGTTGCGGCCCATGCCCAGAAAGATGTGTTCGACATTCGCGGATTCGGTCTGCTGAATCCAGTTGGTCACGCCTTCGGCAAAGATGCGTGTCTGGTTGATCGTTGCGCCGGCGGGCAGGGTCATCGCAAAGCTGATATTGCCCTGGTCTTCTTCGGGCAGAAACCCGGTCTGCAACTGTGTTTCCAGCACCAGGCTGATCGCCGCGATGCCCGCAAACACCGCCAGCCATGGCAGCGGCCGCTGGACAAAGCGTTCCAGCCGCGCCTGAAATCCGTTGCTCAGCCGGTCATAGCCATGGTTGAAACGCGCAAACAGGCTGCCGGGGCGGGCATCATGGCCGATGTCGCCATCGCCGTCATGCAAGAGCGTTGCCGCCAGCGCCGGGGTGAGGATCAGCGCGACCAGCACCGACAGCCCCATCGCCGAAACGATGGTGATCGAAAACTGGCGATAGATCGTGCCGGTCGATCCGCCAAAGAACGCCATCGGCACAAACACCGCCGCCAGCACCAGTGAAATCCCGACCAGCGCCGGGGTGATTTCGGTCATCGACCGGATCGTTGCGTCGCGCGCGTTCAGCCGGTCTTCGCGCATCACGCGTTCGACATTTTCGACCACGACGATGGCGTCATCCACCAGCAGCCCGATCGCCAGCACCAGCCCGAACATTGTCAATGTGTTGATTGAATAGCCGACCGCCGCCAGAATGCCCATCGTGCCCAGCAGCACCACCGGCACCGCGATCGCCGGGATCAGCGTTGCACGCCAGTTTTGCAGGAACACGTACATCACGATCACCACCAGCGCGATCGCCTCAAACAGCGTCCACACCACTTCCACGATCGAAACCCGCACGAACACGCTGTTGTCGCGCGGATAGGTGATGCTGTAGCCCGGCGGCATATCGCGGGTCAGATCGGCAATCTTCTGCTTCACCGCCAGCGCGGTGGTCATGGCATTGGCGCCTGACGCCAGGCTGATCCCCAGGCCTGTCGCCGGGTGGCCATCCAGCGTGTTGAGCGACGTGTAGTTTTCCTGCCCCAGTTCAACCCGCGCGACATCTTTCAGCAGCACGCGCGATCCATCGACCTGCGTTTTCAGAACCACGGCGTTGAACTGGTCAACCGTGGTGAGCCGTGACCGCGAGGTGATCGTGGCGTTCAGCCGCTGCGTGTCGGGGGAGGGCAGCATGCCGACTTCACCAGCGGAAATCTGCGCATTCTGGGCATTGAGCGCGCGGATCACATCCTGCGGCATCAACCTGACCGACGCCAGTCGCACCGGATCAAGCCAGATCCGCATGGCATATTGCGTGCCGAACGAATCCGCCGAACCCACGCCGTTGATGCGCGAAACCGCATCGGCAATGCGCGTTGACATATAGTCGGAGACATCGGCATTGCTGCTTTTGCCGCTGACATCATAGAGCGAAACCATCATCAGCAGATCGGACTGCGCCTTGTTGATCTGCAACCCTTGCGATTGTACTTGCGCAGGCAGCCGGCTGGTCGCTTTGGCCAGCACGTTTTGCACCTGCACTTGCGCGGTATCGGGATTCACGCCCTTGTTGAAGGTCGCGGTGATCTGTGCCTGGCCATTGCTGCTGGTCGAGGTGAAATAGATCAGCCCGTCCACGCCTTTCAACTGCTGTTCCAGGATCTGGGTGACGGTGTTTTCCACCGTGTGCGCATCCGCGCCGGGATAGGATGCGCTGACCGAGATCGTTGGCGGGGCAATGTCGGGGAACTGTTCGACCCCCATGGTGGTGATCGCAATACCACCGGCGATCATCACCAGGATCGCCAGCACCCAGGCAAATATCGGCCGATCGACAAAATAGCGGCTGAGCATCGCGGGGTTTACCCGCCGGTCTTGGTGTTGGGAGCGGTGGTGTTGGCGGTCGTCAGTGTCGCCGGGTTGACCCGGACATGGGTGCCGGCCCGCGCCGCCAGATGGCCTTCGACCACCACGCGTTCACCCGGGCGCAGACCCCCGGTCACCAGCCAGTTGGCGCCAAACGTGGTGGATGTGGTTACGCTGCGGGTTTCGATCACATCGCCCTTGCCGACCACCAGCACCATCGGATTGCCGCGCGCATCGCGGCTGACCGCGGCCTGCGGGATCAGCATGCCATTCTGCACCACGCCCTGCGCGGTTTGCGCCTTTACAAACAGGCCGGGCAGCAGATCGCCGTGCGGGTTGGGCACGATCACGCGCAGGGTGACCGTTCCGGTCTGTTCATTGACATCGATATCGGCAAAATCGAGCCGGCCCGGGCTGGCCCAGGCGCTGCCGTCGGCCAGCACGATGCGCACCGGTGTGCTGCCGGTGCTGCCCAACTGGCCCGATTCAAGCGCATGGCGCAGCGCGATGAAATCGGCGCTCGACTGCTGAATGTTCACCCAGATCGGATCGAGCCGCTGGATCTTGGCCAGTGCCATCGGCTGATCGGCGGTCACCAGTGCGCCGCGCGTTACGGCGGACTGGCCGATGCGCCCCGAAATCGGCGCCACGATCCGGGTAAAGCCCAGATTGACCCGCGTCAGATCGAGCGCCGCACGGGCAGAAGCGACGTTCGCGCGCGATTGTTGCCAGGCGGCATCGGCATCGGCGGCGTCCTGCCGGCTGATCCCGCCACTGGCGGCCAGCGTGCGATAGCGTTCGGCCTTTAACCGGTTTGCTTCTACCACCGCTTCGGCATTGGCCAGCGCAGCGCGCGCCTGCGCATGGGTGGCGGCATAGACGCGCGCGTCGATCTGGTACAGCGGCTGACCCTTGCGCACGGCGCTGCCTTCGGCAAACAGCCGGTCGGTCACGATCCCGGTGGCCTGCGGGCGCACTTCGGCGGTTTCAGAGGCCTGCGTGCGCCCGGTCAATTCGGTCATCACCGGCACCGCGCTGGCCTGCACGGTGATCACCCCGACCATGGGCGGCGGGGGTGGCGGTGGCGGCTGGCTGCTACAGCCGGCCAGCAGCACCGGGCCAAGCACGGCGCACCACGCCGGAATCGCCCGGCGTGCCGCTGGCAGCCCCGCATAAGAGAATGATCGGCGCAAAGTCAGGCCTTCATATGCAAACGGATATTGCCCCGCCCGTGCTGCGTTCGCAATCTGTAGCGGGGCATTAGGCGGCGAACCGGCGGCAATCCACATCTTTTTGGCGGGCACCAACGGCCTGCGACAAATTGACATATTTGTGGGGGGTGGATCACGCGACCCGTCAGGCAGGGATCACCGCAAAGCAGGCGTGCGGATCAGCGCGTGGCGAACAGTAGCCGCCCCGGGCCCAGCAGATCGAGCACGGTGTCGATTTCGCCCGAACCGACCGCAAAACACCCCTGGCTGCGCCCGATCCGGCCATATTGGCTGGCAAAGCCGGGGTCGACATAGCTGGCAGCGTGGATGACGATGCCGCGCACTTCGGCCTGGTCGTTTTCGCTGTCCAGCCCGATCACCCGGCGCGACCGGCCATGTTTGCCGAAATAGGTTTCGCCAATCATGAAGCTGCCATTGGATGACGCTTCGGAACCCAGCCGGTTGGAAAAGCGTTCGGCCCAGCCGCTGTTGGCCGGGTCTGATCCCTTGCCATGGGCCACCAGGTGGCTGGATACCACGCGCCCGGCTGCCACATCGACGATATGCAGCCGGGGAATGCGCGACGGGACCGAAAAATCGACCAGACCCAGCACGGTGCGATCAGTCAGCCGCGCGCCATGCGTATCGAGCGCGGCGATCGCGCGCGGCAACAGCGCCGCTACCTGGTCGGTCGGGGCGGGTTCGGTAATCAGCGATTCGGTCGGCACCACGCCCCAGGGCGACCATTCGGTCACCCCGGGCAAGACCGCTGCGGATGCGCCGCGCGGCAACAGGACGGAGGCTACGGTTCCGGCAATCGTGCCCAGGAACCGGCGCCGGCCGGACATCATCGTGAAAAAACCCCGCAGCTATCGACCCGTTGGTGCCCCATCGCTTCGCCATGCCCGCACCGGGATCGCGAAGTCGGACGCTGCCCAACCTTACCGCTTGTGGCTAACACCAAGGATCGCGGTGCAGGGCATCCTTGCGATGAAGCGTTGCCTGTGCGCTGTAAAACGTTGGATACCCCGGCAATTGCGCATGGGCAGGGTGGCGCCGATACTGCAATGCAGCAAGAATCGGCAGGGGCCGCAACGGTTACGCGGCGCGGGCACTGGGGGCGATCAGCGCCTCATAAGTGCCGAACAGTTCGCGGAAATGGTCATCCATCGTGCGTGGGCTTGGGATGTGGGCGCTGGGCCCGGCCACGCCTGCTTCACGCCCGGTGCAATATTCGCCGATCGCCTCGGCCGCGGCGGCGGCATCGGCGGATTTGTAGATCCAGCCATCGCAGGCGCGCGCCTGGTCGGCCGCGCCGCCTTCATCCGGCACGATCAGCGGCAGCCCGCTGGCGCGTGCCTCGGCCGCGACCATGCAGAACGTTTCGGCTTCGCACCCGTGCAGCAGCGCATCGGCGCTGGCGATCACCCGTGCCAGTTCGGCCCGGTCGGTAATCGGCGCCAGAATGCGCACATGCGGGTTGCCGCCAATCCGCCGCTCGATGGTTTTCAGGTCACGGCCCTGGCCGACCAGCACCAGCCCGACCGGATTGCGGTTGCCCGCCGCGGTGACCGCATCGATCAGCATCGGCCAGCGTTTTTCCGGTGCGAACCGCCCGACGCCGATCAGCAGCGTCGCGCTTTCCGGCAATTCGCACAGATCGAGCAGCCCCTTGCGCAGCGCAGGATCGCGCAAGGTGGGCGAAAACACCCCGGGATCGACCCCCATCGGGTTGGTCACCACATGTTTCAGCCCGCCGCCGGCCAACCGCGCCGACAGCCCGGGGCTGGCCGAAACGATCAGGTCAAAGGCCGCATCCAGCCGCCGCAGATGGCGCCAATAGCGGTTGAACAGGCCATTGATGGTGTCGCGCGTGGCGACCGGATCGAACCAGCGATAGGCATAGGCGGACAGCGGATCGGCATGCATGATCAACGCGCGCGGGGCCTTGCCCGGCCAGTCGGCAATGATGCTGGCGCTGCGCCAGGGCGATGACGCTTCGACAAAATCGGGCTTTTCCGCATCGAGCGTGGCGTACAACGCGGCCACATCGCTGAAATAGCGGTAATTAAAATCAAGCGGAAACACCGTCGATTTCAGCCAGATGATCCGCGCATTGTCCCCACGCGGCTCAATCTCGTCGCGCACACCGGGGGCGATCACCACCACTTCGTGGCCCAGCGCGGCGCCGGCCTTCAGCTTGCGATCGACATACGTGCGCACACCGCCGCCCTTGGGCGCATAGAAGGCACAGACGTCGACCAGTTTCATCGGTGAATTGGCAACCTTTGCGTGGTGTCGTGCGTTCGGCCGACACCCTGATCAGACGGGTGCGACGCGCTGGCCGCACCTTATCCAATCGGCCCGATCGAGAACACGCCGTTACGGTAATTCATGACAATCCGCAACGGGGTGATCCCGGCGCCGGCGGTAACGCCGACGCTGGCGGCCTTTGGTTTTGACCAGCCCAGTTTGGGATTGGCGGAGAAACCCACGCCGTCATGTTGCCAGTTGAAGCGGTGGTTGGAATCGCGGTCGTGCAGCACCATCACCGCATAACGGCCGGGGCCGGGCACGCGCACGCACAGATGCGGCGGGCGATCGGCCGGCACCGCGACCTCGCTGCGGCGAAAGGTCTTGCCGGCCATGATCAGCACGTTGTCATCGGCCAGAAAATCACCCTCGGCCGCGGGATAGACCTCGACCTTCAGGCTGCCGGTATGGTCCTTCATCCCGGCGACTTCGACCATCAGCGCGGGGCCACTTTCGCCCGGCCGGCATTGCGCCTCGGCCTTGCCCAGGTCGGGGCTGGACGGGATGAAGGCCGCGGTCATCAGCGGCAGTGCGGCTGCCACCAGCACCTGACGGATCATGCGTTGCGTTCCCTTTGCACGAGATCGAGCAGCAACATTGCTACGAACACGACAATATGGATAGCGGTGATGAACAGGGCAATAACCGTGATCATCTGATAGGTCTGGTTGACCGGGCCACCCAGCAGCGCCAGCGCCCCGGCAAAGGCGATTTCCTGGTTGGGGATCAGCGGCAGGCGCGTGACCAGCAGCCGCCCGGTCGACAGCATCAGCCACGATGACAGTGGCACCGCCGGCAGCATCAGCGCCCACAGCACCGCGGTCAGCACAGTGTTGATGGTCAGCCGCACCATATGCACCGCCAGCACAAACAGCAGATCGGCGCGCGGCAGGCTGAGCAGGCGGTTGCGGAAAAACGTGATGGCGAGCCCGATCAACAGCATGACCGCGATCGAACCATACAGCTCGCGCTTGTTGAAGCCAAAGGCATAGTGATTGAAATAGGGCCACGCGACCACCAGCATGATCAGCGTCATGACATAGCCGGCCATCGCCGACAGGATCGCCACATCCTTTACCGCGCCAAACGGTGAACCATCGATTTTGACATGGCGACGGGCCCAGTCATAGAAATAGACTTCACCCACGTAGCTCAGCAAAAGCTGGTTGCCGATCATCTTTTTGACCAGCGGAAAGATGCCCTCGACCGGGATTTTCCACAGCCGGCGAAAAATCACCCAGTCGCCCAGCGGCCCGCTGAGGTAATTGACGATCAGCACCAGCCAGATCAGCGGCGAAGTCGGGATCACGATCCGCCGGTTCCAGTCGAGCGCATGCACCTGCCACAGTGCGGCGCCCAGAATGGCCAGCGAAATCGCCGGACCGACAAACCCGCCCAGCCGCCGCCAGCCGCTGGTCGCATTGGTCTGGGGCAGCGCGGCGGGCACGGTTTCGGCCAGTGCAGGCTCTGTAAGCCCAGGCTCGGTCATGCCTGGCATCCGCGCGCTGCGGCCCGGGTCGCCCGCGGATCATCTGCGATCCCCGTTGCGGTGCTGACACCAATGGTCATCGGCTTGTGTTGCTCCGTCTGCCTTGCCCGCGAGCCCCCCCGCGCCGGCGATGAAGGGTGTGATGACCCTGCGCACGCGTTTAGGCAGGTAAACGCCGCGGGTCCAGCAATTGTGCGCGGTCCACCCCATCGGTGCGCGCCCGGCCCCGCTGGCCGCCGGCGGCCAGCGGTCAAGCGATCAATCCGTCATAGCGGCCTGCGCGGTGGGTGGTGGCAAACCGCGCCAGCGTGGCATCGATCGATGCCAGCAGCCCGGGCACGGTCACATCGCCGGGGTGCACCGCCAGCCGCAGTGTGGGCAGCACGGGCAGGGCCACGCGCGCCAGTGCGGCAAACGCGGTGGAGGACCGAATCCGTCCCGGGCTGCGGCTGGCCCAGGTCACCACCGGGCCACGCGCGACCACTTTGCGCGATCCCGGCGTCCACACTTTCAGGTGGTCTTCGGCCATGGCAAAGCCGATGTCGTCCAGTGCCGCCAGCGCTCCCGGACCATACAGCCAGGCCGGGGCGATAAAACCGGCGACTGGCGCGCCCAGGATATCCTCCAGCAGCGCTTTGCCATCGCGCATGCGGCGCGTCGCCTCTGCCTGCGACAGGTTGAGGAATTCGCCTTCGCCCGCGGTCATGTGCTTGCCCTTGAACCCGGCGAGTGCCCCGCGCGCCGGGGTTTCATCGCGGTGGCACCAGCCGTGCAGAAACATTTCGATGCCCTGGTCCGCCCATTGCCGCAGCCGGGCGTGGAACGCGGCATTCCCCGCGATCGGTGCCGTGTGCCAATGGTCGGGGATGACCAGCATGGCAAACCGAGGGCCGCCGATGAGCGCGGTGATCCGTTCGGCCAGCGCATCGACCGCGCTTTCCGAACGCGGCGATACGTCATGGATCGATACCAGCAGGCGCTTTGCCGGCAGGGGCGCAGGCGACGGAAAAGGGGCGGAGTTGGTCATGGCATGGGTTCCATGCCTGCGACTGTCGCATGGCATGGCACATTGCAACGGAAATCCACCTGCGCGTGCGTCAGCAGGGTGTTAACGATTGGGCGTCTGGCAACGGCGTTCTGGCGCATGGGCATTGTCTATGCTTGCGCTTGAGATACCGTCATGGGGTGCCCGGCCGGCGCACGATTCGCCGGCCACGCTTTATCCAACGAGGACGGGTGACATGGTGAACCTGAACAGCGACGATACTGCAAGCGTCAGCACGGTGGTGCAGCCCGATGTGCTGATCATACCCGGCCTCAACAACAGCGGGCCGGGGCACTGGCAGACTTTGTGGGAGGCACGGCTGCCGCGCGCGCGGCGGGTCGATCTGGGCTGCTGGGACGATCCGCATCGCAACACCTGGGTCAGCAAGCTGGCGCTGGCGATCGGCCGGTCGGACCGGCCGGTGGTGCTGGTGGCGCATTCGCTGGGCTGCCACGTGGTGGCGTGGTGGGCCGAATACGAAGCGGCGTTCAACGCCCATGTGCGCAAGCCCGAACCCTGCCCGGTGATCGGCGCGTTGCTGGTGGCGCCGCCCGATGTGGAGGAAAATCCGGCCGACCGCCGCCTGACCCGGTTTGCGCCATTGCCGCCATCGCCACTGCCGTTTCCGGCCACGGTGGTGACCAGCCGTGATGACAGCTGGCTGTCGATCGCGCAGGGCCGCCGCCTGGCGCAGCGGTGGGGCGCACGGCTGGTCGATGCCGGCGCGGTCGGCCATATCAACACCCGGTCGGCGGTGGGCGAATGGGCATTCGGGCTGGACCAGTTGCGCCAGCTGTCACCCGCATCGGTGCCGCCCGGCGTGATGCCCGACACCGGTGACACCCCGGCGGCGATCAGCGTGGGTGCGCCGCTGTTCCAGTGGGGTGCGCCGCGCTGAAGTGAAAACAAACGGGGTTCACTGAGCCCCTCCCCTCAGGGGAGGGGTTGGGGAGGGGTGTCCGACATCCGCCATGACGCTCAAAACACGGGCGCCGGACACCCCCACCCAACCCTCCCCCTGAGGGGGAGGGCTTTTTATTAAGTGCGTTGCGCTTCCCATCCCGATTTTTTCACGGCGCCGAACAGCGTGACCGCGATTTGTGCGCGGTTGATGGCATAACCGGCGCCATCGCGCGCGCGCCAGGCCACGCCGGTGGTCGCCGGATCGTCCCAGGTGGCGGCGGTCATTGGCACACTATCGATCGTCAACCAGGTGCCATCATCGGGAAAATGCGTGCGTGCGGGGTGATCTGCGCCGCGCCAGGCCGCCAGCGCCGCCACATGGTCCTCCAGCGCCACATCGCGCCCGGCCCAGTCAAACCAGGTGACCGTGTTGTCCTGCGCATAGGCGTTGTTGTTGCCATATTGCGTGCGCCCGCATTCATCGCCAGCGGTCAGCATGATCGTGCCGGTCGATGCAAACAGCGTGCCCAGCATCGCGCGGGCAAAGGCGGCGCGGCGCGCGGTGACCGCGGGATCGTCGCTTGGCCCTTCGCAACCGTTGTTCCAGCTGAAATTTTCGCCGTGGCCATCGCGGTTGTCTTCGCCATTGGCGTGGTTGTGGCGATGGTCATAGGCCAGCAGATCGGCCAGCGTAAAACCATCGTGCGCGGCCAGAAAGTTTACCGACCGGCACGCCGTATCGGCATGGGACCTGAAAATATCGGATGAACCGGCCATGCGCGTGGCCAGCAGGCCGACCCAGCTGTCCCCGCGCCAGAACCGGCGCACATCATCGCGCCAGCGGTCGTTCCATTCCAGCCAATCGGGTGGAAACCGGCCCAGCTGGTATCCGCCCGGGCCGATATCCCACGGCTCGGCAATCATCACGCGGTCGGCCAGCCACGGATCGGCCGCGATATCGGCAAAGATCGGCGCATCGGCGGCAAACCCCGGCCCGCGCGCCATCACCGGCGCCAGATCGAACCGGAAACCATCCACCCCGGCATGGCGCACGAAATGGCGCAAGGTATCCAGCACCAGCGCGCGCAGCGCCGGTTGTGCAAAATCGAGCGTGTTGCCGCAACCGGTGTCGTTGATCAGCGTGCCGTCAGCCGCGTGCGCATAGGCTGCGTTGTCCAGCCCGCGCAGGGCCAAAACACCACCGTGCACATCGCTTTCGCCGGTATGGTTGAACACCAGATCCAGGATCACGCCGATCCCGGCGGCGCGCAGCGTGGCGACTGTCGCGGCCAGTTCGGCCACCCCGCCGGGGCACAACCGCGGTTCCAGCGCCATCGGCACCACCGGGTTATAGCCCCAGGCATTGCTAAGCCCCAGCGCGGGCAAGTGGCGTTCATCGATCCACGCGACGATCGGCATCAGTTCGACCGCCACCACGCGCAGCTTTTGCAAATGCGCGATCACCGCCGGATGCGCGAGCGCCGCCACGGTGCCGCGCTGCGCCACGGGCACAGCGGGATGCGCCATGGTAAAGCCGCGCACATTGACTTCATAGATCAGCCCGCCGGGCGCAAACACGGGCGGGGCAGGGGGGATATCCGGCAACCCGGCCTGCACGATCGCGCGCGGCACCAGCGTGGCCGTGTCTGCGCCATAGGTCGCCAGCGTCGGGTCTTGGTGGAACGGCCGATCGAGTTCCACCGCATGTGGATCGACCAGCAATTTGGCCGGATCGAACCACAGCCCCGCTTCGGGTGCCCAGGTGCCATCCGCACGAAAACCATAAGCGTGGCCCGACAGGTCGCCCGGCACATCCAGCACCCAGTCATCACCGTCACGTGCCATCGGCAGGCGGGCTTCCTGGCCGAAGGGAAACAGGCACAGCCACACCGCCGTGGCGCGCGGGGCACGCACCCTGAACCGGGTCGAATCCGGTCCGGGAACGGCGGTCACGTGATGACGCTGGGCTGCAGGCGGCCGGTGTGGCGAACAATCCCGGCAATCGCGTCAGCAGCCGCGATCAGGTCGGCCAGCATCGCGCCGGTATCCTGATCGAGCGCGCCATGGTTCGGCTCATAGCGTTCGAGATAGACGCGCAAGGTTGCCCCTTCGGTCCCGGTGCCCGACAGCCGGAACACGATGCGTGATCCGCCCTCAAACAACACGCGCAGGCCCTGGTTGGCGCTGGTGCTGCCATCGACCGGGTCGAGGTAGGAAAAACTGTCGGCCAGTGCGATGGTCAGCGCGCCAACGGTTTTGCCAGGCAGACCGGGGAGGCTGGCGGTCAATTCGGCCATCAGCGCGTCGGCGACATCGGTCGGCAAAGCTTCGTAATCATGCCGCGCATAATAGTTGCGGCCATAGGTCGCCCAATGTTCGCGCGCCAGCGCATCGACGCTCATGCCGCGCACCGCCAAAATGTTCAGCCACAGCAGCACCGCCCACAGCCCGTCCTTTTCGCGCACATGGTCCGACCCGGTGCCGGCGCTTTCCTCTCCGCAGATGGTCGCCATCCCGGCATCGAGCAGGTTGCCGAAAAATTTCCACCCGGTCGGGGTTTCGAACGCGGGCACGCCCAGCGCGGCGGCGACACGATCGGCAGCGGCGCTGGTCGGCATCGACCGGGCAATGCCTTTCAACCCCTTGGCATAGCCCGGCGCCACATGCGCATTGGCGGCCAGCATCGCCAGGCTGTCCGACGGGGTGATGAACCGCCCGCGCCCGACAATCAGGTTGCGGTCGCCGTCGCCATCCGATGCCGCGCCGAAATCGGGCGCGTCGGCGCCGAACATGGTTTCAAACAATTCGTGGGCATGCACCATGTTGGGATCGGGATGGTGCCCGCCAAAATCTTCGAGCGGAATGCCATTGCGCACTGTGCCGGCCGGAAAACCCAGCCGGCGTTCAAGGATTTCGGTCGCATAGGGCCCGGTGACCGCGTGCATGGCGTCAAACGCCATGGTCAGGCCCCCGGCGACGCTCTTGCGGATCGCCGCAAAATCGAACAGCGTTTCCATCAGATCGGCATAATCCGCGACCGGATCGATCACGCTGACAGTCATTCCGCCAACCGTGCTGTCACCCGGGCTGTCCAGATCGACATCAGCCGCCTCCACCGTCAGCCAGCGATCGATGGTGGTGGTGCGCGCATAGATCGCATCGGTCACGCCTTCGGGGGCGGGTCCGCCATTGGCGATGTTGTATTTGATGCCGAAATCTTCGTCCGGGCCGCCGGGGTTGTGGCTGGCCGACAGGATCAGGCCGCCGCTCGCGCCATATTTGCGGATGACATGGCTAGCCGCCGGGGTGGACAGGATGCCGCCCTGGCCCACCAGCACGCGACCATAGCCATTGGCGGCGGCGATGCGGATGGCCACCTGGATCACCGTGCGGTTGTGATAACGGCCATCGCCGCCAATCACGAGCGCGGTGCCCGGCGCGTCCTTGCCGGGCGCCGGGGCGACAACATCGAACACCGCCTGGACAAAGTTTTCGGCATAATTGGGCTGGGCAAACACCCGCACTTTTTTGCGCAGGCCCGATGTGCCCGGCTTTTGCCCGGCAAACGGTGCGGACGGAACAGTCGTGATCATCGGACCTCCAACAAATGGTTGTACAGGTCGGCATAGGCCTTGCCGCTGCGTCCCCACGAAAAATCGGCCTTCATTCCGGCGCGCTGGATCGTGCGCCACGCCGCGGCATCACCATGCAGCGCCACCGTGCGCGCGATCGCATCGATCAGCGCATCGGGGGTGACTGCGTTGAACTGCACCCCGGTGGCCGCGCCCGCCGCCAGCGCCGCCGGATTGGCATCGATCACCGTATCGGCCAGCCCACCGGTGCGCGCCACCACCGGCACACAACCATAGGCCAGGCCATACAACTGCGTCAGCCCGCACGGTTCGAACCGGCTGGGCACCAGAATTGCATCGCCGCCGCCCTGCAACTGGTGCGACAGCGCCTCGTCATAACCGATGCGCACGCCGATGCGGCCGGGGTGGCGGGCGGCGGCGGCGACAAACCCTGCCTCCAGCGCTTTGTCCCCCGATCCCAGCAGCGCCAGCCGCGCGCCCAGCCCGACCAGCTGGTCGATCACCTGCAACAGCACGTCCATGCCCTTTTGCCAGGTCAGCCGGCTGATCACCACGAACAGCGCATCGGGGCCGGGTTGCAGCCCGAACTGCGCGGCAAGCGCGGCCTTGTTGGCGGTGCGGCGGTCGAGCGTCCGCGCGGTATACTGGCTGGCCAGCGCCGCATCGGTGGCCGGGTTCCATTCGCGCGTGTCGATGCCGTTGACGATGCCGTGCACCTGGTGGCCGCGTGCGCGGATCAGCCCGTCCAGCCCCATGCCAAATTCGGCAGAGCGGATTTCGCGCGCATAAGTCGGGCTGACCGTGGTGATCGCCCAGGCTGAATCCAGCCCCGCCTTTAAAAATCCGACCCCGCCATGGTATTCAACGCCATTGATCGACCACGCCGCATCCGGCAGGCCCAGTTGCGCAAACAGCGAGGCCGGGAAAAAGCCCTGAAACGCCATGTTGTGAATGGTCATCACGCTCGGTGGGGGCGGAGCAGCGCCAGGCGGGGCAAACCGCAGAAAGGCCGGCACCAACGCCGCCTGCCAGTCATGCGCATGCGCGATGTCGAAATGTAACCCGCGCACCGCGCCGCCGGCAATATCGGCAGCGGCGCGCGCAAATGCGGCAAAGCGCAGGCCATTGTCGGCCCAATCGCGCCCGGTCGCATCACCATAAGGCCCGCCGTCGCGCGCAAACAGCGTCGGCGCATCCAGCACCAGCAGCGGATGGCCACCAATCGTGCCCGACACCAGCCGCGCCGGTTGTCCCAGCAGCGATGGCCAGCTGTGGATCGGCTTCACTTTGCCTTTTCCACCGCTGACCGCCGCCAGCACCGCCGGATAGCCTGGCAGCAGCGTGGTCATTGCCACGTCGTGCGCAGCGACGGCGGCGGGCAATGCGCCTGCCACATCGGCCAGCCCGCCGGTCTTGACCAGCGGCGCGGCCTCTGACGCGATCGACAGCACATGGATGGTCATGATCGTGTCTGCCTGTTCATGCGCTGCGATCCCGGTCCGACCCGGTCAGTCAGCCAGTTTCTGAATCATCGATTTGGTGATCAGGCACAGCCCGCTTTCGGTGCGGCGGAACCGCTGCGCGTCCAGTTCGGGATCTTCGCCGACGATCAGCCCTTCGGGGATGCGCACGCCCGAATCCAGGATCACCCGTTTCAGCCGCGCGCCGCGCCCGATGTTGCAATAGGGCAGGATTACGCCTTCTTCGACCTGGCTGAACGATCCCATCTTGACCCCGGTGAACAGCAGGCTGCGCCGCGCCAGCGCGCCTGACACGATGCAATCCTGGCTGATCAGTGATGATATCGCCATGCCGCGCCGGCCATCCTGATCGTGCACAAATTTTGCCGGGGCGGCGACGATCTGGTCAGTCCAGATCGGCCATTCGCGGTCATACATGTTAAGCTTTGGCACGGTGTCGGTCAGATCGAGATTGGCCTCGAAATAGGCATCCAGCGTGCCGACATCGCGCCAGTATTCCCCCAGCTGTTCGGCCGCGCGGATGCAGCTGTCGGTAAACCGGTGCGCGACTGCCTTGCCGTGTTTCACGATATAGGGGATCAGGTCGCTGCCGAAATCGCGCGTCGATCCGGGCGTGGCGGCATCGCGGCGCAACTGTTCAAACAGGAACCGGGTTTCGAACACATAAATGCCCATCGATGCCAGGCTGTGCGCGGGATCACCGGGAATAGTCGGCGGATCGGCCGGTTTTTCAACAAACGCGGTGATCTGGTTGTTGGTGTCCACCGCCATCACGCCAAACCCGGTGGCTTCGGCCTTTTCCACCACCAGACAGCCGATGGTAACGTCCGCACCCGAATTGACGTGCTGTTGCAACATCAATTCGTAATCCATTTTGTAGATATGGTCGCCGGCCAGAATGACCATGTATTTGGGGGCATGGCTCTCGATGATGTCGATGTTCTGGTACACCGCGTCGGCGGTGCCTTCGTACCACATCAATTCCGACACGCGCTGCGATGCGGGCAGAATGTCAAAGCTTTCGTTGCGTTCGGGGCGCATGAAATTCCACGCCCGGTTCATGTGGCGGATCAGCGAATGCGCCTTGTACTGGGTGGCGACGCCGATGCGGCGGATGCCCGAATTGAGGGCGTTCGACAGCGCAAAATCGATGATCCGGCTGACCCCGCCGAAATAGACCGCCGGTTTGGCCCGGTTGTCGGTCAATTCGCGCAAGCGGCTGCCGCGCCCCCCGGCCAGCACATAGGCCATGGCGTCACGCGCCAGCGGTTGTCCTTTGGTCCTGTCCCTCATCGTGCCCTCTCCCATTGTTCCCCGCGGTTATTTTTGCGCGCCGGTGGCCCCGGCATATTCAAACATCACTGTCGCCAGTGGTGGCAACACCACCAGCGCCGCGCCATCGCTGACAGTGACCGCGCCCAGGTTGCCCTGGCCCGATCCACCATAATGCGCGGCATCGCTGTTCAGCACTTCGCGCCACACCCCGTCGATCGGCAGCGGCAGGCGATACTGGCCGTGCAGCGTGGGGGTGAAATTGCTGACCACCGCCACCGAATTGGCACCTGGCGCCAGCCGTACCCACGCAAACACGCTGGCCAGCGCATCATCGACCACCAGCCATTGAAATCCGTCGCCTTCGCAATCGCGCGCATGCAGCGCGGGGCAACGGCGATAGGCGTGGTTCAGATCGCGCACCCACGCCTGCATGCCGGCATGGCGATGATCGCCCAACAGCTGCCAATCGAGCTCGCGCGCCTCGCTCCATTCGCGCGCCTGTGCAAATTCCTGCCCCATGAACAGCAGTTTTTTGCCCGGATAGCCCCACATCAGCCCGTAATACGCGCGCAGGGTGGCAAATTTCTGCCAGTCATCGCCGCTCATCTTGTTCAGCAGCGATCCCTTGCCGTGCACCACCTCATCATGGCTGAGCGGCAGCACAAAGTTTTCGGCAAAGGCATAGACCAGCCCGAAGGTGATCTCGTCATGGTGGTGGCGGCGATGGACGGGGTCGCGCGCCATATACTTCAGCGTGTCGTGCATGAAGCCCATGTTCCATTTGAACCCGAAACCCAGCCCGCCTTCGTGTGCCGGCTGGCACACCCCGGGCCATGACGTGCTTTCCTCGGCCACGGTCATGACACCGGCATGACGGCCATAGACCGCGCGGTTCATGTCCTGCAGAAAATGCACCGCTTCCCAGTTTTCGCGGCCGCCATCGGCGTTGGGGATCCATTCGCCCGCCTCACGCGAATAATCGCGGTACAGCATCGATGCCACCGCATCGACGCGCAACCCGTCAACATGATAGACCTCTGCCCAGAACAGCGCGTTGTTGACCAGAAACGCCTCAACCTCACGCCGCCCGAAATTGTAGATCGCGGTGTTCCAGTCCGGATGAAACCCCTGGCGCGGGTCGGCATGTTCGTACAGCGCGGTGCCGTCAAAATGCGCCAGGCCATGCGCATCGGTGGGGAAATGTGCCGGCACCCAGTCGATCAGCACGCCGATCCCGGCGCGGTGCGCGCCTTCGACAAACCGTGCAAAGCCATCGGGGCCGCCAAACCGCGCGGTCGGCGCAAACAGCCCGGTGGTCTGATAGCCCCAGCTGGGGTCATAGGGATGTTCGCTGACCGGCATGAATTCGATATGGGTAAAGCCCATGTCGACGACGTAGGGAATCAGCTGGTCGGCCAGTTCATCCCAGGTCGGGAACAGCCGGCCCGGCGGGGTGCGCCATGATCCGGGATGGACCTCGTAAATCGCAATCGCTTCACGCCGGGCATCGGTGCCGGCCCAATATTTGCGGTGCGCGGCATCGTCCCAATCGGGCTTGCCAGGGCTGGCCACGATCGACGCGGTCGCCGGTCGCAGCTCTGATGCAAACGCAAACGGATCGGCCTTCAGCGGCAGCACCGTGCCATCGGGGCCGGTAATGCGGAATTTGTACGCGCGACCCAGGCCGATGTCGGGCAGGAAAATTTCCCAGATGCCGGTATCGGTGCGCCGCCGCATCGGGTGGCGGCGGCCATCCCAATCGTTGAAATCGCCCACCACCGCCAGGCCCCGCGCATTGGGTGCCCAGACCGCAAAATGCACGCCGGTGGCGCCTTCGTGTTCGATGACATGCGCGCCCAGTTTGTCAAACAGGCGGAAATGCGTGCCTTCGCCAATCAGGAAATCATCGGTCGGGCCCAGCACCGGGCCAAATGAATAGGCATCGGTCACCCACCATTCGTGCCCGTCCCTGCGGCAGCGATAGCGCACAGGTTGGCGCGGGCCCATCACCACGCCTTCAAACAGCCCGCGCGGATCGACCAGCGTCAGCGCGCCCAGATCAGTGCCGCCCAGGCTGAACGCCTGCGCCTGCGCCGCGCCGGGCAGCACCGCGCGCGCAAAACAGCCGCCCGGACCCAGATGGAGGCCAAGCATGGCGAACGGATCGGCATGCGTTCCATTCAGCAAGGCTTCGATGGCGGTCGCCGGCGGCTGCATTGTCGTTTGTCCTCTCCTGTAACTGCACCAGTCGTCTCGCTGGCTGTCTGTTTGGCAATCGTGCTGTAGTTATACGCCCCAGATATCGCGGGCATATTCGCGGATGGTGCGATCGGATGAAAACCACCCGACATTGGCAATGTTGCGGATCGTCGCGGCGCGCCAGCCGGGCTTGTCGTTCCAGCGCGTGTCGATGCCGCGCTGCGCCGCGTGATAGCTGTCGAAATCGGCGGCGACCATGAACCAGTCGCTGTCGTACAACCCGCCCATCAGCCCGGCATAGCGATCGGGATCATCGGGGCTGAACACGCCGCTCGCTATCGCCGAAATCGCCTGCCGCAATTCACGCGAATTTTCGATGATTTCGCGCGGGTTATAGCCATTGGCGCGGGCATGCATCACCTCGTCGGCGGTCAGCCCGAAAATGGCGATATTGGCATCGCCCACGCGGTCCTTGATTTCAATATTGGCGCCATCCAGCGTGCCGATGGTCAGCGCGCCGTTCAGCGCGAATTTCATGTTGCCGGTGCCCGATGCCTCCATCCCGGCGGTGGAAATCTGTTCGGAAAGATCGGCCGCGGGGATCAGCCGTTCGGCCAGGCTGACATTGTAATTGGGCACGAACACCACTTTCAGCAGTCCGCCGACCGACGGGTCGGAATTGACGCGCCGGGCGATGTCGTTGGCCAGTTTGATGATCAGTTTGGCATTGTGATAGCTGGATGCCGCCTTGCCGCCGAAAATCTTGACACGGGGCACCCAGTCA
The DNA here is from genome assembly GCF_040398825.1 of Novosphingobium sp. GTDB lineage: Bacteria > Pseudomonadota > Alphaproteobacteria > Sphingomonadales > Sphingomonadaceae > Novosphingobium. Next base: position 40,556 of record NZ_JBBATI010000022.1, read on the forward strand.
CGTTCGGGATGGCTGCGGATCTGGTCATACAGCGCGACCGTTTCAATCAGGTTGAGCAACTGGCGCTTGTATTCGTGGATGCGCTTGATCTGCACATCGAACAGCGCGTCGGGGTCCAGCCGCACCCCGGTCAATTGTTTCAGATGCGTGGCCAGCGCAACCTTGTTCGACCGCTTGACCTCGGCAATGCGTTCGCCCAGCGCGGCATCGTCGGCCAGCGCGTTAAGATCGGACAGTTTTTCGGTGTCATCCAGAAACGCATCGCCGATCGCATCCTTGATCACCGCGGTCAGGCCCGGGTTGCATTCCAGCAGCCAGCGGCGCGGGGTGACGCCATTGGTCTTGTTGTTGATGCGGGTGGGGTACAGCGCGTTGAGATCGGCGAACACCGTCGATTTCATCAGGTCAGTGTGCAGCGCGGCCACGCCATTCACGCTGTGCGCGCCGACAAACGCGAGATTGGCCATGCGCACGCGGCGTTCGCCATGTTCGTCGATCAGGCTGATCGCGGAAATCTGCTGATCGCTTAGGCCCGCCCGCCGCGCTTCGCGCAGCACGCGGCTGTTGATGGCATAGATGATCTGCATGTGCCGGGGCAGCAGCCGTTCAAACAGCGGCAGCGGCCACGATTCCAGCGCTTCGGGTAGCAGGGTGTGGTTGGTATAGCCGATCGTGCGCCGCGTCAGATCCCACGCTTCGTTGAATTCGATGCCGTGAACATCGACCATCAGCCGCATCACTTCGGCCACCGCCACCGACGGATGCGTGTCGTTGAGCTGGATCGCCGCCTTGTCGGGCAGCGTGCGGATATCGCGATGGAACTGCATGTGCCGCCGCACGATGTCCTGGATCGACGCGGCGGTGAAAAAGAATTCCTGCCGCAGCCGCAGTTCCTGCCCCGACGGGGTGTTGTCGGCCGGGTACAGCACGCGCACCAGCGCATCGGCGCGCGCCTCTTCGACCAGCGCGCCGACGTGATCGCCGGCGTTGAAACGGTCCAGCCGGATCGGATCGAGCGCGCGCGCGGTCCACAGCCGCAGCGTGTTGACCCGCTTGCCGCGCCAGCCGACGACGGGCGTGTCATAGGCGCTGGCCTCTACCTGTTCGGCGGGCAGCCATTCGACGGCATCGCCGCGGTCGACCACTTCGCCGCCAAACCCGATCAGATAGGCGCTTTCGCGGCGGGGAAATTCCCACGGGTTGCCATGGCTCAGCCAGGTTTCGGGCAGTTCAACCTGCCAGCCATCATCGATGCGCTGGCGGAACATGCCGTTTTTATACCGGATGCCATAGCCATAGGCCGGGATGCCCAGGCTGGCGAGGCTTTCCATGAAACAGGCCGCCAGCCGCCCCAGCCCGCCGTTGCCCAGCGCGGCATCGGGCTCCAGCTCCTCCAGCGCGGCCAGGTCCAGGCCGTGCTGGCGCAGCGATTTTTCCATTTCGCGGGTCAGGCCCAGGTTCGACAGCGCATCGCGCAACAACCGCCCGATCAGGAATTCCAGGCTGAGGTAATAGACCCGCTTCGCCCCGCTGGCATAGGTTTCGCGCGTCGTTTCCATCCACACGTCGATGATCGCGTCGCGCAGGGTATAGACCGTGGCGGTGTACCAGTCGTGCGGTTTGGCGGCGCGTTCGTCCTTGCCCACGCGGTGGCGCAACACATCGATGATGTGCGCATCGATCACCGCGGCTTTCGATCCGGGGTCCAGCGGGATATCAAGGCTCATGCAATGCGGCTCCTGGGCAAGCTTGGTCGTGCGCATTGGCTGCGCCCGGCCAGATCACTGGTGTTCGTGCCCGTTACCGGCATCCGCATCCCTCCTGCGCAGACCTAGGCCAGCACGTGGCGGTCGATCAAGCAGTCAAGTGGCGGCGGGGTAAAAAGACGGATGCAGACGACGCGGTTTTTGCGCGCATGCCTCCGGTTCTCCCCCCGGCCAGAGGTATCACCCCGGCGGGCCGTTGCAACAGCGCATTCGTATGGCCTGACGGTTTATGTGAACGATCACCCGGCCGGACAAGGTTTGACGTCAGGGCAACCGCGCGCGGATGCCGGCCCAGACTGTGCGCGGGGTGCCGATATCGATGGTGCCGCCCGAATTGCGGGTGACCACGCGGGCGTCGGTCAGGTTCTCCCCGCGCAGCACCAGGCTGAACGGTCCGATCAATGGCAGCGTGGCAAACGCACCCAGCGTGGTGGCCGGCGGCAGCGCGGCGGTGTTCAGGCTGTCTTCGTATGCGACACCGACATGGCGCAGCGTCAGCGCCAGGGTCCAGCCGGCGCGGGGCGTCCAGCCGGCAGTGGCGCTGGCGTTGATCCGCGCGGTCTGCGGCGGGCGCAACCCGTCATAGGCCTGGCCCGGCGCATCCATTCGCGCCACGGTATAGGCCAGCGTGGCATTCAGCGTCAGCCTGCCGGCATGCGCCTCGGTCGCGGCCTCCAGCCCGTGGGCGTGCACCGCCGGCACATTCTGGCGCAGTTGGGTGGTGGGGCTGACCGTGATGTTGGCAATGGCATTGCGGATCTCGTTGTCAAACGCAGTCAGGTGCAGCGCCACGGCGCTGGCCGGGCGCCAGTCAAACCCGCCCTCGATCCCGCGCAACCGTTCGTTGACCAGTGCCGGGTTGGCCAGGGTGGTCACCGGAAACACGCTGAACGACCGGTACAGTTCGTTCAGCGTGGGCTGACGCAGCCCGGTATAGGCCGACCCGCGCAGATCGATTGCTCCCGTCACATGCACCAGCGCGCCGCCGCGGAACGATCCGGTCCATTGGCCGCGCGCGGCATAGGCGGTATCGGTCAGTGTGGTGCCATCCAGTTTGAAGGTCTGCATACGGCCATCGCGCACCACGGTATGATCGGCGCGCGCACCGCCGGTCAGCTGCACGCTGCCCAATGTCCAGGCATGTTCGGCATAGATACCCAGGTCATCGTTGGTGCCGCCCTCACGCCGGCGGCTGGTTACCACGCCCCGGGTATAGATATCCTCGTCCTCGTGCCCGGCCAGTTCGCGCCAGTCGGCACCCAGCCGCAGCACATGGTTGCGGCCCAGCGGCGGGCGCAGCTCGATCCGGCCGCCAATCCCGCTTGACGGGGTGGCACGCTGGTTGTTGACCGGTTTGAACGTCGCTGCGCTCAGCGTCAGATTGGTGAAATCGCGCAATTGGCCATAGACCAGCGCATCGAATTGCCAGCGCCCGCGGCCGATCAGCCGTGCGCTGGCATCCTGGCCGCTCATGCCGCTGTCGGCCCCGGCAAAGCGCAGCGTCTGGCGGTCGCTGAATGCGGCGATGCGCGTCTGCAGTTCGATATCCGGCGCGACCTGCACCACGTTGCGCAATCCGATCGACCAGCTTTCATATCGCGCCCGCGCGCTGGCAGCGCTGCGCTGGCCATCGGGCGTGGTCCAGAAACCGGGTCCGCGATCCCATCGGCCCGACAATACCGCAAAACCGTTGCCCAGCCGGGGTGCGACCCCGGCGGCCACGCTGGTATCGCCGCGATCATCGACCAGCGCTTCGCCATCAAACACCCCTCGCGCATCGGGACCGGCGCTGGTCATGTCGATCGTGCCGGCCACTGCGCCTGCGCCAAACGCCCCGCTGCCGCCGCCATGAATCACACGGATCGCGGCCAGATCGGCCGGATTGATCCCGGTCAGCGGCACCGATCCGAAAAACGGATCGGCCTGCGGCACACCGTCCAGCAGCACCAGCGTGCGGCTGGCGGCATTGCCGCCCAGCCCGCGCAAGGTGAACCCGGCAGCAGACGGATTGGCCGCGCGGCTGTCGGACCGGCGAAACAGCTGCAATCCGGCGACATCGCCCAGCGCATCTTCCAACCGGCCCGATGCTGTGGTGGCGATGCGGGTGCGGTCGATCGTCGACACGTCATAGGCGCCGCTGGCGGGCAGATCGCCCAGCGGGCGCCCGGTCACCACGATTGGCGCAGGCGTGCCATCGGTCGCGGTATCGGGTTGGCCATCGGCGGCGGGCAGCGCGGCGGCGGCGGCAAGGATCAGCAGGGCAGACATCGGGTAGTACCAATCCCATCAACAACAGCGGCAGCCAGCGGCTTGCCCCGGATCATCGCTGGCCTTTGCCATGCCCCGCGGCCCGGCGCCAGATCGATTAACCGTTGCAGACAGCGTGAGCCAAACCATCCCCGTCGGTCAGGGGAGTGGCGCGGCTATCGTGAACTGTGATCAAAGTCACCCTGTCCATCTGGCCAAGCGGCGGTACGCAGGGTCTGGCCAATCGAGTCCCGCTGTCGCGTCATGGCGCGATCAGTTGGGGGTTATCCCCGGTGTAACCGCTGCGCCTGCCAAGCGGCATGGGTCAAATTGCGTATTCGCGTCGCGGCAATGCAGCATAATCTGGCATCGCAACTTATCGGAATGAGGGACGATGCGCATCCAGAAACTGATCCATGTCGAACCGGTGGTCGTGGCCAAAATGCGCTCGATTATCCACTGTCAAAAGCCAGAGGTGATTCAGAGCCATTTCGGGATCGGACTGAACACCTGGGTCAAACTGCGCGAAGGAAAGGCGATCCGCAATTCGGTTGCCCAGCGGCTGCTGCAGCGTTTGCAGCGCGACCGGGTGATCTGATCCGCGCCGCAAAAACGCGACAGGCACGGCCCGAAAGCGCGCAAAACCTGCGTTACGGGCTTGATGCAGTATCGTTTGCAGTGCACACACCCGCATACAGATAACGGCTGCGGTTAACGGGTATCCAGCCCGGATCGGAAATGCAGGCCGGATTGCGTGTGGGGTCAAACAAAACACCGATGAATGTGGCCGTACCGGCGCCTTTGCCATGTGGCCAGGCCGTGTCGTTGCTTCGTATAGCGATGGCTGCTGCCGTGCGGGACGCGCGGGCGTGACACGGGCGCGCCGCGATGTGCCTGCCGGCTTGATTCTGGCCGGCGGGTTGGGGCTGATCAGCGCGATGGTGGTCGGCGCGCGGGCACTGGCCGGCGCACGCAGCAGTCCACGCGTGTCGCCGGGACCCGCGCCGGCGGCCGCCGCCGTCGCCGGCCCAGCCGCAATCCCGCTACCCGCCGACCATGCCGTGTTACAGCGCGAACGCGATGCTGCCGATGCCGCCAACGCCGCCAAAAGCCGCTATCTGGCCAATGTCAGCCACGAAATCCGTTCTCCGCTCAACGCGATTTATGGCTACGCGCAATTGCTGGAACGCGGGTCCGCGATCGATACGGTCGATGCCGCGCGGGTGATCCGCCGCAGTGCCGAACATCTGGCCGATCTGGTGGAAGGGCTGCTGGATATCTCGCTGGTCGAAAACGGGGTAATGCGCGTGTCGTCCGACACCGTGCGGCTGCCCGCGTTCATCGATCAGGTCGATCGCATGTTCCGGCCGGCCGCCGCCGCCAAGGGGCTGGCGTTCCGCCTGGAAATCGCCGGGCGCCTGCCCGAATATGTGCGCACCGATCAAAAACGCCTGCGCCAGGCGCTGATCAATCTGGTCGCCAACGCAATCAAATACACCCATACGGGCGAAGTCGTGCTGGCGGTCCGCTATTCCGCCCAGGTCGCCACGTTCGAAGTGCGCGACACCGGTCCCGGCATCCCGCCAGAGGCGCAGGAGCGCATCTTTGCGCCATTCGACCGCGGGGTCGAAGGCGCACGCGGCGGCGGCATCGGGCTGGGCCTGCCAATCACCCGCGCGATCGTGCAGATCCTGGGCGGAGAGCTGGAACTGGACAGCGTGCCGGGCCAGGGGTCGTGTTTCCGCGTGCGGGTCATGCTGGGCGAGGTGGTCGGGCACCGTGACGGCCCGGGTGAACGGCTGGGTGTCGCGCGGCGCGTCGCGACCGGGTATCTGGGCGACCGCCGATCGATTCTGGCGGCTGATGATGATCCGCGCCAGCTGGCATTCGTGCGCCACGTGCTGTCCGAACTCGGGTTCGACGTGGTGGCGGCGGCCGATGGTGAAACCGCACTGGCGATGGCGCGGGCACAGCATTTTGATCTGGCGCTGCTGGACATTGCCATGCCCGGCTGGTCGGGCTGGGAAACCGCGGCGCGCTTGCGCAAACTGGGCGGGGCGGGCATGCGCATTGTCATGCTGTCGGCCAACGCGCACGAACGCCACGGCCCGGCTGACCCGACCGACGATGCCGCGCACGACCGCTTTCTGGTCAAACCGGTCGAAATCGATACGCTGACCGACACCATTGGCGAACTGCTGGGGCTGACCTGGACATTTGCCGCGGCCGGTCCCGACACCGGCGTGGCAGTGCCCGAACCGGCCGCGGCGGGGGATGTGATCGACCTGCCCGATGCGGCGCAGGTGCACCTGACAGCGCTGCGTGAACGCGTGCAGATTGGCCATGTGCGGGGGATCGAGACCGAAATTCGGGCGATCGAGGCGATTGTCGGCAAAGATTCACCGGCTGTGCGCCGATTTTATGACCTGCTTGACCGCTTTGACCTTGCCGGGCTGGCACGCATGCTGGAAAAGGCCCGTCCATGACCGAAGCCTTGCTCCACCGCGATACGGTGCTGGTGGTCGATGACCAGCCGGAATCGCTGCGCCTGTTGACCGACACGCTGGAAACCAGCGGGATCACCGTGCTGGTGGCCACATCGGGGCAGGGTGCGCTCGATCTGATGGCGCATGTGGTGCCCGATCTGGTGCTGATGGATGCGGTGATGCCGGGGATGGACGGGTTTGACGCCACCGTGGCGATCAAGGCCAACCCGCAATGGCGCCATGTGCCGGTGATTTTCATGACCGGGCTGACCGACCCCGAACATGTCGTCCAGGGGTTTGAATCCGGCGGCGTCGATTATGTGCGCAAACCGGTCAACGTGCATGAATTGCTGGCGCGGGTGCGCGTGCATATGGATCATGCGCGCGCGGCGCAGGCCAGCGCGGTCGGGCTGGATGCGACCGGGCGGATGATGCTGGCGACCGACCTGGCCGGGCAATTCCTGTGGTGCACGCCCCTGGCCGAACGCGCGATCGCGCGGGTTGAGGCCGGCTGGGACCGCGAACGCCGCCAGTTGCCCGATGTGGTGCGCCAGACCATCGAACGGCTGTTGCAACGCAGCGACACCCCCGGCGCCGCGCTGCGCATCGATTTTCGTAACGATGGCGATGATTTCGCGCTGGAACTGGTGCTGATCGCGCAATACCGCGAAAACGAGGTGCTGATCCGGTTGAACCAGTACGATCCGGTCGGGGATGCCGCGCGGCTGCAAGTGCGCCACGGGCTGACCGTGCGTGAGGCCGAAGTGCTGCTGTGGATCAGCTATGGCAAACCCAACGCCGACATCAGCGACGTGCTGGAAATATCGCCGCGCACGGTGCAAAAACACCTGGAACGCATTTACGAAAAGCTGGGCGTGGAAACCCGCGCCGCCGCCGCCGCGATCGCCATCCGTTCGGCGGAATAGCGATTCCTGATCCTCCCCGGAACGGGGAGGATCATGCATCCACCTACTTCTTCTTCGCGGCGATGCCCTCGATTTCGATCAGATAGTATGGCCCGGCCAGTGCCGCCACCTGAAACGCCGAACGTGCGACCGTGGTCGGGTTGTCGGCGGTGTTGAAAAACTGTTTGAATCCGGCGTTGGCGCCCGCGAAATCCAGCTTGCCCAGTTTCGGGTCGGCGGCGATGAACAGCGTCATCTTGACCAGGTCAGCCATCGTATAGCCCTTGCTTTCCAGCAGCGCCTTGATCTTGGTCAGCGTGCTGATGGTCTGCGTTTTGGTGTCGCCCAGATCGTCGAACGATTTCACTTCGGTCTTGGTGGGGTCGATCGGCGATGCCAGTTGCCCTGACAGAAAGAACAGGTCGGTGCCGGCCTTGACCTCGGCACCCTGCAGGATCAGCGGAAAGCTGGTGTTGGGGATCTTGACGACTTGCGCCAGGGCAGGGGCCGCTGGCAGCAGCGCCAGGCCGATGGCGGCGCAAAGCGCGGTTTTGATCATGGCTGGTCCGGACATGGCTGATCCTCGTGCTGGTGATGGTGCTTCGACGCCCAGTGTATCGCCGGTTTGAAAATTTGCCATTCGGGAAATCCGGGGTTTGGCTGCGCTGCAAAAAAGACGGGGTTGCCCGGGTGGGCCGTGGCTTGACAGACCCACGGCCAGGGCATTGACTGTGCCCGGGTGAAATCGTCCGTCACACGGGCAATGGGTTCAGAGAAAACGCGGCATGAACAGACGAAATCGCATGGCGCTGGCCGGCTTTGCCGCGATCACCCTGCTGGCCACAGCCACACTGGCCGATCCGGGGTTTGCCCAGGACCATTCCGGCCCGGCGACTGCCGACGCGGCAGCGGGCGACAGCGGCAAGGAGATCTTTGAACAGATCTGCCAGGCCTGCCACATGGCCGATGCCAAGGGCGGCGGAGAGGCCGGGATGCAGGTGCCCGCGCTGGCCGGCAACCCGCATCTGGCGAACAAGGATTATCCGGTTGCGGTGCTGCTGAAAGGGCGCGGTGCGATGCCGTGGTTTACCGACATCCTGACCAAACTGCAGATGGCCGCGGTGATCACGTATGTTCGCGGCCATTTCAACGCCTACAAAGACCCGGTGACCGTCGCCGATATCGATCGCGTCGGATCATCGAAGGCGCCGGTCCCCGATTGCAACTGCGGGCACTGACGCCCGATTTTCAGACCCGTTTTCCATTCCATAAGGACGCTTCATGACCGATCCCCAGTCGCCCGATCTGCACGGCCCCCCGACCCGGCGCCAATTGCTGACGATGATCGGCAAGGCGGGTGGCGCGGCGGCGCTGTATCAGGCGATGACGGTGCTGGGGCACGCCGCCGACAGCCAGTTCACCGGCCCGCCAACGCTGTCGGGGGCAAAACCGGGGGCGAGCGTGCTGGTGCTGGGCGCGGGCCTGGCCGGGATGGTGGCGGCCTATGAATTGACCAAGGCCGGCTACAAAGTGCAGATCCTGGAATTTCAGGGCCGCAGCGGCGGGCGCAATTATACCGTGCGCGGCGGCGATGTGATCACCGAACTGGGATCGACGCAGACGGTGCAATATGCGCCGGGCAACTACCTTAATCCCGGACCCTGGCGCATCCCCTATCACCACCGCACCGTGCTGCATTATTGCCAGGAGCTGGGGGTGGAGCTCGAACATTTTGCGCAGCTCAACCACAATGCGCTGATCCACCGCAAGAATGTCAATGGCGGCAAGCCGCAACCCTATCGTGACCTCACTACCGATTTCAAAGGGCACGTGGCCGAATTGCTGGCCAAATCGCTCAACGCCGGGGCGCTCGACAGCGCGGTGACGGGTGAGGACAAGGCCAAACTGCTCGAAGCGATGCGCGAATGGGGCGTGCTCGACAACTCGATGGCCTATACCAAGAGCGTGAAGGTCGGCGAACAGCGCGGCTGGGACCGGCCGCCCGGCGGCGGCGTGAACGGCGCGCCGATACCGGGTGAGGTCGGCGGCCTGCACGACACGCTGCAATCCAAAGTGTGGGAACAGATCGGTTTTTACGCCGAACACGTCATGCAGACGACGATGTTTCAGCCCAAGGGCGGGATGGACAATATCGGCAAGGCGTTTGCGGCGAAGCTGGGCAATCTGATCCGGCTGAACACCCGCGTGACCAAAGTGGCGCAGGATGACCGTGGCGTCACCGCGCAGTGGACCGATACGAAGACCGGCACCACCGGCGAAACCCGTGCCGACTGGCTGGTGTGCACGATCCCGGCGACGGTGCTGGGGCAGATGGATTTCCAGGTGTCCACCGCCAAAAAGGCCGCGATCCGGGCGCTGCCCTACAGCAATTCGGTGAAGATCGGGCTGGAGATGAAGCGGCGGTTCTGGGAAACCGACTATGCCATCTATGGCGGCCATTCGTTCACCGATCAGCCGATCGGGCTGATTTCCTATCCCAGCGGCAACTGGTTCGACAAAGGCCCGGCGGTCATCCTGGGCGCCTATCCCTATGGCGGGGTGGGTGCCTATATGCTGGCCGGGATGACGCCCGAAAAGCGTATCGCCGCCGCGCTCGATCAGGGCGCGGTGTTCCATCCGGCCGAATACAAGGCGGAATTTCGTTCGGGCGCGAGCGTGGCGTGGAACCGCATGCCGTGGATTTTGGGCTGCTGCGCCACCTGGACCGAGGACAGCCGGGCAGAACATTATCAGGACCTGGTGTCGCTGGACGGGCGGATCGTGCTCGCCGGCGAACATTGTTCCTATTACGGCTGCTGGCAGGAAGGCGCGCTGCTGTCCTCGCTCGATGCCGTGACCCGGCTGCACCAGCGTGCCAGCGCGGCCTGATCACCACCAATGACGACGATGCGCGCGCTGGAGGTGCAGGCGCTGTCGGACGATCTGTCGGGGCTGGCGCTGGTCGATCGGCCCATGCCCCGGCCCGGGGTGGACCAGGTGGTGGTGCGGATTGCGGCGGTGGCGCTCGGTTTTCCCGACTTGCTGATGACGCAAGGGTTGTATCAGGCCAAACCGCCGCTGCCATTCGTGCCCGGCATGGAATGTGCCGGCACGATTGTCGAGGTTGGCGCGGGCGCGGCTGCGGCGGGGTGGCAACCCGGTGCGCGGGTGATCGCCGCCGGGCTGACCGGCGGAGTCGCGCAATTCGGCGTGTTTGGCCACGGCGCGCTGCAAGTGCTGCCCGATACGCTGTCGTTTGCGCAAGGGGCGGCGTTGCGCGTGGGGTATCTGACCGCGTGGGTCGCGCTGTCGCGGCTGGGGCGGGCGCAGCCCGGCGAATGGCTGGTGGTGCAGGGGGCGGCGGGCGGCGTGGGGCTGGCGGCGGTCGATCTGGCGCGCGCACTGGGCCTGCGCACGATCGCGGTGGCATCGACCGCGCAAAAGCTGGCCGCGGTGCAGGCGCACGGCGCGGTCACTGCCGGTCTGGTCGGCCCGACCGGGATTCGGCAGGCGGTGCTCGACCTGACCGATGGGCGCGGCGCCGATCTGGTGTTTGACCCGGTCGGCGGCGACGTGTTTGACGAAGCCTGCCGCTATACCGCGTTTGGCGGCCGGTTGCTGGTGGTCGGGTTTGCCAGCGGGCGGATTCCCGTGGTCGGGGCCAACATCCCGTTGATCAAGGGTTTTTCGGTGATCGGCGTGCGCGCCGGGGAATATGGCCGCCGCTTTCCCGCGCACGGGGCCGAACATGGGGCGGCGATCCAGGCGCTGGCCAGTGCAGGACAGATCCGACCGCACATCCATCAGGCGGTACCGCTGGCGCAATGGCGCGACGCATACACCGCGATGCGTGACCGTCAGGTGGTCGGACGCACGGTCATTCTTCCACACGGGTGATCCGGCGCGGACAAAAAAAGAGCCGCTCGTAAACGGGCGGCTCTGAAAAGTTTGGGAGAGGATGCCCGAAAGGCCTGTCCTGTGTGTGGTTGATGGCCGTTTTACGCAAGTGCGAAACGGGCAATTGTGGTTGCAAAAAACGCATTCGTTCAATTGCCCGGTCGTTGCATGACGATCCGCCATCAGTTCGTTGAGAAAAAATTCCTTTAAAACAGTATATGCACACGTATGCGTAAATCCGGTGACGATGCCGGATTGTGCATGCGGGCGACCTATGCGCGTTTGCTTTGCCTGCCCAATGGTGCAGGCCGGGGTTTGCCGCGGCGCACATGACACGGGCCACCGCCGCTTTTTGCTGACGGCCGACGCCGGGGACGGCCCCGAATCAGCTCAGCGATCGTGCGCAATTGGCAAAGGCCTTGCCATTGCTGCGGGCAATCGGCAGCAAGCGTTACGATCAAACCCCCGGAGAGTATGTCATGACTGTACCCACCTTGTCCCGTCGCAGCGGTGTCGCGCTGCTGGCGCTGGCTGCTGCAACCGTCGCGCCCGTTGCCCACGCGCGCGCCGCCGCGGCGGCAATCCCGACCGAGGCGGAGGCATCGACCGCGCTCGACCTGGCGATGAAGGCGATTGCGATCCGGTCGGTGCGCGGCGAGGGCAACCGCACGGCAGAGGTCGCGGCGCTGATCCGCGACCGGCTGGTCGCCGGTGGCTGGGCACCTGCCGACGTGGTGATCACCCCGCGTGGCGACACCGCCACGCTGGTCGCCACCTGGGCCGGGACGGATCACACGCTGAAACCGCTGGTGCTGTCGGGGCATATGGATGTGGTTGAGGCTAAACGCGCCGATTGGCAGCGTGATCCGTTCGGCCCGGTGGTCGAGGACGGCGTGCTGTACGGGCGCGGCGCGACCGACATGAAATTTGATGGCGCGATGCTGGTGTCGGCACTGATCGATCTGCGCGCGCACGGCTTTCACCCGCGCCGCACGATTGTGGTTGCCTATTCAGGTGACGAAGAAACCGTGATGGCCACCAGCGCCGCGCTGGCCAACGAGCTCAAGGGCGCGGAAATGGTCGTCAACGTCGATGGCGGCGGCGGCGTGTTTGCCGATGGCACCGACAAGCCGATCTATTGGACGTGGGATGGCGCAGAAAAGGCCTATGGTGATTACAAGCTGGAAGTGACCAATCCCGGCGGGCACAGTTCTGCGCCGCGCACCGAAAACGCCATCGTGCAATTGGCCCAGGCGCTGGTCAAAGTGGGCTCATACCACTTCGCTGCCGAGCTGAACCCGATTACCAAGGCGTGGTTTGAGCGTGCTGCCGCGTTTGAGGCCAATCCTGCCACCGCCACCGCGATGCGCGCCTTTGCGGCAAATCCGGCTGACATGGCGGCGCTCGCGGTGCTGCGCACCAGGCCCGAACTGGTGGGCAAAGCTGGCACGACCTGTGTGCCCACGCTGGTATCGGGCGGGCATGCCGAAAACGCGTTGCCGCAACGCGCCACGGCCAACATCAATTGCCGCATCTTTCCCGGCCACAGCCGCGAAGCGATCCTGGCCGAGTTGCAATCGGTGATCGGCGCTGACGTGGTGAAGGTCACCGATGTGACCGATGGTTCGATCAGCTCGCCCGCGTCACCGATGCGCGCCGACTTTGTCACCGCAGCTGAAAAGGCGATCCGCGCCGCATGGGGCAAGGATATCACCGCGATCCCGATGCAGGAATCAGGCGCATCGGATTCGATGTTCTATCGTGCGCTGGGGGTGCCTGCCTATAACGCCAGCCCGACCTTTACCCGCCGCAATGAACAATTCAGCCACGGGCTGAATGAACGCGTGCGGCTGGTCAACATCAAGCCGGCGCTGACCTATTACTTCAACCTGATCCCCGATCTGACGAAGTAAACCACCCAGCCCCTCTCCCCAAAAAAGCCCCTCCCCTAAGGGGAGGGGTTGGGGAGGGGTTTACGACGCCCGAGCCGTAGCGAACCCCCGCTACCTGGCACCACCCCCTCCCGACCTCCCCCTTAAAAGGGGGAGGGGCGGTAAGTGCGGGGCGACCGGCTTATTCAAACCCCAGGAACGTCACCTGCTCGCTCAACGGCACGCGTTCACGCGCGAAACTGTTGACCGGTGCGTCTTCATCGCGCCAACCGATGGCCATCCCGCAAAACAGCATGGTGTCATCCGACAGGCCCAGGTGCGTTTTGATGGTGCGGCCGTAATTGCCCATGTATTCCTGCGGGCAGCTGTCCAGCCCTTCGCCGCGCAGCAGCAGCATGATCGTCTGCAGCCACATGCCGACATCCGACCACTGCGGTTCCTTCATGAATTTGGGGAAATGGCACAGCAGCAGCACCGGTGCGCCGAACGACACCAGATTGGCGCGGGTGAAATCGGTGCGCGCCTCTTTGTCGGCGCGCGGGATGGCCAGCGCGCCATACATTGCCGCGCCAACCGCCTGCAGCCGGGGCAGGTATTTCGGGCTTTGACCGGGCGCGGCCCAGTCATATTCCAGCGGGTCATCGGGCTGGGCGGCCAGCAGCACCTCCTGCAATGCCTTCAGCGGCGCGCCGGTCAGCACCACGGCCTCCCACGGTTGATAGTTGCACCCCGACGGTGTCATCCGCGCCTGGTCCAGCACGCGCTCGATCGTTGCGTACGGCACCGGGGTATCGTGAAATTCGCGCACGGAACGGCGCGTGGCAACGGCTTCGGCAATATTCATGGTCTCTCCCGACGATAACGCGTGCAAAGGGTTGCTGTGCGCGTGCGGCACAGTGCAGCGCGCACTGATATTCACCCGCGCGCGAATGGCAATGGCTGATTTAACCGCTTAACTGATCAGGCTGTCGATCTGGTCACGCGCGATACGGCTGGCCTCTTCGCCGCTAAAGCAGCCGGGCGACAGGCACAGTTCCAGCCACAATCCATCGACGAGCGCCGCCAGCGCGATCGCTGCCAGCCGCAGCCGCGCCGGTGCCACCCCGCAGTCCGCCAGCAGATCGGTCAGCCGCGCGCGGAAAGCGGCATATTGGTCGTCGTGCTGGCGCGCGATGTCGGTGTGCGCGGTCACCAGGCTCCAGAACGCGATCCAGGTTGCGAGCAGCGCGCGATCGGCAATTGGCGGGGCAAAGCTGGCAGTAACGAACGCATCCAGGCGCGCGCGCGGATCGGTCCCGGCTGCGGCCAGTGCCCCATCCATGGCGGCGGTGACCGTGGCATCGATATCGGCATAGGCCGCCGCGATCAGCGCATCGATCCCGGTGAAATAGTGGGTGATCAACCCGGGCGACACCTGCGCCTCCCGCGCGATCATGCGCACGCTGGTGCCGGCGGCGCCTTCGCGCGCCAGCACGCGGGTGGTGGCGTGGATCAGGCTTTGCCGGCGGACATCCGGTTCGGAACGGCGTGGGCCGGGCGCGGAGGCTGATGCAGCGGAATTGGTCACTTGAACATTTCACCAGTTATTGTACGTTCGTGCAACAGGCCTGTTGCGGGCGCGGTGTAAGGGTTCCGTCATGGCCGACTTTTCCCATGCTTTCCACGAAATCGAATCGGGTGCACCCGATCCCGATGCCGACTGGAGCCTGCCTGGCTGGATCTACACCGATCCCGAATTTCTCCAGTTGGAAATCGACCGCATCATCCGTCCGTCGTGGCAGATCGTGTGCCACACCAGCGATCTGCCCAATCCAGGCGACTGGCGCGCGATCGACTATATCGGCGAAAGCGTGATCGCGGTGCGCGGGCACGATGGCGTGATTCGCGCCTTTGCCAATGTCTGCCGCCACCGCGCGATGCGGCTGGTCGAAGGGCCGGCCGGCTGTGCCAGGAAATTCATTTGCCCCTATCACGCCTGGGCGTTTGAAACCGACGGCCGGCTGACCGGGGTGCCGATGAAGGCCGATTATCCGGCGCTGCGGCTGGAGGATAACGGGCTGTCGCCGGTCGCGCTGGAAGTGTGGCGCGGGTTCGTGTTCGTGCGGCTGGCCGATGCCGGGTTTCCCAGCGTGGCGGCAATGATGGCGCCGTTCGAGGATGAAATCGAACCCTACCGGTTTGAAGACATGCGCTGCATTTCCGATATCCGGCTGCGGCCGCGCGCACTCAACTGGAAAAACCTGGGCGACAATTATTCCGACAATCTGCACATTCCGGTCGCGCACGACGGCCTGGTGCGGATTTTCGGCAAAAGCTATCAGATCGGCGCGCAGGACTGGGCCGACCGGTTGAAGGGCGATCTGGTCGATCAGCCATCGGACCGGTTCTGGGAACGGTTTTACCAGACCCACCTGCCGCACCAGCCGCACCTGCCCGAGGTAGCGCAGCGCCGCTGGCTCTATTACAAGCTGTGGCCCAACATGGCGTTCGACATCTATGCGGACCAGATTGATTTCATGCAGTGGATTCCGACCGGGCCAACCACCTGCGAATTGCGCGAAATGGCCTATGCGCTGCCTGATTCCAGCCGCATCATGAAACTGGTGCGCTATGCCAACGGGCGCATCAACCGGGTCGTCAACGCCGAAGATACGTGGCTGATCGAACGCGTGCAGCAGGGCATGGCCAGCCACAGCTATGGCGCCGGCCCGATCGGCCGCAGTGAAGTGTGCCTGCGCAGTTTTGCCCGCAAGATCCGCACGCTGATCCCCGAAGCCCGCCTGCACCAAGCCCCGCCCAAAGGGTGGAGCACCCCCTGATCCTGCCCGGATCGGGAACGACACACGACAATGGAGAAATCGATGACCAACCGCTACGACGCGATCATCATTGGCGGCGGGCACAATGGCCTGACTTGCGCGTTTTATCTCGCCAAAGCGGGGATGCGCGTGCGCGTGCTGGAACGCCGGCACATCGTCGGCGGCGCCGCGGTGACCGAGGAATTCCACCCCGGTTTCCGCAATTCCACCGCCAGCTACACCGTCAGCCTGTTGCGGCCGCAAGTGATCGCCGACATGAAGCTGCACGATCGCGGCTATCGCGTGCTGGAACGCACGATTTCCAATTTCTTCCCGTTTGCCGATACGTATCTGAAACTGGGCGGCGGCGCCGATCGCACGCGCGCCGAATTTGCGCGGTTTTCGCAAAAGGATGCCGATGCCTATCCGCGCTATGACGCGGCGCTGGAAAAGGTCGCGCAAGTCCTTCGTGACATCGCGTTGCAGACCCCACCCAACGTCGGCGGCGGATTTTCCGCGCTGGCGGCCGCGGCCAAACAGGGCTGGCCCCTGGCGAAAATGGATCTGACCACACAGCGCGACCTGCTGGATATTTTTACCAAATCGGCGCGCGATTACCTCGATGGCTGGTACGAGGATGACCATGTCAAATCGGCGTTCGCGTTCGATGCGGTGGTCGGCAATTTCGCCGGGGTATCGACCGCGGGTTCGGCCTATGTCCTGCTGCACCACGTGTTTGGCGAAGTGAACGGCAAGATGGGCGCGTGGGGCCATGCGGTGGGCGGCATGGGCGCCATCACCCAGGCGATGGCGGCGGCCTGCCTGGAATATGGTGTGGAAATCAGCCTGGAATCGCCAGTCGACAAAGTGCTCGTCAACAATGGCAAGGCGCAAGGGGTCAAGCTGGTCGGCGGCGAGGAGCTTTATGCGCCGATCATCGCCGCCAACGTCGGCCCGGCCATGCTGTACCGCCAGATGGTTGACGCGAGCGACCTTGATGATGATTTCCGCCGCCGTATCAAGGGTTTCAAGACCGGATCGGGCACGTTCCGGATGAATGTCGCGCTGTCGGAACTGCCCAGCTTCACCGTGCTGCCGGGCAAGGACAAGGCAGAACACCACACCGCCGGCATCATCATCGCGCCGGGCCTGGATTACATGGACAAGGCGTTTGATGATGCCAAGGCGCATGGCTGGTCAAAACAGCCGATCGTCGAAATCAAGATCCCGTCCACCGTCGATGACAGCCTGGCCCCCCCGGGCGCACATGTCGCCAGCCTGTTCTGCCAGCAGTTTTCACCCGAATTGCCGAACGGGCAAAGCTGGGACGATGTGCGCGAGGATGTTGCCGACCTGATCATCAACACCATCGACGCGCATGCCCCCAATTTCAAATCCAGCGTGATCGCGCGCCAGATTCATTCCCCGCTGGATCTGGAGCGCAAATTCGGCCTGATCGGTGGCGACATCTTTCACGGCAACATGGGGCTGGATCAGCTGTGGGCGGCGCGCCCGGTGCTGGGCAATGGCGATTACCGATCCCCGATCAAGGGGCTGTACATGTGCGGATCGGGCACGCATCCCGGCGGCGGCGTGACCGGCGCCCCCGGCCACAACGCCGCACACGAAATCATCCGCGACCGGTCCATCCTGTGGAAGGCGCTGCACCGGCGGAAGTAATTAAATACTATAATTCAATTGGATATTTCATTTGATCATTTTTTCAGACCTGAAATTGCCCCGCCGCACCGCCCAGTAAATCGGCAGCCCCAGCACCAGCAGCACCGCGCCATAGCCCATCGCCTCCAGCCCCAGGCCCCACGTGGCCCAGGCGGAAAAGGCCGCGCCGAACAAGGCCAGCGGCACGATCAGACGCTCGCCCGGCAGCAGTTTGATCGCTGCCAGCATGGATATGCCGTATGACAGCATGCCCGCGGCCAGGCTGACCGACGCGATGAACTGGAACAGGTCGCCCATGCCGCGTCCGAAATTCAGCAGCGTGACCGCGCTCAGCAACAGGCTGGACACCACGTGCCCGCGCGCCGGGGTACCATTGCGGCTTTCGACCGCGAACCATTGTGGAAACACGCCGCCGCGCGCCATCGCCCACGGCATTTCGCCCTGCAGCAGGATAAACCCGTTGAGCGCGCCAAATGCGCTGATCGCGGCAAACACCGCCACCACACTGCCCACCGCGCCGCCAAAGTGCTGCGCCAGAAACGCCGCGACCGGCGCGGGTGAGGCGGCCGCCGCACCGAGCGGCATATAGGCCTGAAACGACGCGGAAATGCCCAGAAAAATCAACCCGGCCAGCAGCGTGCCGACGATCGTGGCCATCGGCACCACGCGCGTTGCATTTTCCACTTTGTCGGCGGGCACCGTGGCGGATTCGATGCCCAGGAACGCCCAGAAGCACAGCGCCGCCGCGCTGGCCACGTTGCCACCGGTGATCGGCACCGGCACTTGCGTAATGGTTGGCGTGCCTGAAATCCACAGCCACAGCGCCAGGCCGATCACCGCCAGCAGCGGCAGCGATTTGACCACGGTGGTCACCAGCGTCAGATCACCCGCGCTGCGCACCCCGCGAATGTTGACCAGCGTCAGCACCCACACGCAACCGACCGCCATGACCGCCGGCAGGCCCGGCACATGGCCGATGGCGGGGAATACACCCGAAAGCGCGCTGACCACCGCCACCGCCAGCGCGCCATCACCCGCCCACAGCAAAACCCAATAGCTCCACGCCGTGACAAACCCGGCAAACGGCCCGAACGCCGCCTGCGCATAGGCATAAGGCCCGCCGGCCATCGGCATGCGCGCGCCGAGCCGCGCAAATACCAGCGCCATCGACAGCGCCGCCGCGCTGGTAACCACCCAGCCGATCAGCTGGTTGGCGCCCAGCGGTGCCAGCGTCGCCGGCAACAGATAGACGCCCGATCCGATCAGATTGCCCAGCACCAGCGCCAGCGCCATCCACGGCCCCAGGCCGCGCCGTGTTTCCGCTGTCTGCGCCAATCGCGTTCCCCCCAATGTGCCGGCAAACTAGCACGGGATCGCGGCGCGTCACGCTGCGATTCGGTTATTCCCAGTTGCGGTTGCGCAGCGCTTCGCTCAGCATCTTTTTGCTTGCGAATTTGCCCGCCAGGTGACGGTAGAAAAACCACGGCATCGCGCGCGCCGGCAGCACCCCATAGGCGATCTTTTCCCACGCGTTCCAGCTGACCGCGGTGGAATTGGTGCGGCGGGTGGAGGGAAAGCAATAGTGCGTGGCATCATAGACCGACGGACCCTTGTCCATCATCCGCACCATAATTTCGTGGTCTTCCAGCACATAGGGCCAGATCGCGCGGTCAAACCCCCCGGCGGCGCGGAACATGTCCAGCCGCCAGCTTTGCGCATATGTACCGGCGTGGCACTTTTTGGGCATGAGCGAATGTGCAAACAGCACGCGTTTCAGCCGCTTTTGCCCCTCGGCGCTGGCGGGCGAGGCGTAAAGATCGATGGCCATCACGCTCGTTGCCGTGGGGTTGGCGTCAAACAGCGCCAGGCAGCCCGCGACATAGTGCGCAGGGTAAATCGTATCGGCGTTCAAAAACCCGATGAATTCGCCGCTGGCCAGCGCAATGCCCCTCATCAGCGCAGGCACCACGCCGGGCGTGTCTTCTTCGACATGGGTATAATCGATTTCGCTGGCGGCCAGAAACCGTTCCACCATCGCCGGTGACGCATCGTCAGACCGGTTGTTGACAATGATCAGCCGGAAATCACGGGTATCCTGCGCGGCGATCGATTCCAGCG
The DNA here is from genome assembly GCF_040398825.1 of Novosphingobium sp. Taxonomy (GTDB): domain Bacteria; phylum Pseudomonadota; class Alphaproteobacteria; order Sphingomonadales; family Sphingomonadaceae; genus Novosphingobium. The sequence continues at coordinate 60,345 of NZ_JBBATI010000022.1, forward strand.
TGGGCAGGATAAATGCGGCTTCGTTGTAATAGGGCAGGACCAGCGAAATGCGTTTGGGGGATGACGTCACGGGCACCGTTCCATGCCCGACACGCCGTCAGGGCTTGTCCAGCACGTAGCCGAGCGAGCGCACCGTGCGCAAGGGATAGCCGGCGCCGGTATCGCGCAGCGCGCGGCGCAGCCGGCTGACCCAGGCATCGACCGTGCGTTCGTCGATCGGCTGGTCATTCTTGCCCAGCGCGGCGATCAGTTGCCCGCGCGAAAACACCTGGCCCGGCTGTTCCATCATATAGCGCAGAAGCCGAAATTCGTTGGGCATCAATGCGATCGGCTTTTCCTTCCACCGCGCCTGTAATGCGGCGAGATCGAGCGACAGATCACCCAGCCGCAGGTTGCGCGCCATGATCTCGCTATCGGCGATCTGCAGCGACAGTACACGGTCAAGCACGGTCGAACGGTCGATCGGCCCGATCACATAATCATCGGCCCCGGCGCGCAGCGCCCGGCGCTTGGCATCTGCCTCATCCTCTTCCAGCACCATGGTCACATGCGCCGCCTCGGTCTGCGGGGCGCAGCGCAGGCGGCGGCACAGTTCCAGCCCGGACAGATCGGGCAGCACCCAGTCGACAAACGCCCAGGGTTGCCCGTCCAGCAGCGGCAGCGGTGCATCGCCCAGCCAGTTGTGGAACACCACGCGCAGATCGCCGTGCAGAAAACTGTCGCTGCCGCCTGTCAGCGGCCCGGTCACGAGGATGTCAATCTGACGCATCGGGTCCTGTCGTGTGGTTGCAAACGGGGCTGGGCATGTCCCGTTCCATGTCGCCATAATATGACCGGTGCATGACGACGCGCGATGGCTTGCCATTCATGTTCACAAAGGCTTTGTTTGTAGCGACAGCGGCGAAGGGAAATTGGCCGCGTCATACGGGGGGACACGCGATGCATGGGCCGGTTTTCGGTGAATTTCTGGGCACGATGGTGCTGCTGCTGTTCGGCAACGGCGTGGTGGCCAATGTCGTGCTTGACCGGTCAAAGGGCCAGAACAGCGGCTGGATCGTGATTACTGCCGGTTGGGGCTTTGCGGTGTTCTGCGGGATCGTCACCAGCCTGGGGGTGGGCGGGGTGGCCCAGCTCAATCCGGCGGTGACGCTGGCGGGGGCGATCGTGTCGGGCGATTTCAGCCATGTCGTGGCCAATATTGCGGCGCAGATGGCAGGCGCGGTGGTGTCGGGCGTGCTGGTCTGGCTGGTCTATCTGTCACATTGGGAAAGCAGCGATGCCGACGCCAAACTGGCGGTGTTCTGCACCCAGCCGGCGATCCGCGCGCCCTGGCGCAACGCCTTGAGCGAACTGATCGGCACCATCATGCTGATTGTCATCGGCATGGCGCTGGCATCAAAGGGGTTTGCCGCCGCTGGTCTGGCGCCCGGCATGGGGCCATTTTTCTGGGGCATCGTGGTCTGGGCGCTGGGTTTGTCGCTGGGCGGGCCGACCGGTTACGCCATCAACCCCGCGCGCGACCTGGGTCCGCGCATCGCCCATGCAATCCTGCCGATCGCGGGCAAACGCGATTCGGACTGGGGCTATGCCTGGGTGCCCGTGCTGGCCCCGCTGGCCGGTGCGGCGATCGGCGCAGTAATTGTGCGCGCCACGGGGATTGCGTAACGCAATCCTCCGCGAAACGGGGAGGATAAAAGAAGGGCGGCCGTTGCGGGCCGCCCTTTGCTTTTCGTGATGGTTCAGGTCAGCCAACGTGTTCGGCCAGTACGGTCAATCCTTTGGCGCTAACCTCGGCAAAGCCGCCCTTGACCGGGATTTCCTCTGCGCTGCCGCCATTGGTGCGGTACACGCGGATCACGCCGTCCTTGATGGTGGTGGTAAACGGCGCATGGCCTTCCAGCACGCCGAATTCACCTTCAGAGCCGGGCACGTCGACCCTATAGGCCTCGGTCGACAGTACCAGCCGGGCCGGGGTCACGATTTCGAATTGCAGCGCCATGGTCTATGCGTTCCCGGTTGTAACGGCGATGATCAGACTTCTGCGGCCATCTTGGCGGCCTTGGCCACCGCTTCTTCGATGCCGCCAACCATGTAGAACGCGGATTCGGGCAGATGGTCGTATTCGCCGTCAACCACCGCTTTGAACGACTTCACGGTGTCTTCCAGCTGGACGAACTTGCCCGGGATGCCGGTGAACACTTCGGCCACATGGAACGGCTGCGACAGGAAGCGCTGAATCTTGCGCGCGCGGGCGACGGTCAGCTTGTCCTCTTCCGACAGTTCGTCCATCCCCAGAATGGCGATGATGTCCTGCAGCGACTTGTACTTCTGCAGGGTTTCCTGAACGCGGCGGGCGGTGTTGTAATGTTCTTCACCCACCACGCGCGGTTCCAGCACGCGGCTGCTGCTGTCGAGCGGGTCCACCGCGGGATAGATGCCGAGTTCGGAAATCGCACGGTTCAGCGTGGTCGTGGCGTCAAGGTGGGCAAACGATGCTGCCGGCGCCGGGTCGGTAAGGTCGTCGGCAGGCACATAGATGGCCTGGACCGAGGTGATCGAACCCTTGTTGGTCGACGTGATGCGTTCCTGCAACTGGCCCATGTCGGTCGCCAGGGTCGGCTGATAGCCCACCGCCGAAGGAATACGGCCCAGCAGCGCCGACACTTCCGAACCGGCCTGGGTAAAGCGGAAGATGTTGTCGACAAAGAACAGCACGTCCTGGCCTTCCTGATCGCGGAAATATTCCGCCATCGTCAGCCCCGACAGCGCCACGCGTGCACGCGCGCCCGGCGGTTCGTTCATCTGGCCGAATACCAGCGCCACTTTCGATCCTTCGGACGTGGCATTGCCGTCGGCATCCTTGGCGATCACGCCGGCGTCGAGGAATTCGTGGTACAGGTCGTTGCCTTCGCGGGTGCGTTCACCCACGCCGGCAAACACCGACACGCCGCCATGGCCTTTGGCGATGTTGTTGATCAGTTCCTGGATCAGCACGGTCTTGCCCACGCCGGCGCCGCCGAACAGGCCGATCTTGCCGCCGCGTGCATAAGGCGCGATCAGGTCGATGACCTTGATCCCGGTGACCAAAATGGCGGATTCGGTCGACTGTTCGACAAATTCGGGCGCCTTGGCATGGATCGGCGCGAACTGGTCGGCGCCGATCGGGCCGCGTTCGTCGATCGGTTCACCGATCACGTTCATGATCCGGCCCAGCGTCTTTGGCCCCACCGGCACGCTGATCTGCGATCCGGTGCTGCGGACCGGCTGGCCGCGGGTCAGGCCCTCGGTCGCGTCCATGGCGATGGTGCGCACGGTGCCTTCGCCCAGGTGCTGCGCCACTTCGAGCACGAGGCGGTTGCCGTTGTTGTCGGTTTCAAGCGCGGTCAGGATCGCGGGCAATTCGCCTTCGAATGCCACGTCAACGACAGCGCCGATGACCTGGGCAATCTTGCCGGTAGAGGAGAGCACGGTGGCCATGGGTTTTTCCTTGCGGTTCGTATCGGTTTGTCACGGCGCATGACGCGCCATTGTTATGGCGTCGCTTACAGCGCTTCCGCGCCTGCGATAATTTCAATCAGTTCGGTGGTGATCGCGGCCTGGCGGCTGCGATTGTATTCGATGGTCAGCTTCTTGATCAGTTCGCCGGCGTTGCGCGTGGCATTGTCCATCGCGGTCATCGATGCGCCCTGTTCGCTCGCCACGTTTTCCAGCAACGCACCAAACAGTTGCGTGCGCAGGTAACGCGGCAGCAGTTCGGCCAGGATGGTTTCCTCATCGGGCTCGTACTGCACCACTGCGCCATCGGTGACCGCCACCTTGGGGGTCGGCACCGGCACCAGCTGCGTCACCGTCGGTTCCTGCACCAGCGCGTTCTTGAACTTGCCATAGATCAGGTGCGCGACGTCGAACTTGCCGGCATCGAACAGCGCCAGCACTTCGGCGGCGATCGCCTCTGCTTCGTCAAAGCCGGGTTCGCGCACGTGGGTGGTGTCAAACTGGCCCAGGATGGCATTGGGATAGTCACGGCGGATGGGCACGCGACCCTTGCGCCCGACCATGAAGAACAGCACGGTCTTGCCTTCGCCGATCAGTTCCTGCGCCTTGACCTTGGCGGCCTTGACGATGTTGGCGTTGAACGCGCCGCACAGACCACGGTCGGAATTGGCGACCACCAGCAGATGCACTTTGTCGCGGCCGGTACCCGCCAGCAGGCGCGGGCTGCTGTCGCTGATCGTCACCCGGCCGGCCAGGCTGCCGACCACATCGGCCAGCCGTGCGGCATAGGGCCGCGCGGATTCAGCAGCGGCCTGCGCCTTGCGCAGCTTGGCCGCGGCCACCATCTGCTTGGCCTTGGTGATCTTCTGGGTCGATTTGACCGAGTTGATCCGACCTTTAAGTTCCTTGAGCGAGGCCACTCGTCGTATCCCTTGGCTCGGTCAGCAGGGCCCCTGGCGGGGCCGTGCTGGCGGCATGATGTATGGTGCACTGGCCCGGCCCACGCTGGGCCGGGCCAGTTGCAGATCAGGCAAACTGCTTGGCAAAGGCGTCGAGCGCCGCCTTAACCTTGGCCTTGGCGCTGTCGCCCAGATCCTTGGTGGTGCGGATTTCGGCCAGCGCGTCGGCGTGGTTGGCGTGCATGAAGCTGAGCATTTCGGCTTCGTATTCGGTCACCTGCTTGACCGGGACGTTGTCGAGATAGCCGTTGGTGCCGGCAAAGATCACCACCGTCTGTTCTTCAAACGCCAGCGGCGAAAACTGTGCCTGCTTCAGCAGTTCGGTCAGGCGTGCGCCACGGTTGAGCAGTTTCTGGGTCGATGCATCGAGGTCCGATCCGAACTGCGCAAATGCCGCCATTTCGCGGTACTGCGCCAATTCCAGCTTGATCGATCCCGAAACCTTTTTCATCGCCTTGGTCTGCGCGGCGGAACCGACGCGGCTGACCGACAGGCCGACGTTGATGGCCGGGCGAACGCCCTGGAAGAACAATCCGGTTTCCAGGAAGATCTGCCCGTCGGTGATCGAAATCACGTTGGTCGGGATATAGGCCGACACGTCGCCGGCCTGGGTTTCGATGATCGGCAGCGCGGTCAGCGATCCGGCGCCATTGTCGTCGTTCATCTTCGCCGCGCGTTCCAGCAGGCGGCTGTGCAGATAGAACACGTCACCCGGATAGGCTTCACGGCCCGGCGGGCGACGCAGCAGCAGCGACATCTGGCGATAGGCGACGGCCTGCTTGGACAAATCGTCATAGACGATCACGGCATGCATGCCGTTGTCGCGGAAAAATTCGCCCATGGTGCAGCCGGTATAGGGCGCCAGGTATTGCAGCGGGGCGGGTTCCGACGCGGTCGCGGCGACCACGATCGAATATTCCATCGCGCCGTTTTCTTCCAGCTGGCGCACGATCTGCGCCACGGTCGAACGCTTTTGCCCGACCGCAACATAGATGCAGTACAGCTTTTTCGATTCATCGTCGCCGGCGTTGGCGTCCTTCTGGTTGATGAAGGTGTCGATCGCCACAGCGGTCTTGCCGGTCTGGCGGTCACCGATGATCAATTCGCGCTGGCCACGGCCGATCGGCACCAGTGCGTCGATCGCCTTCAGCCCGGTCTGCACCGGTTCGTGCACCGATTTGCGCGGGATGATGCCCGGCGCCTTGATTTCCACGCGGCGGCGTTCGGTGTATTCGATCGGGCCTTTGCCATCGATCGGATTGCCCAGCGCGTCGACCACGCGGCCCAGCAGGCCACGGCCGATCGGCACGTCAACAATCGTGCCGGTGCGGCGCACGATGTCGCCTTCCTTGATTTCGCTATCGGTGCCGAAAATCACGACGCCGACGTTGTCGCTTTCCAGGTTAAGGGCCATACCCTTGATGCCATTGGAAAATTCGACCATTTCACCGGCCTGGACCTGGTCCAGCCCGTGGATGCGGGCAATACCATCGCCGACCGACAGCACCGATCCGACTTCCGAAACCTGGGCTTCGGTGCCGAAATTGGCGATCTGGTCCTTGATGACCCGGGAGATTTCAGCAGCGCGGATTTCCATGTTCTGCCTTTCTAGCGAACTTTAAATCGGGTGAGGGGCGTTCAGCCCTTCATCGCCTGTGACAGCGAATTGAGACGGGTACGGATGGAACTGTCGATCATCTGGCTGCCAATCTGGACCACCAGCCCACCCAGAATGGCGGGATCGACGCGGGTATTGAGCGTAACCGCGCGGCCTTCGCGCGTGGCCAGCTTGGCCGACAGTTGCGCCAGCTGGCTATCCTGCAGCGGGTGTGCGGTGGTGACCGTGGCGCTGATTTCGCCGCGCGCATCGGCAGCGATCGCGTCAAACGCGCGGATCATGTCGGGCAGGCGGTCCAGCCGGCGGTTGCCAGCGATCACGCCCAGAAACCGCGTGGTCAGCGCCGACAGCGACAGCACACCGGCCACGCCATCAATCGCGCGGGTGGCAGCGTCACGCGAAATCTGCGGATCGTGCAGCAGCTGGCCCAGATCGGCCGATTCGGCGATAGCTGCCGACAGCCGGCCCAGATCGCCTTCAACCGCCGCGACCGCGCCCTGTTCGCTGGCAGCAGCGTAAAGCGCCACGGCGTAGCGCCCTGCCAAGCTGGCCGTAATGCCGCCGGAAATCCCCACGCGCGTAAATCCCCTTCTTCGGATAGGCCCCGGCCATGGATGACCACCATCATGGTAAAGCCATCATGCCGTATGCGCCAACCGGGCCGCGCCTTCCCCCATTGGAAGCGGCAAGCGACGGCCCGCGTTGGGGGGGCGCCTAGCAACCTGCGCTGGTAATGACAAGACGGTAGTTGGTCGCCCGCGCCGGGCAAAATGAAGCAGGCTGTGCACACGTATGCAAATATCGCGTTGGGCTTGGCGTGGGGGCGGTGGTGATCAGCGCGCCGGCTGGCAGCTGTAACGCATGCGTTCGTTGGGTTCTGGCGGCAACAGCGCCTTGATCGCGGCCTGGTTTGCGCCCAGCTGGCGCGCCAGATTGTCGTCGGCGCCGCACGGCGGATAAGCGATCTTGGCGCGTTCGGCGCGGGCCTGGATCATCGCGTCGCTGCCCATCAAAAACCGTTCGACGGTATAGCCGTGGGTGTCGGGATCATAATGCGTGACCGTCACGGTGTCTTCACCGGCGGGCACCAGCACGCGTGACCAGCCATCCTGCGCCTGGCCATATTGCGTGCGGTTGTTGACACAGCCGCCGGCCGACCATTGCAGCGGCACATCGGTAATGTCGGACACGGTCACCCGGCTGCGTTGCGGGTCGATCACGCAAATCAGATTTTCGGGCGCACTCGCATCGGCAACGGCGCTGGCATCACCGGCTGGCCCAGGCGTGGCACCAGAATCGTTATGGCCGTCGGTGCGGGCCTCTGCCTGCGCGATGCGGTCCTTGGCGCGTTCATCGATACTGCCCAGCGAAGGGCGCAGAATCCACGCAAAGCCCGCACCGATCAACAGCACTGCCGCCAGCGCGATCCCGGCGCGCATGGCCCGCGGGCGTTGGCGCTGCCATTGCAGATAGGTGAACGTGCTCGCGCCGATCACCCCGATCAGCAGCAGCCCGGCGATCGCCAGCCCGTTGTCGCGTTCGGTCAGCACATCCAGTTCGGCATCGCGCCGCGCCTTGTCCAGCGCGCGGTCTTTGGCGGCGGCACGCGCGGCGATCATCGCCGCCGCATGCGCCTGATCGTCGGCCGCGTGCTGGCGATCGGCGCGATCGAGATCGGCAATCGATGTGCAGGGCAGGCTGGCCAGATGCGGCGCGACATGTGCGGATTTCAGAAACGGAATGATTTCGCGCATCGAAATCGCGAAAAAGAACGATGAATCGGTGCCGTTGTCGCTGACCGTACCGAAACTGTTGACCCCCAGCACACGGCCACAGGTATCAAGCAGCGGCCCGCCCGAATTGCCCGCACCCAATTGCGCGGTGTGCAGGATCGTATCAAACTGTTTGGCCGACCGCCCCGACGATACCTGGCCATAGGTTTTCACGGTATCCTGAGGCGTGACCATGTCGCCCGCGCTCAGTCCTTGGGCCGCGTCGACATTGGCGGGATAGCCCACCGCGGCAATCTGCATGCCATCGGTCACCGGCCCGGGAAACAGCGTCAGCGGTGGCAGCGCAGCATGGTTGCCCAGTTGCAACAGCGCCAGATCGTTGGCGGGCGAATATGCGATGATCCGCGCGGGATAGCTGTTCTGGCCCTGCGACGGGATCACCCCCATCACCACATTGCCGTCGTTGTGCGCCGCTTCCACCACATGGGCATTGGTCACGATCAGATCGGGCGCGATGGCAAAGCCCGAACCGTGGCCCAGCATCGATGTGCCCAGCCAGCCGCTGCGCACCAGCACCACCCGCACCACGCCCCGGCCAGCCGCGGCCACATCGCTGGGGTCCGCCAGTGCCGGGCGGGTAACACCGACCAGCGCCAGCAACAGCGCCAGCGCGGCAACGGCAAACAACACGGGGCGAACAGAACTGCGCAACATCATGGGCGTGTCTGTGCCCGCCCCGCGCTTTGATCGCAAGGCGCGGGATGCATTGTCATGGATGTGGCGGCAAAAGGCTGTGACCATTGCGCTGACGGAGTTTTGCATGATGCCGGTTCTTGCTATGCCCGCCCCCATGACCGGGACCGCCCATGATGGGTTGAACGACTCCGTGATGAACGATGATGCCGCGTGGGCGGCGGTGCTGGCGCGCGACCGGGGCAGCGACGGGCAATTCGTGACCGGCGTGCTGACCACCGGCATCTATTGCCGGCCATCGTGCCCCGCGCGCCATCCCCGCCGCGACAATGTGCGGTTTTTTGTCGATGGCCCTGCGGCCCGCAGCGCCGGATTGCGCGCCTGCCTGCGCTGCCGGCCGGATGATCTGGCACGGGATGAGGCCGCCGTGCTGGCGGCGATTGCGACCATCCGCGATGCCGAATGCCCGCCCGCGCTGACCGTGCTGGCGCAAACGGCAGGCTACAGCCTCGCGCATTTTCAGCGCGTGTTTGTGCGCCAGACCGGCCTGTCACCCGCCGCCTATGGCCGCGCGCTGCGGGCCGAACGCACGGCCGAATCGCTCAGCCACGCCGGCAGCGTGACCGCAGCGGTATACGATGCGGGGTTTTCCGGCCCGTCGCGGTTTTATGCTGCCAGCGAAGGGCGACTGGGCATGGCGCCATCGGCGTGGGTCGATGGCGGGCGCGGGGCGGTGATTCGCTGGGCAGTGGTGCCGACCACGCTCGGGCCGATGCTGGTGGCCGCGACCGCCAAGGGCGTGTGCCGGCTGGCATTTGGCGAAAATGGCGCCGATCTGGCGGCGCGGTTCCCCCATGCCACGCTGGTCGCCGGTGACGACGCGTTTGCTGCGCTGTTGCAACGGGTGATCGCAGCGGTCGAAACCCCCGGCACCGGCGACCATATCCCGATCGACGTGCGCGGCACCGCGTTTCAAGAGGCGGTGTGGCGCGCGCTGCGCAGCATCCCGCCGGGCGAAACGCGCAGCTATGCGCAGATCGCGGCCGCCGTCGGCCATCCGCAGGCGGTGCGCGCGGCCGGCAGCGCCAATGGTGCGAATCACGTGGCGGTGCTGATCCCGTGCCACCGCGTCATCCGCAGCGATGGCAGCCTGGGCGGCTATGCCTATGGGCTGGATATCAAACGCGAATTGCTGGCACGCGAAACCTCAGAGTCTGGTTTAAAAGTCGTCTGACGACGACTTTGTGCCACCCACCGCCCCGCACCCCCGGCCCATCCGCCCACAGGGTACCTTAACCGG
>NZ_JBBATI010000023.1:0-67090 GCF_040398825.1 Novosphingobium sp.
ACGATGGATTGGGTGTCGTCGCAGTTCGGGGCAACCGCGCGCCGGTTGACAAGCAAGTGGTCACAAAAGTGGTCACACCGTGGGCACCCCTTCGTGCGCTTCAAATTCCATGATTTGCGCCATCTTTTCGCCGTTCGCTACCTTCGGGATGGCGGCGGAATCTACGCACTTCAGGGCATTCTGGGTCACACAAGTGTCAAGACGACGGAGATCTATCTGGCCTTCCTGACACCCGACCAGCAGCACGCGGCTAAGCTGGGGTAGTCACAAAAGTGGTCACAGCACCAACGGTTTTGGGCTGTTTCAAGTTGAAAGGGGAAATTCCCATGTGGGAAAAAGTGCCGATTATCATTGACTTGGCGGAGACGGAGAGATTCGAACTCTCGGTACAGATGTATCCGTACGACGGTTTAGCAAACCGTTGGTTTCAGCCACTCACCCACGTCTCCGGATCGCAGCGGCGAGCGCGGCCTATAGCGAGGGTGTGGGGGCGGTGGCAAGGGGGTGCCAGCAATTTTCGGCGCAGGGTTGGTTGATGCGGGCCTGGCGAGGGCGCGGGCACCTTCCGGCGCAAATTCGACTCGGCTCATCGCGGGTTCATTGTCGTCGCGCAATTGTCCACCACAAGGAACCCCGGGGGTCTTGCCACAGGGCGGGCGTCTGGCAATCACGGGTGGTATGATGCACAACATGACATATCGCGGGAACGGCATGCAGGGCATGCGTGGGCAGGCAACCGGAACGCTGGCGCATGTACCGCAGTGCGCGCGCCGTGCCGCGGTGACGGTGGCGGCCACACTGGCGGCGGCCGCGGCCATGCTGCTGGCGCCCGCCGCATATGCACAAGTGCAGAACATCGATCCCAACACCGCGATCGACGCCGATCTCAACCATGGCGCCACCGCGCCTGCAGTGCCATCCGCGCCTGCCGCGCCGCCCGCCACAGCGCCGATGACCGCGCCGGCGGCCGGTGCGTCGTTCAGCAATCCTGCAGCGCCCTCCTATGGTGCTCCGGGTACGGCGGCGACCGGTGGCCCGGTTGGCGGGCCCAGTGCGGCAGCAGCCGGCGGCGACAGCACCTATCATGAAAACGAACTGGTCAATGCGGCCGAAGGCGTGTTTGGCAAAGGCGCGCGCGGGCTGGCGCTGATGATCCGCGACCTGCTGAAAAAGCAGGGTGAACCCAATGCCTATATCACCGGCAGCGAAGGCGGGGGCGCGGTCGTGGTCGGCGTGCGCTATGGCCGGGGCACGCTGCACCACAAGATCGAAGGGCAAAGCCCGGTGTTCTGGACCGGTCCCTCGATCGGGTTTGACCTGGGTGGCAGCGGCGGCAGCACGTTCGTGCTGATCTACAACCTGCACGACACCGAAAAGCTGTTTCAGCGGATCGCCGCGGGCGAGGGCCAGGCCTATATGCTGGGCGGGTTCAACGTGTCGTACATGCGGCGCGGCGATCTGGTGGTGATCCCGGTGCGGATGGGCGGCGGGATGCGGCTGGGGGTCAATGCCGGTTACATGAACTTTACCCACAAGGTTAAATGGGTGCCGTTTTAAGCGTCTGTTTGAAAAGAGCCACCACCACCCCGCACCCCCGGCCCATTCGCCCACAGTGTACCATGAATGGGCGGATGGGCCGGGGGTGCGGGGTGGTGGGTGGCGCATATTTTGCGCCAAAATGGCTTGCGTCGTGCAGGTATGGGGGGCATGGGGTCGCCGTCTGCCGGATCGATCGCAGCCCGGCGGATGATTGCGCTGGCCCCTGATGGCCAGCCATGCTGTCCAGGGAAGGCCGACCACCCATGCTCGAAGCTCTTGCGCCACAGCCCGCCGATGCCCTGCTGGGGCTGATCAAGCTGTACAACGCTGATCCACGGCCGGAAAAGATCGACCTGGGCGTGGGCGTCTATCGCACTGCGACCGGCGCCACCCCGGTGTTCAAGGCGATCAAGGCGGCGGAGGCGGTCCTGCTGGAAACGCAGGACAGCAAATCGTACCTCGGCCCCGAAGGCGACATGGGCTTTGTCCACGCGCTGATCCCTTATGTGTTTGGCGCGGATTTTGATACCACGCGGGTCGATGGCATGCAGGCGCCCGGCGGCACCGGCGCGGTGCGGCTGGCGGTCGAAGTGGCCAGGCGCGCCGGGGTGCGCCGCATCGTGATGGGCACGCCATCGTGGCCCAACCACGCGCAGATCGTGGCCGCCGCCGGGCTGGAACTGGCGCCGTTTCGCCATGTTACCGCTGACGGCACCGCCGATCTTGATGCGTTGATCGCGGCGCTGGCGGAGGTCGGGCCGGGCGATGCGGTGATGCTGCACGGGTGTTGCCACAACCCGACCGGGGTCGATTACACCCCGGCGCAATGGGATGTGATCGCGCCGCTGCTGGCATCACGCGGTGTGCTGCCGCTGATCGATCTGGCCTATCAGGGGCTGGGCGAGGGGATGGAGGCCGATGCCTATGGCCTGCGCGCGGTGCTGGCCGCGGTGCCAGAGGCGCTGGTGGCGTACAGCTGCGACAAGAATTTCGGTTTGTACCGTGACCGCGTTGGCGCGTTCTATGCGGTCACCGGCGATGCCGGCGCGCTGACGCGGGCGATGGCCAATGGTGCGGCGATCGCGCGCGCATCGTGGTCGATGCCGCCCGACCATGGCGCCGCAGCGGTGCGCGTGGTGTTGCAGGATGCCGCACTGACCGCGCTGTGGCTGGCCGAACTGGACGACATGCGCGACCGCATGCGGCAGGTGCGCGATCATCTGGCCGCGGCGCAGCAGGTCGGCACGGTGCCGATGGCGCCGCTGGGCATCCAGAACGGGCTGTTTTCGATGCTGCCACTGAGTGCCGAACAGATCCTGGCGCTGCGCGATGCGCATGGCATCTATATGGCGGGATCGGGCCGCATCAACATCGCCGGGCTGACCACCGACAATATCGGCACGTTCCTGGATGCCTTGCGCGTGGTGGCGGTCTGACAGCCGACCGGGCGGGGTGGCGGCGCGCCACCCCGGACATGGTCAGCTGACGTCGGCCAGCCGTTTCAGCGCGTCGTTCAGCATCTGATCAACCTGGGTCTGTTCGCGGTCATAGGCTTCATAAATCTGCCGCGCGACCTTGGGGTTGCCATTCACCTCTTCGCACGCCGCCAGGTTGTAGCGCAGCGACAGCTGTTTGGTGGTGGCACCTTCGCCCATGGTCTGAAAAATGCCGCAGGCCTTGTCGGGACGACCGGATTTCAGCTGATCGACGGCGTTGGTCAATTTGGCCTGCGTGTCTTTGTCGAATTCGGGAAACTTGGTCTTGAACCCCACTTTGGCCTTGCGGGTTTTCGGCGTCAGATCGGATACCACGGCTTGCGCTGCCTCGACGCGGATGGCGGTCATGATGCTTTCCGGGGTTACCGCAACCTGTTCGTCTTTCTTTCCACGTTTGCCCAGCAGGCCGGTCAGCCCGCCAATACCGCCAAGCGCATTGCCGACACCCCCCAGCGTACTGCCAAAACTGCCAAGAAATCCGGTTGAATTGGCAATGTTGCCGACTTTACCCAGCATGTTGGGGCTGTCCTCCGAACTGGCCTGCTGCACCACCCCCGCGCAGACATCGATCACCACGTCCTTTTTGATGGTCTTTTGATACAGCAGCTTGCTGTTGAGGGCTGCGTAAATGGACGGGGTGACCACGTATGTGCCCTGATATTTCACGCAAGGCGTGGTGACCTTGCTGCAGACATTGTTGCGCGAACACGCCTCGCTGATGGCGTTGAAATTGTTCGAACTGACCGTTGCGGCGGTAACTTCGCCCCAGAACACGCCTTTAACCCCCAGCTTGTCGGCGGCCGCGCGGGCATAGATTGAATCTGGCGGGCTTTTGCGGCTTTTGCCCGGCGCTGCACCGCTGTCCTGCGTGCGGATCGAAAATGCCGGGCGGGTGCCGATGCGCAACGCCTGCAATTCGCCGGCAACCGTGGCTGCAAAATTCTGTCCATCGCTGCCGCGCAAAGGGATCACGCCAATCGACGGCAGGTTGAACACTTCGTCGTATGATCCGGGAATCACCTGGTCGAAGGTATACGTAAACTGCTGGGCCCGGGCACCCGGTGCAAACATCCCGCCACCAAACAGGGCAAGCAGCGCGCAGCAACCGGTGGCGCGCGATCGGGTAACAGCCATTGGTCGATTCATCGGCGTGGTATTCCTGTCTGTCGTTTCAATCGTCGTCGGTATTTTTCGGCAGGACCAGCGCCATGCTGGTGGCCATGCCCTGGCCATCACGCTGCAGGCTGATCGATGCGCGGCGGTCCTGGTCAAGCACGCCGATCACGCTTTGCGGTTCGGCGGGTGTTGCGCTGTTGAGTTTCAGGATGACATCGCCGCGCTTTACGGTGCCGGCGAACGGTGATGCAGCCTCCACATTCACCACCAGCAGGCCCGGTTGCCCATCGGTGCGGCTTTGCAGGACCAGCCCGTAGCCGCGCGCGGTCTGTGCCACCGGCGCGGCCGCCGTAGCCGCGGGCGCGGGTAGGGGTGCCATCCGGGCTGGTGCGGTCACTACCGGGGCCGGTGCAACGAACGCGGGTGCGGGGCCGGCCGGCAGCGCCACCGCCGCATTGGTCGGGCCAGCGCGAAAGGTCCAGTCCGGCTCGTCAAAGATGCCTTGCTGATCCGGGCGCTGATCAACCCCCGACAAGGCCCGCATCTGGCGCGATACCATTGTTGGCAGCGATGAAATGCGCAGTCCCGGGTTGGTCAGCGCCGCCGACAGCGCCTGGGCAAACGGGCTGTTGGTGCCGCCTTTGCCATCGTTGGCCTTCAGCCCCGGCTGGGTGGCCAGCAATACCACCACATTCGGCGGCAGATTGACCTCCCGCGCCAGCCCGCGCGTCGGACCGGCAACCGAACGGGTGGTTTCCGCCCAGCCGCTTTCGCCGGCAAAGGGATTGTCGCGGCAGGCATCCAGAATGACCAGCCGCACCAGGCTGGCACCGGAAACAGCATTGATCAGGGTATTGGTGGCGATTGCCGATCCTTCAAGCTCGTCGGGCGATCCGGCTTTTGCATCGGCGGGCAACAGCCAGTTGCGGCCGCCGACTTCGACGCCATGACCGGCATAATAGATCACCGCAGCCTCGGCGCCGACTGCGCCCTTTTTGAATGTGCTGATGGCGGTCCACAGCGCGGTCCGGCCAAGATCGGCGGGCCTGGTCAATTCGATGACGTCAAATCCGTCACCGCGCAACGCTTTGGCCACCGCATCGGCATCGACCTGCGGGTTGGTCAATTGCGGTACCGACGCATATTGCGAAATGCCGATCACCAGCGCCACCCGGCGCGGGACAGCCGCCTGCACGGGTCCGGATAGCACAAAAAGACCCGCCAGCACGGCCGACACCCGCCCGATCGCCCACCATCGACGCAACTTGCCTGGCAATGGAACCCCCCGGTTACCAGTCGGACCACAGTACAACGGAGCGTTGGCGGCCAGACGCAGCCGCGAATCATTTCCGCCGCAGTCTAAGGAGATTCACTTAGTTAACGCCCGTGTCGATTCCTTTGAAGTGTCCGCAAGATTTCAGCGAGAAATCGATTGCCCGCGCAGACGCTGTTCAGGCGGTGCGGGCGGCGGTCTGCATGCGCATCAGGTATCGCGCCAGCACATCGATTTCCAGATTGACCTGCGCGCCGGGGACCAGTGCGCCCAGTGTGGTGACATCGGCGGTGTGCGGGATGATATTGACGCTGAACCGGGCGCGGCCATCGGGCTGGTCCGCCACGGTGTTGACGGTCAACGACACGCCATCGATGGTGATCGATCCCTTGGCGGCGATATAGGCCGCCAGATCGGCCGGCGCGATGAAATCGATGCGGCGTGATGCGCCTTCGGGGGTGATCGCGGCGACTTCGCCCAGGCCGTCGACATGGCCGGTGACGATATGCCCACCCAGTTCATCGCCCAGTTTAAGCGCGGGTTCCAGATTCAGCCGCGCGCCGGCGTGCCATTGCGCGGGCGCCGTGCACTTGATGGTTTCGCCCGACACATCGACCGCAAACCAGCCCACTGCCGGATCGCCGGCAAACCCGGTGCCCTTTTCCACCACGGTCAGGCACACGCCCGAACAGGCGATCGATGCGCCGATGGCAATCGTGCACTGGCTGCGCGCGGTGGCGATGGTCAGCCGCGTATCGCCCGGTGTTGCCACCGCCAGCACTTTGCCGACTTCGACAATGATGCCTGTGAACATGGGGGGTACGTCCTTTTTGCGTGGGTTGCGTCTGCGATTCAGCGCAACCGGTCGTAGATGGACAGCGTATCGCTGCCAAGCGTCTGCGTGGCCACCGGCTGCCACCGGTCATGCGCCTGGGCCAGATCGTGCAGCCCGATATCGCCAATCGCCGCCAGCCCGCTGCCGATCACGATGGCTGCGCGATAGATCATCAGCCGATCGACCCGGTCGGCGGCCAGAAAGGTGGCCGCCGCACCCGCGCCACCCTCGACATACAGGTACTGTGCCGGTCCGAACGCATCGGGCGCGCCAATGTCCGCCACCGCGCGCCAGCCCGGTGGCGCGACCCCGCGCGTCAGCACGCAGCGTTCAGGGCTGTGCCCCTCCAGCCCGGGCAACCGCACATCCAGCCGCGGCGCATCGCTGCGCAGGGTGCCGCCGCCGACCAGGATCGCATCGCTGCGTGCGCGCATCGCGTGCACATGCGCGCGCGCTGCCGGCCCGGTAATCCACTGGCTTTCCCCCGACGCCAGCGCGATTCGCCCATCGAGCGATGTGGCGAGTTTCAGCGTGACATGTGGCCGCGCCGCTGCCGTACGCAGCAGGTATCCCGCCAGCGAGGCGCGCGCCGCCGCATGATCGAGCACGGTCACCGCGATGCCGGCAGCGCGCAACCGCGCGACGCCCGCCCCGGCGGTGCGCGGATCGGGATCAAGACAACCGATCACCACGCGCGCCAGCCCGGCGGCTACCACCAGATCGGCGCAGGCGGGCCCGCGCGCGCTGTCATGCGCGCACGGTTCCAAGGTGACATATAGCGTTGCGCCGGCGGCGCGGTCGCCGGCCATGGCCAGCGCCATCGCCTCTGCATGCGGGCGGCCGCCCGGCTGGGTATGGCCGCGGCCGACCACGCGGCCGTGTGCGACGATCACGGCGCCGACTGCCGGATTGGGGCGGCTGAGCGGCCGGCCGCGCGCAGCCAGTGCCGCGGCGGCATTCATCCAGTCGAAATCGCCTGGCATTGCCCTAGGGATTGCCGGGGGCAGGGGCGGCACCGGCAACGGCATCAGGACCGGCAACGGCATCAGGATGCGGATCGACCACCGGCTTGGTGCCCTTTTCCAGATAGCGGTCCAGCAGCGCCTGGTTGTGCGCGGCTTCGGCGCGGGCTTCGGCGGCGCGGTCGATCTTGCCCTGTTTGTACATGCGATCGGTATCCATGCCGGAAGCGGCGCCAACCGCCTTGTACATCAGCCGCATGTCTTCGGCGCGGCGTTCCTCTTCGGCCGCCTCTGCCCTGGCCTTTTTCGCTGCGGCGATGTTTTCGGCGATGATCTGCGCGTTGGTGCGATCGGCGCGCCAGCTTTCAAAATAGATGATCTTGGGCGGCGGGGGCAGTGCGCGCCCTCCCTGGCTGGCCATGACCCAGAAAATGCCCCCGGTCACACAGCTCGCCAGCGCCAGCCCGGTCCAGCGGTATTCGCTGGGCGCGCCCAGAATCCGCCACAGATCGATCACCGCGCGGCGCGGGGAAACATTGCTGAAAAACGTGCTCATGGCGCTATATTAGGCATTGGCGCGGCAATTTGCCAGCGGCCGGTTGTGCCAATCACCCGAACGGCTGGTACAACCCGCGCCCATGGCGTTTCAGCCAGGCGTTGGCAGACGCGATATCGCCCTCAAACAGTGTGCCCAGGTGCGCGTGGAACGCCGCGCTGTGGTCAAAATGCGAAAGATGCGCAACTTCGTGCGCGACCACCGACCGGCGCACCGCATCGGGCGCCATGATCAGCCGCCAGTTGATGCGGATCGTGCCATTGGCGGCACAACTGCCCCAGCGCCGTTGCGCGCGCGACAGCGCCAGCCCCGGCACCGGCACCCCGGCGCGTGTGCAATATTCGGCCAGATCGTGCGCGAAACAACGCTTCGCCTCACCCTCCAGCCAGCGCGCCAACCGTGCCGGTACGCTTTCGCGCGGGCCGCCGATCACGATGCTGTCACCGGCTAGCGCAGGGCGGCGCGGGTTGGCCGCGTCCCAGGCCACCGTTACCAGAAATCCGCGATAGGCCATGGTGCCACCGGGGCCGGGCGGTTCTGCCCGGGGCACCCGCGCGGCCTGTTCGGCCAGCCACGCGCTGCGCGCCGCGGCAAACGCCAGCGCCTCGTGCACCGGTACCCACGGCGGCAGCGAGATGCGCACGGCCGCGCCATCGGGCGCCAGCCGCAGTGTCATCCGCCGGGCGTGGCGCAGCCGCCGCAGTTCCACCGGCAACAACCGGTCACCCACGCGCACCGCAGCGGGCACCGGATCGGGCGCGAGCGGGCGTTGCCGCGGGGGTGGTGCGGCGGTCGCGCGGCGCAGCCAGTTCATCATGGCCACGCGCAGTCTTCGCTGTCGCGGTCGTCGTCGCCGTCACCATCGTCGCCATCATCGGCCTGGTACAGCAGCACGCCGTCGGCATCGACAATGTGTTCTTCCAGTGGGCCGGCGATCACTTCGCTGATCGCCTTGCCCACCACCGATTGCCCGGCGCGGTGCACGGCATCGCGGTCGCCGCATTCCAGGTAATGCCATGCCGGCAGCGGCTGGTCCTCTGCCCGCAGGCGATAGGCACAGGTTTCGGGCAGCCACGGCACTTGTGTGACCAGCCGCAGCGTCAGCCGCAGGCAATCGGGCACCATTGCCTTGCGATGGCGGTAATCGGCGCAACGCGCGGTTTTCAGATCCAGCAACCGGCACGCGACATTGGTGCGCCAGACATCACCGGTATCGTCATCCTCCAGCTTGTGCAGACAGCATTTGCCGCAACCATCGCACAACGCTTCCCATTGTTCACGGTTCAGCGCGGCCAGCGGCTTGTCCCAGAACCGGTGCACAGGGGGCGTCGGGGGGGTGGTCAATGGACCCACTGTTCCAGCTCCGCCGCCACGGTCTTGCCATCCTGATCGACCGACAACAGCGCGATGGGTTTGCCGGCCGGGTCCATCAGATAGGCCGCACGGCTGTGATCCATCAGGTAAGTGCCCGGTTTTTCGCCGTCACGCTTCGCATAATAGACCGCATAGGCCTTGGCCGCGACCGCCACTTGCGCCGGCGTTCCGGTCAGGCCGACCAGTTCCTTGCCGAACGCGCCGGCAAACTGGCCCACGGCGGTTGGCGTATCGCGTTCGGGATCGATCGAAATGAACAGCGGCACGATCTGTGGCGCAAGGTCCGGATGCGCATGGGCAAAGGCGTGATAGCCCTGCATCAGGTGCTGCACATCCAGCGGGCAGACATCCGGGCAAAAGGTATAACCGAAATAGACTATGCGCCATTTGCCCGCAAAATCGGCTGACCGCACGGTCTTGCCCGCCTTGTCCACCAGCGTGAAATCGCCGCCCAGCCTGGAATCCGCCAGCGGCGGTTCGGGCTGATGTGCGGCCGGGCCGCACCCGCTCAGCGCCAGGCTGGCCGCAATCAGCCAGGCCGCAGCAAACCGCGCAGGGTAAGAGCGGTTCGCGCGTTGGGGGAATGGGCTGCGGGGTTGCCGGGCGGAGAACAGGACATGTGGTGGCATAGCGCTGCCGGTCATGCTCTGCTAACCAGCCGCTGGCAAGTGTCGGAACGTGCTCGATCAGGGGATTCGCTCAACGTGAACAGCAACTTTGGATTGCGGCATGTGCTGCCGGTAATGGCCGCGCTGGTCGTGGTGGCGGCAGCGCCGGTGCCGGCGTGGGCGCAGTTTTCGGAAAGCTACAAATTCCTCGACGCGATCCGCAAAAAGGATGGCGACGTGGTCAACGAGATGTTGAGCAAGCCATCGACCCAGATCGTCAACACCCGCGATATCACCACGGGCGAAACCGCGCTGCATATCGTGACCGCGCGCCGCGACATGGTGTGGATGCAGTTCATCGTGGGCAAGGGCGCCAACGTCAACGCGCGCAATGGCAAGGGCGAAACCGCGATCGAAATCGCCGCCCAGCTGGGTTTTGCCGAAGGGGTCGATTTCCTGATCAGCGCGGGCGCGCGCGTCGATGAAACCAACAACACCGGCAGCACGCCGCTGATCGACGCGGTCAGCCGCCGCGATCTGGCCGTGGTGCGTGCGCTGCTGAAGGCCGGCGCCAATCCCGACCGGCCCGACAATTCCGGCCGTTCGGCGCGCGATTATGCCACGCTGGATGGCAAAGCCAACGCGGTGCTGGCCGAAATCGAAAGCGTGGCCAAGGCGAAGGCCGCCCCCGGCGCTGCCCGCAAGACCTATGGACCCTCGTTTTAGGGTGAGGCATGATTGCGTGATGACCGACAGCACCGACCATGACAGCTTTCGCATCGATCTCGCCCCGCTGATTGCGGATGCGGCATCGTTTGACGGGTGGACCGATGCGGCGGTTACCGCCGCGGCGGAAATCGCCGGCGTCGATCCTGCTGCCGCGCGCTTTGCCTTTGATGGCAAGGCTATGGCCATGATCACCGCGTGGACACAAAGCATCGATGCCCAGATGCTGCAAATGCCCGGCGCCGCCACGCTGACCAGCCTGAAAATCCGCGACCGCATCCGTACCATGATCGAATTTCGGCTGGAGGCGATCGCCGGCCGCGAAGAGGCGCTGCGCCGCGCGCTGATCGAACTGGCCAAGCCCGGCAATCTGGTGGCGTCGGCGCAGCTTGGCTGGAAAAGCGCCGATGTGATGTGGCGCATGGCCGGCGACACCGCGACCGACCTCAACCATTATAGCAAACGCGCGACGCTGGCGGCGATCTATGCCGCCACGCTGGCGGTCATGGCCGATGATCGCAGCGAGGACCATGCCGATACCCGCGCATTTTTGGGCCGGCGCATCGATGGCGTGATGCGGTTTGAAAAGTTCAAGGCGCAAGTGCTGAACCCCAAGGGCGAACGGCCCAGCCTGGTGCGGCTGTTCGGCCGGCTGCGCTATCCGGCGACCTGAATTTTTTGACCTGAATCAACTATTGCGAATGACTTGCAATTACCCCGGCGCTGTGGCAGCGCTGTGATGATGACGCTTGACATGATCCCCCTGGGCACCCTTGCGCGAATCACCGTGGTCGATTGGTCTGCGCTGGTGGACGAAGAGGCGCAGCGGTTGCGCGCGCTTGGCCTGGCCGAAGGGGCGGACGTGCGGCTGGCCTATCGCGGCGTGTTCATGACGCGTGATCCGCTGGCGGTAGAGGTCGGGCGGATGACCGTCGCGCTGCGCCGCGTCCATGCCCGCGCAATGCAGGTTGAACTGATCACCGACACCGCTGCGGTTGAACCGGCATGAGCCGCAAGCCCGGCGTCGCCGCGCTGGTCGGCAATCCCAATGCGGGCAAAAGCGCGCTGTTCAACGCGCTGACCGGCGCGCGCCAGAAAATCGGCAATTACCCGGGCGTGACGGTGGAGCGCAAGGCGGGGCGGATGCAGCTGCCCAATGGCGAACCGATCGAACTGGTCGATTTGCCCGGCACCTATGGCCTTGATGCCACCAGCCCGGACGAAGACGTCACGCGCCGGGTGATCATGGGCGAACAGGCCGGGCAGGCGCAGCCCGATGTGCTGGTGCTGGTGATCGATGCGTCAAACCTGGAACAGCACCTGGTGCTGGCACAGGAAGTGATCGCGCTGGGCCGCCCGTGCGTGGTGGCGCTGAACATGGTTGATCTGGCCGAACGCGATGGCCTGGTGCTCGATCCGGCTGCGCTGGCGGCGGAACTGGGCGTGGCAGTCATCCCCACCGTGGCGGTGCGGCGGCGCGGGCTGCCCGATCTGGTGGCGGCAGTGGCGGCGGCGCGGCTGGCGGCAGAGGCGGGGCCACCGCAACCGCGCGCACACCTGACCATGGCCGAACGGCGGATGCTGGCGCGCACGATGGCGCGCGGCGCGATCCTGTCGGAAACCGCGATGCACCGGTTGCACGCGCGGCTGGACCACGTGCTGCTGCATCCGTGGCTGGGGCCGCCAATCCTGTTCGCGTTGCTGTTTGTGGTGTTCCAGGCGGTGTTCAGCTGGGCCAAACCGGCGCAGGACGGGTTGGACGCGCTGTTCACCATGGCCTCGGCGTGGTTGCGCGGGGCGATGCCGGCATCGTTGTTCCGCGATCTGGTTACCGACGGGGTGATCGCCGGGGTCGGTTCGGTGGTGGTGTTCCTGCCGCAGATCCTGGTGCTGTTTTTCTTCATCCTGGTGATGGAGGCGACCGGGTACATGGCGCGCGCGGCGTTCCTGATGGACCGCATGATGGCCGGCGTCGGCCTGTCGGGGCGCAGTTTCATCCCGCTGTTGTCCAGCTTTGCCTGTGCGGTGCCGGGGATCATGTCAACGCGGTCGATCACCGATCCGCGCGACCGGCTGACCACCATCCTGATCGCGCCGATGATGACCTGTTCGGCGCGGCTGCCGGTCTATGCGGTGATCATCGCCGCGTTCATCCCGGCGCGGCAGGTGTTGCCGGGGGTCGGGCTGCAGGGGCTGGTGCTGCTGGTGCTGTATGTTTCGGGTATTTTGGGCGCGATGGGTGTGGCGCTGGTGCTGCGCCGGTCGATCACGCGCGGCGCGGCGTCGGGCTTCATCATGGAACTGCCCAAATACCAGCTGCCAACGGTAAAGGATCTGGCGATCGGGCTGTTGCAGCGCGCGCAGATTTTTCTTCGCCGCGCCGGCACGATGATCTTTACCGTGGCGATCGTGCTGTGGCTGCTGCTGAATTTCCCGCGGGCCGAACCGGGGCGTGATCAGGTCGATGCGTCGATCGCCGGGCATATCGCCAACGGGCTGGCGGTGCTGGTCGAACCGGTCGGGTTCAACCGTGACATCGCACTGGCGCTGATCCCGACGATGGCCGCGCGTGAGGTTGCGGTCAGTTCGCTGGCCACGACGTATGCGGTCGGCAGCACCGATGATGCGACGCGCGCGATCGGCCTGGGCGCGCAGCTGAAACGGCACTGGTCGCTGGCGACGGCGCTGGCGTTCCTGGCGTGGTTTGTATTTGCGCCGCAATGCATGTCGACCATCGCGGTCACCCGGCGCGAAACCAACGGGTGGAAATGGCCGGCGTTCATGCTGTCATACTTGTTCGGGCTGGCCTATCTGTTCGCCGGAATTGTCTATTGGACCGCGGTCGCCGCCGGGCTCGGCTGATTGCAGCGAAAATGGTGGTGGAAAGCCGGTTGCGGGGGCTGTGCGTTCCCGCGCCGCATGCGCTAGCCACGGACAAATTACCAAACAGGGACACGATTCGATGGCAGGCAGCGTCAACAAGGTCATTCTGGTCGGCAATCTGGGCGCAGACCCCGAAACGCGGAACTTCCAGAACGGCGGCAAAGTGTGCAACCTGCGCATCGCCACGTCGGAATCGTGGAAAGACAAAAACACCGGCGACCGCCAGGAACGCACCGAATGGCACACGGTGGCGATCTTTTCCGAAGGCCTGGTGGGCGTCGCCGAACGCTATCTGCGCAAGGGATCAAAGGTCTATATCGAAGGCCAGCTGCGCACGCGCAAATGGCAGGACAAGGACGGGCAGGACCGCTATTCGACCGAAGTCGTGCTGCAGGGCCTGGGATCGGTGCTGACCATGCTGGACGGCGCGCCCGGTGCGGGCGGTGGCGGCGGCGGTGGTGATCGCGGCGGATTTGGTGGCGGTGATCGTGGCGGCGACCGCGGCGGATCGGGCGGCGGCTATGGCGGCGGGCAGCGTTCCGGCGGTGCATCGTCGGGCGGCGGCTTTGGCGGTGGCGGGTCCGGCGGTGGATCGGGCGGCGGCGCGCCGGGCGGGTTCGGCGACGATCTGGACGACGATATCCCGTTCTGAAGCTTTTTGGTGTCGCATCGTTATTTGCAAAAAGCCGGTTCCCATCCTTCGACATCGCTCAGGACAGGCTTTTTTGCACGATGCTTCATGTCCCGCGCGTATCACCATACAGATGAATGTGCAGCCGGTCGGTAAAGCGCCAGCCGCGCTGCATGGCCGCCTCTGCCAGCCAGCGTGACCGGTCGCGCAGGATTGTGCTGTCGGTGCCTTCGGGCATGACGAACAGGCGGTCCGGTGCGATGGCATAAGTCAGCGCCAGATCGCTGACTTCGGTCAGATCGGCGGGGGTGGCGATCACGAATTTGAACCAGGCGCGCGGGTTCACTGCCCATTCGCGCAGGCGTTCGGGGATCAGCGCCAGCGCCGCCGGGTTGCCCGAATGCGCCAGTTTCGGGCTGACATTGTACTGGTCGATCATGGCATCGAGCGCGGCGGGCGGGGCGACGGTGCCGTTGGTTTCGATCTCGATGTGAAACGGCGCCATGGTGCTCAGTGCGGTGATCATCCGCGCCAGCGCCGGGGCCTGCAACAGCGGTTCGCCGCCGGTGATGACCACGCGTGGCACGCCATGCGCGGCGATCCGCGCGGCGACCTCTGACACATCGAGCGCGATCTGGTTGCTGGTTCTGGCAAACGCCAGATTGTCGCGGTGCGGCCGGTTGTCGCCATCAAACCGCCAGGTATAGGCGGTGTCGCACCACTGGCACGCCAGGTTGCACCGCGACAGCCGCACAAACAAAGATGGCCGCCCGATCGACGCGCCTTCGCCCTGGATCGAGGCGAAGATTTCCGCTTGTCCCGGGGTGGTGGTGGCCAGGATCAGGTTCATGCAACGATCTTACGTGGACTGTATTGAACAACCACATCAATCCGCTCGTCCTGAGCCTGTCGAAGGACACGCGCAACGGCCTGCCCAATGCCCGCGCAAAGTATCCTTGGCCAACCGTCGCGCGCGTCCTTGGACAGGCTCAGGACGAACGGGGTTGGGGAAGGGGGGCGCTGCACGCGCGGGGGACAGTCCGCTACGCTCACCCCAGCCGCGCCAGTGCTGCCGACAGCCGTGTGGCCTCTGCCGCATGGTGGGCGTGGTCGGCACGGGCCTTGTCCACCGCTTCGGGTTTGGCGCGTTCGACGAAGGACGCGTTGTTCAGCCGGCCTTCCAGCGCCTTGGCCTCTTTCTGCGCGGCGGCCAGCGCCTTTTCCAGCCGCGCGCGTTCCGCCGCGACATCGATCAGGCCCTCCAGCGGCACGATCAGCGTGGCATCGCCGGCGCCCACCTGCATCGCCGCGCCCGCCGGGGCGGGCGCCAGATGGATCGCCGACAGCCGCGCCAGCCGGTCGATTACCGGGCCGTTGCCGGCGATGATGGCGCGGGTCGCCTCGCTCGGTTCGGGCAGCCACGCCTCCAGCCGTGCGCCGGGCGGCAGGCCCAGTTCGTTCTTGGCGGTGCGGAACCCCGAAACCAGCGCGATCAGCCATTCCACTTCGGCCTTGGCCGCAGGATCGACGTGGGCCGCCGGTGCGGGCCATTGCGCCACGATCAGGTCGTCATGCCGCTCGCCAAGCGCGTGCCACAGTTCCTCGGTCACAAACGGCATGAACGGGTGGAGCATGACCAGGATCTGATCGAGCACCCAGCCGGCCACGGCCTTCGTTTCATCATCAAAGTTGCCCTTGATGAATTCGATGTACCAGTCGCAGAACGTGCCCCACGCAAACTGATAGATCACATTGGCCGCCGCATCGAAGCGCAGGTCGGCCAACGCCGCATCGAGCGCGGCCAGCGTTTCGACCACTTCGCCAATGATCCAGCGGTTGACCGCATGCGTCGCTGCGGGCGCGGCCAGCGTGGTGGACGCGGCAATGCCGTTGGCCTGGCAAAACCGCGCAGCGTTCCACAGCTTGGTGGCGAAATTGCGATAGCCTTCGACGCGGCGCTCGTCCATTTTGACATCGCGGCCCTGGCTTTCCATCGCGCACATGAAAAAGCGCAAGGCATCGGCGCCATACTGGTCGATCAGGCCCAGCGGATCGACCACGTTGCCCTTGGATTTGGACATTTTCTGCCCGTCGGCCGCCCGCACCAGCCCGTGCAGGTACAACCGCCGCCATGGCACCTGGCCCATGAATTCGATGCCCTGCATCGCCATCCGCGCATCCCAGAAAAACAGGATGTCGAACCCGGATATCAGCAGGTCATTGGGATAGTGGCGCTTCACCAGTTCGCTGTCGTCGGGCCAGCCCAGCGTGGCAAACGGCCACAGCGCCGACGAAAACCACGTGTCGAGCACGTCGGGATCGCGCGTCAGCACAACGCCAGTACCCGCCAGCGCCTGCGCCGTCGCTTCGCTGTCCGCGACATAGGCGGTGCCCTGGGCATCATACCACGCCGGTATCTGGTGCCCCCACCACAATTGCCGCGACACGCACCACGGCTGAATGTTTTCCATCCAGTTGAAGAAGGTTTTTTCCCAGGTCTTGGGCACGATCTCGATCGCGCCCGACCGCACCGCCGCCATCGGCGCCTGCGCCAAAGTATGCGCATCGACATACCATTGGTCGGTCAGCCAGGGTTCGATCACCACCCCGCCACGATCGCCATAAGGGGTCTGGATCGTGCGCGGTTCAAAATCGTGCTCGGCGCCGTCCTTGTCGACGTGCGGCACCAGAAACCCGCCCTCCTTCATCGCCGCGACCACCGCCGTGCGCGCATCAAACCGGTCAAGGCCGACATATTCGGCGGGCACCAGGCCATCGGCGGTCTGCACCACGCGCGCCTCTGCATCGAACATGTTGAGCATGTCCGCGGGTTTGATCCCGGCGCGCTTGCCCACGTCGAAATCGTTGAAATCGTGGCCGGGCGTGATCTTCACCGCACCTGAACCCAGCGCCGGATCGGCATGGTCGTCGGCCACCACGCGCAACCGCCGCCCGGTCAGCGGCTGCAGGATTTCCGCGCCGATCACCGATTGATAACGCGCATCATCGGGATGCACCGCGACCAGCATATCGGCCAGCATCGTTTCGGGGCGCGTCGTCGCCACCTCGATATAGTCCAGCCCATCCGCGCGCACCACGCCATCGGCCAGCGGATAGCGGAACCGCCAGAACCCGCCTTTCATTTCGCGCGTTTCGACTTCCAGATCGGAAATCGCGGTTTTCAGCCGGGGGTCCCAGTTTACCAGACGCTTGTCGCGATAAATCAACCCCTTGTTGAACAGGTCGACAAACACTTTGACCACTGCGCGGGTGAAATGCGGGTCCATGGTGAACTGTTCGCGGCTCCAGTCCATCGAACAGCCCAGCCGCCGCAATTGTCCGGTGATGGTGCCGCCGCTCTCCGCCTTCCATTCCCACACTTTGGTGATGAAATCTTCGCGGGTGTAATTGCTGCGCTTGTCCTGGCGTGCCTCCAACTGGCGTTCGACCACCATCTGCGTGGCGATCCCGGCGTGATCGGTGCCGACCACCCACAGCGCATCCTTGCCGCGCAGGCGTTCGTACCGGATCACGACGTCCTGCAAAGTATTGTCGAGCGCGTGGCCGATGTGCAGGCTGCCGGTCACGTTCGGTGGCGGATTGACGATGGTGAACGGCGTGGCATCGGGCCGCGCGGGGCGAAACGCGCCCGCGCTTTCCCAATGGCGGTACCATTTCGCCTCGATCGCGGCGGGCTCGAATGTTTTGGCCAGCGCCTCGGGCGTGGCGGTGTCGGGAATGGTGTCGGTCATGATCCATGCGCCTTGCCATTCCGGCGCGCCGACTGCAACCGTCGCGCGCGGGCAGGCGGTGCGGTCATGTCCAGCCGGCGCTTGCCGCGCCGGGCTATTTCCCGCATGGTGCACGCGGGATGACCGATATCGCCGATTTCACGCTACGTCCGGGGGATTCCGGCGACACGCTGGTGTTTACCGGACCGCTGATCGTTGCGACGATGGGCCGCATTGATGATCGCCTGCGCGCGCTACCCGGGCCGATCGCGCAGATCGACCTTGGTGCGGTCAGCGTGATCGATACGGTGGGCGCCTGGGTGTGCTGCCGCGTGGCGCGTGAATGCGGGGCGAAGATCATCAACCCCTGTGACGCCGCAGCGCGGCTGATCGCGGCGATGGACACCATCGACGATGGCGTGCGGGCCGAACCGCCGCACCAGTTGCCGGTATGGACGCGCGTGCCGGCCGAAGTCGGCGACAGCATGATCGAATACCGCCACGCCACGGTGACGGTGCTGGGCTTTGTCGGGCAGCTGGTGCTGGCCACCGGCGCGTTGCTGCGGCATCCTGGCCGCTTTCGCTTTCGCGCGCTGGTTCACCAGATGGAACTGGTCGGGGTGAATGCGCTGGGCATCATCGGATTGATGAGCTTTCTGGTCGGGATCGTGATCGCGCAACAGGGCGCAGTGCAGTTGCGGCAATTCGGTGCCGAAATCTACACCGTCAATCTGGTCGGGCGGCTGACTTTGCGCGAACTGGGCATTTTGATGACGGCGATCATGGTCGCCGGCCGGTCCGGATCTGCCTTTGCCGCGGAAATCGGCACGATGAAGCTGACCGAAGAGGTCGATGCCATGCGCATCATCGGGGTCGCCCCGATGGAGGCGCTGGTGATCCCGCGCATCATGGCAACGATCGTGATGATGCCGCTGCTGGGGGTCTATGCGGCGGTGCTGGGGATCATCGGCGGCGCGTTTCTGGCGCAATTTGCGCTGGGCATCCCGTTTGTCAGCTTTCTGACCCGCATCCGCGAAGTGGTGCCGATCTTTGACTTGTGGGTGGGGCTGATCAAGGGGCCGGTGTTCGGGCTGATCGTATCGATCGCCGGGTGTTACAACGGCATGCAGGTCACCGCCAATGCCGAAGAAGTGGGCACGCGCACCACCGCCGCGGTGGTCATGGCGATTTTCCTGGTGATTGTGCTCGACGCGATTTTTGCCATCCTGTTCACCGAAGTGGGCTGGGGATGACCGCGACCGATACCGCCACCGTTCCCGATACTGCCCACGAACCCGCGAACCGGCATGACGATGCCGCTGAATTTCCCATTCGTGTGCATGGCTTGCGCACCGAGTTCGACACGCACGTGGTGCACGACAATCTTGATCTGGATGTCCGGCGCGGCGAAATCCTGGGGGTGGTGGGTGGATCGGGCACCGGCAAATCGGTGCTGATGCGCGTGATCATCGGGTTGCAACAGGTCAACGCGGGATCGATCGATGTGCTGGGCCAGTCGATTACCGAGGCGCGCGA
This sequence comes from Novosphingobium sp., assembly GCF_040398825.1. GTDB lineage: Bacteria > Pseudomonadota > Alphaproteobacteria > Sphingomonadales > Sphingomonadaceae > Novosphingobium. The sequence goes on from NZ_JBBATI010000023.1 coordinate 19,267, forward strand.
TGACGCCGATATCGCCATCCGTCGCCGCTGGGGCGTGCTGTTTCAGGGTGGCGCGCTGTTTTCCACGCTGACCGTTGCCGAAAATGTCGAAGTGCCGTTGCGCGAATTCTACCCCGAGATCGGTCCACAATTGCTGGCCGAAATCGCCCGGTACAAAGTGCTGCTGTCCGGGTTGTCGGCGGATGCCGCGGGCAAATTTCCGGCCGAACTGTCGGGCGGTATGCGCAAACGCGCTGGCCTGGCGCGGGCGCTGGCGCTTGATCCGGAACTGCTGTTCCTTGACGAGCCGACTGCCGGGCTCGACCCGATCGGCGCGGCCGCGTTCGATGCGCTGATCATGAGCCTGCAACAGACCCTGGGGCTGACGGTGTTCCTGATCACCCACGATCTCGACACCTTGCACGAAATCTGCGACCGCGTGGCGGTGATCGCCGACAAACACGTGATCGCGGTGGGCACGATCCCCGAACTGATGGCGCTCGACCATCCGTGGATTCAGGAATACTTCAAAGGGCCGCGCGGGCGTGCGGCCATGGCGTCAAAGGGCTCTGGCAAACACTCTGACAAACACTCTGACAATCGGTAAGGGGCAGCTGCAGCACTATGGAAACACGCGCAAACCATGTCTGGGTAGGGGTGGTGACACTGGCCCTGATCGCCGGGGTCGCGCTGATGGTGGTGTGGATCGCGCGGCTGAGCCATCCGGTGCAGAACCATTACGACATTTTTTTCCGGCAATCGGTCGATGGCGTGGCGCGTGGCTCTGCGGTGACGTTTTCGGGCGTGCCGGTGGGCCAGGTTGGGCAAATTGCGTTGTGGGAACAGGACCCCAGCTTTGTGCGGGTGCGCATCAATATCGACCACAAGGTGCCGATCCTGATCGGCACCACCGCCAGCCTGCAGGGCAGTTTTACCGGGGTGACCACGATCCAGCTGTCGGGCGCGGTCAAGGGTGCTGCGCCGATCACCCTGCCTGGCCCGGGCGGGGTGCCGGTGATCCCGACCAAACGCAGCGGCCTGGGCGAACTGTTGTCAAGCGCGCCGGTACTGCTGGACCGACTGACCGAGCTGGCCGAACGGCTGACCACGCTGGTGTCCGACAAGAATCAGAAGGCGGTGGGCGACATTCTGGCCAATACCGACAAACTGACCGCCAATCTGGCCGCGGCCAGCCCCGATGTGAAGGCGACGGTGGGCGAATTGCGCACCACCATCCAGCAGGCCAACACCACGCTGGCGAGTTTTGAACGGCTTTCCAACACCGCCAATACAGCGATCAGCGACAACAAGGACGGGCTGGTGCGGCAATTGCACGACACGCTCAAATCCGCCAATGCGGCGGCTTCGTCGTTGCAGGGCATGATGGACGATGCCCGGCCCGCCGTGCGCCGATTGAACGATCAGACCCTGCCGTCGGCTGAAACCGCGATCCGCGATCTGCAATCGACCACGCATGCCTTGCGCGATTTAAGCGATCAGCTGAAGGATCGCGGGGTCGGCACACTGATCGGCGGGCCGCAATTGCCCGATTACAAACCATGATCGGTTCGGCAACGAACCCGTCGCCCACGAAAGTAACCATGATGCGCAAGGCTGTGTTTGCCCCGCTGCTGCTGATCCCGGTGCTGTCGGGGTGCATCAATCTGGGGCTGGGATCGGCCAAGACCCCGCCCGCGCTGCTGACGCTGACATCGGATACCGCGCCGGTTGATGGCAGCGTAACCAGTGGCCGCGCCGAAACCACGCTCAGCGTGCCGGAACCCGCCGCTGCGGCCAAACTGGGCGTGGTGCGCGTGGCGGTGACCATCGATGCATCGCGCGTGGCCTATCTGAAACAGGCGCAGTGGGTAGAACGCCCGGCGCGGCTGTTTCAGCACCTGCTGGCCGAAACGCTGCGCGCACGCGGCAAACGGCTGATCAGCGAAGGCGATGCCGGCGTGCATGGCCCGGTGCTGTCGGGCCGGTTGATCGAATGCGGCTATGACGCGCGCACGGCATCGGCAGTGGTGCGGTTCGATGCCACGCGCCAGTTGCCCGACGGCACGATCGAAACCCGCCGGTTCGAGGCCAGCGCCGATCATATCGCTGCGCAGGCCAGCGATGTTGGCGCCGGGCTGAACCAGGCTGCCAACCAGGTCGCCAGGGCCGTGGCCGACTGGATCAATTAACGCGCTTCGGGAAATCCTCCCCGAATCGGGGAGGATGTTCTATCCGCGCGCCAGTGCAGTAAACCGCGCGGCGGCGGCGAAGGTGGCGTGGCGGCGGGCGCGGCGGGCTTCGGCTTCGGGCACTTTGCCCCACAGTTCGGCCTGCCACAGCTCTTCCAGATTGGCCGCGTCCCACAGCGCATCGATGGTCATGGCGGATTCCAGCGCTGCCAGGCCGATAATCAGCGATGCCGCCAGGCTGGTCAGGGTGTGCAGCCCGGCCAGCGCAAAGGCATCGTGGCCATCAATGTGCGCGCGCAGCCGTGCCAGCGTTTCAGGCGGCTGCGGGCGGTGGATAACTCCGGCCACGCGCACAAAGCGCACGTCAAAGCGCGCCTCTGCCGCGGTCACCAGCGGTTCCCAGTCGGTGTGCTGGCGCGCAGCGAACGGCTCATCGGGATAGGCGCGGTAACACAGCGTGTCGGTTTCGGCATAGCCGATCAGCGTGGCACAAGTCTGCGCGGGATCGGGCGCGACCACATCGATGGCATAATCGGCCAGATCGCGCATGAAAAAGCGGGTGGGGTCAATCTCGTCGCCCTGATCGGCCCATTCTGCCGCCAGAGCCTGGGCCAGCGGGCGCGACGGCACCGCTTGCGCGCGCCCGCCTTGCGTCTTGACCGCCCGCCCGTCGAGCAGCACACGATGGCCATCGGCCGTTTCGGCCACGCTGACTTCGCGATAAAACCGCTTCACGGTTAAGGCCTGCGCTTCCACGCCCGCGCCAGCAGCATTGGTACGGCAAAAAATTCTGCTGCGCCCGCCACTACCAGCACCGCGCCAACCAGATCGGGCACCCCCGCCAGCCAGCGCTGGCCATGGCTGAGAATGACCACCCCCAGCAACGCGATCAACGCCCCGCTCAACCGCAGCGCCTGCAGGATCATGAAACGCGGCAGCGCCGGATCGGGGGTCATGTTTCCAGGTCTTTCAGCAGCAAGTGCAATTGCGCGACCGACCCGGCCACCACTTCGGCACCGGCGGCGAACAGGTCATCGGGGTGGTGGTAACCCCAATCGACGCCGATCGCGCGCACCCCGGCGTTGACCGCCATCGCCATGTCATAGGCGGTGTCGCCGATCATCACGGTCTGATCACGATCTGCGCCGGTGGCATCCAGACAGGCCTCGATCATCGCCGGATCGGGCTTTGACGGGTGGCGGTCGGCGGTCTGCAGCGTGACGAAATGGCCGGCCAGCCCGTGACGATCCAGGCAATGTGCCAGGCCCCGGTCGCTTTTGCCGGTGGCCACGCCCAGCAGCCAGCCACTCGCGGCCAGATTGGCGACCAGCGCGGCGATCCCGTCGTACAGCGGTTCTTCCACCACCCCGGCGGCGCGGCGGCTGCGAAATGCGTCCTTATAGGCCTGCACCAGCGATGCGGCGGTTTCGGGGTCGGTGTGCGGGGCCAGCTGGCGGATTGCCTCTCCCAGCGACAGCCCGACGATGCGGCGGATCGCGGTGCGCGGCGGCGCGCGCAACCCGTGCGCGGCAAACGCCGCCTCCATCGCCTCGGCAATGTCGGCCTGACTGTCGACCAGCGTGCCGTCACAGTCGAATATCGCAAGCCGCCCGGTCATTGTGTCATGTCCCCCGGCACCAGCGCCTGCATCAGCGTGGCAATCGCCCCCGATCCGGCGGCAGCCAGCCCATCGGCCACGCGCGCGCGATCAGCGGCGGATTTGTTCTGCGACAGCTTGAAGGTCGGGCGCCAGGCCATGACCTCCAGCTCAAATCCGACAATCCCGTCGAGCAGCCGCGACATCGTGGCATCGGGCACTTTGTCCATCGTCCACGGTGTGCCGCCCATCCGCGCCTCATGCTGTGCAGATGCATCACGCAGCAAAGCGACCAGCCCGTCGCGGGTCAGCCGCTGCACGCGGCCTTCGCATTCGACCGTGACATAGTTCCAGGTCGGCACCTGGCCCAGATCGTCGTACCAGCGCGGAGAGACATAGCCATCGGGGCCATTGACCACCACCAGCGCGGGTCCCTGTTCGATATGCCGCACCAGCGCATTGCCGCGCGCCAGATGGAACGCGATATGGCCATCGTCACGCAGCAGCAGCGGCACATGCGCCACACGCGGGCCATCGGGGGTGGCGGCAAACACCATGCCGAACCCGACGTCATCGATGATCTGCGCCAGCAGCGCGCGGTCATCGTGACGAAAGGCGGGGTTGGGATGCATCGTTGATCAGCCGCGGTCGCGCGGCGTCCGCGCTGGCGCCGGGGTGGTGCGGCGTGGCGGTTTTGTGCCGCCTGGCCGGGGCGCTGACCGGGGGGCTGAACGGGGTGCGGATGGCGCGCCGGTGCGGGGTGCCGATCGTGGCGCCGGTTTTGACCCGGTGGGGGCGCCGGATCTGGGCGGTGCCCTGCCCGGTGACGTGCCCGGCGCTTTGGCAAACGGCTTGGCCGGCGGTTTTGTCCCCGGCTTAGCCCCTGTTCGTGCACCGGTTCTGCCGGGTTTTCCCACAGGCTTACCCCCAGCCTTTTCCACAGGGCGGCGTGCGGGCCGTTCGCGTGGGGTATCATCGCTGCCCCGGCCGCGCCGTTCGCCCTTGCGTTCGCGGCGCAGGTCTTTGGAATGGGCGCGTGCGGCACGCTTTTCCGCTACCCGTGGCGGGGTTGCGGGCGCGGCGTCCAGCACCGCATCGCCTTCGGATTCGGTAAAGCCCAATTGCGCCAGCCCGGTGGCAAAATGGTCGGGCAGCGGCGCGGTCACATCGATGGTGTCGCCTTCGGGATGCGGGATCACCAGCCGGCGCGCGTGCAGATGCAGCTTGCGGCTGATCGTGCCGGTCAGGAATGCGGCCTGCCCGCCATATTTGCCGTCACCGACGATGGGGTGGCCGATTGCCGCCATGTGCACGCGCAACTGGTGGGTGCGCCCGGTCAGCGGTTGCAGTTCCACCCAGGCCGCGCTGTTGCCGGCGCGGTCGATCACGCGATAGCGGGTGCGCGCGGATTGGCCCGCGCCGCTTTCATCCACCATCATCTTTTCGCCGCCGGTGCCGGGCTGCTTTGACAGCGGCAGTTCGATTTCGCCGTTGTAGATCTGCGGCACCCCAACCACCAGCGCCCAATAGATTTTGCGCGCTGATCGCCCGGCAAAATGCCGCGAAAAATACGCGGCGCTGCCCGGCGTGCGCGCAATCAGCAGCACGCCCGACGTATCCTTGTCCAGCCGGTGGACCAGCCGCGGGCGCGGGCCATGATCGGCGGCATAGGCATCGAGCAGGCCATCGACATGGACGTGCGTGCCGCTGCCGCCCTGCGTGGCCAGGCCCGGCGGCTTGTTCAGCACGATCGCCGCGCGATCCTGCGTCAGCACCATACCCTCGGCCAGGGTGACCTCTTCATCGGTCAGCGGTTTGCGCGCGGCGGCACTGCCGATGCCCGGCGGCAGCGATCCGCCCGGCGGCACACGCAGCGTCTGCCCCGGCACCAGCCGGGTATCGACATCGGCGCGTTTGCCATCCAGCCGGATCTGCCCGGTGCGCGCCCAGCGCGATACCGTGGCAAAGCCGATCAGCGGCAGATGGCGTTTGAACCAGCGATCCAGCCGCACGCCATCATCATCGCGGCCGACCACGAACTGGCGCACCGCTTCTGCCGGCGTGGCGGTCTTGCGCGGGGGCTTCATGTCACCACCCGCGTCAGCATCAGCCCGGCGAACAATCCGCCCAGCCCGGCGATCAGCGTTGCCGCGACATAGCCCATCGCCAGCACGATCGCGCCGCGTTCGACCAGCACCGCAAAATCCAGCGCGAAGGATGAAAACGTGGTGTAGCCGCCCAGCACGCCGACGCCCAGCAACAGGCGCCAGTGTTCCCCGCCCGTGCCATGGCGCGCCAGCCAGCCGGCCAGCACACCCATGGCGATCGACCCCGCGACATTGACCGTCAGCGTTGCCCAGGGGAACGCGGTGGCCGCGACCGGGCCGATCGCGCCGGACCAGATCCGGCCGGTGACAAAGCGCAGCCAGGATCCGGCCGCGCCGCCGCCGGCCACCAGCACAGAGGCGGAAAGAAATGAACTTTGTGATTGCATGCGCCCGTCCATAGAGCATCATGCGCAAAAGTGGTAAGCGGTTTTGTCATCATGACCTGCGCCGGGCCTTGCGCCGTGTGGCAAGGCATGACGCTGACCGGCGGTGCCCGACTCGGCTTGCCTTACCCCGGCCAAAGTGTTAGTGGCCCCGCATTAAGCGCCGATCCCTGTCGGGAATCGGCCGTTTTTGTTTGCAACTGCGCAGAATCGCTGATCTCGCGGTTGCGATTTTCCTGGGTGATCCCCCGCCTTGATCCGTGCAGGTGACTGCGCGCGGCAGACGGGGTTCTGGCCTGTTATTTCGTGAGGTGTCTTTTTTTATGCAGATTCTCGTTCGCGACAACAATGTCGATCAGGCTCTCCGCGCGCTCAAAAAGAAGCTGCAGCGTGAAGGCGTGTACCGCGAGATGAAGCTGCGCCGTCACTTCGAAAAGCCGTCGGAAAAGCGCGCCCGTGAAAAGGCTGCTGCTGTCCGTCGCGCCCGCAAACTGGAACGCAAGCGCGTCGAACGCGACGGCGGCAAGTAGGGTTCGGTCGCGGCCGGCCAAGTCTGGCGGGCCATGGTGATCGAACTTCGCGCGTAAATCCGCGCTTAAGTCTTGCGAGAGCGCCCGCGCTGGGCCAAGAGGGCGCCGTTAACGCGGCGCCCTTTCGCCTGTCTGGCCTGGCGGTATCCTGACGGGATGGCGGCGGGCCGATGTGGCAGGCGCAGCGAATCATCATACCAATGCCAAGGGGCCATCATGACCGAAATCACCCGCGTTCCGCTTGCACCCGTGGCCAGGGGCGCGATCAGCAAACTGTGGATCGGCGTCGGGCTGGCGGTCATGCTGGGTGGCGCGGTTGCCTATGAAACCCGGCAAAAGGGGTTGCAGGTCGATACCATCAAGGCCGGGGCAGGCGCATCGCCGACCACCGGCGATTATGTCCTGCTCAACTATGTCGGCCACCTGGCCAGCGGCAAGGAATTCGACCGTGGCGAACACGTGCCGATCCCGGTGCAGGGTGTGATCCCCGGCTTTTCCAAGGCGCTGCTGCAGATGCAGAAGGGCGGCAAGTATCACGTGTCGATCCCGGCGCGGCTGGCCTATGGCGCGCAGGAACAGCGCAACCAGATGACCGGCGAAGTGACCATCCCCGCCAACAGCGACCTGACGTTTGATATCGACCTGATCGATTACAAGAACGCGCAGGAATTCATGCGCCAGCGCATGATGATGCAGCAGATGCAGCAGCAGATGCGCGGCGGTGCCGGTGGCGGTGGTGCTGGTGCAGGTGGCGCTCCCGCGCCCGATGGTGCCGCTCCCGCTCCTGATGGCGCCGGCGCTGCGCCGGGCGCGAACTGATCGACGATAAAGGCGACGCGATATGTCTGTCACCCCCGCCGACGTGGCCAAGATTGCCGCGCTGTCCCGCATCAAGGTTACCGAGGCTGAACTGGCCGCAATGGTGCCCGAACTGAACGGTATCCTCGCCTGGGTTAAACAACTGGGTGAGGTTGATGTGACCGGGATCGAACCGATGACCGCAGTGATCGCCAACCACCAACGGTTGCGCGCCGATGTTGTCGGCGCCAATCCGCTGACCGGCGGCGGTATCCGCGACAAGATTCTGGCCAACGCCCCCGCGCCCGAACACGGGTTTTTCGGCGTGCCCAAGGTGATCGAATAACATGAGCGAACTGACCGAGCTGAGCCTGACCGCGATCCGTGACGGGGTCGCTGCGGGCGATTTTACCGCGACCGAGGTCGCGACCGCGTTCAACGCCGCGGTGGCGGAGGCCAATCCGGCGCTTAACGCGTTTATCGTCACCACCCCCGATCATGCGCTGGCCGCAGCGGCGCGCGTCGATGCCGCGCGCGCGGGCGGGCAAGCGCTGGCGCCGCTGGCGGGCGTGCCGATCGGCATGAAGGACCTGTTCGCCACGCAGGGCGTGCAGACCACCGCCGCCAGCCACATCCTGGAAGGGTTCATCCCGCCCTACGAATCGACCGTATCGCAGAAATTGTGGGATGCCGGCGCGGGCATGCTGGGAAAGCTGAACCTGGACCAGTTCGCGATGGGGTCCAGCAACGAAACCAGCGCGTTCGGCAATGTCATTTCGCCGTGGCGCGCCAACGGCGATACCGCACCGCGCGCACCGGGCGGTTCATCGGGCGGTTCATCGGCAGCGGTCGCCGCGCGCATTGTCGCCGCCGCGACCGGCACCGACACCGGCGGATCGATCCGTCAGCCCGCCGCGTTCACCGGCATCACCGGGATCAAGCCGACGTATGGCCGGTGCAGCCGCTGGGGCATTGTCGCGTTTGCCTCATCGCTCGATCAGGCCGGGCCGATGGCGCGGGACGTGGCCGATTGCGCGGTCATGCTGGCAGCGATGGCGGGTTTTGACCCCAAGGATTCGACCAGTCTGGACATGCCGGTGCCGGCATGGGGCGCCGCGCTGTCGGATGATCTGCGCGGGCGCACGGTCGGCATCCCGCGCGAATACCGCATCGACGGGCTGAACGCCGATGTCGCCAAAAGCTGGGACGACGGCATCGCCTGGCTGAAAGATGCGGGCGCAAACGTGGTGGATATCAGCCTGCCGCACACGCGCTATGCACTGCCCACCTATTACATCATCGCCCCGGCCGAAGCGTCATCCAACCTCGCGCGTTATGATGGCGTGCGGTATGGTTTGCGCGATCTGCCCGATCACGCCGGCCTGCAGGACATGTATGCCGCCACCCGCGCCGCCGGGTTTGGGCCAGAGGTCAAACGCCGGATCATGATCGGCACGTATGTGCTGTCCGCCGGGTTTTACGACGCCTATTACACCCAGGCGCAAAAGGTGCGTGCGCTGATCGCGCGCGATTTTGAACGGGCGTTTGACCAGTGCGACGTGATCCTGACGCCGACCGCGCCGTCATCGGCATTCGTGCTGGGGCAAAAAAGCGCCGATCCGCTGGAAATGTATCTGAACGATGTGTTTTCGGTGCCGGCCTCGCTCGCCGGGTTGCCGGCGATGTCGGTGCCGGCCGGGCTGTGCAGCGCCGGGCTACCGCTGGGGCTGCACCTGATCGGGCGGCCGTTTGACGAACAGGGCGTGCTCAACGCCGGGCTGGCGATCGAAGCCCGTGCCGGATTTTCTGCCCGCGCGGCCAAGTGGTGGTAACATGACCTATCGTATTCAGGGCGCAACGGGCGAATGGGAAGTGGTCATCGGGCTGGAAGTGCACGCCCAGATCACCACGCAATCGAAACTGTTTTCGGGCGCGGCCACGGCATTCGGTGCCGAACCCAACACCCAGGTCAGCCTGGTCGACGCGGCGATGCCCGGCATGTTGCCGGTGCCCAATGCCGAATGCATCCGCCAGGCGGTGCGCACGGGGCTGGCGATCAACGCGGTGATCAACCCGTGGTCGCGGTTCGATCGCAAGAACTATTTCTATGCCGATCTGCCGCAGGGCTACCAGATCAGCCAGCTGTACCATCCGCTGGTGGGCGAAGGCGCGGTCGAAATCACCCCTGATGACAAGCACCCCGATCAGACCAAGGTGATCGGCGTCGAACGCATCCATGTCGAACAGGATGCGGGCAAGCTGATGCACGATCAGCACCCGACCATGAGCTATGTCGATCTCAACCGGTCGGGCGTCGCGCTGATGGAAATCGTCAGCCGCCCCGACATGCGCAGCCCGGCGGAGGCCGGCGCCTATCTGGCCAAATTGCGCACCATCCTGCGCTATGTCGGATCGTGCGACGGCAATATGGACCAGGGTTCGATGCGCGCCGACGTCAATGTGTCGGTGCGGCGCCCGGGTGAAGAGTTTGGCACGCGCACCGAAACCAAGAATGTCAATTCGGTGCGGTTCGTCATGGCGACGGTGGAATACGAGGCCAGCCGCCAGGTTGACGTGCTGGAGGCCGGCGGCAAGATCGTGCAGGAAACCCGCCTGTTCGATCCTGACAGCGGCACCACCCGGTCGATGCGCAGCAAGGAAGACGCGCACGATTACCGCTATTTCCCCGATCCCGATCTGCTGCCGCTGGTGATCGACGCGGCCTATATCGAAGAATGCCGCGCGTCTTTGCCCGAACTGCCCGATGCCAAGCGCGTGCGCTATGAAACCGCGCTGGGGCTGTCGGCCTATAACGCCGGGGTGCTGACCGCAGAGGCGGAAACCGCGCGCTGGTTTGAACGCCTGCTGACGCACAGCGCGCAATTGCAGGCCAAGCCCGAAAGTGATGTGGCGCGCGCCGCCTCCAACTGGCTGACCAGCGAATTGTTTGGTGCGCTGAACAAGCTGGGCAAGACGCTGTTCGACAGCCCGGTCACGCCAGAGGCGGGCGCGCAATTGCTGGCGCTGGTCGGCGATGGCACGATTTCGGGCTCGATTGCAAAGCAGGTGCTGGAAAAGATGCTGGACACCGGTGATCTGCCCGGGGTGATCGTCGAACGCGACGGGCTGAAACAGACCAGCGACACCGGCGCGATCGAGGCCGCGGTCGATGCCGTGCTGGCCGCCAACGCCGACAAAGTCGCACAATACCGCGATGGCAAAGAAGCGCTGTTCGGCTTTTTCGTGGGCCAGACGATGAAGGCGATGGCCGGCAAGGGCAATCCGCAGCTGGTCAACCAGGTGCTGAAGGCGAAGCTGGGCTAAATCCGCTCCACCCGCCCGTCGGCGACGCGCCAGAACGCGGCGGGGGCGGGCAGGTCGGCGAACGGCGCCGGTTCGGTGCCGGTCATCCACACTTGCGCGCCGGATGTGGCCAGCCGGGCATAGAGCGCGGCGCGGCGCAGCGGATCAAGGTGCGCGGCGATTTCATCGAGCAGCAGCAGGCGCGGGCGCGTGCCGCCACCCGAAGCCGCACCCAGCGCCGCGTGTGCCAGCACGATACTGATCAGCATCGCCTTTTGTTCGCCGGTGGAACAGGTGGCGGCGGGCGCGTCCTTGGCGGCCATGGTCACCGCCAGATCATCCCGGTGCGGGCCCACCAGGGTGCGCCCGGCGGCCCGGTCGCGGCGGCGCCCGTCGCGCAGCATCGCGGCCAGCGCAGCGGGCATGTCGGGGGTTTCCCCGGCATAGGTCAGCAGCGGTCGCGCAAACGGCCCTGCAGGTTCGGCAGCGATGGCAGCATCCAGTCGCATGGTCAGCGTGCGCCGTGCGACGGCGATCGCCACACCGGTGCCCGCCAGTTGCACCTCCAGCGCGTCCATCCACACCGGGTCGGGCTCGGCCGGGTCGGCCAGCAGCCGGTTGCGTTCGCGCAACGCCGCCTCATACCGCGCGGCGTTGCGTGCGTGGCCGGGGTCGCCCGCCAGCACCAGCCGATCCAGAAACCGCCGCCGCGCCGATGCACCTTCGGCAAACAGGCGGTCCATCGCCGGGGTCAGCCAGGTGATCGCCAGCCATTCTGCCAGCCGCGTGGCCGGGCCATCGGCGCCATTGATGCGCACGGTGCGCCGCCCTGGCGCAGCGGGCGTGGTCATGGTGCCGATCGACAGTGCGCCTGCCTCCAGATCGGCGGCAATGGCAAACCCGCCGGGGCCGGTTGCCGCCGCCATGTCCGCTGGTTGTGCGCGTCGTAGACCGCGCCCGGGCGCCAGCAGGCTGATCGCTTCCAACACGTTGGTTTTGCCAGCGCCGTTTTCGCCCACCAGCACGTTGAACGTGGCCATCTGGTCCAGCCGGGTCGCGGCATGGTTGCGAAAATCGCGCAAGGTCAATCGGGTGAGGGCCATTTGTGCCGGTTGGCTCAGGTGCGGTCGATCAGGCCGTGGCGGCGCAGCGCGTGGCGCAACTGGTCATAGCTGAGCCCCAGCGCCTTGGCGGTCTGGCGCTGGTTGAACCGGTGGCGCGCCAGGTGATGATCGATGATCGCACGTTCGTGGCTGTCCACCGCCGCGCGCAAATCGGTCACACCGTCAAGATCGGTGGCCGGGGCAGGGGCAGCCGGTATTGCGTGGGCGGTGGTGACTGGTTCTTTGACCACATCAGTACCGATCGGTTTCCACGGGCTGTCGAACGGATCGAACTGCACCGCACCGATCGGGCGGGTGGGATCATCCCAGCGATAGACCGCGCGTTCGACCACATTGCGCAGTTCGCGCACATTGCCGGGCCAGGGATGCGCATCCAGCGCGGCGGCCACCATATCGGCAAACCCGGGCCAGGTGTCCCACCCCAGTTCGGCGGCCATGCGCCGCCCGAAATGGTCGGCCAGTACGCCAATATCCTCTTCGCGCGCGCGCAACGGCGGCAGCGTAATCACCTCAAAGCTCAGCCGGTCGAGCAGATCGGGGCGGAACCGGCCCGCGTTGGCCATGCGCGGCAGGTCCTCGTTGGTGGCGGCAACGATCCGCACATCCACCCGCAACGGCCGCGAAGCGCCGATTCGCGTCACTTCGCCATATTCGATCACGCGCAACAGCCGTTCCTGTGCCGCCATCGACAGCGTGCCCAGTTCGTCCAGAAACAGCGTGCCACGGTCCGCTTCTTCAAACCGGCCGGCGCGCGCACGCGCGGCACCGGTAAAGGCGCCGGCTTCGTGCCCGAACAGTTCGGTTTCGATCAATGTTTCGGGCAGCGCGGCGCAGTTCATCGTTACCAGCGGTTCCTGCCAGCGGGTGGACAGGTGGTGCAGGCGTTCGGCAATCAGTTCCTTGCCGGTGCCGCGTTCGCCGATCACCAGCACCGGGCGGCGCAACGGCGCGGCTCGGCTGGCGCGTTCGACCGCGTCCAGAAAAGGACTGGCCTGGCCGATCAATTGCGTCTGGCGTTCCATTCCCAAGGAATAGCAGATTTTACCAACATCAGGCAAGAATGCCCATGTCAGTTTATTCGGGAAATACCGTGAAACCGCGCAAATCCGCGCCTTTTTCCAACTGGCACGACCCATGCAGACATGGTTGCGTGGCCCATCACGGGCACCTCAACGACCTGAGGAGACAGATTGTGACCGATACCGCCCGCTTCCTCGCATCGCCGCTCGGCCGCGCCGCGCTGGCCAGCATTCTGGCGCTCGTCGCGCTCAGCGGGGTGGCGACCATGCGCCAGCCTCCGCTCGGCGCCCTGATGATTGCCCCGCATGTGGTGGCCAGCCCGGCGGCGATCACTGGCGAACTGGCATGACCATGCCGCCCGATCCGCTTTCGCGGCTTGATCGCGCGGTTCTGGCGCGGCAGTCTGGCATCATCGATCAGGATGCGCGTGGCGGAACCGACAGCCCCTATCGCCGTCGCAACAACGGAGCTTTTCCGATGAGTATTTTTTCCCGTACCCGCGATATCATCGCCGCCAATTTCAGCGACTTGCTCGATCGTGCCGAAGACCCGGTGAAGATGATCCGCATGATCATCCTGGAAATGGAAGAAACCCTGGTCGAAGTGCGCGCCTCGGCCGCGCGCAGCATCGCCGATCAGAAAGAGATGCAGCGCCACACCGATCGGCTGGACCGGCTGGCAACCGACTGGTCCGACAAGGCCGCGCTGGCCTTGTCCAAGGCGCGCGAAGACCTGGCCCGCGCCGCGCTGGTGGAAAAGAAAAAGGCGACCGACATGGCCGCGCAACTGCGCACCGAAGTGGCCATCCTGGCGGATTCGCTGCGCGCCTATGAAACCGATATCGAAAAGCTGCAGACCCGTTTGCGCGAAGCGCGCAGCCGGCAGAGCGCGATTGCCGCGCGGCTGGAATCGGCGGAAAACCGGGTGCGGCTGCGCACGCTGATGACCACCGAACGCGTGGATGAGGCGCTGTCGCGGTTTGATCAGCTGGAACGCCGGGTCGATGATGCCGAAGGGCGCGCCGATGCGCTGGGGCTCGCTACGCCCAAACCGACGCTGGCCGATGAAATCGCCGCGCTGGCGGGCGAAGACCATATCGATGCGGAACTGGCGGCGATGAAACGCGCGATCGACCAGTCCGCCGCACCGAAGGAGGGCTGAGCCATGGATACCGGAGACGTGATCGGTCTGGTCGCGGTCGTAGCGCTGTTCATCGTGCTGCCGTGGATCATCATGCACTATGTCACGCGCTGGAAAACCGCCGCGACGCTGACCTCGGGGGATGAGGCGCTGCTGGATGAACTGTACCGGCTGGCCCGCCGGCTGGATGAACGCATGGCCACGGTGGAGCGGCTGGTAACCGCCGACCACCCGGAATTTCGGCCGCTGGGGCGCACCGCGCCAGGCAGCGATGATGAACCATTGGGTGAGCTGGAACGGATGCTTGCCGACAAAAAGGGGTTGCGCAAATGAACACCGCTCGCACCAAATTCTATCGCGACAAGGCCAATGGCAAATGGATGGGGGTCTGTGCCGGGATCGCCGATTACACCGGGCTGGATGTGCTTTGGGTCCGGCTGGGGTTTGTGGTCGCCACGCTGTGCGGCATGGGGTTCATGCCGGTGGTCTATTTCGCGCTGGGGTTCCTGTCGGAAAAAAAGCCGATCAGCCTCTATGCCGATGCCGCCGAGGCGAAATTCTGGCAGGGCGTGCGCCAGTCGCCCGCCCGCACCGCACGCGAAGTGCGGTCGCAATTTCGCGATATCGACCGCCGCCTGGCCGAAGTCGAGGCGTTTTATGTGTCGTCCAATCCGACGCTGGCGGCCGAAATCGAACAGTTGCGCTGAGTTTTTTGGCCGCATATTTTCCGGGGGGATACGACAATGGATAACGGAACGCTGGCCCTGCTGATCCCGATCATCGCGCTGATGATCCCGGTGATCGCGATATGGACTACGCACCAGCGCCGGGTGGAGGAGATTCGCGCAAGTGCTGCCAACGACCGCGCCGCGCAATCGGCGGCGCAGACCGCCGTGCTGGAAGAACGCGTGCGCGTGCTGGAACGCATCGTGACCGATCGCGGCCAGGCGTTGGCCGACGAGATCGAGGCCTTGCGCACCGATACGGCGGCGCCGGTGGCGACCAAAGCGCTGCAATAGCCCCCGTCGGTTTTTCTGGATCAAGGATACCATACCGTGGACTTCTGGCTGGCCATTATCATCATCGTTGCCATCACGCAGGTCGCCCGCGTGATGCGCAGCCGCCATGCGGCACAGGCGCGCATCGAAGGTCTGCGCGGCGACAGCGCCGAAACCGCCGCACTGGCGCGTGAAGTGGCCGCGCTCAACACCCGCATCGCGGTGCTGGAACGGATCGTCACCGACAACCGCAGCAGCCGTGACCTGGCGCACGAGATTGACGCCCTGCGTGACCGTTAGGGGGGTTTTTGCGTGATGCCCGCTCTGCTAGGGACCGGTGATGCGCACACTCGACGATATTTACGACGAATATGAATTCCTCGACGGCGATGATCGCTATCGCCTGCTGATCGACCTGGGGCGGGAACTGGAACCGATGCCCGATGCGCTGAAGACCGATGCCACGCTGGTGCGCGGCTGTTCGGCCAGCGTGTGGGTCTATCCATTGGAACGCGGCGGCGCCGATCTGCATTTTCTGGCCGACAGCAATGCCGCGATCACCAAGGGGATTGTCGCGCTGGTGCTGGCTGCGGTGCAGGATCAGCCGGCCGGGTCGGTGGCCACGGCCGACATCGCGGCGCTGCTCGACCGGTTTGATCTGAAACGGCAATTGTCATCCAACCGCACACAAGGCGTGCCCAACATGATCGCGCTGGTGCGTGACCATGCCGCGCGCATCGCCGGCACCGCCGTATGACGCTGCGGGTTGTCGCGCTGCACCGCTATCCGGTCAAATCGATGGGCGGGCAGGCGCTGACATCCGCCCGGGTGGAACCGCGCGGGATTGCCGGTGATCGGCGCTGGTTGATGGTCACGCCGCAGGGCCGGTTTCTGACCCGGCGCGAATTGCCGGTGATGGCCTTGCTCCATGCCGATCCCGTCGATGGCGGGATCACCTTGTCGCACCGCGATGGCGGTGCGATCAGCGTGGCCGAGCCCGATCATGCCCAGCCGCTGGCGGTGCAGGTCTGGGGCGATCCGGTGATGGCGCACGATGCCGGGGATGCTGCGGCGCACTGGTTGTCGACGCGCATGGGCCGGGCAGTGCGGCTGGTGCATATGCCCGATACCGCGCACCGCCCGGTCGATCCCGCTTTTGGCCACGTGGGCGATCATGTCAGCTTTGCCGATGGCTATCCGCTGTTGGTGGCCGTGGTCGAATCGCTCGATGCGCTTAACGCCCGGCTGCCAGTGCCGATGCCGATGGCGCGGTTTCGCCCCAATCTGGTGATCGCCGGCGCATCGGCCTTTGCCGAAGATGGCTGGCACTGTCTGTGCATTGGCGATGTGACTTTGCGCGTGGTCAAACCCTGCACGCGCTGCGTTGTTACCACCCAGGACCCCGATTCGGGCGCCGTGACCGATCCGCTGGAACCGCTGAAGACGTTGAAGGCCATGGGACGAGTCATGGCCAGCGTTCGAGCCGAACCGATTTTCGGCACCAACGCCATCCCCGATGGCCCTGGCACAATCACCGTGGGTGATGCGGTAGCGTTGCTCGATTAAATCGCGTCGCGCACTTTGGCCACGCCGGCTTCGCGCTGGGCTTTCAATTCGCGCTTCAGCACTTTGGGGTCGCGGGCGAATACAAAGCCGAAACTGACCCCGCCTTCCTTGCCCTCGGTCGCGTGGTGCAGCTTGTGCGCCTGCACCAGCCGCATCGGATAGCCGCTGCGCGGGACATAGCGGAACCAGCGCTGATGCACGATGCCGTCATGGATCAGTGTATAGATCGCACCATAAAGCATGACCCCGATCCCGATCCACGTGGCCGGCCACCACGCCGACGCACCCAGCACCAGCGGGCTGCCGATCATGAAGCAGGATATCGAAATCGCCGCGCCGACCACCGCATACAGGTCGTTCAATTCACAGAAACCGTCGTGCCGTTCGTGATGGTCGCGGTGCCACACCCAGCCAAACCCGTGCATCACATATTTGTGGCTGGACCAGGCGACAATTTCCATCGTGGTGGCAGCCGCCAGAACGATAGCGGCACGGATGAGGAGCGTGGCGATCATGATGGTCGCGGCTATACCCGCTGATCGGCGGCTTGACCATGCGCAAGCGCAACGACTGCCTTGAAATGCAACGCATGCCTTGAAAAGCGCGGGCCGCAGGCTTAACCGACATTCATGGCCACGAAAAATCCCCAAACGCTCTACCAGAAAATCTGGAACGCGCATGTTGTCGAACGTCGCGATGATGACACCTGCCTGATCTATATCGACCGCCACCTGGTGCACGAAGTGACCAGCCCGCAGGCGTTTGAGGCGCTGCGGCTGGCCGGGCGGACCGTCCGCCGCCCCGATCTGACGCTGGCGGTGCCCGACCACAACCTGCCCACCACTGCGCGGCGTGATAGCCAGGGCGCGCGCATCGCGATTGCCGATGGCGAAAGCGCGGCGCAACTGGCCGCGCTGGAACGCAATGCCCCCGCGTTCGGCATCCGCTATATCGGCGATGCGGACCGCGAACAGGGCATCGTGCATGTGGTCGGGCCGGAACAGGGCTTTTCGCTGCCCGGCGCGACCATCGTCTGCGGTGACAGCCATACCGCCTGCCACGGCGGGCTGGGCGCGCTGGCGTTCGGCATCGGCACCAGCGAGGTTGAACATGTGCTGGCGACGCAGACGCTTTTGCTGAAACAATCGAAATCGATGGAAGTGCGCATCGAAGGCGAACTGGGCCCCGGCGTTTCGGCGAAGGACCTGGTGCTGCACATCACCGGCGTGCTCGGCGCGGCCGGCGGCAGCGGCTATGTGATCGAATATACCGGCCCGGTGATCCGCGCGCTGTCGATCGAGGGCCGGTTGACGGTGTCGAACATGGCGATCGAACATGGCGCCCGCGCCGGGCTGATTGCGCCCGATGACAAGACGATCGCCTATGTCAAAGGCCGTCCTTATGCGCCAAAGGGCGATGATTGGGACCAGGCGGTGGCGTGGTGGCACAGCCTGTCGACTGATGCCGGCGCGCACTATGACAAAGTGGTGGTGATCGATGCGGCCGACATCGCGCCCAGCGTGACCTGGGGCACCAGCCCCGAAGACGTGGTAGCAATCACCGCACGCGTGCCCGCGCCCGACAGCTTTGCCGATGCGTCAAAGCGCGATGCCGCGGCCAAATCGCTGGCCTATATGGGGCTGGAACCCGGGCAGGCGATGGACGAGGTTGCCATCCAGAACGTGTTCATCGGCAGCTGCACCAACAGCCGGATCGAAGATTTGCGCGCCGCCGCGGCAGTGCTGAAGGGCCGGACCAAGGCCGACAGCGTCAAATGGGCAATCGTCGTGCCGGGGTCGGGGCTGGTCAAGGCGATGGCCGAGGCCGAAGGGCTGGACCAGGTGTTCCGTGACGCCGGCTTTGAATGGCGCGAACCCGGCTGTTCGGCGTGTCTGGGCATGAACCCCGACAAAGTGCCGGCGGGCGAACGTTGCGCATCGACCAGCAACCGCAATTTTGTCGGGCGGCAGGGGCCAGGCGCGCGCACCCACCTGGTCAGCCCGGCGATGGCCGCCGCAGCCGCAGTGACCGGCCATCTGACCGACGTGCGTACACTCATCTGACCCGTTCAAGTATCGCTAAGCTGATCGCGCTAGAGTGCGCCAGGGACATGATAACGCAAGGGAGGACTGCGCGATGAGCAAGACCGATGACAAGCCCGAAGCCGGCGGCAACGGATCGTGGGCGGCAAAGGCCGCGCTGGCGGGCGCGGGCGCCGCGATCGGTTCGGCCGCGATTGCCGCCGCCTTGCTCTATGCCTCGCAACGCAAGGACCGCGCCGACAAGGCCAAGGCCGCCGTCACGCCGACGCTGCCACCCGAAACCGATTGAACGACAGGACCCTACCCCACCATGGAACCCGTGAACCAGATCGACGGCCGCGCCTATCCGTTTGGGCAGAAAAACGTCGATACCGACGTGATCATCCCTTCGCACTGGCTGAAAACCATTACGCGTGAAGGGCTGGGCCGGGGCGCGTTTGAAACCCTGCGCAAAGATCCCGACAACCTGTTCGACAGCGCCGAATTTGCCGGTGCGCCGATCCTGATCGCGGGTGACAATTTTGGTTGCGGGTCCAGCCGTGAACATGCCGCCTGGGCGCTGCTGGACCTGGGCGTGCGCGCGGTGATCGCGCCGTCGTTTTCCGACATCTTTTCGGGCAACGCGTTCAAGAACGGCATTGTCACCGTGGTCCTGCCGCAGGATGCGATCGACCGCCTGATCGAGGTCGCCCAGACCCAGCCGATCCACGTCGATCTGGAAAACCAGACCGTGACCACGCCGTTTCAGGACCGTTTCACCTTTGAAATCGATGCCTTTCGCAAAACCTGCCTGCTGGGCGGGCTGGACGAAGTGGGGCTGACGCTGGCGCGCAGCGATGCCATCGGCGCGTTTGAAAGCACCGTGCGCGCCGATCGCCCGTTTCTGGCCAAGGGCACCCAAGTCGCCGCGGCGGCTTAAACGCGCGATTAAAAGGCCTTTCCTCAGGCCGCAAATGTTGGCATCTGTGGCGCGGCCTTGTGGGCGTTACCCGGTTAATCGGGATCGCGCCGCACCAAAACAATCAATGGGAGAATGCCATGAAATCGTTGCGCAGCCACGCCCCCGGTGGCCCCGAAACGCTGGTGATGGACGAACTGCCCGATCTGGTGCCCGGTGCGGGCCAGGTGGTGGTCGCGGTCAAGGCCTGTTCGATCAACTTTCCCGATACGCTGATCATCCGCGACCTCTATCAGTTCAAACCGGCGCGGCCGTTTGCCCCGGGCAGCGAAATCGCCGGGGTGATCACCGCGGTGGGTGACGGCGTGACCGGCTGGCAGGTGGGTGACCGGGTGATCGGCATGATCGGCAGCGGTGGCCTGGCCACGCAGGCAGTGGTGGAAGCGGCGCGGCTGTTTGCCCTGCCCGATGGCGTCGATTTCGATACCGGCGCTTCGCTGCTGATGACCTATGGCACCAATTACCACGGGCTGGTCGATCGCGGGCATATCAAGGCCGGCGATGTCGTGCTGGTGCTGGGTGCGGCGGGCGGCGTCGGGCTGGCGGCGGTGGAACTGGCCAAGGCGTTTGGCGCACGCGTGATCGCGGCGGTGTCTTCGGCCGAAAAGGCGGAACTGGCGCGCGCGGTGGGAGCGGACGATGTGGTCATTTATGGCCGCGCTCCGTTCGACAAGGCGCAATCGCGCGAACTGACCGACGCGTTCAAGGCCGCGTGCGGTCCCAATGGCGCGAACATCATCTATGACGTGGTCGGCGGCGATTATTCCGAACCCGCACTACGCGCGATCGCATGGGAAGGGCGGTTCCTGGTGGTCGGTTTCCCCGCCGGGATCGCGCGGCTGCCGCTCAACCTGACCCTGCTCAAATCCTGCGATGTGTGCGGTGTGTTCTGGGGCGCCTTTGTCGCGCGCGAGCCGCTGAAATTCAAGGAACAGGTCGCCGAACTGTTTGCGATGTTGGCCGATGGCCGTATCGCGCCACGCATCTATGCACGGTTCCCGCTGGAACGCGCGGCCGAGGCGATTACCAGCCTGGAAAACCGGTCGGCAGTGGGCAAAGTCGTGGTGGAGATGGGGTGAATACCATCATCCACCTCGCGTCTCCCCGGGCTTGACCCGGGGGGGGGGGGGCGATGGAGGTGGTGGAGTTATATCCAACCCGCCTCACATATGGATGGGCTTGCCCATAACCGCCATCGCCGCCTCTTTCAGCGCTTCGGCATGGGTGGGGTGGGCGTGGCAAGTATAGGCGATGTCCTCGCTGGTGGCGCCCAGTTCCATCGCCAGCGCGGCCTCTGCGATCATCGTGCCGGCCAGGCTGGCGACGATCCACACGCCCAGCACGCGGTCGGTTTTGGCATCGGCGATCACTTTGACAAAACCGTCGGTTTCGCGGTTGGTCTTGGCGCGGCTGTTGGCCATCATCGGGAATTTGCCGACTTTTACCTCGCCCAACGCTTTGGCCGCTTCTTCGGTCAGGCCGACCCCGGCGAATTCGGGCGCGGTATAGACCACGCCGGGGATGACCGCGTGGTTGACCAGGCCGGTCAGCCCGGCGATGTTTTCCGCAACCGCAATGCCCTCATCTTCGGCCTTGTGCGCCAGCATCGGCCCCGGGATGACGTCACCGACTGCCCACACGCCATCGACGGCAGTGCGGAAATCGTGATCGGTGTCGATCTGCCCACGTGCATTGACCGTCAACCCGATGGCGTCGAGGCCCAGGCCATCGACATTGGGGCGGCGGCCGATCGCGACCAGCACGACATCGGCCTCCAGCGTTTCGACCGTGCCACCCTTGGCAGGTTCCAGCGTCAGCGTGGCCATGCCATCGTTGGCAACGACGCCGGTGACCTTGGTCCCCAGCTTGATGTCAAAGCCCTGCTTTTTGAATATTTTGGCGGCTTCCTTGCGCACGTCGCCGTCCATGCCGGGCAGCAACTGGTCCAGATATTCGACCACGGTCACCTTGGCGCCGAGCCGGCTCCACACCGAACCCAGTTCCAGCCCGATCACCCCGCCGCCGATTACCGCCAGGTGCCCCGGCACTTTGGTCAGCGCCAGCGCGCCGGTGGAATCGACAATCACCCCGCCATCGTTATCGACCGTCACGCCGGGCAGCGGCGTGACCGATGATCCGGTGGCGATCACGATATGCTTTGCCGAAACCCGCGCGCCGGCGACATCGACCGCATGCGCATCGGCAAACGTCGCGTGGCCTTTCAGCCAGGTGACCTTGTTTTTCTTGAACAGGAATTCGATCCCGCCGGTCAGCTCCTTGACCGCCAGCGCCTTTTCCGCCTGCATCGCATCCAGATCGAGCGTGACCCCGGCGGCCATGACGCCGAATTTGGCCATCGTGCCATTGGCGGCCTGGTCATACAGTTCCGACCCGTGCAGCAGCGCCTTTGACGGGATGCAGCCGACATTCAGGCAGGTGCCGCCCAGCGTGGCGCGGCCATCGGCACACGCGGTCTTCAGCCCCAGCTGCGCCGCGCGGATCGCTGCGACATAGCCGCCGGGGCCGGCACCGATCACCAGCACGTCGTAATCGTATTCAGCCATTGTGTCGGTCCTTCAAGATACCAGCCGCGCGCGAGGGTGTGGTTCGATCACAGATCGATCAGCAGCCGCGTGGGATCCTCGATCGCTTCCTTGATGGTCTTGAGCGCGGTCACCGCCTCGCGTCCGTCGATCAGGCGATGGTCATAGCTCAGCGCGATATACATCATCGGGCGGATCACGATCTGGCCATTGCGCACCACCGGGCGGTCTTCGATGCGGTGCAGCCCCAGCACGGCCGACTGCGGCGGGTTGATGATCGGGGTGGACATCAGCCCGCCAAACACACCGCCGTTGGAAATGGTGAAAGTGCCGCCCTTCATGTCGTCCATGGTCAGCGTGCCGTCGCGTGCCTTTTTGCCATAACCGGCAATCGCGGCTTCGATCCCGGCGAACGACAGCTTGTCGACATCGCGCACCACCGGCACCACCAGGCCATTGGGGGCCGATACCGCGATCGAGATATCGACATAGTCGTGATAGATGATCTCGTCGCCTTCGATCCGGGCGTTGACCGAGGGGATGTCTTTCAACGCCAGGCACGATGCCTTGGCAAAGAACGACATGAAGCCCAGCTTGATGCCGTGCTTCTTTTCGAACGCGTCCTTGAACCGGTCGCGCGCGGCCATCACCGCCGACATATCGACATCGTTGAACGTGGTCAGCAGTGCGGCATTTTCCTGCGCCGATTTCAGCCGCTTGGCGATGGTCTGGCGCAACCGCGTCATTTTTACGCGTTCTTCGTTGCGGCCCGGCGCGGTGCTGGCGACCGGGGCGGCGGGCACCGGCGCGGGTGCCGCCATCGGCGTGACCGCCTTGGCCTGCGCGGCGGCGAGCACGTCTTCCTTGGTCAGCCGGCCGCCGGCGCCGGTGCCTTTGACCGTGGCAGGGTCGATGCCATATTCCAGCACGGCGCGGCGGACCGAAGGTGACAGCGCCACGGCATCGCCATCGGTCGCCACCTTGGCGGCCGTGGGTGCGGGTGCTGGTGCCGGTGCCGGCGCCGGTGCGGCCACCACTGGCGCGGGTGCAACAGGCGCAGGCGCGGGCGCAGCGGGTGCCGCCGGGGCCGCGCCGGTCGCCTCGATCAGCGCCAGCAGCGCGCCCACCGATACCGTGTCGCCCTCTTTGGCGACCCAGTCGCCCATGATTCCGGCGGCGGGTGCGGGCACATCGATGGCGACTTTGTCGGTTTCCAGGCTGGCGATCGGCTCATCGAGCGCGACCGCTTCACCGGGCTTTTTCAGCCACTGGCCGACGGTCGCCTCGCTTACGCTTTCGCCCAGCGTCGGGACTCTGACTTCGATGGACATTGCCTGGGTTCCTTGGGCAAATGATCTGAATGGGGGGATGAAAACGCTAAAAAATCAGGCCTTTTTGCGACGGCGGATTTCACCGCGCACCGACAGTGCCAGGGCATTGGCGATCAGCGCCGCCTGTTCATTGGCGTGCCGCTTGGCCAGGCCCGTGGCGGGTGAGGCAGAGGCATTGCGCCCGGCATAGCGTGGGCGCGCGACTTTGCTGCCGGCGGTGCGCAATGCTTCCTCGATCATGGGTTCGACAAAGAACCAGGCGCCGTTGTTGCGCGGTTCTTCCTGGCACCACACCACGTCTTCCAGATTGGGCATGCGCGCCAGCCGGACCGCCAGCGGTTCACCGGGGAAGGGGTACAGCTGTTCCAGCCGGATGATCTGCACATCCTTTGCGCCCTGCTGGTCGCGCGCTTCGAACAGGTCATAGGCGACCTTGCCGCTGCACAGGATCACCTTGCGCGTGGTGTCGTCATCCGCGCCATTGATGTCCGACAGGATGCGCATGAAGTGCCCTTCGCCGACGAAATCGGATGCATCCGATCTGGCCAGCGGATGGCGCAACAGGCTTTTGGGGGTCATGATCACCAGCGGTTTGCGGAACGGGCGATGCATCTGCCGCCGCAACACGTGGAAATAATTGGCCGGCGTGGTGATGTTGCACACCTGCAGGTTGTCTTCGGCACACAGCTGCAGGTAACGTTCCAGTCGCGCCGACGAATGTTCCGGGCCCTGACCTTCGTAGCCATGCGGCAGCAACAGCACCAGGCCATTGGCGCGCAGCCATTTTGCTTCGGATGCGGCGATATACTGGTCAATGACGATCTGCGCGCCATTGGCGAAATCGCCGAATTGCGCTTCCCACAGCACCAGCGTCTTGGGGTCGGCGCTGGCATAGCCATATTCAAAACCCAGCACGCCATATTCCGACAGGGTGCTGTCATGCACTTCAAACCGGCCGTGCGGCAGCGTCGCGAGCGGCACATATTTGTGCTCGTCGGTCTGGTCCACCCACACCGCATGGCGCTGGCTGAATGTGCCGCGGCCCGAATCCTGCCCCGACAGGCGCACGTTGAACCCTTCGGTGGCCAGGCTGCCAAACGCCAGTGCTTCGCCGGTGGCCCAGTCGAACCCGCTGCCGGTTTTGAACATGTCGCGCTTGGCATCGATCACGCGGCCCAGCGTCTTGTGCACGGTCAGCCCGTCGGGGACGGTGGTCAGCACGCGGCCCAGACTGTCGAACAGCTTGCCATCGATCCCGGTCGGCACGTTGCGCCGCGCGGTAACCGGATCGGCCGGGCGGTTCAGCCCGCTCCAGCGTCCGCCGAACCAGTCGGCCTCGTTGGCCTTGTAGCTTTTGGCCGCGTCGAATTCAGCCTCAAGCGTGGCGACGAAGCGGTCTTCGATCTCACCCTTCCAATTGCCATCGATCACGCCCTGCGCCACCAGCCGTTCGGCATAGATCGCGCTGATCGGCGGATGCGCGCGGATTTTGGCGTACATCAGCGGCTGGGTAAAGCTGGGCTCATCGCCTTCGTTATGCCCGAACCGGCGATAGCACCACATATCGACCACCACATCGCGGCCAAACCGCTGGCGGTAATCGATCGCCAGCTTGCACGCGAACGTCACCGCTTCGGGGTCATCGCCGTTGACGTGGATGATCGGCGCCTGCACGCCCTTGGCCACGTCCGATGGATAGGGTGATCCGCGCGAAAATTGCGGGGAAGTGGTAAAGCCGATCTGGTTGTTGACGATGAAGTGGATGCAGCCGCCAGTGTCGTATCCGCGCACGCCCGACAGGCCCAGGCATTCCCACACGATGCCCTGGCCGGCAAACGCGGCATCGCCGTGGATCAGGATCGGCAGCACCTGCTTGTGCTTGCCCGGCCCCAGGTCATCGCGAAACATCTGTTGCGCGCGGGTCTTGCCCAGCACCACCGGATCGACCGTTTCCAGGTGTGACGGGTTGGGCTGCAGGCTCATGTGCACCTTGATCCCGTCGAATTCACGGTCGGTAGAGGTGCCCAGGTGGTATTTCACATCGCCCGAACCTGCCACGTCTTCGGGATTGGCGCTGCCGCCCGAAAATTCGTGAAAGATCACGCGGTATGGCTTGGCCATCACGTTCGCCAGCACGTTCAGCCGGCCGCGATGCGACATGCCGCAGATCATTTCGCGCACGCCCAGCTGGCCGCCATACTTGATCACTGCCTCCAGCGCCGGGATCATCGATTCCCCGCCATCCAGCCCGAACCGCTTGGTGCCGACATATTTGCGGCCCAGGAATTTCTCGTACTGTTCGCCGCGGATAACCGCGCCCAGGATGGCCTTTTTGCCATTGGGGGTGAAATCGATCGCCTTGTCGCCGCCTTCGATGCGGTCCTGGATGAACTTGCGTTCGGCGACATCGGCGATGTGCATGAATTCAAACGCGATCTTGCCGCAATAGTTGCGCCGCAGGATCGCCACGATCTCGTTCGGCGTGGCCCAGTCGACGCCCAGGATGCCGCCCAGATAGACCTTGCGATCGAGCGCAGCACCCACAAAGCCATGGTATTCGGGCGAAAGGTCGGCGGGCACATCCTGCCGCGCCAGCCCCAGCGGATCAAGATCGGCGGTCAGATGCCCGCGCACGCGATAGGTGCGGATCAGCAGCATCGCGCGCAGGCTGTCCTGCGCGGCCTGTTCCAGCGCGGCTTCATCCAGTTTGGGCGCGCCATTCTTTGGCGCGCCTTTGACCGCAGCGCCAATCTCCAGCTTCAGCGCCAGCGGATCGAGCGCGCGGGTCAGATCATCGCCCGCGGCGGCATCGGTCACCGGCCAGCGCGGTGATGCCCAGCTTGGCCCCGGCTGCGGTTCATCCTGCGCGGGATCGCGATCAAACTGGTGCACGTCCTGACCCATCATCTCAACTCCTGTGCCCGGTCCACCAGCGCGGGGGCGCGGGCGGGGCGTCGGAAACCCTGGTGCGGGATGGCACCAGGGTCATTGTCGTCCCCGTCGGGGCGGGCAACACGGCGCGTTGTGCCATGCAACCTGCAAAAACCCCGACGCGTTGCCGTTACGTGCGAATACGCCCGCCCGTGTTTCCAAACGGACAGGCGTATTCAGGGTGATCAGGCCAGATCGGGGTCGATCGCCTTGCACGCATCCAGCAGTTCCTTGACCGCATCGACCGACACCTGAAGGTTGGCCCTGGCGGTGTCATCCAGCATGATTTCGATGACCTTTTCCACGCCGCCCGCGCCGATCATTACCGGCACCCCGACATACAGGCCATCAACGCCATATTCGCCGCTGACATGTGCGGCGCAGGGCAGGATGCGTTTTTGATCGTTCAGATAGGCTTCGGCCATGGCGATGCCCGATGCCGCCGGGGCATAGAACGCCGATCCGGTTTTCAGCAGGCCGACGATTTCACCGCCGCCGCCGCGCGTACGCTTCACAATGGCGTCGATGTTTTCCTGCGACGACAGGCCCATCTTGATCAGATCGGTGACCGGGATGCCGGCCACAGTCGAATATTCGACCACCGGCACCATGGTATCGCCATGACCGCCCAGCACGAATGAGGTGACATCGCGCACCGACACCCCGAATTCCTGCGCCAGGAAAGTGGTGAACCGTGCGGAATCGAGCACGCCGGCCATGCCCACGACCTTGTTGGTCGGCAGCCCGGAAAATTCGCGCAGGGCCCACACCATCGCATCCAGCGGGTTGGTGATGCAGATCACGAACGCGTCGGGGGCGTGGGTCTTGATCCCTTCGCCAACCGCCTTCATCACTTTCAGGTTGATGCCCAGCAGGTCATCACGGCTCATCCCCGGCTTGCGCGCGATCCCGGCGGTGACGATGATCACGTCGGCGCCGGCGATGTCCTGATAATCGTTGGTGCCGGTGATCTTGGCATCAAAGCCTTCGACCGGGCCGCACTGCGACAGGTCCAGCGCCTTGCCCTGGGGCACGCCTTCGACCACGTCGAACAGCACGATATCACCCAGTTCCTTTTGCGCGGCGAGGTGGGCGAGCGTGCCGCCAATGTTGCCGGCGCCGATCAGCGCAATTTTCTTGCGAGCCATTGTTAACGGTCCTTTCCCGTACGCGCGGGACTGAACAAAGATCACATCACGACCAGCCGGGTGCCTGCCCAGTCCCGCTTGACAGGAAGGTGCCTGGTGGGTTGCCCCGGGCCGTAAGCCGGTGGGAATGGGATTGCAAGGCGATAAAAGGCCGTATTCGGGGGTTTTTATGATAACGGTTCGCAATATCAAAATGTACTGCTGCGACCGATACTGCCTCGCTTACTAACCCTCGCACGTGAACCGGGAATGACCGGCAGCAATGTCCTGCAATGATGGCGCGCGCGACCTTGCGCCACGCCATGGACACCGGGCATGCGAACGCGGGCGGTTTGTGCAGCGACGGATCAGGGGTGGCGGCGCTGGCCGAGCATCAGGCTGATTTCATTCCACCAGCGCGCATCGTTGTCATCGCCACGCGCGTTGGCGCTGGCGGCGGCCAGCCGTGCGCGTTCCGCCGCGGACAGGCCATGCGCGGCAAACAGCCGCAGGGCCGCCTGTACCCGCACATCGCTGATCGATCCGTCAATGACCTGGTCGGCGGTGGCGACCGCGTCGTTGGCGGCCAGGCCCGTGGATTTGCGGTCCGGCGCTGGGCGTTGGTTGTCGTTCATCGCCGGGCGCCAGATCTGGCGTGACGGGCGGACCAGTGCGGGGGCGGCAATACCATAGCGGGGGGCAAAGTGCAGCATGGCATCGATCTCCTGACCAGCGGTTCCACGTCCGCTGCTGTGGCCCGTTTAATCCCGCAGCCATGAATGTGGGGTGAGGTGACAGGGTAAAGGAAACGCTAAATCCGGATGTGTGTTCATGCCTGTCCTGTGGGATGCGGCACTGCCCGCAATCACGCGCCGGGCTGGTGAATCCAGTGCGCGGCGCTGTCGTATTGTTGCGTCGCGTCGGGTCGCACCGCGCCCGATCCGGGCAGGATGCGGTTCGCGCCGGGGGTATCACGTGCCGGTTCGCTGCCCGCCGCGCCAACGGGATCAAGCGACGACGCACCATGCGGCAGCGGTTGCTGGCCAAAGCCCGCGCCGACCCGCGCAATCGCCGGATCGATGCCCATCGTGGGCCCGGTTGCCATCGCACGGCGCAGCGCGGCCAGCCGTCCGGCCTCAAACGCCTGGGCCAGGACCAGCGGATCGGCAAAGTCGGCGGTGGTCGAAACCCAGGTGCGCGGATGCGGGGCGGCGACGGGCTCGCCGCCGGCATAGACCGCGCTGAACGCGCGCGGTTGCCCGGCATTGCCGGTCCAGCGATAGAACTGGTGCGCGCCGATCGTGTCCTGCAGGATCATGCTGTCCGACCACGCCGGGTGGACCGCGCCGGTGTGGTAATGCGTGGAAAGGCCGATTGGCGCATAGACCGACCCTGCCAGCGCCGCCGCTGCCACCCGGCGTGCGCGATCCCAATAGGCGGCCATCGGCGCGTGTGCGAGCGCGCCGTCGCAGGCAAAGCTGAACTGGCAACCCGCACGTTCCGACCCCTGATAGACCACGCCGCAAACGGTTTTGGGAAAGGCCGGATGGGCGACTCGGTTCAGCACGACTTGTGCCACCGCACGTTGCCCATCGTCGGGTTCACGCGCCGCTTCGTAATAGATCGCCGCGGTCAGGCATTGCAGCGCGCGTACATGGTCCAGCCCGGTTCCGGCCAGGGCCAAGGGTCGCGCCGCCGGGACGGATGGTGGCGGCAGGTCCAGCGCGGCGGCCGGTTGGGGCAGGTCGCCATCGCCGTGCAACCCGGCCAGCGCGCGATCCCATGCCGAAACCGGTTGTGCTGCCACAGCAGTTGCGGGTGCATTGCTGGCAGGCGCCGAGGCATGCCACGCTGGTGCACGGTCCTGCGCGCTGGCACCGGCGATGCCGTGCGGATCGCCCCAGCCGATTACCGCCAGCAGCGCAGGCAGCAGTCCGATCGCCACAATGCCGGCAATCCGCTGGCGGGCCCGTGCGGGCCGGTGCAGCGCGCGCCGCAACGAGGTCATGTCGCGGCGCCGGATGCGCGCGACAAAATCGCGTGGGCGTGGTTCTGGCAAAGGCGCCGGGTGTGGCTGCGCGTGCGTGACCGGGCAGGCCGCGGTTGCGTCCGCGCGCGGCGCTTGCGTGAAACCCGCGCGCGGCAAGACCGGCACGGGGGGCAAGACAACCGGGCGATAGACGATTTCCAGCGGCATTGCGGTCCAGCGGGGTTGGTGGAAGGGTGATCGGAGTCGTGTGTTGCGCCGCGCATAGGCGATTTTCGCGCCCTGCGCATCCCGCGATCGGGCAGCGTACCGTTATGCGACAGTGTGTTATCAGGCGATTAACCGATTGGCGTGCGATTGCCGGGGGCTGGTTCGGTGGGGCGCAGCAGCGCCGGCGCAGGGTTGTTCTGAACGCCCGGTGTCGCTACAGGCGCGGCAAAGGGAGTGATGGATGACCGGGCTGTTCCGCCGGACTTCAGGCAATGGCGTCCCGGGCGGGTCCGCGCGCACACTCGCGCGCCTGCTGCTGCTGGCGGCGCTGACGGCCGGCGCTTCGGCACAGGCCCAGTCGGTGCCGGCGCCGGCGCCCACACCCGCCGCTGCCGATGACTATCCCCCACCCGAAGAAGCGCAGGCCGCACCCGATGTGGCGCCGATCGCGGTAACCACGCTGGCCACCGGCACTGCGCTGTCGCTCGATTGGGTGGGACAGCCGGTCACGGTGCTGACCCGCGATGACATGGCGCGCATCGGTGGCGCCGATTTTACCCGCGTGCTGGCGGCGATTCCCGGCGCGACGTGGGAACGCAACGGGGCTGCGGGGGCCTATACCGGGCTGCATCTGCGCGGCGCGGGCAGCGATGACACGCTGGTAATGATCGATGGCGTGCGCATGCCGGATGTGGGCAGCGTGGGCGGCGGGTTTGATTTCGGCACACTGACCGGGGTCGGGATCGATCGCATCGATGTTTTGCGCGGGGCCGGGTCGCTGGTGTGGGGCAGCGGCGCGATCGGCGGTGTGATCGCGCTGACCACGCCCGAAACAAAGGGACTGGCGGCATCGGTCGAAGTGGGCAGCCGCGATACGCTGGCGGGCAACCTGGCCTATGGCATCGTCAGGGACCGCTATGCGCTGTCGCTCAACGCCGGCTATACCGCCACCGACGATATTCCGGCGCGGCGTGAAGATGGGCCGGGCGGTTTTCACCAATGGCGTTTTGGCGGACGCGCGCGCGCCAATCTGACCCCCACGCTGTCAATCAACGCATCTGCGCGGTATGCCGATGACAAGGCCACCGGCAACGCCTTTCCGCTGCCGCCCGAATTGGCCGGTGCCACCGCCCAGGCGCTGGATACCGAACAGTTTTCCGGCCGGGCCTGGGCCCATTTTGACAGCGGTACGGTCACGCTGGACAGCGGATACAGCCTGGCCGCCACCCGCCGCGTTTATGCCGCGCGCGGTACCGCCGGGTTGGTTTCGGCCAACTGGCTGGGGAAATCCGAACGCATCGATCTGACCGGGTCGGTCAAACTGCCTGCACGGTTGGTCGCCAATTTTGGCGCCGACGCGGAATGGACCGCGATTTCGGGCGGGGGTGACGCCCGGCACAGCGCGGCGATTACCAGCGGGCACGTGCTGCTCGGCTGGTATGGCCCGGTCGCCGCGGTCACCGCCGGGCTGCGCATCGACGACCACAGCCAGTTTGGCAGCCATGACAGCTATGCCATCAACGCCAGCATCAAACTGGCCGAACATCTGCGGTTGCGCGGCAGTTACGCGACCGGGTTCAAGGCGCCGACACTGTATCAGCTCTATTCGTCTTACGGCCGCGCCACGCTGCGGCCCGAAACCGCGCGCAGCTATGACGGCGGACTGGAATATTCGGCGCGCGATGGCCAGGTGCGGCTGGCGGCCACGGTCTATCGCCGCGACAGCCGTGATCTGATCGGGTTGGCCGGGTGCCTGGCCACCAACGAACTGGCCTGCAGCAGCCTGCTTGGTGGCACGTTCGCCAATATTGGCGCGGCGCGCGCCGATGGCGTGGAGCTGGAGGCGGTGCTGGCGCCTTCGGCCAAATGGCACCTGTCGGGGGCATACAGCTTTGTCCATGCGACCGACCAGACACCGTTCAGCGTGAACCAGGGCAGCGATCTGGCGCGGCGGCCCCGCCATGCGTTCACCGCTGCGGCCGACTGGACCTCTCCGTTCAAGGGCGTGGTGCTGGGTGTCGATCTGCATATGCAATCGGCCAGCTGGGATGATGCGGATCATACCGTGCGCCTGCCGGCCGGGGCGATCACCACGCTGCGCGCCAGCCTGCCGTTTGGCAGTTTTGTGGAATTTTACGGGCGGGTGGAAAACCTGTTCAACAATCACCTGCCAACCATCGATGGCTATGGCGCGACCGGGCGTGGGGTGTTTGTTGGCGTCAGGGCGCGCATTTGACCGGGCGCATCGCCGGTGGTGTGCTGGCCTGTGCGGCGTTGATGCTGACCGCGGCAGCGCCGCCGCCGTCAGCATCAATGCCGCGCCACTCCAGCCTGCCACGGATTGTATCGCTGAACCCGTGTACCGATGCGATCCTGGTCGAAGTCGCCGATCCGGCACAGATCCTGGCGCTGTCGGCCTATAGCCGGGATCGCGCCAGCAGTTCCCTGCCGGCCGGGGTCGCCGACCGTTATGCCGTGACCCATGGCACGGTGGAGGAGGTGGTCACGCTCCACCCCGATGTGGTGTTTGATGGCGCATTTGTCGCCCCGGCCACCGCTGATGCCTATCGCCGGCTGGGTCTGCGGCTGGAAACACTGGGCACCCAGCGCAGCATTGCCGATGGGCTGCGCGATGTGCATCGTCTGGCGGCGATTGCCGGGCACCCCGATCGCGGCAACGCGCTGGCATGGCGGATCGAAGCGGCGCTGGCGCAGTCCGCGCCGCCGCCGGGCGCGCGGCCGATCGATACCGTGCTGTGGGAATGGGGCGGCATGGTGGCCGGGCGCGACACGCTGATCGATGATCTGCTGGGGCGCACCGGCTTTGCCAATATGGCGGCGCGGCAGGGTTATGCCCAGGCCGATCTCTATCCGATCGAACGCCTGCTGGCACATCCGCCGCGCCTGATCCTGACGGTCGGCGATGACCGGGCATTGCACCACCCGGCACTGCGCGCGATCCCGGGCACCACGCGCGCCGATTTTCCCGCCGGGCTGTTGTATTGCGGCGGTCCGGCAATGATTCGCGCGGCCCAGTGGCTGGCGGATGTGCGCCGCTCGTTGACCGACGGGCGGCAGTGATGCGCGCGCACTGGTGGATCATGCTGGTGGGGTTGCTGGCGCTGGCACTGCCGCTGTCGTTGCTGGCCGGGCAGGTGTGGATCAATCCGTTCGGATCACCGGTGGCCAATGCCGTGCCGATCCTGGTGGAATTGCGCATGCCCCGCGCGGTGCTGGCGCTGGTGATCGGCGGCGGGCTGGGCGCGGGCGGTGCGGCGATGCAGGGCTATCTGCGCAATCCGCTGGCCGATCCGGGGTTGTTCGGGATCGCGCCGCTGGCCGCGCTGGGCGCGGTGCTGGCGCTGGTGTGGGGGCTGTCATGGGCGCTGCCACTGTTTGCGCTGGGCGGCGCGGCGCTGGCGATGGCACTGCTGGTCATGGTGGCGGGCGGCGCCAGCGATGATGCGATCGGGCGCGGCATTTCGCTGTTCACGCTGGCGGGGATGATGATCGCCAGTCTGGCCGGCGCGCTGACCAGCCTGGTGATCAGCCTGTCGCCCAATCCGTTTGCGCTGACCGAAATTGTCACCTGGCTGATGGGGGCGCTGGAAAACCGCAGCTGGCATGACGTGGCGATCGCCGCGCCGCCGACATTGATCGGCGTGGTGGTGCTGGCCACCGGTGGCCCGATGCTGGACGCGCTGACGCTGGGCGATGCCGCGGCGCGCTCGCTCGGCGTGCAACCGGCGCGGTTGCGGCTGCGGATGGTGCTGGGGCTGGGGCTGGTGGTGGGGGCCGGGGTGGCGGTGGCCGGGATCATCGGTTTTGTCGGGCTGATCGTGCCGCATCTGGTGCGGCCGCTGACCGACCATCGCCCTGGATCGCTGATCGTGCCCAGCGCGCTGGCCGGAGCATTGCTGGTGCTGGTGGCCGACAGCGCGTGCCGGCTGTTGCCGCTGACGGGCGGCGAATTGCGGCTGGGCATCGCGCTCAGCCTGATCGGCGCGCCGTTTTTCCTGATGTTGCTCATTCGCATGCGGCGGGATTTCGCATGACCTTGCGCGCGCAATCGCTGACCGTGGCGGGGCGGCTCGATGGCGTCAGCGTAAATCTGCCGCGCGGCGCGCTTACCGCGATTGTCGGCCCCAACGGCGCGGGCAAATCAACGCTGCTGTCGGCACTGGCCGGGCTGATTGCGGGTGACGTTGTTCTCGATGATCGTCCGCTGGCCGATATGCGCCCGCGCGAACGCGCGCTGGCCATCGGCTATCTGCCACAGGGCGGCGATGTCGCATGGAATGTGTCAGTGGCGACGCTGGTGCGGCTGGGCCGCCTGCCACATCGCGCGTCGCGGGCCAGCGATGATCAGGCTGTGGCCGCCGCACTCGCCAGCGCGGATCTGACCCCGTTTGCCGCGCGTGCGGTCGGCACGCTGTCGGGCGGCGAACGCGCGCGCGCGCTGCTGGCGCGGGTGCTGGCGGGTGATCCGGCCTGGATTCTGGCCGATGAACCGCTGGCCAGCCTTGATCTGGCGCAGGCGCAGGCGCTGCTGCGGCATTTTCGCGCCACTGCGATGGCGGGCAAGGGTGTGGTGCTGGTGCTGCATGATCTGGCGCAGGCCATGAACCATGCCGATCATGTGGTGGTGCTCGATCGCGGGCGGCTGGCGGCCAGTGGGCCGCCAGCCCTGGCGCTGGACCCGGCGGTGATCGCGCAAGTGTGGGGCATCAGGACGCGCTGGCTGGGTGAACCGGGCGCACACGCCTTGATTGTCTAGCGACTGACCCCAGTTACAGGTTGCCTGGCCGCTGGTGCGGTTCAAAAGGCATCCGCGCGCCTTGCGTGAATCGAACAAATATGGAACACGCAGCCCCATGGCCCTCAATACCATTTCCGTGCGCGGCGCGCGTGAGCACAATCTTAAAGGCATCGATATCGATCTGCCGCGCGATGCGCTGATCGTGGTGACCGGCCTGTCGGGGTCGGGCAAATCGAGCCTGGCGTTCGACACGATCTATGCCGAAGGGCAGCGGCGCTATGTCGAAAGCCTGTCGGCCTACGCCCGGCAGTTTCTGGAAATGATGCACAAGCCCGATGTCGAACATATTGACGGGCTGTCGCCGGCGATTTCGATCGAGCAGAAAACCACCAGCCGCAACCCGCGCTCGACCGTCGCCACGGTCACCGAAATCTATGATTACATGCGGCTGTTGTGGGCGCGGGTGGGTGTGCCCTATTCGCCCGCCACCGGCCTGCCGATCACCGCACAGACCGTCAGCCAGATGGTTGACCGGGTGATGACCCTGCCCGAAGGTACGCGCGCCTATCTGCTGGCGCCGGCGGTGCGTGCGCGCAAGGGCGAATACCGCAAGGAACTGGCCGAATGGCAGCGCGCCGGATACACCCGCGTGCGCATCGATGGCGAATTTTACGCGATCGAAGATGCCCCCGCGCTCGATAAAAAACTGAAGCACGATATCGAAGTGGTGGTTGACCGCATCGCCGTGCGCGAAGGCATCGAAAGCCGGCTGGCCGACAGTTTTGAACAAGCCTTGAAACTGGCCGATGGCGTTGCCTTTATCGATCTGGCCGAGGGCGTGGTGCCGGGGCGCGAAGAAGAAGAAGCCAAGCCAAAGGGGCGCGCCAAGACGCTGAAGGGTACCGGCCTTGCCGCCAATCGCATCGTCTTTTCGGAAAAATTCGCCTGCCCGGTCAGCGGTTTCACCATCGAAAGTATCGAGCCACGGCTGTTTTCGTTCAACGCGCCGCAGGGCGCGTGCCCGGCGTGCGACGGGCTGGGTGAAAAGCTGCTGTTCGATCCGCAGCTGGTGGTGCCCAACGAACACCTGTCGCTGAAACAGGGCGCGGTGGTGCCCTGGGCCAAATCCAACCCGCCTAGCCCCTATTACATGCAGGTGCTGGCCAGCCTGGCCGGCCATTTCGGCTTTACGCTGGAAACCCCGTGGGACAAATTGCCCGGCGAAATCAAGCTGATCATCCTGTATGGCACGGGTGGCAAAGCAGTACCGCTGACCTTTATCGACGGGCGCAAATCGTACACCGTGTCAAAGGCGTTCGAGGGCGTGATCGGCAACCTCAACCGCCGGCTGTTGCAGACCGAAAGCGCGTGGATGCGCGAAGAGCTTAGCAAATACCAGAACCCGCAACCGTGCGAAACCTGCAACGGCGCGCGGCTGAAGCCAGAGGCGCTGGCGGTCAAGGTGGCCGGGCACGATATTTCCAGCGTTACGCATCTGTCGGTGGCAGCGGCGGCGGACTGGTTTGGCGCGCTTGATGCGCAGCTGACCCCGCAGAAAAGCCAGATCGCCAAATCGATCCTGAAGGAAATCAACGAACGCGTTGGATTCCTGAACAACGTCGGCCTCGATTACCTCAATCTCGATCGCACCTCGGGCACTTTGTCGGGCGGCGAAAGCCAGCGCATCCGGCTGGCCAGCCAGATCGGGTCGGGGCTGTCGGGCGTGTTGTATGTGCTGGATGAACCGTCGATCGGGCTGCACCAGCGCGACAACGATCGCCTGCTGGAAACGCTGAAACGCCTGCGCGATCTGGGCAATACCGTGATCGTGGTCGAACACGACGAAGACGCGATCCGCACCGCCGACTATATCGTCGATCTGGGGCCGGGCGCAGGGGTGCATGGCGGCGAAATCGTTGCGCAGGGCACGCTGTCCGACATCCTGTCGTGCGAAGACAGCCTGACCGGGCAATATCTGAACGGCACGCGCCGGATCGAAGTGCCGCGCAAGCGGCGCAAGGGCAATGGCCTGGGCATCACGGTCAAAGGCGCGCGCGCCAACAACCTGCGCGATGTCAGCGTGCGCGTGCCGCTGGGCACGTTTACCTGTGTGACCGGGGTGTCGGGTTCGGGCAAGTCGTCGCTGATCATCGATACGTTGCAGGCCGGTGCCTCACGCGTGCTGAACGGCGCGCGGGTGATTGCCGGCGCGCACGATACGATCGAGGGCCTGGAACATTGCGACAAGGTGATCGAGATTGATCAGTCGCCAATCGGGCGCACGCCACGGTCGAACCCATCGACCTATACCGGGTCGTTCACGCTGATCCGCGACTGGTTTGCCGGGCTGCCCGAAGCATTGGCGCGGGGTTACAAGCCCGGGCGGTTCAGCTTCAACGTCAAGGGCGGGCGCTGCGAAGCGTGCCAGGGCGACGGGCTGATCAAGATCGAGATGCATTTCCTGCCCGACGTCTATGTCACGTGCGAGGAATGCGGCGGGCGGCGCTACAACCGCGAAACGCTGGAGATAAAATTCAAAGGCCTTTCGATTGCCGACGTGCTCGACATGACGATCGAGGATGCGGTGGAATTTTTCAAAGCGGTCCCGCCGATCCGCGATCGCATGCACATGCTGGCCGAAGTGGGGCTGGGCTATGTCAAGGTTGGCCAGCAGGCGACCACGCTGTCGGGCGGGGAAGCGCAGCGTGTGAAACTGGCCAAGGAACTGGCGCGGCGGTCAACCGGGCAGACGCTGTACATCCTGGACGAGCCAACCACCGGGCTGCATTTCGAAGACGTGCGCAAATTGCTGGAAGTGCTGCACCGGCTGGTCGAACAGGGCAATTCGGTGGTGGTGATCGAACACAACCTGGATGTGATCAAAACCGCCGACTGGGTTATCGACATGGGCCCCGAAGGCGGGGTGCGCGGCGGCATGGTGGTGGGCGAAGGCACACCCGAAACGATCGCCAAAAACCCCGACAGCTTTACCGGTCACTATCTCAAACCGTTGTTGAAGCGCTGATTGCCGCGATCAATGCGTGGCGCCGCCGGGTGCACCGGCGGCGTCGGGCTGGTCATCGGCCTGCGCCAGCGCCTTGATCGCGCTGCGCATGTCGGCTTCCTCGATCGCGCCCGATACCATGATGGTGTGACCGATATGGTTGTCGCGCAGCGCCACTGCGGGTGTGCCCTGAATCCCGGCCGCTTCGCCGCTGCGCATTTCGGCGGTCAGCCGCGCGCCGGTTTTGGCAGAGGCCACGCACGTGGCCAGCGCGGTACGGTTGCGCGCGCCGGCGGTCATGGCCAGCGCGGCGACCGGGTCGGACTGGCCCTCGGCCGCCCTGATCCCGCGACCGTTGCTGGCGGTGTTTGCCATCCAGTCGTACAAAAAACGGTAATAGCCGGCCGCCCCGGCCTGATCGGCGACACACAGCGCGGTGGTTGATGCCGCCACCGCATTGCGCCCATGGAACGACAGCGGATAGAGCCGCACCGCCAGATTGACCCGCCCGCCCGATCCATCGACAACATGCCGGGGTTTTTCCCCCAGCACCTTGCAATAGGGGCATTCGGGGTCCAGCCACACGATCAGGCTGAACCGCGCATCGGCATTGCCATACAGCCGGTCCTGCGCCCCGATCGGCAGCACGGTCGGCGCTTCGACCCAGCCGCCCTCATCATCCTGGGCAAAGGCCTGAGGTGCAGCGATTGGCGCGGCAGACGCCAGCACGGCCATCGCAACCAGCCCGCGCGCGCGCGTGATCCAACCCAGTTTCATGACACGCGTCCTTTGTCCGGCCGGCAGCGGCATGCCGGTCTGCCACCCGCCTTTTCCATGTTTGCCGCCAAAGCGCAATGATACGCGCGGGCTTTGCACCTGACGCCATTGTCCTGTATATTGGCGTATATGGGAAGCCTGTCATTCCGTCTTTGGGCCACGCGGCTGCGCGCGCTCCTGCCCTGTCGCGGCGCATTTCTGGCCGTTGGCGTGACCCTGCTGCTGTGGGCCAGTGCCGGGCCGGCGATGGCAGGGCCGGCGCCACAGCCGGGCGCCGGGCCGCTGGTGCTGGCTGCCGCCAGCCTGCAGGAATCGCTGAACGCCGCCGCCGATGCCTGGGCGCGCCACCATCATGCCCGGCCGGTGCTGGCGTTCGCCGCGTCATCCACGCTGGCGCGGCAGATTGCGGCGGGCGGCGCGGCCGACCTGTTCGCCTCGGCCGATCAGGAATGGATGGATAGCCTGGCGCAGACGGGCCGGATCGTGCCGGGCACGCGTGCGGGCTGGCTGGCGGGCGCGCTGGTGATCATCGCGCCGGCGGGCAGTCGCTTGCGCCTGCGCCCGGTACCCGGATTTCCGCTGGTGGCCGCGCTGCATGGCGGGCGGCTGGCGATGGCCGACCCGGACAGCGTGCCGGCGGGGCGCTATGGGCGTGAAGCGCTGCAGCACATGCGCGTGTGGGACGCGCTGTCGGGGCAGATCGCGCGTGCGGAAAACGTGCGTGCCGCGCTGGCGCTGGTGGCGCGCGGGGCGGCGCCGCTGGGCGTGGTCTATGCCACCGATGCGCTGGCCGAACCCAAAGTGCGCATGATCGGCGTGTTTCCCGCCGGCAGCCACACCCCGATCATCTATGCCCTGGCGCGCACCACGGCATCGACCCACCCCGATGCGGAGGCGTTCCGGCGTTTCCTGTTGTCGGATGAGGCGGCTGCGATCTTTCGCCGCTATGGCTTTGTGCCGCGCCGATGACCCGCTGGTGATGTCCGCGCTGATCCTGACGCCCGGGGAATGGGCGATTGTTGGCCTGTCGCTGCAGGTCAGCGGCTGTGCGATGCTTGCCGCGTTACCAGTCGCGTTTGCACTGGCGTGGCTGCTGGCGCGGGTGGAGTTTCCCGGCAAAGTGCTGGTCGATGCGCTGGTCCATCTGCCGCTGGTGCTGCCGCCGGTGGTGGTCGGCTGGGTGCTGCTGATGGCGTTTGCACCCACCGGGCCGCTGGGCGCGCTGCTGGAACGCATGCTGGGGATCACGCTGCTGTTCCGCTGGACCGGGGCGGCGCTGGCGGCCGCGGTGATGGCGCTGCCACTGATGGTGCGATCGATCCGGCTGTCGATTGAGGCTATCGACCCGCGGCTGGAACAGGCGGCGCGCACATTGGGGGCAGGCTGGCTGAACAGCTTTGCCACCATCACGCTGCCGCTGGCGCGGCCCGGTGTGCTGGCCGCGCTGGTGCTTGGGTTTGCGCGGTCGCTGGGCGAATTTGGCGCGACGATCACCTTTGTATCGAACATTCCCGGGCAGACCGCGACGCTGCCGCTGGCGATCTATGCCGCGTTGCAGGTGCCCGGGCAGGAAACCGCGGTGTGGCGGCTGGCGCTGGTATCGGTGGTGCTGTCGCTGGGTGCGCTGGTCATGTCGGAACGGTTGATGGCGCAGGCGCGCGGGGCGCCGCGCGGCGCTGGCGGTACCGCGCATGACGTTTGAGGTCGCGGTAACACTGCGGCGGGGCGCGCGGCGGATCGACGCCAGGTTTTCCACCGGTGCCGGCATAACCGCGCTGTGCGGGCCATCGGGCGCAGGCAAATCGACCGTGCTGGCGGCGATGGCCGGGCTGGTGCGCCCCGATTCCGGCCGCATCGTGGTCGCCGGCACCGTACTGTACGACGACGGGCAACGCATCTGCGTGCCGCCGCACCAGCGCGCCTGCGGCATGGTGTTTCAGGACTTGCGGCTGTTTCCGCACCTGACCGTGGCGGCCAATCTGCGCTATGGCGAGGCCCGCGCACCGGCGGAACGGCGGATTGTCGATTTTGACGAGACGGTGCACTTTCTCGACATCGCCGGCCTGCTGGCACGCCGGCCGGGCACTTTGTCGGGGGGCGAAGCGCAGCGCGTGGCGATTGGCCGCGCATTGCTGGTGGGGCCGCGCTTTTTGCTGCTGGATGAACCGCTGGCCTCGCTCGATCCGGTGCTGCGGCTGGGGCTGATGGGGGTGATCGAACGCGTGCGCGATCACTTTGCGCTGCCGATCGTGCTGGTCAGCCATGCGCCCGATGAAGTGGCGCGGCTGGCCGATCATGTGGTGCTACTCGATTAGGTGCTGGTCCGCACCCAACGCGGGCGCCGCCAGTGACGGTCGCGCCGGTTGATCCAGAAAACGTATCGGCGGGCCCAGGTGCTGGCGCCCCAGATCGTCGGTCAGCACAAACCCCCGCGCCACGATCTGTTCGTCGGCCAGCGCCTGAGGATAGGTGTTCACCCGACCCCAGCACAGATCCAGCCGATCCAGCAGCGCGCCGGCCTGTGCCAGCGTCTGACCCGCGAAAAACGCGGTCAGCATGTCGATCACCGGTTGCTGGTGCGGTCCCGGTTCAGCGCACAGAGGCGCCATATCGCTGCGGTTCAGTTCACCCAGCAGTGCGGCGATGAATTTGGGTTCCTGCCCGGCCAGCGCCAGCCGCCCGTCGGTGCAGGCGTACCAGCGGTAGAATGCCGCGCCGCCGGTGGTGCGTTCGTGCGCGATCACCGGCTGGCGCCCTTCGGCCATGGTCGGCCCCATGACATTGGCGGTGGCTGCCAGCAGGCTTTCATGCATGGCAATATCGATGCGGTCGCCGCGCCCGGTCTGCGTGCGCGCATACAGCGCCATCAGCACGCCCGACAGCGCGTTGAGCGCCGCCAGATAGTCCGCCAGCGGCAGCGCGGGCATCACCGGTTGCCCGGTCGTGTCGCAATTGGCGCCCAGCACCCCGGTCAGCGCCTCCAGCGCCAGATCGTGCGCGACGCGCGTGGCGCGCGGGCCATCCTGCCCGTATGCGCTGATCGCGCAATAGATCAGCCGCGGGTTGCGCGCCGACAGCGTGGCGTAATCGATCCCCAGCCGCGTGGCGACGCCCGGGCGGTTGGATTCCACCACGACATCGGCGCTGTCGGCCAGCGCCAGAAACGCTGCAAGGTCGGCGGGCGCCTTCAGATCCAGCACCACGCTTTTCTTGCCACGGTTGAAATTGCGGAAATAGACGGTGTCCGGCCCATCGCTAAGGCCGATGTGGCGGGTGTGGTCGCCGCCCGGCGCCTCGATCTTGATCACCTCTGCCCCGTGGTCGGCCATGGCCATGGTCAGATAGGGGCCGGGGATGAAACTGGTCAGATCGAGCACGCGGATGCCGTTCAGTTTCATGGCGTGGTTCCAGTGCGCGCGATCATGCTGCCCGTCGCGTCCTTTTTCAAATTTCCAGCTGGCTGCCCAGTTCGATCACGCGGTTGGTGGGCAGACGGAAAAACTGCATTGCGCTTTCGGCGTTGCGGATCATCCACGCAAACAGCTTTTCGCGCCACAGCGCCATGCCCGGGCGTTTCGATGCAATCAGCGTCTGCCGCGCCAGGAAATAGCTGGTGTCCATCGGTTTGAATGGCCCCCCGGCGCGCTGTTCGGCGGCCAGTTCGGCGGGCACATCGGCCTCATCCATGAAACCGATGCGGATGATCATGCGGTAAAAACCATGGCCGACGCTTTCGACCACGCGCCGCGCCGGCGATGGCACGTGCGGCACGCCCTCGGTCACCACGGTCAGGATCACCACGCGTTCGTGCAGGATGTGGTTGTGTTTCAGATTGTGCAGAAGCGCCGGCGGGATGCCTTCGGCAGTGGAACACAAAAACACCGATGTGCCGGGGACGCGGCGCACTTTGTCACACACCGAATTCAGGAACAGGTCAAACGGCATCGAATCTTCGGCCAGCCGGTCGCGCAGGATCATGCGCCCTTTGGCCCAGGTGGTCAGCACGATGAACACGGCCGTGGCCACCAGCAGCGGGAACCAGCCGCCATCGGGGATCTTGGTCATGTTGGATGCAAAATAGGCGCCATCGACCAGCAGGAACGCACCCGTCATCGCGCCGGCCAGTAGCGGGTGCCATTTCCACACTGCAAAGGTCAGGATGCCCAGCATGCAGGCGGTGATGAACATCGTGCCGGTGACCGCGATGCCATAGGCCGATGCCAGGTTGTTGGATGATTTGAAGCCGATCACCAGCAGCAGCACAAACCCCAGCAACAGCCAGTTGACCAGCGGGACATAGATCTGGCCGGCGGCCTTGGCGCTGGTGTGCAGGATGCGGATGCGCGGCAGAAAACCTAGCTGGATCGCCTGTTGCGACACCGAATAGGCGCCGGAAATGACCGCCTGGCTGGCGATGATGGTGGCCATCGTGGCCAGGATCACCAGCGGCAGCCGGGCCCATTCGGGCGCCATCAGAAAGAACGGATTGGCCACCATATCGGGATTGCGCAACAGCAGCGCCGATTGGCCAAGATAATTGAGCAGCAGGCACGGAAACGCGACCACCAGCCACCCGAACATGATCGCCCGTCGGCCGAAATGGCCCATGTCGGCATAGAGCGCCTCTGCCCCGGTGACCGCCAGGATGACCGACCCCAGCGCCAGAAACGCCAGCATCGGGTCGATCGTGAAAAACCGTACCGCATAAACCGGATTGACCGCCCACAGGATTTCCGGCGCCTGCCAGATGCCCATCACGCCCAGAATGGCGATCACCGCAAAATAGACCAGCATGACCGGGCCGAACAGCTTGCCCACCGCCGCAGTGCCACGCGATTGGATCGCGAACAGCCCGATCAGGATGGCGATCGAGATCGGCAGCACCAGTTCCTTGAATGCGGGCTGCACCACTTCCAGGCCTTCGACGGCCGACAGCACCGACATCGCCGGGGTGATGATCGCATCGCCATAAAACAGCGCGGTGGCGATGATCCCCAGCATTACGGTCAGCGATGTCCACCGGTTCGGCCCCAGCCGCCGCCCGATCAGCGCCAGCAGCGCCAGGCTGCCGCCTTCGCCCTTGTTGTCGGCGTGCAGGATGACAAACACGTATTTGACCGTGACGATCAGCGTCATGGTCCAGAAAATCAGCGAAAACACGCCATAGATATGCGCCGGATCGACCGCCAGCGGGTGCGCGCCGATAAAGCTTTCGCGCAGCGAATAGAGCGGGCTGGTGCCAATATCGCCAAACACCACGCCGACCGCGCCAATCGCCAGCGTGCGCAGGCTTTCGCTGTGTTCGCCGCCGTTGGGGCCACAATCCACCGCGGTATCGAACGGCAGCGCCGCGGACGGCGCGGCGTCGCCGGTACTGGTGCTGGCGGCATCAAGACTCGGGGGCTGAGGTTCGGTCATGGGCGGCCCGTTACGCCGCCTTTGCCTGCGGTACGAGCGTTTTTATAAGCATCGCACGCATCGACACCATGCGGCGGTTGCCGGCGGGTCGCGCGTGGGCATGCCGGCCGCCGGTCAGGCGGCGATCGGCGCGATCATGACGACATTGTCGGACAGGCTGCTGGCCGCCAGCCGCAGGGCGTCGGCAATCGCGATCACGGTCTGGATGGCGCGTGCCTCATCGTCGGTCAGGCCTTCGAAATCGGGCAGGAATGCGCGACAGGCCTGCACCAGATTGGTGGGCGATCGCTGCAATTCGGCGCGATAGAATTCGATCGTGGTGCAGCCATCGATATCGGA
Source organism: Novosphingobium sp. (assembly GCF_040398825.1). GTDB lineage: Bacteria > Pseudomonadota > Alphaproteobacteria > Sphingomonadales > Sphingomonadaceae > Novosphingobium. Next base: position 63,428 of record NZ_JBBATI010000023.1, read on the forward strand.
CCAGCGCATCCCGCCGGGCGCGGGGCGTTCGTGATAGGCCCATAGCGCGGCGATCGCGCGATCGACCGCATCGCGTGTGCGATCACCCAGCGCATCCCCCGCTGCGCGCGATTTCAGCTTTTTGCGATAGCGGCGCTGCCGCTCGGCGTTGCTCATGGGCATGGCGCGCATGGTGAAACCGTGCGCAGCAAGGCGCAATCCGGCATCACACGGTTACGTAACCATCCCTATCCGTTGTATCCAGGTTGATATGATCGCGACACCACGGAGCAAGTCAATCGCCCGGGTCGTTGATCGCCAGCAGCGCGAGTTCGGTGCGATTGTCGATGCCCAGTTTTTGATAGATCGCGTGGAGGTACACTTTGACCGTACCTTCGCCGATGTTAAGCTCGTTACCGACATCGCGGTTGCGCAGGCCGCGCGCCACCAGCCGGGCGATCCGCCGTTCACGCGGGTTCAGCCGGTCAAGCGGGCCACCGGGCGCGGGATTGAGCGACAGATCGACCGCGCGCTGCAGAAATGCCGGGGCCACGGCCTTTTGCCCGTCGGCGACTTTTTCCAGCACTTCGACCAGGTCTTCGTCGGCGCCATCCTTCGACAGGATGCCTTCGACCCCGGTGCGCAGGACGGACAGCAGCTGGCGATCGGTGATTTCGGCGGTCAGCACCACCACCGGGCGACGGTCGCCGCGCGCCCGCAGCGTTTCCAGCGTCTTGACCCCGTTCATGCCGGGCAGGTTGATGTCGAGCAGCACGATCCCCGGGTCGTGGGTGGCGATCGCATCCAGTGTTTCTTCACCACTGGCGGTACCTGCCACCACGGTAAACCGGCTGCCGCGCAAAACTGCGCCGACCCCGGCCCGAATAAAGCCGTGATCGTCTGCCACCAGCACCGAAACCATTGCAGACCCCTTATCGTTCACGCACCCTTGATCCTTCATATATCCTTGTGTCGCCAGTGTGATGGTTTGGCAATCGCGCGCAGGCCTGTGTGGCCCGATACAAAATTGTTATGCCACAATGGCAAACCGCTATGCGTTGACCACTGCGGGCAAGCTGATGCCAAGCCGCAGGCCGCTGGTGCCACTGGCGCCTGTCGCAATCTGCATTTGCCCGCCCAGCGCGTCGATCCGTTCGCTGATCGACCGCGGCCGCAGCGTCGCTTTGTCCGGGGGCAATCCGATCCCGTCGTCGGTGATGGTGATCCGCACCGCGCCGTCGGGCGTCCGTGCCAGATCAAGCGTGACCTGCCGGCAGTGGCCATGGCGTACCGCATTGGCCACCGCTTCGCGCACCACCTGGCGCAATTCGTGCGCGATGTTCATCGACACGTCCAGCGGCCGGCAGGCAGAGGACAACGCCGTGGCAACATGCCAATGATCGGCAAGTTCCGCCGTCAGGGCTTCGAGTTCGGCCACCAGATCGGTGGTGCGGTCGCCGTCGATGCCCAGCCGCAAACGGTTGATCACGGTCACCAGGTGCGACTGTTCACCGCGCAGCGCCAGCTTTATCGCGGTGATTTCGGCATCGGGATCGCGGCCGTCGCGAATCCAGCGACGCAACGATTCCAGCCGGAATTGCGTGCCGGCCAGAAACTGCGCGGCGCTGTCGTGCAGATCGCGGGCCACGGCATTGCGCACGTGCGCGACGGCAAGTGTGCGGGCGAGCACCGCCATCGCTTCGCGATCGACCGCCGTGCCGATGTCGCGCGCCAGCGTCGCGATCACCGGCAGATCATCGATGCAGGCGTCGGCCATGCCCCAGACCAGCAACTGACCCTGGCTGGTGGCCGAAGCAAATCCACCCACCAGCCCGCACGATACCAGGCAGGCATCGGCCAGCGCATGGTTGAACGGCCCGGCCGCCGGGGCCAGCCGGTTGTCGCTGGACAGCACGATCCGGCGGTTGCGCGGCACATCGAACAGCGCAGCGGTGGTATCGGTGGCAAAGTCATCGGGCAGCGTACCTGGGCCGATGCGTTCGTGCGTAAAGACCCCGTCGCTGTCGCGGTAAATATCGATCCCGGGTTCTTCGCAGGCGGCGACGGCGATTGCGGCATGGGTGGCATTGGATGCCGTGCGGGCAAACGCCAGCGTATCCGCCATCACGCGGATGCTGCGTTCACCCGGGATCCCGGGCGATTCGGTCATCGGTGACAACCGCACCGCGCGCTGGTCTGCGCTGAGCCAGCTGATCATGATCGCCAAGGCGATCATATAAGTCTGGTGCCGCCCAAACCGATAAGGATCGATGTCGTACCCCAGCAGGGTGACCGCACCGCCGGTCAGGCCATAGCCGGCGATCAGCGTGAGCGCGGTGAGCACCACCCCGTTCCAGCCCGCACGGTTTGCGGCCGTGATCAGCAGGAACGCGGCAAACGCGATAAACGGGCTGCCAAAATCGCTGTTGTTGATTTCGGTCAGAAACACCGCACCGATAAACACCCCGATGTCGATGGCATGAACCGCGCGCGCCATGCGGAAATCCCACCACCAGCTGCGCCAGGCGATCCGCGCCACCACCCCGGTCCACCCCAGATAGACCGCCAGCAATACCAGCCCGGTTCGCTCGGTCGGTGATGGCCCGCTCGGCTGGATGCGCACCGCCAGCAGGAATACGGCCGCCAGAATCATGCGGCTCATCGCGATGATCTTTGGTGTGCGGCGGATCAGCATGCGGCGGGCGTGCAAGGATCAGGACCTTTCGTCGTGGTGCAGGGCGTATGCTCTGCCTGGGTACGATGCCATATGCGCGGTTGCGCAGGCAAGTCGGACGGGATTGGCGCAAACGTTGGCTGCGATCGGAGCGTGAGCGTGCGGGCACAATCGCGCACATGGTTGATGGTAAACAATATTCCGTTCATTTTTAAGGGTTATTGTTAGGCGAAGGTATCAGGGTTATGTAATAAATAGTTTGGCGGGGAGGCAGGGCACGCACCATGGGACTGGTGCGCGCCACGCCATGTATCTGACAGGGGGACGCGGTTTGCTCAGTTCATCTGACGAGGTTGGCGTTGGCCCGTTGCAAGGGTTGACCGCAAAGCAATGTCAGGTGCTTGATCTGCTGATCCAGCACAAGACCTCTAAAGAGATATCGCGGATGCTCGGGATATCGCCCCATACGGTGGACCAGCGGATCATGCTGGCCCGGGCCAAGCTGCACGTGGGTACGCGCGGCGAAGTGGCGCAGGCCTATCGCCAGTTGCTGACCGGGCAGGGCAAAACGTCCGCCGCGGATATATGTGATCAATCCGTATACGGCTTTCCCTATGTCGCCTCCGACGCAGAAACCGGCCACGCCGTGGTTCGGGAAGCGGCTGATGGGTTATCATCGGACACATTCCCGGCAGCAATCGTCACTGTACGATCAAAGGCACAATCGATTGCCAATGCGCTGCCGGCTGATGCGAACGCAGGTTACTATCACGTCCTTCCCGAGGCGTTCGATGGTCCGGGTGGCACGTTGTTGCGGCTGGGGGCGATTGCCATGATCGCGGTCTTTCTTACCCTGGTGATCCTGGGTGGCATGGCCATGTATGTGCAACTTTCCCATATGTTCGACAGCTGATCATCTGCATCTTGTGGTCGGGTAAGACGGACCGGCCGGGCGCCTGAAGCGTCCCGGGTTTCCTGGAGGCTATTTGGCTTGAGTCATGCGACCATAT
>NZ_JBBATI010000024.1:0-66718 GCF_040398825.1 Novosphingobium sp.
CCCATTGAAGGTACCCTGTGGGCGGTTGGGCCGGGGGTGCGGGGTGGTGGGTGGCACTTTTGAGTGGCACACTCAAAAAAGGCGGTTTGATCCATGAATGCCGTAACGCAGGCGCAATCCGGCACCAGCCGGCCGCGCTATTCCCCGCTCGCGCCCGTGCCCGCTGCACGCGCGCATCTGCTGGTGACCGATGGTGCGGTGATCGATCCGGTCGCGCTGGCCGTCGGGGTGTCGCCCACCGATTTTGTCGAAACCTGGTGCGTGGTTGCCCATGCCAAAGTGCTGCCGCAGCCGTTCGGCGGGCCGGGGGTGCAGCAGTTTCGTTCGGCCAGCCATCTGATCGCGCTGTTGGCGCACCGGCTGGCCGCCGAAACCATGGGTCTGCGGCTTTATGCCGTGGGCAGCGAACCGTTTGTGTGGGACGTTGCGCGCGCGGCCGGCGCGGCGGGCATGGGGCGCGAAGAATTGCGCCTGTTCGCCACCGGCGCCACGACGCGCCGGGTATCATGCGTGCATTGCCGCACCGTGAACCCGGGGGTGACCACCACCCTGGTGCAATGTGCCGGGTGCGGCGCCCTGCTGGAAGTGCGGGACCATTTTTCACGCGTGCACAACACCTGGCTGGGGGTGCAATGCGATGCCGAAATCCCCGGCGCCATTCCGCCAACCGAACCGCTTGATCAGGATGTGGGCGCATGATGGACAACCGCACGCTGCTGCTGACCGTGGCCGATGCCAGCCTGATCGCGCCCGGCTTGCGCCGGGTGCGGCTGGTGGCTGCCGATGGATCGCGCTTGCCGCCGGCCGCGCCGGGCGCACACATTACGCTCATGCTGCCCCCCCCGGCTGGTGGGAGCCTGTTGCACAATTCCTATACGCTGGTGTCCGCCGATCCGGACCACGGCTACACGCTGATCGTGCGGCGCAATGACCGGTCACGGGGCGGATCGCACCACATCCACGACCGGTTGGCTGTCGGCGATACGATCGAGGCGACGGTGCCGCACAACCTGTTTGCGCTGCACAGCCAGGCCAAAAAACATCTGCTGATCGGCGGCGGCATCGGCGTGACCCCGTTGCTGGCGTTTGTCGCGCATCTGCGCGCCGCCCATGCGCGGTTTGAACTGCACCAGATTGCCACCGCCGGTGAAGTGCCGGTGTTCGCAGGCCTGCTGGCCGCCCGCGAAGGGGAAAACATCCATATCCACGCCGGGCGCGCCGCCTGCGATTTTCCTGCGCTGCTGGCAACGCAACCACTGGGCACGCATGTCTTCACCTGTGGCCCGGCCGCGCTGATGGACGCGGTGGAGGCCGCCGCGGCCGCGCTGGGCTGGCCCGCATCGCACGTGCATCGAGAGGATTTCGGCGCGGCTGGCGGCGAACCGTTCCTGCTGCGGCTGGCCAGATCGGGGATCGATATCGCGGTGGCGGGCGATCAGACCATGCTGGAGGCGATCGAGGCGGCGGGCGTTGATGCAAATTCGCTGTGCCGGGGCGGGGCCTGCGGCGTGTGCCTAGTGCCGGTGCGCGAAGGCACACCCGAACACCGCGACCATTTTTTGAGCGAGGCCGAACGCGCCGCTGGCGATTGCGTGATGCCGTGCGTATCACGTAGTCGCAGCGCTTTGCTCGTCCTGGATATATAAGGACCACCCCATGGCCACGATGTTCAAGCCTGACGAAACCTTTCGCGATGATTTCCGCTTTGCCAACAGCGATGAAGCGATCCTGCGCTTTCCGCTGCCGTTTGGCGAAGACAGCTATATGTACGGCGTGAATATCGAACCGCACACCCGCGCCGGATCGACCGGTGCCTATGCGGTCGCGTTCGATGTCGATGAACATTACGTGGCCGAATGTGCCGAACGCGCGACTGTGCTGGCGCATGAGCCGGGCCGTTGCCTGGTGCTGCCGCACATGCACGCGGCGGAATGGGACACGCTGGAACTGATCATGGAAGGCCTGTCCACCGATTATCCCGACCAGTTTACGCTGGCGCGCGATGGTGACGACTGGACCTGGACCAACCGCCCGCTGGGGCTGCACCAGCGGTTCCGCTTTGGCGATGCGTCGACACTGCCGCATCCGCCGTTCGAATATATTGCGCGGCAGGCGCAGGGCGATTTTACCCTGCAGGATCAGCGCGATGGCACGCTGTATCTGGATGGCGGGATTGCCACCGTGCCCGCCGACTGGAGCATTGCGTTCGATGTCGGCATGACCTTTCACGAATGGCACGGGCCGGTGCCATTGGCGCACCAGGCCGGGGTGTTTGACCGCGCGCTGCAATACCTGATGCGCGTGCGCTATGGCCATCCGGCGCGGCGCATGAACTGGACCATGACGATCAACCCGCGGTTGGATACCTCGCCCGAAAATTACCCGATGTGGGGGCCGGACCGCGCCAGCCTGACGCCCGAAAACATTGGTTCGCAATTGTACCTGCGGGTGGAACTGCAAACCTTTTTCCGCCTGCCGCGTTCCAACGGCCTGCTGTTCGGCATCCGCACCTATCTGGCCAGTATCGACGAATTGACCCGCGTGCCCAAATGGGGCCGGCGCCTGCACCGGGTGATGCGCGATCTGCATCCCGATATTGCCGCCTACAAAGGCCTGACCCGGTATCATGACATGCTGGTCGCGCATCTGGCGGCGTTTGACGATGGCGCGCCGACCACGCCCGGCATCGCGCCGGACGTGACCGCGCTGCCGGCCTGACATGGCGGACAGCACCACCGACAGCACGATCGGGCTCGCCACCACTGCCGAACCGTTTCCCACCGGATCGGGCGCGCCGCGCAACGATCCGCGCGCGCTGGAAAAGGCGCTGGGGCTGCGCGTGCGGCAGTTGCGGCGCCAGCAGGATCTGTCGGTGGCCGATCTCAGTTCTGCCGCCGGATTGTCGACCGGCATGCTGTCAAAGATTGAAAATGGCCAGATTTCGCCGTCGCTGACCTCGGTCCATTCGCTGGCGCAGGCGCTCAACGTGCCGATTTCGGCGCTGTTCGCGCTGGTCGAGGACCGCCAGGACTGTTCCTTTGTCGCCGCCAACCAGGGCGTAAAAATCGAACGGCGCGGCACCAAGGCCGGGCATATCTACCAGTTGCTTGGCCATTTGCTCAGCGGCGATCTGGCGATCGAGCCCTATCTGATCACGCTGGCGGCCGACGCGCTGCCCTATACCAGCTTTGCCCACAGCGGCACCGAGCTAATCTATATGCTGGAGGGCGAGCTGGGCTATCGCCATGGCGACCGGCGGTATGACCTGAAACCGGGCGACACGCTGCTGTTTGACAGCCAGGCGCAACACGGGCCGGAGGATATGGGCGCGGGCGTGATCCGCTATCTGTCGATCATCGTCTATCCGCGTGCAGGCACGGCGGGCGGATGACTGCTGCATTCTTTAAAGGAAATAATTTTTCCTGATAGTTGACCCGCCCAGACCCGGCGGTTATCGCCTCGGTCACGAATTGGGCGTTGACGGTCGCGCCGGAATGCGAACAATCACGCCGACGGTGGAGGACTTTCATGGCCAAGCGGATTGCAGTTATTGGTGCCGGCGCAAGCGGACTTGCCGTGTTGCGCGCGTTCCAGAGCGCCAAGGCAAAAGGGGTCGACGTTCCCGAGGTTGTCTGTTTTGAAAAGCAGGACGACTGGGGCGGCCTGTGGAAATACACCTGGCGCACCGGGCTCGATCAATATGGCGAACCGGTCCATGGATCGATGTACCGCTATCTGTGGTCGAACGGGCCAAAGGAATGTCTGGAATTCGCCGATTATTCGTTTGAAGAACATTTTGGCCGGCCGATCCCGTCGTATCCGCCGCGCGCGGTGTTGCACGATTATATCATGGGCCGCGTCGAACGCGCCGGGGTGCGCCCGTATGTGCGGTTCAACAGCCCGGTGCGCTGGGTATCGTGGGATGCCGCCACGCAACTGTTTACCGTGCGGGTGAAGGACCAGGTTGCCGACACCACCTACGAAGAAACCTTTGACCATGTGATTGTCTCGTCGGGCCATTTTTCGACTCCCAACGTGCCGCAGTTCGAAGGGATCGAAACCTTTCCCGGCCGCGTGATGCATGCGCACGATTTCCGCTCTGCCGATGAATTCGCCGGCAAGGATGTGCTGATGGTCGGCAGTTCCTATTCGGCCGAGGATATCGGCACGCAATGCGTCAAATATGGCGCGCGCTCGGTCACGTTCAGCTATCGCACGCGGCCGCTGGGGTTCGACTGGCCCGAACAGTTCGAACAGCGACCGCTGCTGACGAAGGTGGAGGGCAACACCGTCCATTTCATCGATGGCACATCGAAAGTGGTCGATGGCATCGTGCTGTGCACCGGATACCTGCACCATTTCCCGTTCCTGCCCGATGATCTGCGGCTGGTCACCCACAACCGGCTCTATCCCGGCAATCTGTGGCAGGGCGTGGTGTGGCAGGACAATCCCGCGCTGTTTTATGTCGGAATGCAGGACCAGTATTTCACCTTCAACATGTTCGACGCGCAGGCGTGGTATGTGCGCGACCTGATCCTGGGGCGCATCGCGGTGCCCGATGCCGATGTGCGCGCCGCCAGCATTGCCGATTGGCAGGGGCGTGAAGAAGCGGCCAGCAACCCCGAATTGCAAATCGATTTCCAGGCCGCCTATGTGCGCCAATTGATGGAAGCGACCGATTATCCCGTGCTCGATACCGATGCCGTGGCCGCGCTGTTCAAACAGTGGGAACACGACAAGGAACACGACATCATGGGTTATCGCAACCAGTCCTATCGCTCGGTGCTGACCGGCACGATGAGCCCGCGCCATCACACCCGCTGGATGGACGCGCTCGACGATTCGCTTGAGGCGTTTCTGGCCACCAGCGACACTACGGTCTGACGGCAGGGGGCAGGGGCACAGCAACGATGGCTTCTGCCGCTATCCCGCACCCGGCCGATACGGTGGTCATCGTCCCCGGTGGCGGCGAAGTCCGCTTTGACCTGGGCCCGGGCGACCGCGTGCGGATCATCGATCCCGAAGGATTGCAGCCGGGTTCGCTGGTGCTGCACGGTGCTGATGGCGACGAAACGATCGCGCTGTTCGGTGCGGATTCGCCGGCCGGTGCCGAACATGGCTTTGACACCACCGTGGCCCTGGCGGTCACTGTGCGCGCGCCCGGTGCGCCGATGGAGCCGGATGCGCAGGATGCCGCCACCGAACTGCACGTGCGGATTGCACGCGCCGATCCCGCCGATGATCTGCCGCCGCCGCTGGGTGTGCCGGTGCTGGATCTGCGCGTGTCCGCGGCCACCGCGCGCGCCTATCGCGTGCGGGCGGGCGACTATATCCAGATCATCGATGTCGCCGGGCGGCAATGTTCGGATTTTGTCGCGTTCGATGCCGCCGCGCTGGAACTGGGCCATGAACGCGGGCTGGACCCCACCGTCACCCGTACGCTGATGGGGCGCAGCTTTTCCAGCCCCGGGCTGCACGCGCGCTATTTTGATGCAACCATGCGCCCCCTGGTCGAAGTGGTGCGCGATACTGTGGGTCGCCACGACACCTTTCTGCTGGCCTGCAGCGCGCGCTATTACGAGGATCAGGGCTATCCCGGCCACGCCAACTGCACCGAAAATTTCAACAACGCGCTGGCGCCGCATGGCGTGGCGCCGCGCAGCGGCTGGCCGGCGATCAATTTTTTCTACAACACCTTTGTCGGCCACGATGAAACGATCGGCATGGATGAACCGTGGTCGCGCCCTGGCGATTATGTCCTGCTGCGTGCGCTGACCGACCTGGTGTGTGCATCATCGTCGTGCCCCGACGATATCGACCCGGCCAATGGCTGGAATCCCACCGACATCCATGTTCGCACATATGACAGGAGTGCCGTGGTTCTGCCCGGCAATGCCCATCGCATGACCCCAGACGCCCCCGCCAAGCTGACCCGCCAGACCGGATTTCACCCCCGCACCGCCGCCCTGACCCGGCAGATGGTGGATTATCGCGGCTTCTGGCTGCCGTCTGCCTATACCAACCACGGCGCGATCGCCGAATACTGGGCCTGCCGCAACCACGCCGCGCTGATCGACCTGTCGCCGTTGCGCAAGTTCGAGGTGACCGGCCCGGATGCAGAGGCGCTGATGGACCTGGCGGTCACGCGCGACATGACCAAGCTGGCGGTGGGGCAGATCGTCTATACCGCGATGTGCCACGACAACGGCGGGATGATCGACGATGGCACGGTGTTCCGGCTGGGCCAGACCAATTTCCGCTGGGTGTGCGGCGAAGACTGGTGCGGGGTGTGGCTGCGCCAGCTGGCGGCGGACCGCGGCCTGCAGGCCTGGGTAAAGTCATCCACCGATCAGCTGTCCAATGTCGCGCTGCAGGGGCCATTGTCGCGCGAAATCCTGGCGCCGCTGGTCGCCACGCCGGCGCACCGGCCGACGGTGGCCGAACTGGGCTGGTTCCGGTTCACCACCGGGCGCATCGCGGTTGCGGCGGGTGATCTGCCGGTGGTGGTGTCGCGCACCGGCTATTCGGGCGAGCTCGGCTATGAAGTGTGGTGCCATCCGACCCGCGCGCCTGAATTGTGGGATGTGCTGATGGCGGCTGGCGCGCCGCACGGAGTGCTGCCCGCCGGGCTGGACGCGCTCGACATGTTGCGCATAGAGGCCGGGCTGATTTTTGCCGGCTATGAATTCAGCGACCAGACCGACCCGTTCGAGGCCGGGATCGGGTTTGCCGCACCCAAGTCAAAGCGCAGCGCGTTTGTGGGGGCAGAGGCGCTCGCCCGCCGCCGCGAACACCCGCAACGCGTGCTGGCCGGGCTGGCGGTCGAAGGCGCGGAACCTGTGGGCCATGGTGATCCGGTCTATGCCGGCCGGGTGCAGGCCGGGGTGGTGACCAGCGCGACGCGATCGCCCATCCTGGGCCAGACCATTGCGCTGGCGCGGATCGATGTGGCCTATGCCGCGTTGGGCACCGCGCTGACCATCGGCAAGCTGGACGGGCAGCAAAAGCGCATCGGCGCCACGGTCGTGCGTTTCCCCCATTACGATCCCGACAAGACCCGGGTCCGTTCATGAACCCCCAGCAGCCGACCCCGGCGAAGGACAGACCATGGCCACTGTAGCAGCGCAAGCCGACAATCCCGGGCTGCAGCGCGGGATCAGCTGGACCGGCGCGTTCTGGATCGCCAGCGGGGTGCCGGCGCTGGTGCTGTTCACGATCGGCACGATTGCCGCATCGGTGGGTACGGCGTCGTGGCTGGTGTGGACGGTGTCGATCCTGTTCGGGTTTATCCAGGCGTTCAGCTATGCCGAAATCGCCGGGCTGTTCCCCAACAAATCGGGCGGCGCATCGATTTATGGCGCGGTCGCGTGGGCGCGGTATTCCAAAGTGTTTGCGCCGGTTTCGGTGTGGTGCAACTGGCTGGCGTGGTCCCCGGTGCTGACCATCGGGTCGGGGCTGGCGGCGGGATTTTCGCTGTCGATCCTGTTTGGCGCCGATGCCGCGATCAACACCTGGCAATGGACGCTGGTCGATCTGTCGTTTTTGAAAACCGGTCTGGCTTTGCGCATCAATGCCACGTCGATCATCGGTGCGGGTTTCCTGCTGGTGGCGTTTGCCATCCAGCATCGCGGGATCAGTTCGACCGCGCGCGCGCAAATCGTGCTGGGGGTGGTCGCATTGGTGCCGCTGATGCTGATCGGGCTGGTGCCGTTGCTGACCGGCGATCTGCCGCGCCACAATCTGTGGCCGATCGTGCCGTTAAGCCACGACGCCGCCGGCCACCCGATCAATGGCCATTGGGATGCAGGGGGCATTTCGATCTTTATGGGCGGGCTGTTTGTCGCCGCGTGGTCGACGTATGCCTTTGAAACAGCGGTTTGTTACACGCGTGAATTTCGTGATCCCAAACGCGACACGTTCAAGGCGATCCTGTCGTCGGGGCTGTTGTGCATCGTCGTGTTCACGCTGGTCCCGATCAGCTTTCAGGGTGTCCTGGGGCTGGATGGCATGCTGTCGCCCGGCATCGCCAACAACATGGGCGTGGGCCAGGCGATGGCCGGGATGATCAAGGCCGGGCCGGTGGTCGGCAACGTGATCGTGGTGATGATGATCCTGGCGCTGCTGCTGGCGATCATCATGTCGATGGCCGGGTCATCACGCACGCTGTACCAGGCATCGGTGGATGGCTGGCTGCCGAAATACCTCAGCCGCGTGAACCATGCCGGCGCGCCGACGGCGGCGATGTGGACCGACCTCGGCTTCAATCTCGTGCTGCTGTCGATGTCGGACTATGTGTTCGTGCTGGGCGTGTCGAACGTCTGCTATATCCTGTTCAACTTCCTCAATCTCAATGCGGCGTGGATTCACCGGATGGATCGTCCGGGCTGGGAACGCCCCTATCGTGCGCCGACCGTCCTGCTGGGGGCGGGGACAGTGCTGTCATTCGTCAATCTGGCGCTGATGGGCGTGGGCGCGGACATGCTGGGCAAGGGCACGTTGTACACCGGGCTGGTATGCGTGGCGATGATCGTGCCGGTGTTCGCATGGCGGCACTATGTGACCGACAAGGGGCAGTTTCCCGACGACATGAGCGAAGACCTGCACTTGCGCCCCGAACCCGGGGTCCGCACCGGCGCAGGATACCTGCCGCACCTGACCGTGGTGGCGGGCGTGGTGGTCATCGCGGTCAGCCACTGGCTGGCGGTATTGCCCTGATCGCGCCTGATGCGCGGGTTTGACTGGCGCCAGGGCCGAAGGGCGGCAGATATTGGTCCCGTGCGCAACGGCATCGCGCAATAATGACAGTGTGATTACATAGCCCGGACCTTGCCATGTTCTTGGGTGCCCGAACCATTGGTCGTTGACACTCTGTCCCGGCGGATGCACCATTGGGGCAAGGGCGTTAAAAAAACAAAAGAATCGCGCAAATCAAGCGCCGAACGGGCTGGTGAGGAATCCTTCCTCGCCGGTCTTATAACTTGTGTGATTCAAGCTGCGGGGGAATATGGGACGATCGCAAGCAATCGCAGCCGTCGGCCTGGGGGCCGTGCTGGCGGGCTTTGCGCCCGTCGTGGCTGCGCAATCGGTGCCGGCACCGCCTCCGTCGCTTCCGCAAGGCAGCCTGCCGACCGCGCAAGAGGTCAATCCCGCTGCGCCCGACGCAGCCCCGCCCAAAAGTACGGTCAAGGTCCGCGAACAGGGCGCATTTCGCGCCGGGCCGTGCCCGCTGGCGCAAAGCGATGTGAAAGTCGCGATCCGCAGCATCACCTTCACCGGCCCAGGCGGCGCCGCGCTTGACCCCGAAATCCTGCGCGTGGTGCAGGGGATAACCACCGGCAGCGATGCGCAGTCGATCAGCGCGGTCTGCACTTTGCGTGATGAGGCCAATTTCCGCCTGCAGCACGCGCGTTATGTCGCGGCGGTGCAGATCCCGCCGCAGACCATCGACCAGGGCGTGCTGCGGCTGGAAGTGGTGACCGGCCGCATTGTCGAGGTGCATGTTCACGGCGATGCCGGCCCGTTTGAAGGCAAAGTGCGCGCACGCATCGAACAGTTGAAAAAACTGACCCCGCTCAACGCGGCTGAGGCCGAAAAGGTGCTGTTGCAGGCCAACGATATCCCCGGCCTGACCATGCAGATGGGGCTGTCGCCCGATACTGCCACGGGCAAGCCGGGCGATCTGATCGGCGATATCACCGTATCCTATCGCCGGTTTGCGCTGGTCGGCAATGTGCAGAATTACAACAGTACCGCTTTGGGGCGTGAAACGGTCTATCTGCGGGCAGAGGCCTATGATCTGCTCAACCTGGACGATCGCGCGTATATCGCGGGATCGACCACGTTCGATTTCCGCAAACAGCGTACCATTCAGTTTGGCGAAGCGATCACGCTGAACAGCCACAACGACCACCTGGCGTTTGTCAGCACGTTTGCCCAATCGCGCCCGGCGTTGACCGGGCTGGATTTGCGCACGGTCTCATTGATCGAAAATCTGTCGTACGATCATACCTTTGTGCGCACGACCACCGCGTCGGTAATTGCCACCGGCGGGTTCGAATATGCCGAACAGCGCACCAAGGTCTATTTTGCCGGCGATAAAAAAGGGCAGGGTATCGGCCTCGATCGCATTTCCACGCTGTATGTGCGGGTGGACGCGGACAAGCGCCTGCTCGGGCTGGACGGCAGCCAGAAGGCAGAAGTGTCCGGCGGGCTGGAACTGCGCAAGGGTATCGGCATTCTTGGCGCGACCAAGCCCGGCGTCATTGTCGGCACGTCCAGCCCGTCGCGGTTTAACGGCAGCGGCACACCGTTCATCGTGCGCGGCCACCTTAGCGGGGTGGTCAATCTTGGCCCGCTGTTCGAACTGGCCAGCACGGTGCAGGGGCAATGGGCCGACCGCGAGCTGCTGAATTATGATCAATTTGCGATCGGCAACCTGACCGTCGGGCGCGGCTATGATCCGGGTGCCAACACCGCTGACAAGGCGTTTGCCGCGGCGAGCGAGGCACGGTTCAACCTGCCGCTGGGGCCGCGCGTGCGCGGGCAGATTTATGGCTTTTACGACTGGATCCATTTGTGGAACCGCGATCCGTCCTCCACCGAAAGAAACCGGATTTTGCGGTCGGTCGGTGGCGGCGCGCGGCTGACCGTGATCAACGGGCTGAAGCTGGATGTGACCTATGCCCATCCGCTTGATCCGCCACTGCTGACCGGCACCAATGTGCAGCGTTCGCCCAACCGGCTGATGGTGTCGCTGACCGCGCAGCTCGTTCCGTTTGGTTTCAAATTCTGATGGCGATTGGGGTCCCCCGCATGACTGCCTCTGCAACATCGCATCCCGGTTCGCCCAGCACCGCGTCCCGTACCAAGGGGCGCAGCGCCCTGCGCATCGGCACGGCGCTGGCCGGCATGCTGGCCGCGACGGCGGCATCGGCCTCTACCATGCCAACGGGCGGGGCCTTTGCGGTGGGAGCCGGAACGCTCACACCGGGCGGCGGCGGCACCTTTACCGGCGTTACCACGGCGGCGGGCGGGGTTGTCACCTGGACCACGTTCGACGTTCCCACCGGCAATACCTTTACCTTCTCTGGTTGCGTCAGCTGCACCGTGCTGAACCGCGTCACCACTGCGGCCGCGTCCACCATCGATGGCACGATCACCGCGAACGGCGTCAACGTGTGGCTGGTCAACGGGGCCGGCATTACCTTCAGCAGCACGGGCAAGTTCAACGGCGGTAGCCTGGTGCTGTCGACGCTGCAGGACAACGTCACGACGTTGGCGCAGTTGAATGGCACCGCGGCGAGCGAATTTACCACCGCCAACGGCCTGCTGGCGATGAATGGCACGATCACTTCGACCGGGTCAGTGCTGCTGGTCGGCAAAACCGTTAGCGTGGGTGCTGGCGCGGGTGACCGGATCGCCGCGACCGGCGGCAGTACGCCGGCTTCAAATCCGGTGGTGATGATCGCCGCGTCGGACGTGGCCTTTCCTTCGGGCCCGGGCAGCCCGCTGTCCTATCTGATCAAAAGCGGCACGGCCGTCGCCGCCAACCAACTGACCGTCAGTGGTGCGATCAAGGGCAGCTCGGTGGTGATCGGGGCGATGTCGCCCTCGGTCGCCAACACCGCACTGCTGCAGATCGCCAGCACCGGCAGCCTGACCGCGACCGTCGACGGCGGCAAAGTGACGATTTCGACCGACAACAACGCGTCGGCCACGCACGATGGCACCGGCCAGGCGCGCAGCGCGTTTGACCAGATCAATTTTGCCGGCGGTACCGCGGCGCAGACCACCGGCACCAACGGATCGATCGACGTGTTCGGCCCGGCCGTGCTGACCGGCAACACCACACTGATCAGCAGCGGAACCGGCGCCACCACCTTTGCCGGCACGATCGATGGCGGCAAAACGCTGACCGTGACCGGCGATGCAGAATTTGACGGGGTGGTGGGCGGCGCCACCGCGCTGACCTCGACCGACGTGTCGGGCAAGACCAAGATCGCCACCACCGCGATCACCACGACGGGCGCGCAGACCTATACCGGCGCGGTGACGCTCACCGCCAACACCACGCTGACCAGCACCGGCAACGGCGCGGTTGGTTTGGGCGGGGTCACCGGTTCCGGCAAGACGCTGACCGTCGCCGCGGGCACTGGCGCGGTCAACGTAACCGGGCAGGTCGGCACCACCGCGCAACCGCTGGGCGCAGTCAGCCTGACGGGTGGCGCGATTTCGCTGGCTGGCGTCGATTCCTCGGCACTCACATTGACCAACAGCGGCGTGCTGACGCTGGGCGCGGGCAATTACACGATCGGCGCGGTGCCCTATACCTTTGGCGCGGCCACCACCAATGGCACGCTGACACTGGGGCAGGACACATCGTTCGGCGCGCTGACCCTGGCATCGGCGACCACGCTGGATGGCAGCACCGGCAACAAAAAGATTACGCTGGCAGCGGTGGATGCTGCGGTTGACGGCGCGTCCGGCCTGACGGTCAAGACTGGCACCGCGCTGGCGACACTGGGCGGCGCGGTCGGAGGCACGAACAAGCTGGCCTTGCTCGACGTGACCGGGCCAAGCGCGATCAACACCACCACGATCAAGACCACCGGCAATCAGACGTATACCGGCGCGGTGACGCTGGGCGCAAACGCCACGCTGTCCAGCACCGCCAATGGCACGATCACGGTGGGCGCGGTCGCTGGCGCGGGCAAGTCGCTGGATGTGCAGACGGGCTCCACCGGCGCGATCGCGCTCAACGGCGTGACCGGAACCACCGCGCTGACGCTGGCCAATACCAGCCTGACGCTCAACACCGGAACGTACACGATCAACGCCGGTTCGCCGTTCACGTTTGGCGCGGCCACCACCAATGGCACGCTGACCCTGGGCCAGATCACCGCGTTCGGCGCGCTGACGCTCGGTTCGGACACCACGATCAATTCGTCTGCGGGCAATTTCAACCAGATTCTGGGCGCGGTTACCGGCGCCAGCCATGCGCTGGTGGTGAATGCGGGCACCGGGGCGATCGCGCTGAATGGCGTGAACGGCACCAGCGCGCTAACGCTGACGCGCAACCTGTTGACGCTGAATACCGGCACCTATGATGTCGACGGCGGCGCCGCGTTCAATTTTGGCGCAGCCACCACCAACGGCACGCTGACGCTGAAACAGAAAACGACGTTCGGAGCCATCACGCTCGGATCTGATACCACGATTGCCGATCCTTCCGGGTTTGGTACGATCTACAGCTCCATCGACGGTGCGCATGCCTTTGCCGTCAATGCCTTTGGCGCCGCGCTGATCGTGATCGGCGGGCATGTGGGCACGGTCGGCACGCCGCTGACCTCGTTGAAACTGACCGGAACGACCCAGCTGAATGGCGGGTCGGTGTTTACGCAAGGGGTGCAGACCTACACCGGCCAGTTCAATGTTGGTGCCAACACCACGCTCGACAGCAGCGCGGGCAATGGCGACATCGGTTTCAGTTCGGTGCTGCTGGCCTCGATCGCCACGCCACTGTTGACCGTAAAGGCCGGAACCGGCGCGATTAGCGCCGGCGGACAGATTGGCACAATCGCCAACCCCTATGGCGCGGTCAGCCTGACCGGCGGAAAAATCACGCTTGCGGGGGTCGATGCGGGATCGCTGACGCTGACCAACAGCAATACGCTGACGCTGAACGCCGGCAATTACACGATCGGCGCGGCGCCCTATACCTTTGGCGCGGCCACCACCAACGGCACGCTGACTTTGGGCCAGGCGACCACCTTTGGTGCGCTGACGCTTGGTTCGGCGACCACGCTGGATGGTGCGGTGGGCAACCGCGCGGTTACGCTGGATACCGTCGATGGCGCGTTTGGCCTGACGGTGAAGACTGGCACGGCCACTGCGACATTTGGCAATGCGGTGGGCGGATCGGCCAAACTGGCGTCGCTGTCGGTGACCGGGCCCAGCCTGATCAACACCACCGAAATTACCACCAGCGGCGCGCAGACCTATACCGGCGCGGTTACCCTGGGGGCGACCACCACGCTCGACAGCAGCGCGGGCGATGGCCCGATCGATCTGGGCGCGGTTACCGGCGCCGCGTTCGGGCTGACGGTCAATGCCGGCACGGGCACGCTTGCGCTGCACGGCGTGACCGGCACCACCGCGCTGGCGCTGACCGATGGCGGGCTGACGCTCAACACCGGGACGTATACCCCGGCGGGCGGCAGCGCCTATACCTTTGGGCCGGCGACCACCAACGGCACGCTGACCCTGGGCCAGGCCACCACGTTTGGTACGCTGACGCTGGGTTCGGACACCACCATCACCTCGGCCGCGGGCAATTTTGCGCAAACGCTTGGCGCGGTTACCGGCGCCAGCCATGCGCTGGTGCTGAATGCGGGAACCGGCGCGCTCACGCTGAATGGCGTGAACGGCACCAGTGCACTCGGGCTGACCGATGGCGCGCTCACGCTGAATGGCGGGACGTACAATGTCGATGGCGGCGCGGCCTATACCTTTGGTGCGGCGACCACCAATGGTACGCTGACTTTGGGCCAGGCGACCACGTTTGGCGCGATGACGCTGGGGTCCGCCACCACGCTCGATGGCAGCAGCGGCAACCGCGCGGTGACGCTGGGCACGGTCGACGGCCTGTTCGGCCTGACGGTCAAGACCGGCACCGCGACCGCGACGTTTGGCGGCCTGGTCGGCAACCTGGCGAAACTGACCTCGCTGTCGGTGACCGGGCCCAGCCAGATCAACACCACCGCGATCACCACCAGCGGCACGCAGACCTATAGCGGCGCAGTGACGCTGGGGGCGACCACCACGCTCGACAGCAGCGCGGGCAATGCGGCCATCGCGCTGGGCGCGGTTACCGGCGCCGGCAACGGCCTGACCGTAAACGCGGGCACTGGCGCAGTCACGCTGAACGGGGTGACCGGCACCACCGCACTGGCGCTGACCGATGGCGCTTTGACGCTGAATGGCGGCACTTATACGCCGACCGGCGGCGCGGCCTATACCTTTGGCGCGGCCACCACCAATGGCACGCTGACACTGGGGCAGGCGACCACGTTTGGCGCGTTGACGCTCGGGTCGGGCACCACGCTGGACAGCAGTGCCGGCAATTTTGCGCAAACACTGGGCGCGGTAACCGGGGCTGGCAACGGCCTGACAGTTAACGCTGGCACCGGCGCGCTGACCCTGAACGGGGTGACCGGAACCAGCGCGCTGACGCTGACCAATGGCGCGCTGACGCTGAATGGTGGCACGTATACCCCGACCGGCGGCACAGCCTATACGTTCGGCGCGGCGACCACCAATGGCACGCTGACTTTGGGTCAGGCGACCACGTTTGGCGCGCTGACACTCGGGTCGGCCACCACGCTGAATTCGGCGGCGGGCAATTTTGCGCAAACCCTGGGCACCGTTACCGGGGGCGGCAATGCGCTGACGGTGACCACCGGCACCGGCGCGCTGACGCTGAACGGCGTGGCCGGGACAGCCTCGCTGACGCTGACCAATGGCCCGCTGACGCTCAACGCCGGGACTTATGACGTCGATAGCGGCGCGGGCTATACCTTTGGCGCGGCCACCACCAACGGCACGCTGGTGCTGGGCCAGGCGACCACGTTCGGACCGCTGACGCTGGGTTCGGCGACCACGCTGGATGGTACGGTGGGCAACCGCGCGGTCACGCTGGGCACCGTCGATGGCGCGGCTGACCTGACCGTGAAGACGGGCACCGCGACGGCCACGTTTGGTGGTGCCGTCGGCGGGACGACCAGGCTGACCGCGCTGACGGTGGCTGGCCCGGCGGCGATCAATACGGCATCGATCAAGACCAGCGGCGCTCAGGATTACAAGGGCGCAGTCACGCTTGGGTCGGCCACCACGCTCGACAGCACCACCGGCAATGGTGCAATCAGCTTTGAACAGGCGCTGGATGGCGCGTTTGACCTGACGGTAACGGCGGGGACCGGGCAGACCACCTTTGGCGGGGTGGTCGGCGGCGGCACCAGGTTGTCCTCGCTGACGGTCACGGGGACTTCGCTGGTCAAAACCAGCGGCATCAACACCACTGGCGCGCAAAATTATCAGGGCGCGGTCACGCTGGGCGCCACCACTGCGCTCGACAGCAGCGCGGGCAATGGCACCGTCACGCTCAGCCCGGTGACCGGGGCCGGTTTTGGACTGACGGTCAAGGCCGGAACGGGCGCGATCACGCTGAACGGGGTAACTGGCACCAGCGCGCTCATTTTGGCGGACGGCCTGCTGACGCTCAATGCCGGGACGTATACCCCGGCGGGCGGGGCGGCCTATACGTTCGGGGCGGCGACCACCAATGGCACGCTGGCTTTGGGCCAGGCGACCACGTTCGGGCCGCTGACGCTGGGTTCGGCGACCACGCTGAACAGCAGCGCGGGCAATTTTGCGCAAACGCTGGGCGCGGTCACCGGGGGCGGGTTCGGCCTGACGGTCAACGCCGGGTCCGGCGCGGTCACGCTGAACGGGGTAAACGGCACCAGTTCGCTTGTGCTGACCGATGGCGCGCTGACGCTTGATACCGGCATCTACAACGTCGATGGCGGCGCGCCCTATACGTTCGGGGCGGCGACCACCAATGGCACGCTGACCTTGGGCCAGGCGACCACGTTTGGCGCGCTGACGCTGGGTTCGGCGACCACGCTCGACAGCAGCGCCGGCAATTTTGCAGCTGTGCTGGGTGCGGTTACGGGCGCCGGCAACGCACTGACGGTCAAGGCCGGGACGGGCGCGATCACGCTGAACGGGGTGACCGGCACCAGCGCGCTGACTTTGGCGAATGGCCTGCTGACGCTCAACGCCGGCACGTATACCCCGGCGGGCGGGGCGGCCTATACGTTCGGGGCGGCGACCACCAATGGCACGCTGACCCTGGGCCAGGCGACCACGTTTGGCGCCATGACGCTGGGGTCGGACACCACGCTGAACAGCAGTGCCGGCAACTTTGCGCAAACACTGGGCGCGGTCACCGGCGCCGGCAACGCGCTGACGGTCAATGCCGGCACCGGCGCGGTCACGCTGAACGGCGTGAACGGCACCAGTTCGCTGGTGCTGACCGATGGCGCGCTGACGCTCGATACCGGTATTTACAACGTCGATGGCGGCGCGGCCTATACGTTCGGGGCGGCGACCACCAATGGCACGCTGACCTTGGGCCAGGCGACCACGTTTGGCGCGGCTACGCTGGGTTCGGCGACCACGCTCGACAGCAGCGCGGGCAATTTTGCGACTGTGCTGGGCGCGGTCACCGGCGCGGGCAACGCGCTGTCGGTCAACGCCGGGACCGGCGCAATCACGCTGAACGGGGTAACCGGGACCAGCGCGCTGACTTTGGCCAACGGCCTGTTGACGCTCAACGCCGGGACCTATGATGTCGATGGCGGCGCGGCCTATACGTTTGGTGCGGCGACCACCAATGGCACGCTGACGCTGGGCCAGGCGACCACGTTTGGTGCCATGACGCTGGGGTCGGACACCACGCTGGACGGCGCGGTGGGCAACCGCGCGGTCACGCTGGGCACGGTCGATGGCGCCAATGCGCTGGTGGTCAAAACCGGCACCAGCCTGGCCACGTTCAACGGCGTGGTCGGCGGCGCAACGAAACTGGCCTCGCTGACGGTGAACGGCCCGGCCTCGATCGGCACAGCCGCAATTTCCACCACCGGGGCGCAGGATTACCAGGGCGCGGTCATGCTGGGCGTGACCACCACGCTGGACAGCAGCGCGGGCAATTCTGCGATCAGCTTTGCCCAGACGCTGGATGGGCCTGGCGGGCTGACCGCAAAGGCGGGGACCGGGTTGACCACGTTTGGCGGCGGCGTCGGCGCGACCACGCGGCTGGCCGCGCTGACCGTGACCGGCGCGAGCGCGATCAACGGCGGCGGCGTGGTGACCACCGGCGCGCAAAGCTACCAGGGCGCGGTCACGCTGGGTGCGGCCACCACGCTGGACAGCAGCACGGGCAACGGCACGATCGGCTTTGACAGCACCATCGACGGCGCCTTTGCGCTGACCGCCAAGGCGGGCACCGGGCTGACCACGTTTGGCGGCGCGGTTGGCAGCGGCACCAAGCTGGCGTCGCTGACGGTGACGGGCAGCAGCGCGATCAACACCGCGGCGATCACCACCACCGGGGCGCAGGATTACCAGGGCGCGGTCACGCTGGGCGTGACCGCCACGCTCGACAGCAGCGCGGGCAATGGCGCGATCAGCTTTGATCAGGCGCTCGATGGCGGGTTTGGCCTGACCACCAAGGCGGGCACCGGGCTGACCACGTTTGGCGGCGCGGTTGGCGCTGGCACCAAACTGTCGGCACTGACCGTGACTGGCACATCCGCGATCAATGGCGGCAGCGTGGCGACCACCGGTGCGCAGGATTATCAGGGCGCGGTCACACTGGGTGCGACCACCACCATCAACAGCAGCGCCGGCAACGGCGCGGTCACCTTTGCCCAGACGCTGGATGGCGCGCACGTTCTGACCGTGAACGCGGGCACCGGGCTGACCACGTTTGGCGGCGCGGTCGGCGGCCTGACCAAACTGACCACGCTGACGGTGACGGGCGCGAGCGCAATCAACGGCGGCAGCGTGGCGACCACCGGCGCACAAAGCTATCAGGGCCCGGTCACGCTGGGCGCTGCCACCACGCTGGACAGCAGCGCGGGCAATGGCGACATCGGCTTTGGCAGCACCATCGACGGCGGCTTTGCGCTGACGGCCAAGGCGGGCACCGGGCTGACCACGTTTGGCGGCACCGTTGGCGGCGGCACCAAACTGGCAGCGCTGACGGTGACGGGCGCCAGCAAGATCAACACCGCGGGCATTTCCACCACCGGGGCGCAAAATTACCAGGGTGCGACCACGCTGGTGACCGCAGCGACGCTGACCGGATCGACGATGACGTTCGGGTCGACGCTTGACGGCGCATTCGGCCTGACCGTGCAGGGCAACGGGGTGTTTGGCGGCGTGGTTGGCGGGACCAGTGCGCTGGGCGCGCTGACGGTAACCGGCACCGGCCAGATCAACACCACTGGCGTGACCACCACTGGCGCACAAAACTGGCAGGGCGCGGTCACGCTGGGGTCGGCCAGCACGCTGACCACCGGCAACGATGCCACGTTTGGCTCGACCATCGATGGCGCCCAGGCGCTGACCATCAAGGCCGCAGCGGGCAAAGCCAATTTCAACGGCGTGGTCGGCGGGGCCACCCCGCTGACCAGCCTGTCGGTGACCGCGACCGGCGCGGGCATCAATGCCGCGATCAACGCCGGCGCGATCAGCCTGATCGATTCAGGCGCGGCGGGATCAAGCCTGTGGCTGGGCGATCTGTCGCCGTTTGGCGCAGCGGGAACGCCGGCGGCCAGCGATTTTGTGCTGTCAAAGGCCGCCATCGCCAACCTGCAAGCAACCGGCGCGCTGACGCTTGACGCATCGCAGGTCAACAAACCCAATGTGATCACCGGCAATTTCACGATTGCCGGATCGGTCAAGACCATGGACATCTATGGCCTGAACAGCATGTTCGTGTGGGGCAAGATCGACGCCATCGGCACTGGCCTGACCGGGCTGGAAATCGGCGGCGATGGCACCGCGGCCAGCGTGGCCAAACAGCTGACCGTGATCGCCACCCCTGGCACACTGGTCGGCGGGGTGCCGACGATCAACGGCGGCGCGATTGCCACGCCCAGCGCGGCGCTGTCGCTAAAGGCAGATGCCATCGCGGTGGGCCAGGACCTGGGTTTCCTCAGCCTGCTGGGGATGAAACCGGGTGGCACGATTTCGTCGGTGCAGGCGCAAGGGATGATCAACAACCCCGCCAGCTCGCTCTATTCATCGATAGTGGGCGGCGGAGCGCGCTATGTCGCCACCGATATCATCGTGGCCAAGAGCATGGCGGTGCGGTTCACCAATTTTGCGCTGTTCCAGAATACTGCGGTGCAGGGGCAGAATTCGGGGATCACGCTGTCAACCAGCCTGCTACCGTCAACCCCGGCGCTGACGGTGTTCGGCGGCGGGACGACCAACACCGATCCGTTTGCGGTGTTCGGCACGATCAACGGGGTCGGCGGCATTCCGACCGCGCTGCTGGGTGGCGCGGTGATCACCGCCACCAACATTTCGGTGCCGGTGTCGCGCATCAACGGGTGCGTAATCGGGTCGAGCGCGGGGTGCATCACCGCCGCCGCGCTGTCGACCACGTTGCAGGCGGTCGATCCGTCGCGGGTCACGCTGTTTTACGCCAACACCGATTATGTCGTCGCGTTCGATCCGCTGGTGGGCACCAACAACGAAGCGCTGTTCGACGATTTCGGCAGCCTGGGCGTGGGCGATGTGCGCGAACCGGCACCGGCCTGCAAACCCGATGACAAGACTTGCCCGGAACACCAGAAGGGTGCGCACTGATGAACAAGACCGTCCTTGCCATGCTGTGCGCGACCGCGCTGGGAATGGTGGCGCATCCGGCCTGGGCCAGACCCGATATGGTGGCCGACCACGCCGACCTTGGCCCCAATGGCAAGGGCGATGCCTGCGTCGCAGACCGGTACTGGAACGATCCGGGCGTCAGCGATCCGTTTGCGGTCAGCCTGGCGGTAACCTGCCGCGGTACCACCGCCGGGCGGCATCTGGCCGTCGCGCGCCGGGTGCGTGCCGATCAGGCCGCAGAATTTGAAAAGCTGCTGCAATGCGGCGCGGGGCGTGAATTTGATCTGCCCGGGGTGGGCCAGGTGCAGGCGCGGCGCTGTTATGACAGCCTGCTGGGGCTTGGCACGATTGAAACGCGGGTAAACCGCGGCGGCTTTGTGCTGTCGGTCAGCGCGGTGGCGATCGACCAGGGGCCGGGCGAACAGGCATTGCGGTTGCTGGCCGGCGCGCCGCTGGCCATGGCCGAAGCAGGGCGGGCGCTGCGCGCGACGGTGCAGGCCGACACGCTGGAGGCACCGCAGGGACAGGCTGCGGTGGCAGAGGCCAGCACCCCGGCAACGGATTCGCTCGATCAGGCGCTGCGCTTTATTCGCGCCGGATTGTGCCACGATGCTTCGCGCGTGCTGAGCGAGGCACTAAGCCGGCTGGACAGCGCATCGCCGGTGGAAACCCGGCTGGAACTGTTGCTGCTGGCGGGGCTGGCGGAATCCAACCTCAGCTATTTCGATTCGGCCGAGGCACGCTTCAAACAGGCAGAGGCGCTGCTGCAGGCCAATGCGACGGTATCTGGCGCCGCCATCCTCGATCGCAAACGGCTGGCTTATGTGGCGCTCGACCTGTTGAATCGGCAGGATTTCGACAATGCGATGGGGTCGCTCAACCGGCTGACGCGCACATCGGACAGCAGCCATCCGCTGCTTGATCCGACCGTGCTGGTAGCGCTCAACCAGGCGCCGCGCCGCAAAGGCGCGCGCGCAGTCGACGGGCTGGCGACCACGCCCGATGCCGACACGCTGTCGCAACTGGTGATCGATGCGCAGGCCAATTGGGCGCGCAGCATCGTGCTGCTGGCGCAGGGCAAGCCGGCCGAGGCCTTGACCGTGCTGGGCGGTGCGGATGTCGATATCGCACTGCTGGTCAGCGAACGGGTGTCGCAACAACAGATCCTGTGGCTTATCGCGCGGGTGGAACGCCAGCGCGCGCGGCTGTTGCTGGCCACTGGCAATCCGGCGGCGGCACTGGCGGCGATCGACCGCGCGATCACGGGCTTGCGCCGTGCGCAGCTGAACGGTGAAATCGGCCCGGTGCTGGCCGAGGCACAGTTTGAACGCGCCGCGATCATCGCGCGCGACCCTGGCGGCAAGGACGCGGCGATCGCGCAATTCGGCACGGCGATCAACGAACTGGTCGCGGCCAATGTCCAGGGGCTGGTGCCGCCGGCGTCTGTGGGCGATTATTTTGACCTGCTGATCGCCGATGCCCGTGCCAATCCCGCGGGGACCGCCGCCGACCGGTTTTTCAAGGCGACCCAGGTGATCGCCGATCCGGCCATCGCGCGGCAGTTTATCGAATTGCAATCGCTGGTCGCGTCCAGCCCCGCGCTGGCGTCGAAAAAGCAGGACGAACAGGATCTCGAACGCGAAATTTCGCGGCTGCGGTTCGAAGCGGCAGAGGTGCAGGCCACCGACCCGGCCAAGGCCAAGGCACTGGCCGCGCAGGGCGATACCGCCGAAGAACGACTGTTTCAGCTGCAGGGCGAACTGCAGCGCGATCCGTCGTATGGCGCGGTCAACGATTCCGCAGCATCGATTGCCGATGTGCAAAAAGTGCTGCTGCCGGGTGAGGTGTTTTTCAAACTGACCGCGGTGCGCGACAGCCTGTTCGGCGTGCTGATCGACCACGATGGCCCGGTCATCTACCGCGTCGCCCAGTCGGAAAAGGTGGTTGAAAAGGTGGCCGCGCGGCTGCGCGAATCGATCGATGGCGGCGGGGCAAAGCTCAATTTCTTTGACGTCGGCGCGGCCAATGCGCTGTTTCAGCTGGTGTCCGGGCCGGTGGCGCCGCGGCTGCTGGCGGCGCAGGCGCTGATCGTCGATGGCGGCGGTCCGTTGCAACGTATCCCGGTCGGGGTGCTGGTGTCCGACAAGGCGAGCGTGGCGGCCTATGCCGTGTCGCGCAAGACTGCGCCCTATGATTACAGCAAGGTCGATTTCCTGGCCCGGCACATGCCGGTTTCGGTCGCGCTGTCGCCTCGATCGCTGATCGTGGCGCGCGGGTTGGCACCATCGGCAGCGCCGCAGCCGTTCATGGGCTTTGCCCAGCATGCGCCAGTGCCGCTGACCATGCAGGTCGCCGCCGGGCTGGTTTCGGTCGGCAGCAATTGCAAGGCGGAACGCAGGGAAATTGCCGCACTGACCCGCGCGTTGCAGCCGATCAGCGCCAAGGAGCTGGATCGTGCGGGCGCGGCGCTGGGCCTGTCGCATGTGCCGGCGCTGACCGGCGCGGCGTTTACCGACACTGCCGTGCTGCAGATGACCGACCTCAACCAGTTTCAGGTGCTGCATTTTGCCACGCATGGCCTGACCGAGGGGCAATGGGGGTGCAGCACGTCGCCGCCCGGCCTGGTGACCAGCATGGATGGCGCGCAATCGGCCGCAATCCTGTCGTTTGACAAGATCGCGCGGCTGAAACTTGATGCCAATCTGGTGGTGCTGTCGGCGTGCGACACATCTGCCGGGGTCAGCATCGGGCTGGCCCGCGCCACCGGGCAGGAAGAGGCCGGCGCGTCGCTCGAAGGACTGGTGCGCGCGTTTCTGGCCGCCAACGCCCGCGCGGTGCTGTCAACCTATTGGCCGATTTCGAACGCGGGCGAAAGCGAGGACCTGATGGCCGATTTCTATCGCTCGGCGCGGACCGGCACGATCGGCGATGCGCTGCGCAAGGCCCAGACCGCGATCCTGGCGCAACCGGCCAGTTCGCATCCGTTTTATTGGGGCGCGTTCTTCATCGTCGGCGATTCGCACAAATCCCTGGTCAGCGGCGCGGCACGATCGCAGCTGGGCCTGCAGACGGCAGACGCGGCACGGCCTTGATCGGCGCCGTGGTGAACGGTCCGGTCGTGAATGGGCAGACGGCAGACCCGGCCGGCGCGCGACCCTGGCTGGTGCTGGTCGCCGCGCTGATCGTGGCCACGCTGATCGCCTATGTCGGGCCGATGGGGCTGGCCTTGACGCTGGCGCTGCCGATGGTGGCGGCGCGCGATCCCGCGCTGATCGAAGGCGCGTTCAACCTGATCATTTTTGGCGCGCTGATCATCGCGGCGCTGGTGGCGGCGCGGCTGACCGGCGGGCGGATCATGGCCGGGCTGGCGCCCGTGCTGGCCATGCCGGCCGGGGTCGCCGCCGGGCTGGGCGGGGTGGGCATGGCGCTGGTGCTGTCGGGGCTGGCCGGCGTGGTCCAGCCGGGCGGCGGCGCGCCGTTCAGCGTGGCAGCGTTTGCCGGCGGCACGCTGGTGATGCTGTTTCAGACCGGGGCCGAAGAGGTCTATTTTCGCGGTTGGCTGCAACCCGTGCTGCAACGGTCGTGGGGGGTGTGGCCGGGCATCCTGGCCACGGCGGGGGTGTTTGCGCTGGTGCATTTCGCCTCTGCCATCCGCGATCCACAGGCCCTGCCGGTGCTGATCCTGGCCGGGCTGTGGTTTGGCGTGCTGGCCAGCCGGTCGCGCGGGCTGGTGCTGCCGATCGCCGCGCATTTCGGCTGGAACTGGGGCGAAGGCCTGCTGTGGGGCGCCGCGCCCAACCCGGGGGTCGGCAATTTCGGATCGCTGTACGATTATGATCTGGCGGGCAGCGTGTTGTGGGGCGGCGGTCCCGATGGCCTGGACACCAGCCTGTCATCACTGTTCGCGCTGGCGGCGCTGATCGCGGTCTGTGTGCTGGCGCCGGGGCTGGCCCGCACCGCTGCTCGAACAGCGGTTTGATCCGGTCCGATTCTGCTTCCGCCTCCTCAGGCCTTTTTGAACCCGCGCATCCATTGGTCATCGCACGGGCCATAATTGCTGAGCATATCGGTAACCCACGCGGACAACTGGCCTTCTACGACCAGGCATTCGCCGAAATTCGGATCGAAGGCGAACACCAGGTTGTCCGCCGGACCGGTCGATCCGCGCGCGCTTCGCATCTTTCTGAAAAATGCGATCGTGTGCGCGCCGCCTTCGGCGCCGACGGCACTTCCCTGAAACCAGAAGCTGAAGATGATCCCGCTCACATCGGCTTTGCACAGGCCCTGCAGAAAGGTGCTGTTCGACCAGGCTGAATAGGGAACCAGATCGCGCACAAATGCCAGGCCGCGCCATGCCGCGACACCCTTGTCTGCGGCTTCGGCGCCCTGCCGGTCCCATTCGTTGCCAAAGATCGCCTGCGTGACCATGGCCGCCCCGCCCTTGTTCTTTGCCAGGGCGGTCATGCGTGCAGCGGCCTTCGCCGGATCGGAATCCGCATACATGGCGGCGATCCATTGGAGCGAAAAGTTATGGCAAGCACCGGCGGTTGCCGCAGCATTCGCGGCGCCAGACATAACATCCACTTGCGAAAAAGCGGCGGTTTGATTCAGCAGCGGCATGACAGGGTCCCCCAACCATTGGAATCTTTATTGGCGTGGAATGCCACATCGAACGCAGGACATCCAAGCATTTCTGCAGCATAGGTCCAAAACCATAGGCGAAATTCGAGCGGACTTTTTTGACCGATGTGACAGACTGTTACTGGCTCTGCTGCGCGCGGCTGACATCGACGCGGTCGCGCACCGCTTCAAACGCGAGCAGGTCTTTGCTGTCCAGCGACTTGGTCGCGTTGTTGTCGGTCGGCACCTCCAGCGGGTCGACCTGTTCGCCGTTGATGTGCACTTCATAATGCAGGTGCGGCCCGGTTGATCGGCCGGTGGTGCCGATTTCGCCGATCTGCTGCCCCTGGTTGACGTGCCCGCCTTCGACAATGCCGTCGGCAAAGCGGTTCATGTGCAAGTACAGCGTTTCCCAGCCATTGGTGTGCTTCAGCTTGACGAAATTGCCGTTGGGGCCCTTGGGGCCGGCAAATTCGATCAGCGCCTCCCCCGATGCATAGATCGGCGTGCCGATCGGCGCAGCAAAGTCGATCCCGCCGTGCAGTTTCATAAAGTGCAGCACCGGGTGAAACCGCATGCCGAATTTCGATGTGATGCGCGCACCATCGACCGGCGTGCGCATCAGGCTGTGAACGGTGCTGCGGCCCGATGCATCAAACCAGGCCTCCTGCCCGTTCTGGTCAAAGCGATAGACCGCCGCCGATTTGGTCGCCGTGGTCAGCGAGGCGTAAAGCAGCACCGGCACGCCGACCACTTCGCCAGAGGCGTTGACCGGCTGGGTATAGGCGGCTTCGAACGCGTCGCCCGCGCTGACTTCGGTCTGAAAGTTGAAATCGAACGACAGCGCGCGGGCAAACACCGAAATCAGGCTGTTGGGCATCCCCACCGCCACGGCCGAGGTGTAAAAGCTGTCACCATCCATCGTGCCATGCACCACGAACGAGCGCACCGATACCTGCGCGGCGACCCGCGCGGTGGCCAGCGCGCCATCGGCTCCGCGCCGCACCACCACGCCCGAACTGTCACCGTTCGATGCCTCCAGCCGCACAAACGCCAGTTTGTCGCCATCGTGGCGGAACACCAGCACCGCGCGGACCTGGCCATCGGGTTTCAGCGCGGGCAGCGCGCTGTCGGTCACGCGGCGGGCGGTGTCGGCATCGACGCCATGCCCGGTCAGCATGCCGGCCAGATCGGCGGCGCGCGTCAGGATCAGCGTGTGGCGCACTTCGGCTGGTTCGGCCGGGGTGGCCTGCGCCAGTGGCCCGATACCACCAGCCGCGCCTGCGCCCGACAGCGCCGGGCGCATGGAAATCGCCGCCAGCGCGCCCAGCCCCAGGATGCCGATTGCCGCGCCGATCGCCAATCCGCTGCGCTGGACCGGACCGATCCGGTCCAGCCGGCGGGCGGAAACGGGTCGCGGCGACCATTGTTGTGCCCATACGCGTGGATCGTAGGAATCCACGGTGCCGTCACGCAGCGAATTCTGTGCCGATGTGGATGCCATACATGGCCATGCTAACATCGAATGTGTATTGCTGTCATGATTGAAGATGGGCGCGTGGTGAATAGATCACGGTGCCTGGTGGCGGAGGGGTATAAACCGTGACTTCAATGCGGTATGAATGGCACGCGGCCACCGACGTTGGCGCGGTGCGCCGGATCAACGAAGACAGCTTCTTCACCTCTGAAGAACTGGGGGTGTGGGCGGTTGCCGATGGCATGGGCGGCATGGCGCGCGGCGACTGGGCCTCTGCCCAGGTGGTCGCCTGTTTGAACGCGCTGCGCTGGCAGCCCGATCTGGAAGCGACGATCGAATCGGTGGTGGCCGCGCTGGTCCAGGCCAATACCGCGATCCTGACCGAATCCGAGGCGCACGGCGCGCGCATGGGCACGACCGCGGTGGTGCTGGTGGTGCGCGACGGGCGGTTTGGCGTGGCCTGGGTGGGTGACAGCCGCGCCTATCTGTACCGGCACCGCCAGCTGCACCGGCTTAGCCGCGATCACAGCCAGGTGCAGGAAATGGTCGATAACGGCATCATCACCGCGGCAGAGGCGGAAACCCATCGCATGCGCAACGTGCTGACGCGCGCGGTCGGCGTGCTGCCCGATCTGGCGGTGGATACCATCGTTGATGATCTGGCCGGTGATGACCTGCTGCTGCTGTGCAGCGACGGGCTGCATGGCGTGCTGGGTGAAGGTGAAATGGCCGAAGTGCTGGCGCGTGCCCCGCTGGCAGAGGCGGCGCAGATCCTGATCGCGCGCTGCCACGGTCGCGGCGCGCCCGACAATATCACGCTGGTGACGGTGACCGCCGAAGAGGTCACGCTGGTGCTGCCGGGGAACGGTGCAGGCTCCGGGGGTGCAGGCCCCGGTGGATCAGGCAGCCGGGAAGCCGATACCCAGGACACCGATACCCAGGAATCCGGGCTGGCGCCCGACGCAGGAATTCAACCGTGACAGAAGACGACGATCGCGACGACGCTACCGTGTTCCGCCCGGCGGGTGACCCTGCCGGCCCGGCGGCGCACCCCGCACCACCATCGGCCGCGCCCGATGCGGGCGATGACGGCGCAACCATTTTCGAACCATCAGCCGGTGCACCCGGTACCGCGCCCGGCCCTGGCCAAGGCCCCGGCATTGCGGCGGACTGGGCCAGTGCGCCCCCGCCGCCCCCGCAACAGACTTATGCGCCGCAGCAGACCTTTGCCCCGCAACAGACGTTCGCTCCGCAGCAAACCTTCGCCCCGGGTCAGCCTGCCACCGGGGGCAAGGCCGGCCGCATCGAGGTCGGATCGGTGCTTAACCACATGTTCGAAGTCACGCGGTTCATCGCGCGTGGCGGCATGGGCGAAGTGTTCGAAGGCCGCAACATCATGAGCGACGAAAAGGTCGCCATCAAGGTGATCCTGCCCGCGCTGGCCGCCGATCCCAAAGTCGTGGCGATGTTCCGCAAAGAGGCGCAGGCGCTGCTGAAACTGCAGCATGAGGCGCTGGTGCGTTATGTTGTGCAGGCGCAGGAACCGGTTTTGGGCTGCGAATATATCGTCACCGGGTTCATCGACGGGATGAACCTGTCGGACGGGTTGTCAAGCCTGCAGCCGGGGATCACCGATCTGGTCGCGCTGACCCGGCGCATCGCCTCCGGCCTGAAATGTGCGCACGATCTGGGCGTGGTCCATCGCGACATTTCGCCCGACAACGTGCTGTTGGAAGGCAAGCGGCTGGACCGCGCGCGGGTGATCGATTTCGGCATTGTGAAGGATACCAACCCCGATGCGCACACCATTATCGATGATGGTTTCGCCGGCAAAATGCGTTTTGTCGCGCCCGAACAGCTGGGCGATTTCGATGCCGGGGTGGGCGCGTGGTCCGATGTCTACAGCCTGGGGCTGGTGATTGTCGCGCTGGCCCAGGGCAAGCCGGCCGAGCTGGGCGGGTTGCCGGGCGAAGCAATGAAAAAGCGCCGCAACGGCGTCGATACCAGCGCGGTGCCGCAACCCTTGCGCGGGGTGATCGATCGCATGCTGGTGGCCGACCCGGCCAAGCGCATGCGTTCGATGGATGAAGTGCTGGCCGCGCTCGACCGCATGAAACTGTCGGATGTCCGCAAAAAGGGCGCGGGCGCCGCGGTTTCGCCATCGGCGGGTGGTGGGACCGACACCGGGCCTGGCGGATTGCCGCGCCCGGTGCTGATCGGCGGCGGGATTGCCGGCGGGGTGCTGGTGCTGGCCGGCGCCGCGTGGCTGGCGCTGGGGGGCAAGGCCGCGCCGCCACCGGTGACCGCACCGACGCCGGGCGCTGCCGCGGTGTCGCTGGAATCGGTGCAAGGCGCGGTGACGGCGGCGCTGCCGGCGATCCCCTGTTCGTGGGTCGATGTCACCGCCAGTGCGGCCGGCAGCAGTTTCAACCTGATCGGCAGCGGCGTCGCCAATCAGCCGGAAAAGGTGGAAAGCGGCCTGTTTGGCGCGGTGCGCCAGTCGGGCGCGACGGTCGCCAGTTCGGATTTCTCCAAGGTCGCGCCGATCGAATCGAACTATTGCGGCGTGCTCAACGAATTGCAGAAATTCCGCGCCGATGGTCCGCGCCATCTGGTGTCATCCAGCCAGCAATACGAAATCGGCTATCTGACCAAGGGGTCTGACGCGGGCAAGCTGGGCGCCGAAATCAACGTGGATTTCGATCTGGGCGAATATCCCGGTGACATGGCGGTGTTCGGCATCGAAAATTCGACCACGATCACCCCGATCGCGCTGTCGCGCGCCGATTTTATCAAGAACAGCGAAGCCCTGCCGGGCAACGATCGCCATCGGCTCGATCTGAATGGCACGGTCAATCCGGGCTGGGCGGGGATCGTGATGGTGTCGGGCAATGGCGGATTTACCCCCGACATGCTGAAGGACCTGGGCACCGACCCGGGGCGCACGCGGTTTGAAGCGGCGGCCAAGGCCAACGGCTGGAAATTTCAGATCGCGTGGTACAAATTCGTGAACCAGGAACCGGACGTGGCGCCGCCGCCCGGGGCCAAATAGCGATCGGGCTAACCCTGTTTGTCCGCCACAGCCTTGTAATGGCGGGCAAATTCCTGGGCAAAGGTTTCGACAAAGCCATCGCGCCCGGCAAACGCACGGGCATAGGCCTGCCATGCCGCGGCATCGCCCGACACGCGCTGGCTGATCGCGTCAGGGGCGAAATGGTCGAGCGTGGCCGCAAACGTGCCCTGCCACGCGGCCAGTGCCGCACGCTGGTGCGCATTGATCGCGGCGGCAGCGGCGGCAATGCTGTCCACCGCGCCGGTGCCGGGCTGTGCCAGCAACCGCGCCAGCACCGCTTCGGGCGGTCCGCCCGCCAGCACCGGATTGGTCGCGCTGGCGTCAGGCAATTTCAGATCGCGATGCGCGTTGTGGCGTTCCTGCGCCACACTGCCGAGGCCGGTCAGCGCGGCGCGCACGATCATACCCAATGTGCGCGCGAGCGCCGCATCATCCAGCGCGATGGTGTCGCGCGGCAGGCCGGCGGCCTGCAACAGCGCGTCGATCGCGCGGTCGGCGGGGGCACTGGCCGGGCTGGCGGCAAACGGCATGGCCGTTGCGGCGCTGGCGGTGCCCGCAGCGGGCTGACCCCACGAATCGAGATTTATCCGTGCGCCGCTGGCTGCTGCGGCGGCCGTGACGGCTGCACCGGGCAGCGGTGCGCCGCTTGCCGCGTCGATCCGCACGCCGATCTGGATATCGCCCAGTGCGATCACATCGCCATGGCGCAGCACGTGCGGCCCGCTCAGCCGCTGGCCATTGAGCAGCGTGCCGGTGGTGCTGTGATCGACGATCTGCCAATCCACCCCCTGGCCCGACACCACGCAATGTTTGCGCGATACGAACGGATTGTTGATGCGCAGGCCGGCGTCTTCACCGCGCCCGATCACCAGGGTTCCCGCATCGATGCGGGTCTGGCCGGATGACTGTACCGGACTGCCCGTTGTCTGACGTACTTCTAGACCAAGCATTTTGACCCCACTGCGTGGTTGCATCTCTATGCGGCTGACTGCACCCTTTCACAAGCATATGCGGATCACCGCAAGGGAATACCAACCATGACGCGCGAAACGACCGGTTATGACCAGGTGCTTTATCCGGCGGAGGTCTATGCCGTCAGCGATCCGTCGCGGCTGGCCGCGCTGGCGCGGTTGCACGGGCTGACCGCGCCCGACCCGGCGACCGCGCGGGTGCTGGAAATCGCGGGTGGCGATGGGATCAATATGGTGGCGATGGCGGCGGCCTGGCCGCGCGCACAGTTTGTCAGTTTTGACCTGGCGTCCAGCGCGGTGGAGCGCGGACGGGCGCTGGCGCTGGCCGCCGGGCTGGACAATGTCGAAATTGTCGTGGGGGACGTGCTGGACTGGGCGGCACAGGCGACCGGGCAGTTCGACTATGTGATCGCCCATGGCCTGTATGCCTGGGTGCCGGCGCCGGT
This sequence comes from Novosphingobium sp., assembly GCF_040398825.1. Classification (GTDB taxonomy): domain Bacteria; phylum Pseudomonadota; class Alphaproteobacteria; order Sphingomonadales; family Sphingomonadaceae; genus Novosphingobium. Next base: position 31,051 of record NZ_JBBATI010000024.1, read on the forward strand.
GCGCGATGCCACGCTGCGGCTGATCGACCGGGTGCTGGCGGATACCGGCGTTGCATTTATCAGCTATAACGCGCTGCCCGGCGGCTATCTGCGCCAGGCGGTGCGCGCGATGGTGCTGCACCATGTGCGCGATGAGGCCGATCCCGACCGCCGTGTCGCACAGGCGCGCGCACGGCTGGGTGAATTTGTGGTGTCCCGCCCGGGCGACAGCGCCGCGCTGGCCGGCCTGCGCCAGGTGGCAAAACCGATGCTGGCAAAGCCCGCTGGCGTGCTGTTTCATGATGAACTGGCTGATGCTTACGCGCCGCAATTGCTGACCGAAGTGGTCGCGGCGGCGGCCGCGCACGGCCTGGCGTTTCTTAACGATGCCACGCCCAGCATGATTCGCGACGGGCTGCCGGGGCTGGATGTTGCGGAATCGGCGGTGGTCGATATTGCGCAGGCCGATGATTTTGCAGTGCTGGCGTTTTTTCATCAAACGCTGTTCGTGCGACCGGGGCGCACGCCTGCGCGCGGGGTGGTGGCGGGCAATTTTTGCGGAATGCTGGCCACCACCACGCTGCGGCCCGCCGGCCCGGGGCGGTTTTCGGCCGGTGAGGCAACGGTGGAGATCGGCGATCCGCGCTTGTGCGAAATCCTGACACTGATGGGCCGGCTGGCGCCGTGGCGCCTGCCGCTCGACAGCCTGGCCGATTCGCCCGAACATTGTGACGCGCTGATCGAACTGGTGCGCCGCGACGTGGTCGTGCTGCACGCCGCTCAATTGCCGGCGGTGCAACATGCGGGTGAACGGCCGCAGGCAAGCGCGCTGGTGCGCGCCCAGCTGGCACTGGGCAGCACGCGGGTGTTTGCGATCGACCTGACCACGATCGCACTTGGCGAACCCGCGGTGCGCCATTTTGTCGGCCTGCTGGACGGCACGCGCGATCACGCAGCCCTGGCGCGCGATTGGGCCGCCAGCCCGTGGGGCACCGTGATCGATGCCGCAACGGCGGTGGACCAGGTCGCGCGCGGGGGCATGCTGCTGGCCTGACGCCACACGGGTATTTGGGGCCGGTTTTTGGGGCGCGTGTTTTGGCGACGGGCTGGGGTGGCATCGGTTGCCCCGCTGTGGCACGCCGCGCACAGGAATCATTTGCGCTTGCCCGGCAACAGTTTTATTCTGGCGCCATCGGGCGTTGGAATGGCGCGTGGAATGCACCAGATCTTGCCGGTGATTCGGCTGCGGCAGTTTTATTGCGCCGTCAATTTGGTGTGATCTTCGATCATGGCTTGTGATCGGTCTTGTTTGCTGTTGATAGCGCTCCACCGTTGAAAACGCCTTGCGGCAGACCGCAGATTTATAGGGATTTGATGCCATGACAATCCGCAGCCCTGTTTTCGCATCGGCGCTTGTGGCCTCGGCGCTGTTGGTGCCGGTTGCGGCGCTGGCCGCGCCTGCTGCTGCCGCGCCACCGCAAGTGTCCAGCGATCAGCTGGTCTGCGATCTGACCGGCGATTGCGGCGACACCCCTGCCGCACCCACCCAGGACAAGCCGGAAACGCGCGGTTTCAGCATCGTCCATGTCGGATCGGCGCAACAACCGGCTGCTGCCGCGGCGCCGGCGGCGGCGCGCCCCGAACGGCGTACCGCGGCGCGCATGGTGCCGACCGGCGCGCCAGCGGCTCAGCCAGGACGCGCGCGCGCCCCGCGCGGTGAGGTCGGCCATGCCAATCTGGCCATCGCTTTCCTGTCGGGTTCGGCAACACTGACCAGCGCGGGCAAGGTCACCGCCGACCAGTTTGCCAAGGCCTTGCAATCGCCCGCCCTGGCGTCAAAGCGGTTCATGATCGGTGGTCATACCAGTGCGGTCGGATCGCGTCCCTATAACCAGGACCTGTCCGAACGGCGCGCACAGGCGGTGGTGGATTATCTGGTGTCACAGGGCGCCAACCGCACGCAGTTTGATGCCAAGGGCTTTGGCTTTGACAGTCCGATGGCCGGCACCGCGGCGTCGTCGCCGGAAAACCGCCGGGTTGAGGTGGTCGCGCTGCCCTGACGGCACGCGCGCCGCGCGGTTTACCCGCCGACCATCACGGTAAAACACCCCAGCACGATTGAGCCGCCATGGACGGTGGGATCGCCAATGCGTGCTTGCGGCATGCTGCCGGTCAGCACCGTGGTGCTGCCCATCATGATCGAATCCGGCGGGCCGACACAGGTGCACATGTCGGTCGCGCGCGCAGCGGGCAGCATCCCGATCAGTACGTTCGGTTTGCCTGGTGGCAGGATCGGGCCGCCGACGTGCGGCACCACGCCGGTGACCATCGGGCACACGTGCATATCGGAAATGCGGGATGCTGGTGGCATGATCGGGCGTCCTCCTTGCGAAATGGTATCAGATTTGCGCCGGATGGGGGAGTCGGCGCAAAAAAATAGTGGAGGTGGCGCCGTAACCCTGTAGCATGGCGTACCTATTCGTGGCCGGCCGCGGCGCACGGGCATTACCGCAGGCGCGCGCAGCATCGATCGCCGATGGTGCGCAGTGCGGGTTTTGGTGGTGCGTCACGCGTTTCGGTGGATTGATATCGGTGGCGTTGAAGGGTGCAGGTTCAATGGACCTGCTTGTGACATCTGGGGGGCCTCTTGCTGCTTGACGAAGAGATCTGCGCTGCGATCCTGGAACCCATCGACGGTTCGGTCGGGATCGATGGGCGTGAAGATGAAGGCGATGCTGCAGATTTGCTGCGCGAACTGCGTTCGCAGCGAAAGGCGCTGGTGCGGCTGGAGCAGGCCGCAGCGATGGCCGATGATGGCATTTCCCTGCCCGAAGGGGCGTGGGATTGGGAACGGATCGGCGAAAGCGCGATCGAATACCTGACTCGCTATGGCAAAGACCTTGAGGCGATGGCGATCCTGATCGAGGCCACTGCGCGCAGCGATGGCCTTGGCGATATTGCCTCCGCGCTGGAATTGCTGGCCGATCTGGTCGACGCCTTCTGGGACCAGGGGATGTACCCGGCAGAGGATGACGATGACGGCGTGGCCGCACGGTTTCAGCCGCTGTCGGGGTTGAGCGGCGGCAGCCAGGAAAAAGAAGGCGCGCTGATCGGGCCGCTGCGGCGCGTGCGGATCGCTCCCAGCGGATTGCGCCTGATCGACAAAGTACGCGCCGATGTGCTGATGGAGGCGGCGCAATCGCTGACCGACAGTGCCCGCAGCGCCAAAGTCAAAGAGGCGGAAAGCCTGCTGGAAGCGGTGCAGACCGTTGCGCGCACCACCCCGGCATCGGTGCTGACTGCGGCGGCGGCCACGGCCGCACGGATGGAAGCGGCATGGCGGCGCGCGATTGCGGCGATTTCCGAACGGACCAAGCCGCGCTATCCGGCGGCATCGCGGCTTACCGATGATCTGCGCCTGTTGTCGCAATGGCTTGCCGGGTTTGCGCCGGCAGCCGCGCCAGAGGCTGGCGCCGACGATGGCGCAGCCGCCGTCGACAGCGGCGGTGCAACGGGCGCAGAGAGCGCCGCGCCGCAGGGCGGCTTCGTCGCGGGGCGCATCACCCGGCGCGAGGATGCGTTGAAGGCGATCGAGGCGGCGGCCAATTTCTTTCTGATATTCGAACCGCTGTCGCCACTTGGTGCGACATTGCGCGAAGTTGACCGGCGCGCTAGGATGACGATGGATGACTTGTTGGTAGAGCTAATTCCCGACGATTCTTCGCGTAAGGAGTTTTACTGGAGATCGGGCATCAAGCCGCCCGAAAAGGCCTGACAATCTGATTGCCGATTGGTTTTGCTGTTTGCGGGGCGTTATTGTGCGTTCTGCAAATGCCGCTTGGGAGGGGTTTCAACATGGCTGATTCTGTACACGACAAGCTGAAGCGCGTGCGTAAACCGCGGGTGCACATCACCTATGACGTCGAAACCGAAGGCGCGCAGGTGGTCAAGGAACTGCCGTTCGTCGTCGGGGTCATGGGCGACTTTTCGGGCGATAGTGAAATCGCCAAGAAATCGATGAAAGAACGCAAGTTCGTCGATCTGAAAAAAGACAAGTTCGACCAGGTCATGTCGCGGATCGAACCCGGCGTGAAAATGAAGGTCGACAACACCATCGACAAGAACGGCAAGGAGTTCGAGGTCAAGCTCAAGTTCCGCTCGATGGAAGATTTCGAACCGGAAAAGGTGGTCGAACAGGTCGAACCGCTGCGCAAACTGATGGAAACGCGCAATCGGCTGCGCGACCTGATGGCCAAGGCCGACGGTTCGGAACAGTTGGAAAGCCTGCTGGAAAAGATTCTGGCGGATCAGGAAACGCTGGGGACGCTGCAACAGCAGCTCGGCATCAGCGACAAGCCTTCGGCGGAGTAAGACAATGTCAGCAAACGAAACCCAGGCCACTGGTGGCGCCCAGACGACCACCACCGACGCACCGCTCAGCCTGCTGGACGCTGCGATCAGTGTGACCAAGCAGACCGAGCCTTCGCGCGTTGAAGAACTGATGCGCACGCTGGCGCAGGAAGCCACCAGCGGGACCGTGCAGTTCAACAAGAACCTGACGGTCACGCTGCGCGATGCGATTGCCAAGATCGACGCGCAGATTTCCGAACAGTTGTCCGCGATCATGCACAACGACCGGTTCAAGCAGATCGAAGGATCATGGCGCGGGCTGCACTATCTCGTCAAAAACACCGAGATTGGCGAAACGCTGAAGGTGCAGATGCTGAACGTGACCAAGAAAGAGGTCGCCAACGATCTGGCCAAAGCGGTCGATTTCGACCAAAGCCAGCTGTTCAAGAAAGTCTATGAAGACCAGTTCGGTACCGCCGGCGGCATGCCGTTCGGCACGCTTGTCGGCGATTTCTATTTTTCCAAAAGCGCCGACGATATTGAACTGCTGCAGAACATTTCCAATGTGGCAGCGGCCGGTTTCACCCCGTTCATTTCTGCGGCCGATCCCAAATTGTTCGGCATGGACAGCTTTGGCGAACTGTCCAACCCGATGGACCTGAAACAGCAGTTTGAAACCGCCGATTACATCAAGTGGAATTCCTACCGCCAAAGCGAGGATTCGCGCTTTGTCACGCTGACCATGCCGCGCGTGCTGGCCCGCGTGCCCTATGGCAAGGATACCAAGCCGGTCGACGCGTTCGACTTTGAAGAAGCGCCGTTCGACGAAAACGGCGCCCCCAAGGCGATGGATCACGACGATTATTGCTGGATGAATGCATCCTATGCCATGGCCGGGCGGATGACCGATGCCTTTGCCCAATATGGCTGGTGCACGGCGATTCGCGGGGCCGAAGGCGGCGGCATGGTATCAAACCTGCCGACCCACGTGTTCTCATCGGACGATGGCGATCTTGATGCCAAATGCCCGACCGAAATCGGCATCACCGACCGGCGCGAAAAGGAACTGTCCGATCTCGGCTTCCTGCCACTGTGCCATTACAAGAATACCGACTATTCGGTGTTCTTTGGTGCGCAGACCACGCAAAAGCCCAAGAAGTACGACCGTCCCGAAGCCACCGCCAACGCGGCGATTTCGGCACGTCTGCCCTATATCATGGCGACCAGCCGGTTTGCGCACTATCTGAAAGTGATGGCGCGCGACAAGATCGGTTCGTTCATGGAGGCATCGGATTGTGAAACCTGGTTGAACCGGTGGATCACCAACTATGTCGACGCGACCGAAGGTGCCGGCCAGGAAGCACGTGCCAAGCGGCCGTTGCGCGAAGCGCGGATCGAAGTGAAGGAAGTGGCGGGATCGCCCGGTTCCTATTCGGCCGTCGCGCATTTGCGCCCGTGGCTGCAGTTTGAGGAACTGACCACCTCGATGCGGCTGGTGGCGCGCATTCCGACCGCGCAGTCGTGACGACCTGACCGCGCGGGCGGGGCATGCTGTCCATGCCTGACCAGGGCGATTGGCACACGGTTGATGATGCGGCCGGGGTTTCGGACGAAACCCCGGCCGTCGTCATGGGTGACGATGCTCTGGATCATGGTGCACCGGGCGATAGTGCACCCGATGAAACTGTGCTGGATGAAACTGCGCCGGATCAGGGCGGTTTGATCGACACAATCATTGCTGAACGCGCAAGCGTCGATCAGGCTTTGGCTGCGGCCAGCCTGGTGGCAGCTGTGCCCGACGATGCGGTGGCCTGCGCAGAACGGGCGGCGGTCTTTCGCGCCCGCGTGCACCGGTTGGTGGCCGAAATCGACCGGATCTTGGCCCATTCGCTCGATACCATCCTGCACCATCCCGCGTTTCAGGCGATGGAAGCGCGCTGGCGCGGGCTGGCGTGGCTGGTGTCGGCAACCGATGATCCCATGGTCAAGGTGCGCATGCTGGACGTGCGCTGGACCGAGATCGCGCGCGATTTTGAACGCGCGCTCGATTTTGACCAATCGGCGCTGTTCGATCTGGTTTACAACCGCGAATTCGGCATGCCCGGCGGCGAACCCTATGGCATGATGATCATCGACCACGCGGTCACGCACCGGTTGGGCAAGGATGTTGCGGGCAAGACTGTCAAAACCGATGATGTAGCGGTGCTGGAGGGGCTGGCCGATGTCGCCGCGGCATCATTCTGCCCGTTTGTGGTCGGTGCCGATCCGGCGATGCTGGCGCTCGACAGTTTTGCCGAGGTGGATTTGCGCCAGGACCTCGATTCAACGTTGAGCGATACGGCCTTTGCGCGCTGGAACCGCATGCGGTCGCGGCCGGACAGCCGGTTTCTGGGGGTCGTGCTGCCACGCCTGCTGGCGCGGCCGCTGCATCGCGGGCGGGATCATCCGCGGCTGGGCTTTGTCTATGATGAAGCGGCGGCATCGGGTGATGATCTGCTGTGGATCAACGGCGCGTTTGCGCTGGGCCATGTTACCGCGCGCGCGATGAACCGGCACCGCTGGCCCGCCGCAATCCGCGGCACCGTGCCGCGCGGCGAAGGCGGGGTGATCGACGGGCCGGCGCGGCAATTCCTGCCCAGCGACCAGGTCGGGCTGGTCGCACGGTTCGCCATCGAAAACGCACTGTCCGAAGAGCAGGAGGTGGCGTTGAACGATGCCGGGATGATCGTCATCCGCCAGATGCACCTGACCGGGATGGCGGCCTTGCTCAATCTGCCGTCGCTGCACAAACCGCCACGGTACAGCACCGATGCTGCGCGGATGAATGCCAAGATGGGCGCGATGTTGAACTATATCCTGTGTGTGGCCCGATTTGCGCATTATATCAAAGTCATGGCGCGTGACTGGGTGGGCAAGTACCAGACCGCTGACCAATGCCAGAACCTGTTGCAACGCTGGCTGCACACCTATGTCACCGGCAACGATGATGCTTCGCCCGAAATGCGGCTGCGCTACCCCTTGCGCGAAGGGCAGGTGATCGTGACCGAAATCCCCGAACGTCCGGGCAGCTTTGCCTGCGAAGTGGCGATCCGCCCGCATTACCAACTCGATCAGATTGCGTCGGAATTTCGTCTGACCACCGTTCTCGACGCCGGACAGGGAAATTGAGCGCATGAGTACGATCATCCATTCGCTGCTCGATCGGCTGACCGATCACAATCCCGAACAGGCGATTGAACCGATCGAAGACGATGAGGCCGCGCTGAACCATTACAAGATCAGCCTGCGCCAGGATCTGGAAAGCCTGCTGAACGCCAAACGGCCCGATCTGACCGGGCTGGACCGCTATCCGGAGCTGGAAACGACGATTGTCGGGTTTGGCCTGCGCGATATCAGCACAGAGGATTTTTCGGCAGCCGGCGCGCGCGACCGCGTGCGGCGGATGGTCACCCAGGCAATCCGCCAGCACGAAACCCGCCTGACCCGGATCGAGGTGGAAATCGACGACCGGCTGACCTCCAGCGGGGTGCGCCTGCGCGTGTCGGCGCAATTGACGCTCAGCCGCGCGCGCGATGACGTGGTGTACGAGGCGCTGGTGCGTCCGGGTGACCGCACCATCAGCGTCAGCCTGGGCGACTGACCCCATGATCGACGATCTGATCGAATATTATCAACGCGAACTGGCGTTCCTGCGCAACAACGCCGGGGCGTTTGCCGATGCGCATCCCAAAATCGCGTCGCGCCTGCGCGTTACGCGCGAATCGCTGGAAGATCCGCATGTCGGCCGCCTGATAGAGGCGGTGGCGTTTTTGAATGCGCGGCTGCGGCACAAGCTGGACGATGATTATTCCGAATTGTCCGACGCGCTGCTGCAGACGCTGTACCCGCATCTTCTGCAACCGCTGCCATCGCTGATCATCACCCGCATCGAACCATCGCCCGATCTGGAAAAATCGACGCTGGTCCCCGCCGGCACCGGGTTTTCCACCGAACCGGTCGATGGCGAAGCCTGTCGTTACCGGCTGTGCCACGATGTCATGCTGCAACCTTTGCGAATTGCCGCGGCGGCGATGTCGGGCCCGCCGATCGATGCGCCGCCGGTGGGCATTTCCGGCGCGCGCGGGCTGCTGCGGCTGACGCTGGAAACCACCCGCCCTGAAATAGAGATCGCCTCGCTCGATCTTTCGCGGCTGCGGCTGTTCCTGCGTGCCGATGTCCGCCGTGCGCAAATCCTGCTGGAACATCTGGGGGTAAACCTGTTGGGGGTGGCGGTGGCCGATGGCACCGCCGATGCCGGCGCGGTGCTGCTGGACCCATCGTGTATCCGCCTGATCGGGCTGGAAGAGGACGATTTGCTGTTGCCGGCCGAGGCTGCCGCGCGCCAGCCCTATGCGCTGTTGCAGGAACATTTTGCCTATCCGCAAAAGCACCTGTTCTTTGAAATTGCGGGCATCGACCGCCGCGCGATCAACCTGACTGGGCCGCGGGTGGAACTGTTCCTGTTTTTTGATCAGCTGTCGCCCGAACTGGAACGGATGGTCCGCCCCGATGATTTTGACCTGCATGCGGCGGCGGCAGTCAATCTGTTCGAAATCGATGCCGAACCGATCAATCTCGACCATTCGCAGCTGGAATACCGGGTGATCCCCAGCACGACGCGCGAAGATGTGATCGAGGTTCAGTCGATTCGCGAAGTCGTGCTGCAATCGGCGTCGGGCGAACGGATTTCCGCGCCATCGCTGTATGCGCTGGATCATGGATCGCCATCGCTGGGCACATATTTCCATGCCGCCGCGCGCCGCGCCAGTTTCAGCCCGGGCGGCGGTGACGACGTGTTTGTGGCGATCGCCGATCTGAAGGGTGATCTGCTGGTCGATGACGAGACCGTGGTGCAGGTGCGCATCCTGGCCAACAACCGCGATCTGCCGATGCGCCTGCCGTTTGGCGGTGGGCGGCCGCACCTGACGCTGAACGGATCGATCAACGGCGTGGCGGGGCTTTCCGCGCTGACCAAACCGACGCCCACCCGGCGCCCGGCGCGACGGCGCGCGGCCAGCTGGAAACTGGTCGGGCAATTGTCGCTCAACTATCTCAGCCTGGTCGGCGGGCCGACCGGCGCGCGCGCCTTGCGTGAAATCCTGGCGTTGTATGACACCGTCGAAACGGTCGAAAGCGTGCATCTGCGCGATCGGCTGGTGGGCATCACCGCCGAACCCGGGGTGGCGCGGGTGCGGCTGCGGGGCCATGCGGCGCTGGCATCGGGCGTTGATATCACGCTGGAAATCGATGACGAACGCCTGTCGGGGTCGGGCAGTTTTCTGCTGTGCGCGGTGATTGAACGGTTTCTGGCCACGGCCTGCGCGCTGAACAGTTTTGTGCGCGTGACGGCGCGCCTGCAGCAGGACACCGCGGCGTGGAAAACCTGGGCGCCGCGCATGGGCACACGGCCGCTCGTATAATGGCATTGCCACCGACCAGGCTGGCGTTGTCACCTGCCCGGCTGGCGCAGTGGCTTGGTCGTGCGACGCTGGCGCAGGCGGCGCGGCTGGTGGAACAGCTGGCCTGGCGCGATGGCCGTCGCCACGAAGTGGGCCGCGACATGGTCCCCGCCGAAGAACCGATCCGGTTTGCCGCGTCTGAACGGCTGCATCTGGTCGCCAGCGACGTGGCCGAGGTCGATACCGCGCACCAGCAGGTGCGGATTGTCGCCAACGTGATCGGGCTGGCCGGCGCAACCCCGGCGCTGCCGCCGGCCTATAGCGAATTGCAGTTGCAACGGCGGCGCGCGCGCGATTACGCGTTCAGCCGGTTTCTGAATGTGTTCGACCACCGCGCGCTGTCGTTTTTTTACCGCATCACGCGCAAATACCGCTGGCCGATGCTGGCCGAACGCGCCGCCGCGGGCGACAGTGCGCAGGCGGGTGACCCGGTCCGCGAATTTCTGGTCACACTGTCGGGGCTGGCGGTGCCGGGCGCGCGCGACCGGCTGGGGATTGGCGATGCCTTGCTGGCGCCACAGGCGGCGCGACTGGCCGACCAGCGACGCAGTGCGCGCACGGTAGAGGCGACACTGCGGTTGCTGACCGGTTATCCGTTGCGCGTGGTCGAAGCCTGGCCGGTATGGATGGCGGTGCCGGCGATCGAACAAAGCCGGCTGGGCGCGTGCCACGGGTTTCTGGGCGATGCGCCGCCGGGGGCGGCGCTGCGGCTGGGCGGCGCGGCGATGATCGGCGGCGCTGTGCTGGATGTGCAGCACCACTATGTCATTGAAATCGGGCCGTTGACCTTTGATCAGCTCCACCGCTTTTGCGCCAGTGCCGAATCGCGCACCACCATCACGCGGATTGCTGTGCTGGCCGCCGGGATCGAACAGCGCCCGGTGCTGCGTCTGCTGGTGGCGGTGGCGGCGATCCCGCCGCTGCGGTTGGGTGGCGAAACGGCGGGTGGCATGCTGGGGCGCACGACCTGGCTGGGGCCGCCCGAAACCACCGACGGGCTGGCGCGCGATTGCACCATTCCGATCACGGTTGGCGCGCTGGCATGAAAGAATCGTTTGAGGGTACAGAATTCGCACGATAAGCTTTGACGATTGTCGCGGACCGGTGCTGTTGGTGTGGATTGTTGCTGATTAAACAGCCATTCCTGTAACCGAGGCGCATTGTTAACACGATGATCGGTTTTTGAAGGATGAAAGGCGCGCAAGAACGCCGCAAATACATGTCGCAAATGCATAACCAACATGGCTGGCGATAAACGCCGGCGGTGACGATATTTTGCCTGCTGAACGTTGGGGGATCCGGGAATGGCCGTGCAGATCAATCTGAAAAATCTGATCGCGAGACTGGACGATACCTGTCGTTCCTTGCTGGAATCGGCGGCGGGGCTGGCGCTGTCACGGACCAATTACGATATCGAGGTTGAACATTGGCTGTTGAAGCTGATTGATCGCTCATCGTCGGATATTGCGCTGATTCTCGGCAATTTCGGGGTCGATACCGGGCGGTTGGGGCAGGATCTGAACCGCCAGATCGACAGCTTCAAGACCGGCAATGGGCGCGCCCCGGCGATCGCACCCAATGTCGTGCGCCTGTTGCGTGAAGCATGGCTGGTGGCTTCACTGGAATATGGCGCGGGCGAAGTGCGGTCGGGCCATCTGCTGATCGCGCTGCTGACGGGTGAGGAATTGTCGCGGGTGGCGCGTGATGCCAGTTCGCAATTTGCCAAGATTCCGGTTGAGGCACTGCGCACATCGCTGGTGCAACTGACCAGCGGGTCGGAAGAAGCCGGTTCAACCAGCGCGGCGCCGGCGGCGGGCGGCGATGGCGGCGGTGCGGGCGCCGGCGCCGGTGGCCCACCTGCGGCGGGTGCGGGCGGGTCGCTGGCCAAATTCACCATCGACCTGACCGAACAGGCGCGCAATGGCAAGATCGACCCGATCTATGGCCGCGATCCGGAAATCCGCCAGATTGTCGATATCCTGACGCGGCGGCGGCAGAACAACCCGATCCTGACGGGTGAGGCCGGGGTGGGCAAGACCGCCGTGGTCGAAGGTTTTGCGTTGCGCATCGTGCAGGGTGACGTGCCTGAAAGTCTGCGCAACATCCGGCTGCTGTCGCTCGATCTCGGGCTGTTGCAGGCCGGCGCGGGGATCAAGGGCGAATTTGAAAACCGTCTGAAATCGGTGATCGACGAGGTAAAGAAATCTCCGATACCGATCATCATGTTCATCGACGAGGCGCATACGCTGATCGGTGCGGGCGGGGCAGAGGGGCAGAACGATGCCGCCAACCTGCTGAAACCGGCGCTGGCGCGTGGCGAAATGCGCACGATCGCGGCCACCACCTGGGCCGAATACAAGAAATACTTTGAAAAAGACCCGGCGCTGACCCGCCGTTTCCAGGTCGTCAAGATTGAGGAGCCGGCCGAAAGTCTGGCCGTGGCGATGCTGCGCGGGCTGGTGCCGGTGCTGGAAAAACACCACGACGTGCGCATCCTGGGCGAAGCGCTGGAGGCGGCCGCCGGGCTGTCGCATCGCTATATCGCCGGGCGGCAATTGCCGGACAAGGCGATTTCCCTGCTCGATACCGCCTGCGCGCGCGTCAATATCAGCCAGGTGGCAACACCGTCGGCGGTGGAGGATCTGGATCGCCAGCTGGGTCTGCTCGATTCCGAAGTGGCCATGCTGGAGCGGGAGGCACGCGGCGGCGCCGATGTGACAACCGCGCTGGCCGACAAGGCCACTGCCCGCGCCGTGCTGGAGGCGGACAAGGCCACCCAGACCGAACGCTGGCAAAGCGAACTGGCGGCGGTGCAAAAGGTCAAATCGGCGCGCGAAGTGGTTGAAAAGCATGAAGGCGATGATGCCGCAAAGGAGGCGGTGATTACCGCCCTGCGCGATGCCCAGGCCGAACTTGCCACGATGCAGGGCGAAACGCCGATGATCTATGACGTGGTCGATCGCAATGTCGTGGCCGAGGTGCTGGCCGGGTGGACCGGGGTGCCGGTCGGGCGGATGGTCAACGATGAAATCCGCGCGGTTTTGAGCGTGGCCAACCAGCTGGGCGCACGGATCAAGGGGCAGGACTATGCGCTTGACGTGATTGCACAGACCGTGCGCACCGCGCGCGCCGGCCTGGCCGATCCGCGCAAGCCGCTGGGCATTTTTCTGTTCTGCGGCACGTCCGGCACGGGCAAGACCGAAACCGCGCTGGCGCTGGCCGACCTGCTGTATGGCGGCGAACAGAACCTGACCACCATCAACATGAGCGAATTCAAGGAAGAACACAAAGTGTCGACGCTGGTCGGCGCGGCGCCTGGCTATGTCGGCTATGGCGAAGGCGGGGTGCTGACCGAGGCGGTGCGGCGCAAACCCTATTCGGTGATCCTGCTCGACGAAATGGAAAAGGCCCATCCCGGGGTGCAGGACGTGTTTTATCAGGTGTTTGACAAGGGCATGCTGAAGGACGGGCAGGGCCGCGACATCGATTTCAAGAACACGTTGATCATCATGACGTCGAACGCCGGCACCGACACGATCGAGGCGCTGTGCCGCAATGCCGAGGTGCTGCCCGAACCCGACGAACTGGCCAAGGAATTGCGTCCATCCTTGCTGGAATATTTCAAACCGGCATTCCTGGGCCGGGTGGTGACAGTGCCCTATTTCCCGCTTCGCCCCGAAATTCTGCGCGAAATCGTGGTTATCAATCTGGAACGCATCCGCAAACGGGTGGTCGGCAATTACGGCGCAGCGTTTGACTGGGACGAAACCCTGCTTGACCGTCTGGTTGCGCGGTGTACTGAAGTGGAAAGCGGGGCGCGCAATATTGAAAATATTCTGAAGCGGGGTCTGCTCGCCGATCTTGCCGGACAACTGCTGGAAATGCGGGCCGATGGCCGCGACGTCGCGCATGTGCGTGTCACCGCGGGAGAGAATGCCGATTACGAGTTTGAAATCGCCTGATACAAGGTTGCTTGTCCCTGGCGCAGGTTTTCGACCGCCAGGCAAAACAACCTGTCTTGCCAGTCTGCTTAATGTTTTGATCGTTCGTTCAATGTGGCATTCAGATCTGCGCAGAGATCCCGTGCAGATTGCGATTGCCAACCCACAGGAGGTGTAAAATGGCCATCTACATCAAGTTCGACAAATTTCCCGGCAGTTCGACCGACGACAAGTTCAAGGACCAGGTCGAAGTCAACAGCTTTCAGTTTGGCGCCGGGATTGGCGTCGGTTCCCCGCGCGGGGGTGACCGTACCAGCAGCGAACCCAGCGTGTCGGAAATCACCTGCTCCAAGCAGACTGACAAATCCAGCGAGATGCTGTTCAAATATCTGCTGCTCGGGGAAAACATCGGCAAGGCCGTGATTTCGTTCACCGCCGCCAGCAAGGGCGAATCGGTTGCCTATGCCTCGCTGGAACTCAGCGATGTGATCATCTCCGGCTTCAGCATGTCGTCGGGCGGTGACATTCCGAGTGAATCGATCTCGCTGAACTTCACCAAGTTCGACTGGAGCTTTACCGGCCGCGATGCCACGCAGTCGGGCAGCCCGACCCACCTCATCTACGACCTTTCGAAAAACAAGATCGGTTAACCCGTCCGGCCCGCAACTGGTTGCCACATGGCAGCCAGTTGCGGGCGCCACGGCGCAGGCAATGGCAGCGTGGGCAACGACGGTATGGGCAATCACGGTATGGGCGTAATCCAAACCGGGCCCACGCCGGATTGAAACGGCCAGCCGGCTCAAGGCGAAAAGGCCAGGTACAGTTCTATGTCCGATCCCCATCTCCTCAATCTGACAGCGTTGGCTGGCGAGCAGGTGGACGACTATGCGCTGCTGAGTTTTCGCGGGCGTGAGGCGATCTCGGAACCGTTTGATTACACGATCGAGGTCATTACCGACAAGCAGCCGGTGCTGACCGACTGGATCGGCAAGCAGGCCGAATTTACCGTTGCGCCAGGTTCGGAGCAGGCTCGCCAGTTCGCGGGGCGGATCTATGGCGTCTATGGCTCGATCACCGACGGGCGCCTGCGGGTCGAGGTGCATATCGGTCCGGCCTATCTGGCGCTGTCCTATGCCCGTGCGACCCATTTTATCCAGGACCAGACCAGCACCGACATCTTTCAGGCGATGACCGCGGAAATTCCCGGTTTTACCAAGACCGTCAATGTTTCGCCGACACCCCAGAAGCGCGGCTATGTCGTGCGCTATGATGAAAGCGAGCTTGATTTTCTGGCGCGGTTGCTGGCGCAGGACGGTATTTTCTATTTCTTTGTCTATGATCAGGGCGGCGGCATCTATCGCCACCGCATGATCGTCAGCACCAAGACGGCCGATTATGTCGACGTGCCAAACAACCCGGTGCAATTCTTTGCCAATGCACCGTTCGGATCGATCACCGCGATCGAGCGGCATCTGCGCGCGGCGCCGCGGTCGCACGCGCATATGTCGGTCAATCCCGATAAGCTTGACACCCCGTTCCTGAAAACCGGCAAATCGGCGCTGAACTGGGGTGCGGTCTATCCCCACGACGACGAAACGATTGGCTACGAGGCCAACGAGGAAGGCGATCTGGGCGCGCGCCAGACCGCGTCCGATCAAAACCTGGCGCAGGCCTCAGGCATTTACACCGGCACATCGGGTGAACACACGTTGTTTGCGGGCGGGCGGCTGGAAATTGCCGATGCGCCGGCGCTGGTGTCGGGCAAGCTGGTGCTGACCAGCGTGACGCACATGGCCTATGACCCATGGATGCTGCATTCCGCCGACACCGCGCGCTATTCCAACAGCTTCACCGCGATCGAGGCGACGCAGATCTGGCGGCCGCGTGTGGGCGAACCGCGCCGGGTGGCGCCCGGTCCGGTGGTCGGGGTGATCTATGATGGCGAAACCGCCGACGGCAAGCCCAAGATCGATGACAAGTCGCGCGTTCCGGTCAAGATTCTGGGCGCGCACGAATACAGCAACGGCGCTCTGCCCAAATTCGTGTGGCTGCCGGTGCAGCAGCAATGGGCGCACAGCACCCATGGCGCGCAATTTTTCCCGCGCATCGGCGCGCGGGTGATCGTCGATTTCCTGTATGGCAATCCCGATCTGCCGTTTGTGTCGGGCACGGTCTATACCCCGTCGCAGCCCTATCCGTTCGACCCCAGGCAGACCCCGACGCAATCGGGGTGGCGGTCGATCACCGAGGGCCATGGCGCGATCAAGCAGGAATTCCGGTTTGAAGACAAGGACGGGTCCGAAGAGATCTATCTGCACACCGGTCGCGATTACCGGCGCGAAATTGACCAGGACGAATGGGCGACAATCAAGCGCGACCAGACACTGACGGTTGAACGCGACCAGAGCGACACGATCAAGGGCAAGGTTACGGTTGACATCACCCAGACCCAGACCGTGACCGTCGATCAGAAAAGCAAGCTTGAATCCAAACAGGAAATCGAATTCGTGGTCGGCCCGTGCAGCATAAAGCTGACCATGAGTGGTATCGAGATCAAGGCGCCGCAGATCAAGATCAACGCCGATGCCACGCTCGACATGAAGGCTGGTGGCCAGGGCACGCTCAAGGCGCCGATGCTCGAAATCAACGCCGACGGCGTGACCATCGTCAAAGGTGGCATGGTCATGATCAACTAGAGCGCGGCCATGGCAAGCAAACCCCTTATCGCACTGCGGTTCCAACGCGCAGAACTGGAAAACAAGGCGGAACTGTCCGACCCGGCGCGGCAGATCCTTGCGCAAAATCCGCATCCCGCCAACCTGATCGCGGCCTTGCGCGGGGCCGGCCTGGTGCGCGATGCGGTGCATGCGCTGGCGCTGATGCTGCCGCATCGCCAGGTGGTGTGGTGGGGCTGCATGGCCGCGCGCGCATTGCCCGATCTAGACCGGCGACCGGCCGATCTGGCCGCGGTGATCGCGGCCGAACGCTGGGTTCAAAATCCGCAAAACGCGGAATCCGAACTGGCGGGTGATGCGGCGGCGCAGGCCAACCGCGAACGCGGGCCGGCCTGGGTGGCCACCGCGGCGGCGTGGGCCGGGCCATCGCTGGCGCCGCGCGGGCAGGCGCAAGTGCCGCCGCAACCGTTTCTGCCCGGGCTGGCCACGCGCACCGCGCTGATCCTGCTGCAGATCGAACCGTCGCTGACCGGTCGGGTGGGGTTTGCCGACTGGCTGGAAATCGGCGCCGCGCTGATGCATGGTGATACCGGCACCAATGCGCTGGCCGCGCTGCGCCAGCAACTGGCCGGGGCCTGACCAGTGTGGGCATTGCTGATTTCCCGGCTGACCGACCCGCCCGGCGTCTATTTTGACCGTCGCCAGTTTGACGGCGGTTCCATCAGCATCGGGCGCAGTGCGAAGACCTGTGACATCGTGTTGCCCAACGATGACGGGCTGATTTCGCGCACGCATTGCACGATCAGCGCGGTCGGCTTTGACCTGTTCGTGACCGACAGCAGCACCAACGGGGTGGCGCTCAACGATCCGGCGGCACGGATCGTGCCCAACCAGCCGGTGCCGATCCGTGTACGTGACCGGCTGATCGTGCACGCGTTTGTCATTACCGTGGTGACCGCTGCCGAGGGCGCGAGCGCCGGGTTGAGCGTGGCCGGCCCCGCCGTGCCCGATATCCCCGATGCCGGTGCGGCCGCGTTGAGCGATGTGTGGGGTGCCGGCGCGCCCGACCCGTTCTGGCAGCCGGCCGGTGGCGGCATGGGTGCTGGCGCCGGTATGGGCGCTGGCACTGGTGCCGGCGGCATGATGGGCGGCGGCGGCCAGGACATCTTTGGCGGTGGCGGCGGCGCTGATGATGGGCTGGTCCATGATTTTTTAAGCGGCGGCAACGCGTTTTTCGATGCGCCTGCGCATAGTCAGGACATGCCGCAACATCCCGCCAATTTCGGGTTCGCCGACGGGATGGGAGAGGCGTTTTCGCGCCCGATCATGGCCGCACCGCCCGCCCCATCGGCCGATATGGGCATTCCCGAAGACTGGTTGAGCGATCTGGGCGCCCCCGGGGGGGGCAATTTTGCGCCACCGCCACCGCCACCGCCGCCCGCACCGCACTACGAAGCGCCCCGCGCGCCTGTGCCACCCGCCGGCGATCCGTTTCCACCATTGGCCGACCACGATCTGTTTGGCGGCGGCGGCACGGATGGCGGGTTTGGCGGAGCGTTTGATCCGTTCGCCGATACCGGACCCATGTTTGGCGACACCCCGGCGGCGCCCATCCCTTATCCGGTGCAGCCTGAACCGGTGCAATCCGCGCCTTATCAGCCGCCAATGCTGTCACCGTCACCGTCACCGCCGCAGCCGCTGCCGGCCGCCGCATCGCTCGTCGCCGGCACCGCCGCAGTCGACTGGGCACAGTTTTACGAAGGCGCGGGCCTTAATCCGCAGGATCTGCCGCTGGCGCCCGATGCGCTGTTCAAACTGGGGCAGATGTACCGCCAGATGGTGCTGGGAATGTGCGACATCCTGCAGGACCGCGCCGCGTTTAAAGACGAATTCCGGGTGGAGCGCACCCAGCTGAGCATTGGCCGCAACAACCCGTTGAAACATCTGCCGGCGATCGAAGTGGCCAAAGTGCTGCTGGGCAAACCGCTGCCCGGGTTCATGGACATGGAAGAATCGCTGCGCACCTCGCTCGAAGACCTGAAAAAGCACCAGCTGGCGATGCTGGCAGGGGTGCAAAACGCGCTGCTGGTGGTGTTTGACCGGCTCGCGCCCGCTGAAATCGAACGGTTCGCGGGGAAAGTCGAAAATCAGAAGCGCGGCCTGCTCGGGCGGCGCGAACCCGATCGCTGGGCGGTGTACATGACGGTGTTTGAAGCGCTGCGCCGCGATGCGACCGGCAATGCCAATGGCGTGATGAGCGTTGCCTTTCGCGAAGGATATGAGACCTTCATGAAATCGGTGCGCTGACCGAACGGGCGCGCGCCGCAAACGAATACGGTAATTGCCAATAGAGGGGGCAAGGCGAAGTTGACCTGGGAGAACAAGCCAGTCTGGTCCGAAGGGATGTTCCTGCGGCCGCAGCACTTCCAGCAGTTTGAGCGCTTTGTCGGCGCGCAACTGGAAGGCCGGGTGCGCCCGTTGGTGGCGCACAGCTATGGCCTGGCCGAATTGCAGATTGCGCCGGGGCCCTTGCAGACCGGCAAACTGGTGATCGCCCGCGCCGCCGGGGTGTTTGAAGATGGCACGCCGTTCCGCATTCCCGAAGAGGCGGCCGCGCCGCTGCCGCTGGAAGTAACGCGCAACACCCGCGATGCCGTGGTGCATCTGTGCATCCCGCAAAACCGCGCCGGCGTTGCCGATGTCACGCTGGACCCCACCGCGCGGACCGAAACGCGGTTCCGTGCCGATGAATTCGAAGCGGTCGATACCGTCTATGGTTCGGCGACGCGC
Organism: Novosphingobium sp.; assembly: GCF_040398825.1. GTDB lineage: Bacteria > Pseudomonadota > Alphaproteobacteria > Sphingomonadales > Sphingomonadaceae > Novosphingobium. The sequence continues at coordinate 50,284 of NZ_JBBATI010000024.1, forward strand.
ATGCCGATCAATGTCGGGCGGCTGCAATTGTCCCTGCGCACCACGGCCGACGGGCTGGATGGCTATCTCAGCCTGCCGGTCGCGCGGGTGCTGGAACAGCGCGCCGATGATTCGGTTTCGCTCGATCCCGCGTTCATTCCGTGCGCGGTGGCGGCCGCGGCCAGCCCGATCCTGTCCGGTTTCCTGACCGAACTGGAAGGCATGCTGCACCAGCGCGGTGAAGCGATCGCCGGGCGGCTGGGCACGCCCGGGGGCAAAGCGGTGGCCGATATCACCGATTTCCTGATGCTGATGACGATCAACCGGTCCGAAGCGCTGATCCGCCATCTGATCGCGATGCCGACGGTGCACCCGGCCGATCTGTATGGCATGTTGTGCAGCCTGGCGGGCGAACTGTCGACGTTCACCGCCACGTCAAACCGTCCGCAGCCAATGCCGGTCTATGCCCACCGCGAACAGCGGGTGTGTTTTGATGCGGTGATGGCCGATCTGCGCCGATCGCTGAGCAAAGTGTTTGAACAGACCGCAGTGCCGATCCCGCTGGTGCCGCGCGCCTATGGCATTTCGGTCGGCCAGATTCAGGACCGGTCGCTGTTCACCACCGCGCAATTCGTGCTGGCGGCGCGGTCGGGCGCGGATACCGAACAGCTGCGCGCCAATCTGCCGCGCCGCATCAAGATCGGATCGGTCGAACATATCCGCGACCTGGTGATGCGCCAGCTGCCGGGGGCAGAGGTTTTTCCGATGCCGTCGGAACCGCGGCAGATCCCGTTCCGCGCCAATACCGTGTATTTTACCATCAACACCCGCCATGACCAGTGGCAGACCGTGCGCACATCGGGCGCGGTTGCGCTGCACGTGGCCGGCGACATTCCCGGGCTGGAACTGGAGCTTTGGGCTATTCGGGGTGCACAGGCATGAGCGACGACAACGACGAAGCCACCGTGTTCCGGCCAGGTGGCGGGGGCGGTGCCCCACGCCCACCGGCAACCCCTGCGGCACCACCGCCACCCGCGCCCGGCTATCCCGCTGCTGCACCTCCGCCGCAGCAGGGCGGCTATGTCCCGCCGATGCCGCGCACGCAGCAGGCCGAACCGGCCGGCGCGGCGCCGATGGAAATCAACTTTGCCGGTGCCGAACCGGCGCTGCACGGCCCCGAACCGCTGGTGGCGGCGGCCAGCCGGCTGATCCACCTGTCCAGCCATATCCGCACGCTGGCGGTCGGCCCGGCGCTGGAACCGTTGCGGCGGCTGGCGGTGCAGGAACTGGAAGGCTTTGCCCGCCGCGCCCGCGCGCTGGGGCTGGAACCCAAATCGGTGCAGCTGGCGCATTACATTCTCTGCGCGTTTCTGGATGATGCGGTGATGTCGACGCCGTGGGGCGCCAGCAGCCCGTGGTCGCGGCAAAGCCTGCTGGTCGCCTATCACAACGATACGCAGGGTGGCGACCGCATGTTCCACTTTGCCGAACAGATGGAGCGCGATCCCCAACGTGAGCCCAGGCTGGTCGAATTGCTGTACCAGTGCCTGTCGCTGGGGTTCGAAGGCCGCGCCGCGCTCGATCCGCGCGGGCAATCGCTGTTGCACAACCGCCGTGCCGGGCTGGCCGCGCTGATCCAGCGCCAGCGCGCCGCGCAACCGGCAGATCTGTCGCCGCACTGGCGCGGGCAGACCATCGGCGCCACGCGCTATGCCCCGCAAGTGCCGCTGTGGGCGGTATTGGCAGGCATCGCGCTGATCGGGCTGATCCTGTTTGCGGCGCTGCTGTTCCGCCTGACCAGCCGGTCCGATGCCGCGATCGAGGCGCTGGACCAGGCCGTCGGGCACCAGGTGGTGGCGGCGCCGGCACCCCCGCCGCAAAGCGCGACGCCGACGTTTGCGCGCATTCGCGATATCCTGAAACCCGACATCGACAGCGGCCGGCTGGAAGTGCTGCGCGAAGGCAATGAAATCGTGCTGCGCCTGCACAATCAGGGCCTGTTCGCATCGGCGCAGGCGGATGTGTCGGGATCGTGGAGCGATACCTTTGGCCGGCTGGCAGAGGCGGGCAACCTCACCAAAGGCCCGATCCATGTCGAAGGCCATACCGACAACCAGCCGATCCGGTCGCTGGCCTTTCCATCGAACCAGCAACTGTCAGAGGCGCGTGCCAAATCGGTGGCCGATACGCTGGGCGGCGCGGGGCTGACCGATCGCAACCGGCTGGTACCGGCCGGGTTTGGTTCGACCCGTCCGATCGGCGACAACGGCAGCGAGGATGGCCGCCGCGAAAACCGGCGTGTCGAATTGCGCGTCGCCAACGACATTGCCTGGCAATAGGGGGCCCACGGTGAAAGCTCTGTTCAAAAATCCGTGGTTCTGGCGCGTGCTGGGTGTGATCGCGCTGGCGCTGGTGATCTGGTTTGTCGGGCCGCTGATCGCGATTGCCGGCTGGCGCCCGCTCGGCTGGTGGCCGGTCACGCTGTTTTTCGCGCTGCTGCCGCCACTGGTGCTGCTGGGCTGGTGGCTGTGGTCGCGCCGGCGTGAAAAGGCGCGCAACGATGCGATGCTCGATGCGCTGAAGCCGGATGCGGTGGCGGCCGAACGCGACGAAATGTCGGGCAAGCTGACCGAAGCGCTGACCATGCTGAAGGCGACCAAGCTGGGTGCGCGCGGCGCCTATGCCTATCAATTGCCGTGGTATGTGATTATCGGCCCGTCTGGGGCGGGCAAGACCACCGCGCTGCTCAATTGCGGGCTGAATTTCCCGACCGCGGTGGCGGGTGAATACCGCGCGCTGCGTGGGCAACCGAAAACCCCCAATTGCGACTGGTGGTTCACCGACGAAGCGGTGCTGATCGATACCGCCGGGCGCTATGTCACGCAGGATGACAACGCCAGCGCCGACGCCGAAGGGTGGAAGGCGTTTCTGGAACTGCTGCGCAAACACCGCCCGCTGCAACCGCTGAACGGTATCATCGTCGCCATCCCTGCGCCCGATTTTGCCGATGCGCGCAAAATGGCCGGGCATACCGAAAACATCCGCGCGCGGCTGGCCGAGGTCGGCGGTACGCTGGGCCAGGAACTGCCGGTCTATCTGCTGGTGACCAAGGTCGATCTGCTGGCCGGTTTTCGCGAATATTTCGCGCGCAGCACCGATGCCGAATCCGACCAGGTGTTCGGTTCGACCGCGCCCGGCGTGCAGATTGACAACGACGCGGTGCTGACCGGGTTCGACGATCTGGTCACCAGCATCGCCGCGCGCGTGGTCGATCGCATGCAGAACGAACCGCAGATGCATCTGCGCGGGCGGATCGCGGCGTTCCCCGGGCAGTTGGTGTCTTTGCGCGAACCGATCGCCACGTTGATGGCAGCGCTGGCGCAGAAAAGCCGGTTTGATCAACCCGCACGCCTGCGCGGGGTCTATCTCGCGTCGGCCATCCAGACCGGCAATCCGGTCGATCGCATCCTGCTGGATGTCGGCGCGGCGGCCAGTGCATCGGCGCATGCCGTGGGCCAGGGTCGCAGCTATTTTCTGCGGCGGTTCTTTGCCGATCTGATCATTCCCGAACAGGGCATGGCCGGGCGCAACCCGGTCGCCGAAAAGGCCGCGCGCCAACGCTATATCGTCGCGTGCGTGGCGGCGGCGGCGGCATTGGTGCTGGCTACCGGGGTGTGGACCTGGGGCTATTTCCGCAATTCCGCGCTGATCGACAGCGTGTACCAGACCGCATCCGAATACGCGCAGGCGTCCGGGCAGGGTGAAGGCGTCGATCGCGACATGGCCTTGCTCGACGTGCTGGGCAAATCGGTGGCGACCATGGACAAGGCCAGTGATTTCGGGCTGGGGCTGGGCCAGGGTGGCCGGTTGACCGGCGATCTGAAGGGCATTTATGGCCGCGACCTGCAAAAACGGCTGACGCCGCTGCTGGCCAGTCTGGCCGAACAGCGGTTGACGTCCGACACCGCGGCACCGGCATCGCTGTACGATGATCTTAAATCCTATCTGATCCTGGGCGGGCGCGGGCCGCAATCGGGCGAACAGGTGGTGGCCTGGGTGCAACCGGCCTGGGCCGCGCGTGGCGGCCCTGGTGCCGATGTGCAGGCCGGCCAACTGGCGCAGCACACCTCGGCACTGTTTGCGGGCAATTTCAAACCGATCACCATCGACACCGGGCGGGTGGATGCCGCCCGTACCGTGCTGCGCAGCCAGCCGGCGGCGGTGCGCGTCTATGGCCGGATCAAATCCCATGTGATGGCAGAGGCGCAAGGGTTGTGGGCGGCGCGCGACAATTCCGGCCCCGCGCCGGAAATGGTGTTTGCCGCCACCGGTGCGTTTGCGCCGGGCGCGGGTATCCCGGCGCTGTTCACCCGTGCCGGTTATGACAAACAGTTCGTGCCTACGTTGGCCAAAGGGCCGGAGCTGTTGCAGGAAGAAAAATGGGTGGTTGGCGACAGCGGAGCCGCGCAACTGTCGCCATCCGAAATGCTGTCGCTGAAGGGTGATCTGGAACGGTTGTACTTCGCCGAATTCCTCAATCGCTGGCAGGCCTATCTGTCATCGATCCAGCTGAAAGAGGTGCATTCGCTGGGCGAAAACGTGCAACGGTTGCGCGATGCATCGGGGCCGCTGTCGGCGATCAAGCCGCTGTTGAAAGCGATTGCCAAGGCGACCGACATGACCAGCAGCGCCGCGCCGGGCGCGGTCGCCTCGGCCGCCAGCGGGATGATTTCGATGCCGACATCGCTGTCCAATGCCGCGACGCTGGCGGGCGCGGCGGGTGCCGGTGCACCGGCGGCGGGCCCTGCCGGCCGCGCAGAAGCGATCAGCGCGTTTGCAGGATTGCGCACGTTCGTGGGCAATGGCGATGGCGCGCCGATTGACGCGCTGCTGCAATCGATGGCGCAACTGGCGGACAAGCTGAACCTGATCGCGGTGATGCCCGGTGGTGGTGGCGACGCTGCATCGCAACAAAGCACCGAGACCAAGGCGCTGATCCTGCAACTGGACCAGACCGGTGGCAGTCTGCCGGCGCCCGCCAGCCTGTGGGCAAAGGGTGTGGCCAGCGACGCCAGCGTGGCACTGGGCGGGCAACGGCTGGCGGCGATGGGCGCCGCGCTCAGCGCCAATTTCGGCGATGCCTGCGCGCAGACGCTGGTGCGCGCCTATCCGGTGCAACCGGGGGCGGCGGCCGATCTGTCGGTTGCGGACTTCACGGTTTTTTTTTCTCCGCAAGGCCGGTTTGCCAAGTTCGTCACGGATGAAGTGGGCAGCTATATCGACCGCGCCGGTCCGGTGTGGCAGCCCAAATCGAACGCGGGCGATGTCGGCCTGACCGAGGCCAGCGTGCGCGCATTGCAGGCGGCGGATTCGATCACGCACACGTTTTTTGCCAGCGATCCCAATGCCGCACGGCTGACCTATCAGATCGAACCGGTGGCGCTGACGGGTGCCGCCTCGGTCAGTCTGGAGGTTGATGGCCAATCCTTGAACTACGATGGCAAATCGCCGATCCCCTCCACCTTCAACTGGCCCGGCGCGGGTGGCGCATCGGTGAAATTCACGTCCGCCACCGCCGGCGCCGCGCCGCAAACGCGCACCTGGCCCGGCGCGTGGAGCATTTTTCGCCTGGCCAAAGTCGCCGCGATCCACGCCGGCGCCAGCCCGGTGATCGGCGAAGGCAGCCTGATCCAGGGCGGTGCGCGGTTTGATTTTCGCATCCGCACCTTTACCGGCGCCAATCCGTTCGTGCTCGACCCGTTTGTAAAGGTCAGCTGCCCCACCGCGATGCCGGCAGGTGCGGCCAAGCCGGGGACGGTGCATTGATCGCGCCGCCTGATCCGTCCTCCGGCAGCGCGGGAGAGCAGGCATGGCGGTAACGCTCGATGATACGCTGACTCAGGTGCGGACATCGATGGATGCCCTCGATGATCCGGAGAATGTCGAATACGAGGCGATACGTCGATGGTTGCACCTGCAACCGTCGATCCGCGAAGGCAAGCGGCAATGGGTTTTCCTCACCACAGTGCTGGCGCCCGCGTGGCAGGACAAGACCGAAAAATTCAACACGCTGGACAGTGCCACCGCGTTTTTGCGGCGGATCACCGTGGGGCGCAATGCCACCGCGCTGTTGCGCGATATGGACCGCAGCACGCCCTTGCCCGCAGGCCGGTCAGGCGATGCCCAGGCCATCGCCGATGTCGGGCAGATGCTGTTTGACCAGCGGCTGTGGGTTATGAATGCCACGGTCCCGCAATGGTCGGCGCAGAAAACCGACCCGGCGGTCTATCGCAAGCTGAATGGCCAGAATGGCACTGCGGTTGATTTTGCCTATCTGGGGCAATGGGAAGGCGGGCAATACCTGCACGGCTATGTGCCGATCATCAAGGCCAGCGGCAAAGTGGCCGGCAAAAGCGGCATGACCATCGCTACCGGGTTCGACATCGGGCAAAAGTCAGAGGATGAAATGTCCACGCTGGGGTTTGCGCAATCGGTGGTCGACCGCTTGCTCCCCTATGCCGACGTGCGGTTCAAGGGCAAAACCCGCGCCGAGGTGCTGGCCCGCGTGGCGGAGATCGGGCCGGTCCCGGTGATCACCAAGGATGAGGCCGATGGCATCGATCTGATCATCCATGGCCAGCACCTGACATCGGCCATTGCATCGTGGAATGCGCGGCGGGCAAAGGCGGTTCCGGCCTTTGCCGCTCTGCCCGCGCCGTGGCAGACCGTGCTGTTTTCCCGCACGTTTCACCAGGGTACCGGCATGCCCGATACGCTGGTGGCCAAAAAATTCTACACCGCGGCAACCACCGGTAAATGGCAGGACGCGGTGGACGCGCTGCGGTCGTACGACGTTCAGGAAGACTGGTACAAATTGCGCGTGGGCAAGGAAGCGGATTTTCTGAAAACGAAAATGCCGCCGACGGTGGACGATGCCAAGCCGAAATAACCGGCAGGATGGAACAGGATGACGCGCGTGCGGTTGGGCATCGGGATGATGATCGCGTTGGGGCTGGCCGTTCCCGTGTCGGCGACCCTGGCCACGGCTGCGCACGCCGGTGACGGTCAGGTCCGTACCGCAACGCGGACCGACCTTGGGCCCCACCGCCACCATCGCACGAAGCCGACGGCCAGACGCAGCACCGGACTTGAGGGGCGCTGGACGGTCGGGGCAATCACCGCAATCGGTGATTTTCGTGCGCCGGACACATTGCCACCACTGCCGCGTGCCGGCAGCAGCCTTTCAGTAGCCGGCGGTGCGATTTGCTTTGCCAATGGCAAATGCAGCGACGTGCGGTTTGAACGGCAAAAGCTGGGCGATGGGCCGGGCCGTCAGGATCTGCCGGCGCGATTGGGGGTAGCGACGGACTGGCCCTATTACCTCGTCTATCTCAACGACCGCGCCGGCTATGGCCTGATCCGCCTTAAGGACGGCACATTGGTGGCGCTGACGACCGCGTGCGAGGGCCAGACCGATCATTGCGGCTTTGTCCGGCAGACCTGGCAACCGGCAGGGAAATAGCGTGGGATTTCAGGCCAGCACCGCCAACCCGGTCAGCACCAATCGCACCAGATCGGCCTGGCCGCGCGTGCCGGTCTTGGCATAGATGCGTTTGGAATAGTTGCGGGCGGTTTCGGGGGTCAGGCGCAGGCGCTGGCCTGCCTCGGCCAGCGATTCGCCTTGTGACAGCGCGTGGGCGAGCGCGGCCTCATTGTCCGACAGGCCGTGCAGGCGGGCGAGGATGCGGATCGCCGGGCGCGCGGGTTCGCGGCGACCGGTGCGCAGGCTGCCAATGATTTCCGGCCCGGTATCCGACCGCCGCAGCAGCAGATCGATCGCGCGTGCCTCATCGATGCGCAGCAGTTCCGGAACGGCCGGTGCCGTGCCTGACAGGCTGCCGCACAGCGCCTCCAGCCGACGCGCCACGTCGGGGCGCAGGTTCAGCCGGCGAGTGGCGCGCTGGCCGGGTTCTTGCAGGAATGGCAGCGTGATCAGCGCCAGATCATCGGCGGCGATGACGTGCGCGGCGGTGTTGAGCGCAATCTGCCCCACGCCCAGCCGCGCCAGCGTTGCGCATGCCATCGCGGTCTGCAACCGCTGGTGGCGCAGGGTGGCCAGCATGCCCAGCGTGGCGGTCATGTGCGCCGCCACCGCGCCCAGCAGTGCGACCGCCGCGCCGCCAAAATCCTCTCGCTCGCGCACCAGCACCAACATCGCTTCGGCATTGTCTCCGGCGCAAACACGCAGCCAGCGGCCATAGCGCACGCCCATCGCATCCAGCGTGGTGCGCTGTCGCGCCAGTTGCGCCGGGTCGCCATAGTCGACCATTTCATCAAGATCGTAGATCCGCCCCGGCCGCAACGCGCCATCGGGGTGCAGGTGCAGCGCATCCAGCCGCTCGAAATCCAGCGGGTCTTCTTGCGCGGCGCGCGGCGCAGAGGCGTGGATCAGCACGGGTTGATCATCCGTCGCAATCATCAGGAACGCGCGGCGCGCATTGGTGCGCGCCACCAGATTGCGCAGAAACGTGGTCCACGGCGGGCTTTCGCCGATCCCATCGATCAGCGGCAGGAACAGGTCACGTTGGTCGGCGGGCAGGACGGCCATGGCGCCAGCTTTCGTTGCATATACGGGGGTATTGCCAATTTGCTCCCATATGGGAGGTTTCGGGGCAAAGGTCACGCGCCATCTGGTTCCCATCGCGCACACACAGCAGCAGGTGATCATGTCCGTCGCATCCGAACGATCAACGCTAACCCACCTGGCCCGGCTGGAGGCTGAGGCGATCCACATCATGCGTGAAGTGGTGGCCGAGGCGACCAACCCGGTCATGCTCTATTCGGTGGGCAAGGACAGCGCGGTGATGCTGCATCTGGCGCGCAAGGCGTTTTATCCGTCGCCGCCGCCGTTTCCGCTGCTGCATGTCGATACCACGTGGAAATTCCGCGAAATGTACGCGCTGCGTGATCAGGTGGCGGCGCAATCGGGCATGGAATTGCTGGTGTACCAGAACCCGGAGGCGAAAGAGCGCGGCATCAACCCGTTCGACCATGGCGCGCTGCACACCGACATGTGGAAGACCGAAGGGTTGAAACAGGCGCTCGACAAATGGCAGTTCGATGCAGCGTTTGGCGGCGCACGGCGTGACGAAGAAAAATCGCGCGCCAAGGAACGCATCTTTTCGTTCCGCACCGCCAGCCACGGCTGGGACCCGAAGAACCAGCGCCCGGAATTGTGGAACCTGTACAACGCCCGGAAAAACAAGAACGAATCGATCCGCGTGTTCCCGATCTCGAACTGGACCGAACTGGACGTGTGGCAATACATCCATCTCAACAATGTGCCGATCGTGCCCCTGTATTTTGCCGCAAAGCGCCCGACCTATGAATGGGACGGGCAATTGTTCATGGCCGATGATCTCGAACGCATCGAACAGGTGCTGGGCCGCCGGCCGGAAATTACCGAACGGTCGATCCGGTTTCGCACGCTGGGCTGCTTTCCGCTGACCGGCGCGGTCGAAAGCACGGCCACCACGCTGCCCGAGGTCATCCAGGAAACGCTACTGACCACCACCAGCGAACGCCAGGGGCGCGTGATTGACAAGGATGCCGGCGGCGCGGGCATGGAACTGAAAAAGCAGCAGGGGTATTTCTGATGGCCGACCTGATCACGCCCGAAACCGCTGTCCCCGAAAACCCGGTCCCGGAAAATCCCGTTTATGTCGTCGAAGACCTGATCGCGCAGGATATCGATGCCTATCTCGATCTGCACCAGCACAAGACCATGCTGCGGTTCATCACCTGCGGCAGTGTCGATGATGGCAAATCGACGCTGATCGGGCGGCTGCTGTACGATTCGAAGATGATCTTTGAAGACCAGCTGGCCGCGCTGGAGGCGGATTCCAAAAAGGTCGGCACCCAGGGCCAGGCGATCGATTTTGCGCTGCTGGTCGATGGGCTGGCGGCGGAACGCGAACAGGGCATCACCATCGATGTCGCCTATCGCTTTTTCAACACCGAAAAGCGCAAGTTCATCGTCGCCGATTGCCCCGGGCACGAACAGTATACCCGCAACATGGTCACCGGCGCATCGACCGCCGATCTGGCGGTGATCCTGATCGATGCGCGCAAGGGCGTGCTGGTGCAGACGCGGCGCCATTCCTATCTGTGCCACCTGATCGGCATCCGCAACGTGGTGCTGGCCGTCAACAAGATGGACCTGATCGATTATGATCAGGCGCGCTATGACGCGATCGTCAGCGAATATGCGGAATTTGCGCGGTCGATCGGCATCGACCGCTTCACCGCCATGCCGATTTCGGGCTTTGCCGGCGACAATGTCACCACCCGGTCGCCGCATACCCCGTGGTACAGTGGCCCGACGCTGATCGAGCATCTGGAAACGGTCGAAGTGCTGTCGTCGATTGATGCCGACAAACCGTTCCGCATGCCGGTGCAGTGGGTCAACCGGCCCAATCTGGATTTCCGTGGCTTTTCCGGGCTGATTGCCACCGGCGCGGTGCAGCCGGGCGATGCCATTCGCGTGCTGCCATCGGGCAAGACCAGCACTGTCGCGCGCGTGGTCACGCTGGATGGCGATCTGGATCGCGCGGTCGCGGGCCAGTCGGTCACGCTGTGCCTGGCCGATGAAATCGACTGTTCGCGCGGGGATGTCATCGCGCTGGCGGATAACCCGCCCGAAGTGGCCGACCAGTTCGAAGCCACTTTGGTGTGGCTGAACGATGAAGCGATGACGGCCGGGCGCGGCTATTGGCTGAAACTGGCGACCCAGACGGTGTCGGCGACGGTGCAGCAACCCAAATATGTCGTGAACGTCAACACCATGGAACACATGGCGGCCAAGACGCTGGATCTGAACGCAATCGGCGTGGTCGAACTGACCACCGACAAGCCGATCGTGTTTGATGCCTATGATGCAAACCGCGCGCTGGGCGGGTTTATCCTGATCGACAAGATCACCAATGCCACGGTGGCGGCGGGCATGCTGCATTTCGCGCTGCGCCGCGCGCAGAACGTGCATTGGCAGGCGACCGACGTGACCCGCGAAGAACACGCCCGGCTGAAAAATCAGACGCCGCGCGTGCTGTGGTTTACCGGCCTGTCAGGTGCGGGCAAAAGCACCATCGCCAACGAGGTGGAAAAGCGGCTCAACCTGATGAACCGGCACACCTTCCTGCTGGATGGTGACAATGTGCGCCACGGGCTGAACAAGGATCTGGGCTTTACCGAATCCGACCGTATCGAAAACATCCGGCGCGTGGGTGAAGTTGCCCGGCTGATGGCCGATGCGGGCCTGATCGTGCTGACCGCGTTCATCAGCCCGTTCCGCGCCGAACGCGACATGGTGCGCGCGATGCTGCCGGCGGGCGAATTCATCGAAATCCATGTTGATACCCCGCTGGAAGTGGCCGAGGCGCGCGATGTGAAGGGCCTGTACAAAAAGGCGCGAGCCGGCACGCTGAAAAACTTCACCGGCATCGACAGCCCCTATGAAGCGCCGGAAAACCCCGAAATCCGCGTCAACACCGGCAAGATGTCCGCCGCAGAGGCGGCCGACCACATCGTCCGCCTGCTGCTGCCGCTGAAATAAGGACCGGCCATGAATGACTGTGAACTTGCCGCGCATCTGGCCGACATCGCCGGGCGCATCCTGCTGAACGTGCGCGACAGCGGCGTGTTCGCAGCCAAGGCGCTGGGCAAGGCGGGCGATGCCACCGCCAATGAATTTCTGTGCCACGCCCTGCGCGCGGCCCGCGGTGACGACGCGCTGTTGTCGGAAGAGGAAAAGGACAACCTCGACCGGCTGAACCATGCGCGTGTGTGGATTGTCGATCCGGTCGATGGCACGCGCGAATATGGCGAAGCGCGTGCCGATTGGGCGGTGCATGTCGGGATGGCGGTGGATGGTGTGGCAACGCTGGGCGCAGTCGCGCTGCCAGGTGCAGGTCTGGTGCTGCGCAGCGATGCGCCGGTGGTGGTGCCGCCCGCGCCCACGCGCCTGCGCATGGTGGTCAGCCGCACCCGCCCGGCCAAAGAGGCGCTGGCGGTGGCCGCCGCGCTGGATGCCGAACTGATCCCGATGGGCAGCGCCGGGGCAAAGGCGATGGCGGTGGTGCTGGGGCAGGCCGATATCTATCTGCACACCGGCGGGCAATATGAATGGGATTCGTGTGCGCCGGTGGCGGTCGCGCTGGCACATGGCCTCCACGCCAGCCGTGCTGACGGTTCACCGCTGGTCTACAACCAGCGCGATACTTATATGCCCGATCTGTTGATCTGCCGGCGCGAACATGCCGCGCTGGTGCTGGATGCCATGGCCGCGGCTGCGGCCTGAGGCGCGGTCCATCAGCCCTGTTCGGCGGCCACCATCTGCGCCAGGCGGTGGCGAAAGCGCAGGGGGCCGGCATCGGTGGCGATCGAAATGGCGGATGCCGGGGCACTGTCCATGCCGCGTTGGACCTCGTTCAGCACGGCCAGGTCTTCGGAAAACGCTGCCAGCACGGCGGCCGACATGGCATCCGACAGGTCGGCATCGGCGGGGCGCACATTGCGCAGCTGAAACCAGTAGTAGCGGCTGCGGTGATCGTTTTCGGGGGTGATGAAATTGTACGAATCCATCACGAAGGCGTCGGCGCCGGGGGTGGTGCCCCAGTCGTCTTTGGCACCGCCAGTGCCGGCCGGCACGATCACCGCCTTGATCACCGCCAGCGCGGGATAGCGCACCTCGTATTGCTGCAACCGATCGGCGTTGCCCGCAAACGGGACCAGATCGCGGTAGAACGGCGTGACCGGGGCATCGCGAATCCAGCGCGACACGGTCACGCCAGCCGCGCCTTCGCGCACGCGCATCGGCACATTGCTGCCATCCGCGCCGCCAAAGCTGGTGGGGTGAACCCAGGCGACATGCGACGGATCGAGCAGATTGTCGGTGATCAACAGGTAATGGCAATCATAGGGCATCGCCGCGCCGCGGTTATATCCCCAATCGGCCGATCCCCAGTGCGGCACATCGATGATCGTGGCGGGATCGGCGCGGGCCGCATCGCCCATCCATATCCACACCAGCCCCCAGCGCTGTTCGACCGGATAGCCGCGGATGTCGGCGCCCTTTGGCACGGCATGCTGGCACGGCACAGTGACGCACGTGCCATCGGCGGCGAATTCCAGCCCGTGATAGCCGCAGACAATGCGGTTCCCGATGACGCGCCCATTCGCCAGCGACAGCCGCCGGTGCGAACAGAACGCCGATACCGCGGCCGGGCTGCCATCGTCGCGGCGCCACAGCACAACATGGTCGCCGACGATCTGACGCTCGATCGGGCCTTGGTCAATCTCATCGGCCCAGGCCGCCACATACCACGCGTTTTTCAGCATCATCATCCCACCCTGCGAATCCCGCATCGCTGACCGCTGTGAAGCAGGTTCGCAAGGGCCAGTAAACGGGTGATCAGGCCAGATTGTTGCGCGCCAGCGTGGTGCCCGCGCGCCATGACACGCCGACTTCGTGCCAGTACGCGGCGATCTTTTCCTGCGGCGCGATGTCCAGCAGTTCCTCCACCGGCGAATCAAAATACGCCAGATCGAAATCGCCGGTAAAGCAGCGGCCGAAATCGACGTCATAGCTCGACATCGTCACCACTTCGTCCAGGCTTTGGCGGCCGTCGGTTTCGATCGCCGGCAACCAGCGGTTGTGCACCATCGGCAGCCCGTTGACGAACCCGGGGGCCTTGGCCGGGCCAGTGATGGTGAACCGCCCTTCGGCCAGTCGCCGGTCGCTGGCCGCCAGCGTCACGCCAAAGGTGCCGCCCGGTTCCAGCCGTGGTCCGGCCTTGCCCACCACCACCGGGCGGCTCATGTGGATGCTGCCCAGCTTTTTGGGATAGCCCTGATGCTGCCCGCGCAGCATCGCAAAATCCTTGTCCACCCAGATATAGACGCAGCGCGACCACGTGCGGCCCTGAAACTGGCAGCGCACGACGATGAACATTTCCTTGTACTGCACGCGCACCGGGTCGAGCACTTGCGCGGGATCATCGCTGGTCGATTGCCAGTCGGCCCAGATCGCGGCGACCGCGCCCGGGTCTTCATCGGCCAGGGTGAACCCGGCGGGCAGCAGCGCCGCCACTTTGGCCGGGTCGGTGCGGTATTCCAGCGTGATCAGTTCGCCCGAATAATGCCATGGCACCGGGGGTACGATGCTGGCGCGTCCGGTCGGGGTGCGGGGATAAAACAGGCCCTTCAGATCGGTCATGCGTGCCTCTTGATCGGTAGTGTGGCGCGGGCGGTGCGCGCGCGGTTTACGATTGATGGTTGACGGTTGTTCTAGTCCATCGCGCAGGGCAAGCTTGGCCGCAACGGCCAAAGCCAGATGTGGCGCGGCTGCGCTATGACCGGGCCAACGCCTGCCGCATTGCCTGATTCTGGGACCACACCGCCATGACCACCGAATATCGCCGCATTCTGCTTGATGGCTATCCGATCCTCGCCACCCGCCAGGTTGATGAACTGGTCACGCGCGACGGGCGCAGCGTGGGGGTGGATGCTGCGGTGCATCTGGCGCCGTGCAACCCGTCAAAGATCATCTGCGTCCACCTGAATTATATCAGCAGGGTGCGCGAATTCATTACGAAACTGCCGCCTGCGCCCACCTATTTTCAAAAACCGCTGACCGCGCTCAACACCCACAAAGGTGCGGTGGTGCGCCCCGAACGCTGCAACTGGCTGAATTACGAAGGCGAAATCGCGATCGTGATCGGCCGCACCTGCCGCAACATTTCCCCTGATGAGGCGGGCGATTACATCCTGGGTTACAGCCCCGCCAACGATTACGGGCTGCACGATTTCCGCGATACCGATGCCGGATCGATGCTGCGGGTGAAGGGATCGGACACGCTGTGCCCGATCGGGCCGGGCCTGGTGACCGGGTGGGATTTTCGCAACAAGGGCATTCGCACGCTGGTCAACGGCGTGGTGCGCCAGGACGGCAATACCAGCGAAATGGAATGGGACATGCACTATCTGGTGGCCGACATCGCGCGGACCATCACGCTGGAACCGGGCGATGTGCTGTTGTCGGGCACCCCCGCCAACAGCCGCCCGGTGCAGCCGGGCGACGTGGTTGAGGTCGAGGTCGAAGGGCTGGGCCGCCTGACCAACACCATTGTTCACGGGCCGACCCCGATCCGCGACGATTGCGGCGCGCAGCCGACCGCATCTGAAGAGGTGATTTCGACCGCAATGGGCGGCGATTGGGAATTTCGCGGCCAACGCGCGGCGCGCGGTGCCGGCGCCGCGCATTACGAATCCGCCGTCGAAGAAAAGTGACCTGTTGATCGCGACGCAGCTACGCGACATGGTGCCGCGATGGCCGAACCCGTCATCGCGGCACAGTTTCTGCGCCATGTCGCCAATTGCCTGGAATTGACCGGGCGGTCGGCGGCCGGGCTTCTTGCCGATCTTGGGCTGGACCGCGACGCGATCGAGGGCGCCGATACCGAAATCCCGCTAAAGCTGTTTCTGGTGTTTTTCGAACGCGCCGCCGCCTTGTCGCGCAACCCGTCGTTCGGGCTGCATGCCGGGCGGCTGGTCGGGTCGGACAGCATCGGGCCGCTCAGCTTCCTGTTTCTCAGCGCGCCCGATCTGGGCACGGCGTTCGCCAGTTTCACCCGCTATCTCGACACCATGCAGCAGGCATCGCGCAACCGGTTCGACGTGGCGCACAATCTGGCCACGTTTGAATACCAGGTGGTCGATCCCGCGCTGCCGTTCCGGCGGCAGGATGCCGAATATTCGATCAGCGCGATGTTCAGCCTGGCACGGCAATATACCGGCGGCACGATCGAACTGGCCGAGGTGCGGTTTGAACACCAGCGCGCCGGGCCCTATGCGGTCTATCGCGATCATTTCGGCTGCGATGTATTTTTTGAACAGGATACCAACCTGCTGGTCTTTCCCGCCGGGCATCTGGCGCATCGCGGGCGTGTGCTCAGCCCGGTGCTGCACCCGATCATGGAGGACCATTTGCGCCGCCGTGCAGGGACTGCCGGCGGGGCCGGGCTGATCGACCGGGTGCGCGCGGCAATCGCCCAGGCCCCGCTCGATCGCCCGCCGCAGGTGGCCGCAGTGGCGCGCGCGTTGGGCCTGTCGGCGCCAACCTTGCACCGCCGCCTGCGCGCCGCCGGCACCGGTTGGCGGGCGCTGCTGGATGACCATCGCATGGTCGCGGCCGAACGCATGCTGCGCGAAACCAGCCGCAGCGTGGCCGATATTGCGCTGGCGGTGGGCTATGCCGAAAACGCCAGCTTTGCCCGCGCGTTTTCGCGGCATTTCGGCTATAGCCCGCGGGCGTGCCGGGTGTGATGATTGACGCTCCGCGATTGTCTGATACCAACTCGCGCAAAGCGCGACTCATACCGCCCGCCCCGCCTCCCCACCC
>NZ_JBBATI010000025.1:0-66340 GCF_040398825.1 Novosphingobium sp.
CAAAGTATCCGACCCAATTGCTCTTCAAATCCGTTCTGTAAACACCAATATCGTATCTGGCGGTGTTTGCTGGGTTGGTTCCACCAATGCCAACGCAGTTTTATTTATCAAAACACCGGATGGCACAGCGATGGAAGCGCCCTTGATGCGGCGCGGAAGTGGTTCACCCTACGGTGTAATTGCTCCGCGCCTCGAAGGAGAACTCTATTGGGATTATACGAACAAACGCCAATACATCGCAACGGGTGCTGCCACCGGGAACTGGTCGAGTATCGGGCCGCGCGCAACCAAGAATGTAACAGTGAGCCGCCCCGCGCTGGGTGTTGCTGACATGGGTTATCTTTATTTCGACACTACGCTTAACGCGAATGGCAAGCCGATCTGGTGGACGGGCGCCGCTTGGGTGGATGCGACGGGGGCGGCGGTATGACCGGATGTCACAGCCTGACCTCCACAACGCGGCCACTCACTTGACTCCGTCCGCTGGCCCTGATCACTCACGCCGCCTCCGGACGGCTTTTTAATGCCCGGAGGTCGAACTTTGAGCAACGTGACAGATATCGTGACCCTGGTGGTCGGTAGCGGTGGCGCGCTGACAACGATCGGCGCCGCTGGAAAATTTGTCTGGGACAAGATCGAGCGCCGCTTTGTCGGCATCGAAGAACAGCTGGACGAATGTCGCCAGCGCGAACGCGAAAGCCACGAGCGCCGCGCGATCCAACTGACCGTGATCGAATTGCTATGGCTGAAAATCAAGGAATTCGACCCCACCGCCCCGGTCCTGCTGCGCGCCAGGCACCTGCTCGATGATCTGCGCAAGAAATCCGGCGACGCGCCAGAATGATCGGCGGCGATGTACCAACAAAGGCAATCCCCATGCAACTGACACCCCGTGCCGTCGCCTATCTGGCGACCGAGGAAGGTATTGCCCTCGAAAGCTATCTGGACAGCGCCGATCCGCCCAATTGGACATGGGCCATGGGCCTGACCGCGTCGGCCAAGATCGCTGTGCAGGACCAAGTCCACCGGCCCGCGCCGCTGGTGGATTGCATCCGAGCGTCGACCGCCCGTCTCAATGCCGTCTATATGCCCGCCATCAACCGCGCTTTCGCTGGCCACCCGCTCAACGATGGGCAACTGGCCGCTGCGCTGTCGTTTCATTGGAGCACCGACGCGAGCGAGCATGCCGATTGGGCGAACGCCTGAAACGTCAGCAAGCCTGGGCACCGCCCGGTGCGCCCCGTGCCGACCGACATCATGCCAATCCTGCAACAGATCCTGGGGGGACAATGACATGACCTGGCTGAAACAGGCGCTGACCGGCGCCGACAATGAAACCGTGGCCATCGGCCGCCTGATCGGCATGGCGATCGCGATCGTGCTGCTGATCCTGCTGCCCGTCGCGGCGGCCGCCACGGTGGTCACCAAAACCGCCAGCGTGGACACATGGGCCACCCTCCTGGCTGCGCTGCAGGTCTATGTCCCGCTGATTGTCGCCGCGATCGGTGGGCTGATTTGGGGCACCAACGGGACGGAGCCCAAGCCGTGATCGGCGCGATCTGGCTGATCATCAAGGCCTTGGGCCTGCCAAACCGTTTGGCGCGCGCTGGCGCGGCAGGATGGGCATCGGCGACCCGCAACCCTTATCCGGCGGCTCTGGCGCTCTGTGCGGCGCTGCTCGCGCTGTGCTGGCATGTGATCGAGGTGAAAGACCGTACGATCGCCCGGCTGAGGGCCGACAAAGCGCACATCATGGCCGCGCAATCCGAAGCGACCCGGATCGCGGCGGAAGCGCTGCACCATCAAAGGGCCGTGTACCAGGCCAAAGCGAACGAGGCGGATCATGCATATCAAACCCAACTGGCAAACGCACAGCCTGCTGCTGATGTTTACATTGTCAGCCACCGCTTGCGCGCCACAGACGTTGCACGCGGTGCCGGGGCGGCCATTGCCAGCGCCGCGAGTGGCAGTGCCGCAACTTCTCCGCCGGTGCCCGCCGATGCCATCATGGTATCCAGCCGGGACGTGCACGCCTGCACCGACGCGGTGACTTATGCGATCGCAGCGCATGACTGGGCATCGACCATCGATCCGTTACCGCGCAACAGTGCAGAGTAGATGGACGGGGTGCATTCCGTCAGCGTCGAACATGTGAAAAGCGGTTGAGACGTGTGGTGCGGGCGGCCGGATTTGAACCGGCACGGGCAATGCCCAACGGATTTTCGTACCAACTTCGGCTTTCGCCGCCATGGGTTGAAAACTTTGCAACCCGTGTTCGTGGTCTGGACTATCCCTTCACCCTGCCTCGCATTCGAGGGTTAGGTGCTGCCCGTCTAGTCTCTACACCTTCCCCTGTGAACTATTCACAAGGACTTGGCTCGGGATTGCCAGATCAAAGGTTTCCCCGAATTTGAGCAGTTCTGCAGCGCCGGTTTCCCGACGCGCACCCAAGCATCGATCAATCTTAAGTCCGCTGCGTCTACCTGTTCCGCCACGCCCGCACACCGACGCTGCCTATACATAGGCGGATCGGTTTCGCCAAGTGAAGCCTTTGCGTCGCCGCCGCTACAGACCGGCTTCGATCGCCATGCGAATTGCATCGGCGCTCGTCCTGACGCTGAGTGCCTTTAAAACTGCGGCACGGTGCAGTTTGACCGTGCGTTCACTCAACTGCAGCTCCCACGCGATCTGTTTGTTGAGCTTTCCTGCAGCGATGCACTCCAGGATTTCGCGTTGGCGTTTCGGCAGCCCTTCAACCTTTTCCCGCGCTATCACCGCACGCGACTTGCGTGCTTCATCCGCTCCGGCGGAAAGCTCGACCTGGGACCCGAGAAAGTATTCCAGCTCGCCCTCTGCATCGAAAATCGGAGCGACCATCACTGCGTTGCGAAATGGTGTTCCATTTTTCTTGTAGTTGAGGATTTCGACCATCACCGGCACACGAGCAGCGATCCCGGAGCGCAATTCGTCGCTGAGGGCGCTTTCGGTTCCCGGTCCGCGCAGAAAGCGGCAGTTGCGACCGACGATTTCGTCCGGGCTGTATCCGGTCAAATCCACGAAAGCCTGATTGCAGGCAATAATAGGATTGTCGGGCAAACGCGGGTCACTCACGACCGCGGCGACCGAACTGTTTTCTATCATGACACTTATCGACATGCATGCTCCCAACGCTTTTGTCGCCACCAGCACAACTGCCCTTTGGACCATGTTGTCACTGTCGTACCCGACGCCGATCTTCCGGCTGTACCCCGGGGACAGCCGAAACCGGCTTGCCGAGGGCGAAAGTCAACACCACTCGCACCAAATGCGCATGGGGTGCGAAAGGAACGTTCTGAATGAACTATGTTGCGCTGGATGTCGAGGACATCGACACTGACTGTGGCCCAGGCAACGATGCCAGCGCGCAATCCGCCAGCCACCGGCATAGTGCAAGGGCTGAGGTGCCTGACAACGTGCAGGACGCAATCCGCACTTTGCTGCGCTGGGCCGGAGAAAACCCTGATCGCGAAGGGCTGATCGATACCCCCTCACGCGTCGGCCGTGCGTGGAAAGAATATTGCGCAGGCTATCAAGATGATCCGGGGATTCACCTTCGACGCACCTTTAGTGAAGTGGCGGGTTATGACGAGGTCGTTCTGCTGAAAAATATACCATTCCAATCGCATTGCGAACACCACCTTGCGCCGATCACAGGATTGGCGTCGATTGCCTATCTGCCGCGCAACCGGGTCGTGGGGATTTCGAAACTGGCGCGGGTGCTTCAGGGGTATGCCAGCAGGCTTCAAATTCAAGAGCGTTTGACGAGCGAAGTCGCGCGCTGCATCTGGGACAATCTGCATCCGCAAGGCGTCGCTGTGGTGATTGAGGCACAGCATGGATGCATGACCGGTCGCGGTGTGCGCACCCCGGGCGTAGGTATGGTCACCAGCCGCATGCTAGGCTGCTTTCTTGACGATGCGACCAGCCGAAAAGAAGTGCTATCGCTCATGGGCCACGGATAGGGCCAGCTGATCGTGCAACATGTGGCAATCATCGGGGCGGGCATTTCTGGCCTGTCCTGTGCTCAGACGCTTAAACTGGCGGGGTTCAAAGTCAGCCTGTTTGACAAGGGCCGCGGGCCTGGTGGCCGGATGGCCAGTCGCCGCATCGAAACAACAGTGGGCCCAGCCGTGTTCGATTTCGGTGCGCAATACTTTACGGTGCGCGACGCGGCATTTGCCGAGCAAGTCGGTAGTTGGGAGGCGCAGGGCCTCGTCGCAAGGTGGCCGATCGCACGCCCCGACGCTTATGTTGGCGTACCCGCCATGAATACGATCGTGCGCCACCTGGCGGGATTGCAGGACGTAACCTTTTCATCCTTGATCAAAGGGTTGAAACGACAAGGCAAGCACTGGCAACTGGTTGGCGATGGTCAGGGCGACACACTTTACGACTCTGTCGTGCTTGCTCTGCCCGCTGAACAAACAGCGCCGATCCTCACCCTGCATGACTTTCAACTTGCCCAGGCGGCGCTATTTGCGCGATCACAACCATGCTGGGCCGCCATGTATGCCTTTTCGGAACGGCTGGATCATCATACCGGGCTGATCCGCGATTCCGGCATCGTGGCGTGGGCGACACGCGACAACGAAAAGCCCGGTCGTTCTGGTCCCGAAAGTTGGGTCGTTCAGGCGACTCCGCAATGGTCTTTACAAAACCTTGAAAAATCCCAAACAGATGTCGGCGCGCATTTGTTCAAAGCGCTAGAGGAGGAAATAGGGGCAGCGCTACCCGCGCCGGTGGGCCAGTCAATCCACCGCTGGCGTTACGCCTTGTCGGCGGGAACAGGCGTGGGCTGCCTTTGGAATCCAGCTTTGCAGGTTGGCGCTTGCGGCGATTGGCTGATTGGCCCCCGGATTGAATCCGCCTGGTTATCGGGACGCCGCCTTGGCGAGCGCATGGTCACCGAATCGATCGCAATTGTGGGATAGGCTTCCGCCTGCCGCAACTTCTTGCAATCGCTTGATCTACGCGCACGACTGCGCAAAGATGCCGCAGTAGAGATTGTGGTGCGGGGCATGCGGTGAAGCAGACTATCAAGCTGAAACTGCAAGTGTTGTGCGATGATGCAATCGCCATGGGTCCTGGAAAAGCCGACCTGTTGGAACGCATTGCTTCCACGGGTTCGATCGCCGGCGCAGCCCGCCAGATGGGAATGAGTTATCGGCGTGCATGGCAATTGGTCGATGTCATGAACCGATGCTGGCAAAGCCGCCTTGTAGAAACTACGCCAGGTCGGGCTGCCGGTGGCGCGCACTTGACCGAATTTGGGCTCAATGTCTTGATCCGGTATCGCGACCTGCAACAAAGCCTTGATACATGCGCCGAAGAAAACGGCTGGCACACGTTGGCATCGCTCATCCGCGAAAGACCAATTCCGCATGAACCTTCTGCGCACCTGTCGCACGGCGAAGGCTGACCTCCTGGGCGGTTTGGCGCATTTCATGATACGGCCAAGGCCACCTCTGACACCACCCAACGCAATCGCCAACCTCCGCCAGATCCACCGCCGCAAAGATCAACTGTGTGGGTCTCGCAGCAGGGCGCAGGTGAAAAAGCCCCCAGCCCTGCATACGAAAGATGTTTCTACACAAGGCTCGCTGCGCTGGCGCCAAGTTCGGAAAAATACCGTGCCATGGCGTCCGCAGCCTTGTCCGTCAGCGTAATGAAAGCACGACGCCGGTCGGTTTCGTCGTCCACCCGCTGCAACAAACCAGCATCAGTCATCTGCCCAATCCAGCGCAGCGCTGTGGTCGGTGGAACTCCCGATGCGATGCACAGCGACGTCACCGAAACACGCACATGCTCAACTCTTGCAGCCGTCAGATCCAGCAACATGTCCCACGCCGGATCGGCAAACAGGTCGCCTTCAAAAAACCGTGCGCGCAATTGGCGCTGGCGAATGATCTTGCGCACCAGCCGTGGATCGGGCAGCGGCGGCCGCGACGCCCTGACCAAGCGGTCGCTGCCACCATCAAATTGGGGATCAAGCTTGGCATCAACCTTGGCGGTATATCCAGCCTGATTTTCAAAACGGAATGCGCCAGGCGTCTCTGCCGCGCCATGCGACGACAGCTTTTCCAGCTTGTGCGCGATCTGGCTTACCTGCTCGGTCAACCGCAACAGGCTCAGCCGGTCTTCCTCCGACAGTTCGCGCACCCGGTTTCCCGACCGCGCCAGGACACGGCCAAGCGCAATCACACGGTCCGCGCGGCTGGGGGTGACCAGAATCTGTGTATCAGCCTTGTCAAGGCAACCAAACACCTCATCCAGCGAACCCATGGAAGTCGAAACCACCAGATGCGACCCCGCCTGCGATGCCCTCAGATCAAGCCGTGACAGCGCAGCCAGTTCGGCCCCGTCAATTACCGGGCAATCCACCAGCACAAGATCGGGCAAAGACGGCGGATCACCCGGTTCAAGCAACCGGGCAAGATCCGTCGTTTGTGCCACGCGAAGCCCTGCAGCAGCGGCATCCTCAGCCATTTCCGCCCGCAGATAACCGCGATCGGCAAAGATTGAGACAGCAAGCCCCGATCGGCCGACCGGGGAAAATCCCGCTCCGCCATCAAATCCATGGCCAGACCCGGATTCGCCACTGCCGTATTCGAACTGCGGTGCAGTCTGTCCCATGTTTCCTCTGATCCTTTCGCGCCCAAACGCGAACAAGAGTGGAACAAACGCCTATAAGGTCAACTACGGATACCTCGAATTTGGATCAAGGGACAATGTCGACCGGGGTATCATCACCCACCAGCGACCAGATTTCCTCAATTTGCTGGTTGTCCACCGCGATGCACCCCGCGGTCCAATCGCCGGCAGGACGGTCCATTCCGTTTGGCTGACCATGGATAAAGATCGCCCCACCGGGATCGCGACCCCGATCGGCGGCAAAGGCGCGATCGCCAGTTGACGGATAGGACACATGCAACGCCAGGTGATAAGCGCTGTTTTCCAGCCCGCGATCAATCCGGTAATGGCCTTCGGGCGTGCGTCCGTCGCCGGCAAAGTGCTTAGCGCCAACCGGTTGCCAGCCAAGCTGGATGGCTTGATAAACCTGCACCACCGCGCCACTGGCGGCGAACAGCGTGATCCGCCGCGCGGCTTTTTCGATCAGCAACCGATCGACCTGCTGCGCTTGCGCCACGCCTGCACCATGGCCCGGCGCCGTTCCGCTCAACAGCGCAAGGCCAAGTGCATAGGATGATATGCGCGCGAATCGCACCATGGTTCAGTCGATGAACGGGTCCCGCACCAGAATCGTGTCCTCACGTTCGGGTGAGGTTGACACCAGCGCCACCGGCGTTTCGATCAATTCCTGCACGCGCTGGATATATTTGATCGCCTGCGCCGGCAGATCGGCCCACGACCGCGCACCGGCCGTGGTGCCGTGCCAGCCGTCCATTTCTTCGTAAATCGGTTCGACCGCGGCCTGATCGGCAGCATGGCTGGGCAGATAATCCAGCACTTTGCCGTGCAACCGATAGCCGGTACAGATCCGCACTTTGTCAAACCCGTCAAGCACGTCCAGCTTCGTCAAGGCAATTCCGGTAACCCCGGAAATGGCACAAGACTGCCGCACCAGCACCGCATCAAACCAGCCGCAGCGCCGTTTGCGCCCGGTCACCGTGCCAAATTCATGCCCGCGTTCGCCCAGCTCCTGGCCAATGTCATCGGTCAGTTCTGTCGGGAACGGACCAGATCCGACCCGGGTGGTATAGGCCTTAACGATGCCCAGCACAAATCCGGTCGCCGCCGGCCCCAGCCCTGAACCAGACGCCGCGGTTCCCGACACCGTGTTGGATGATGTCACAAACGGATATGTCCCGTGATCGACATCCAGCAGAACGCCCTGTGCGCCCTCGAACAGGATGCGCGCGCCCGCCTTGCGCACGGTTTGCAGCCGCTTCCACACCGGTTGCGCAAATTGCAGCACATAGGGCGCGATGGCACGCAATTCGGTCAGCAGGGCCTCACGATCAACCGGCGGCTGGCCAAACCCTGCACGCAAGGCATCATGGTGCGCGCACAGCCGGGCCAATTGCGTATCGAGCGAATCCAGATGCGCCAGATCGCAAACCCGGATCGCGCGACGACCAACTTTGTCCTCATAGGCCGGGCCGATCCCGCGCCCGGTGGTCCCGATCTTGCCGGAACCGGCCGCCGCTTCACGCAATCCATCCAGATCGCGGTGCAAGGGCAGTATCAACGGGCAATTGTCGGCAATCGCAAAATTATCGGGGTTGATCGTAACCCCTTGCGCGGTCAGCTTTTCCACTTCGGCCTGCAGCGCCCATGGGTCCAGCACCACCCCGTTGCCAATGATCGACAACGTGCCGGTTACGATCCCCGATGGCAGCAGGCTCAGCTTGTAGACCTGGTCGCCCACCACCAGCGTGTGGCCGGCGTTGTGGCCGCCCTGGAACCGCACCACCGCGTCGGCGCGGCTGGCCAGCCAATCGACAATCTTGCCCTTGCCCTCATCGCCCCACTGGGCGCCGATCACGGTAACATTTGCCATGGTTACAATTTGTCCCCTGCCGGGTGATCCGCAAAACGCCCTTCGACAGGTCTCGGCGTCGCGGATGGAACGGGCATGCCTGACAACCAGGCCTGCGATATCGCGGGGGCGCAACTGCGGGAGATCGTGGGCCAAGTCAAGGCCCGCCCCCGCGATCCCGCCCGCGTCATCCCGTCAAACCGGCACCGGGCCATCAACTGTCAACAGATGGCTGCAGCCCAATGCCGCAGCGTTGTCGGTGGCAGACAGCGCGGCGATCGTGCGCCAGCCAATCGCACGCAGCCGCGCGGCCGCGTCGGCATCGTGCCCCAGTGGCAGAAACACACAGTCCTCAACCGGTTCCGCGACCGCCAGGCGATCAATCAGCGCATCGGGGAACAGCGAAAACCCGGTGGCCACCTCACCCCCGTTCGGCCCGGCAATGCGATAGGTTCCGCCCCGCCCCAGCAGGCCGCGTACCCCATCGGCATAGAGCGTGAAACCAAACCACGACTGGTATTCAAAACCGTGCCGCTCACTGGGGTCGAGCGTCAGGCGCGCACGCCCGTCCAACCGCACAGAGATTTCGCGCAAGGCAGCAATGCGTCCGGCCAGCACCCCGGTCGTGTCAAACGCTGCCAGCCGCTCGATCGCGCGATCGAAATCACCGGTGGCATACAGCAAGGGGACATAGCCGGCACCGCCGGCATCAACCAGGCCACCGGCATCCTTGGTATCCAGTTCTCGCCGCACCCCCTCAATCGCGTCGGGCGCCAGCGGCAGCGCCTGCGCCGCCAGCACATCAACCAGATCGGGTAGCGTAAAATCCACACTGACACCGGTTGCGCCAGCAGCTTGCAAAGCCTCGATCGCGGTGGCGACGATCTCGCTGGCCGCCGCGACATTGTCCGCCCCGATCAGTTCGGCGCCGCATTGCAGCCGTTCACGCGCCGGGTCCAGCCCGTCGCCGCGGATGAGCACGACCTGCCCGGCATAACACAGCCGCAACGGGCGCGCCGCGGCCGACAGCCGCGATGCCGCAATCCGGCCGATCTGCGGGGTATGATCACCGCGCAAAATCAACATCCGCAGGCTTTGCGGATCAACAAACCGAAACATCCTGCGCGAACGGATACCCGCCATCCGCGCGCCCAGCGTTTCATCAAATTCAACCATCGGCGGCAACACGCGGTCATAGCCATGCCCATGCATCACGCCATGAATCGCCCGCATGACCCGCGTGGTGGTCGCCGCTTCACGCGGCAGGCGGTCCTCAAGACCTTCGGGCAGCAGATCCGGCTGGCTGCTGGTGATTGCGCTGGTGCTCATGATCTGCGCCTGTAGCCGGATTGTGGTCAAAAGGAAAAGGGCCTGCGCAGGTGTCCGCGCACGCCGGGGCAGCACTTCGCAGGGCTGGACTGGCGCAGCGCAAAGCGGCAAGGTTTGCTGTGCCGGCGCTGGCGACCCAACCCAGCCCGCCCGCACGGGGGAAATCACCATGTCACCAACATCGCCCATGCAACGGCGCGCGGTTATCGCGTCATTGGCCTCAATGGGGGCGCTGTTTGCTGTTGGTGGCCCTGGCCGGGCACAATCGCCTGGCTCGCCACTCACCAACCTGCTGGGTTCGGCATCGGATCATGCGCTCGACCACCTCGCCGTGCCCGGCGCGTTTTACAATGACCAGGCAATCCGCATCGCCATTCCGGGGCTTGGCCATATCGGTGGTAGTGTCGGTGGTGGTGTCGGCGGGGGTGGCGGCCTGCTGGGCGATGTTTTGGGCGCTGTCGGCAAAGTGGGCGGGCTGGATCGCATCACGCGACAGCTCAACGATGCCGCCGGCATGGCCGCCCATGCGGCAAAGCCGGTGTTTCGTGCCGCCATTGCGCGCATGCGGCTTACTGATATTCCCGATATTGCCACCCACCGTGACGGCGGCACGCAATATCTTCGCACCAGTTCCGGCGATGTGCTGCACAAACAGGTGCGGCCGTTGATCGATAGCGCGATGCGCAGGATCGGTGCCTATTCCGCGTTCGACCGGCTTTCCGGGCATAACCCGCTGGTTGGGTCACTGGGCCTGACGCGCGATGCGATTGGCAATTCAGTCACCGATCAGGCCCTCAACGGCATCTATCGCTATATGGCCGATGAAGAAGCCCGTCTCCGCGCCGATCCGTTGGGCACCCTGCGCGGGGTTCTCGGCGCGATCCCGCTCTGACTTCGGACCGGATGTCACCACGCTGGCACAATTGCCGTGGTAGCGATCGTGAAAGACCTTTGCCTGATGGGAACGCACATGCGCCACGATAGACGATTGACCATCATGATTGCCGCGGCATTGGCCGCCGCCTGCCCGCCGTTGCTGGCGCAGGTCGCCGCCCCATCGACCGCCTCGGCAACCACCCCCGCCGCGCACCAGCGGGTCCTGCCACTGGAAGGCGGACGCAATTTCCGCGATCTGGGCGGCTATCGCACGACCGACGGCCACAGCGTGAAATGGGGCCTGCTATTCCGTTCGGGATCGATGCACGGGCTGACCCCTCACGATTACGCCACGCTGGAAAAGATCGGCATCCGCGTGGTGTGCGATCTGCGCGACACCCGCGAACGCGCGGCCGAACCGGCGGCCTGGCCCGAACCCGGCGCCCCGCTGATGCTGACGCAGGATTATCTGCTCGATTACCGCATGCTGATGCCCGCCGGGCCAATGAACACCTGGACCGCCGAATCCGCGCGTGCCGGTCTGGCGGCCAGCTATCCGCGCATGCTGGCGCAATTCAACGGGCAATACCGCCGCATGTTTGCACAATTGGTGGCGGGCCAGGCGCCGCTGGCCTTCCATTGTTCTGCGGGCAAGGACCGCACCGGGATTGCCGCCGCGCTGGTATTGACCGCCTTGGGCGTGCCGCGCCAGACCGTGATCGATGATTATCTGCTGACCAACCAGACGCTCGACACCGCCGCGCTGATGGCGGGCAAGGCCAGCGGCCCGATGGCCAGCCTGCCACCTGCGGTGCAAAAGGCGTTCCTGGCGGCAGACCGCAGCTATATCGAAGCGGCGCTGGCAGTGGTCGACGCGCATACCGATGGCGCGCCGGGCTATCTCCGCGATGAGCTGGGCGTCGGGCCAACAGAAATTGCGCAATTGCGTAAGCTTTACCTCGACTGACGCTGCCCTGATTGAAAAAAGGGGGCGCCATCTGCATGGCGCCCCCGATTGCATTGGCGTTTTGTCCGGTCGATCAGAAACGAACGTTGATTTCACCGCCAAACGTCCGCGGATCGTTGAAAAAGCCCTGGATGCCCGTTGCGGCCGACCCAGACTTGTAAAACAGATGCTGTTCATT
Source organism: Novosphingobium sp. (assembly GCF_040398825.1). GTDB lineage: Bacteria > Pseudomonadota > Alphaproteobacteria > Sphingomonadales > Sphingomonadaceae > Novosphingobium. Next base: position 11,890 of record NZ_JBBATI010000025.1, read on the forward strand.
GAACAGGTTGCGCGACCAGACCGCCACCGTCAGCTTGCCGCCGGTTGCTCCCAGATCGAAATCGGTCAGCGCCAGGCGACCGTTCACCACAAAGGCCGAATCCCCCTTGGGCTGCGCATACGTCACCGCACGCGTTGCCGTGTCGTAGTTGGAATCCGTGCCGTTGGCATAATAGCCAGAGTTGTAGTTGCCATCCAGATGCGCCCGCAGGGTAAACCCGCTGATCGGCACTTCATAGTCGATCGCGCCGCTGGCGGCGTGCTGCGGCGTTTCGGTCTGATAGATCGGGATCGGCACGGTGATATATTGCCCGCCGCTGTTGGGAATCGGGAACGGGTTCAACGTGGCCGGGATGTGCACGCTGTTATAGGCATAGCTCAGGTTCATGGTCAGACCCGGTGCCGGTTTGAAGGTCAGGTCGGCTTCTACCCCCTTCACGCGCCCGGTCGTCGGCGCATTGACGGTGTTGGTGGTGGTACGGGTGGTAAAGATCGGCGGGTTGACCGTAAAATCGACGTAAGCACCGGAAAAATCGACCTGAATGTTCTTGTAAGCGCCGGTATAGGCCGCAACGTTAAAGCGCGCACGGTGATCAAAGAATTCGGTCTTTGCCCCGATTTCGAACATCGACAGCGTTTCGGGGTTGAACCGGGCATAGGTCAGCGAACGCGAATTGGCGCCGCCCGACCGATAACCGGTGCTCCATTTGCCATACAGGTTGATGTCGCGCGTGGCATCGATCGCCAGGTTGATCATCGGATCAACCCGCGACCACGATGCGTTCAGGGCGATTGGCGCCTGCACGTTCACCCCGTTGACCGGCACGATCGGCGCAGCACCGTTGACCGTGAACAACACCCCGGCCTTCTTGTCATTGGTATAGCGCGCGCCGACAGTCAGGTGGGCAATGTCCCCCGCGATCGGCGGGGTATACGTCGCCTGGCCATAGACACCGATGCTGGTGGTGCGCACATAGCTGGCACGCTGGATCACCGGCGCCGCCATGCTCTGACCCGACAGGTCATAGGGGATATAGGTATAGGCGCTGCCGGCGACGTCGGTAAACTTCATCGTGTTGAACGCCTGGGCATTGTCCTGCACGCGTTCCTGGTAATACAGCGCGCCAAACTGGTACTTCACGCGCTCAATCTCGCCAATCGCCTGCACTTCCTGGCTGACCTGGTTTTGGCGGAAATTGGCCAGGCTGTACCGTCCAAAGGCAAAATTGGTATCGCCAGTGGCCGATGTGGCCACCGATTTCGGTATCGACATCGATGTGGCAACCGACCCGTTGTCAAACTGGCTCTGCGTCAGTTCACGATAGGCCGTGATCGATTTCAGCTTCAGCGTGGGCATCACGTTGTATTCCAGCGTCAGGCGTCCGCCGTCGCTCCGGCCGATCCCCGGCTGCTCGGGCGATCCGACAATGGCCTTGGTCACGCGGGTTGGCTGGAGCGGGTTCAGCGCGGGCAGCACGTTGGCAACCACAGCGGTGGTCGACGGCCCGGTCAGGCCAGTGCCTGCTGAAATATACTGCTGATACAACGTGGTCGTCGCATCGTACGAGGTGTCGAGTGACAGATCGGCACTGAAATTCGCCGCCGGTTTCCACAACAGCTCGCCATGCAGGCCGCGCTTGTCATAGGCATTGAAATCCGATGCGCCCGGCAGGCTATTTTTCACTGTGCCGTCGCGATGGCTGACAATCCCGTCAAGCTTCACGCTGATATTGGCAAATTCGGGCAGATCGATATGGCTTTCCGCCTTGTAACTGCCCCAGTTGCCCGCACCGATGGTGGTGTTCATGCGGAACTTGCCGGCCGGCTTTTTGGTGGTGATGCTGACCGCGCCACCTTCGGTGTTGCGACCAAACAGTGTGCCCTGCGGACCTTTCAGCACTTCCAGGTTTTCGACATCGAACAATGCGGTGCCCAACCCCTGCGGACGGCCCAGATAGACGCCATCGATATAAACGCCGACGCCCTGGTCGCGCGCCGGCTGGTTGCTGTCCGACAGCACGCCGATGCCGCGCACGTTGATGATCAGCGCGCTGGGGCGGGAAAAGAACGGATCGACCCGCAGCGACGGAATCGCGCCGTCACCCAGATCGAGCAGTGATTGCGCATGGCGCTCCTGCAATGCCGCGCCGCTCAGCGCTGATATTGCGATCGGCACTTTCTGCAGGTTTTCGGGCCGCTTTTGCGCGGTCACCACGATCTCGTTCAGCTTTTCACTGATTTCGGGCGCCGCTGCATCGGGCGCGGGGGCAGGGGCTGCGTCAGCCGCCCGTGCGGGCTGGGCGATCAGCAAGGCGGTGGCGATGGACGACACGGTCAGTGCCAGGTGGTTGCGGATGTGAAGCATGGGGACCCTCATTCTTTTTGCCATTTGACAGTAAAGTGGGCGTCATCGGACGCACCCGGCCGCCCACAGGGCGATTGTTACGGCTTGCCCGGCCAATTCCGGATTTTGTCGCAGTTGCGTAACAATGCACCGTCAGGCCACATCGCTGGCTGCCGCACGCCCGACAAAGTCGAAGGATTAATTGAATTCATGCAGTTTTAGCGTAACCCGCGCGCATCGCCTTAGCACCATCACCTATGCCGCAATGCAGCGACACCACCATGCCCTTGACCGCACCGGGCTGGAGGCGGATGGTAGAGAACGATATCGGGCGGGGGAGATGTGTTCGCATGGTTTGGCTGATTGCAGGGCTCGCGCTTTTCCTGGGTTCCCACTCTGTGCAGATCGTTGCCCCGGGCTGGCGCGCCGGCGTTATCGCGCGGCTGGGGGATGGCCCGTGGAAAGGCCTGTACACGCTGGCGGCGCTGGCGGGGCTGATCCTGATCGGTTACGGCTATGGCCAGACGCGCGGGGCGGAACCGCTCTATGCGCTGCCCCCCGGTCTGCGCCACCTGACCTACACGCTGGTGTGGCTGGGTTTTGTCTGCAACACTGCGGCCTATTGGCCGGGCAACCATATCAAGACCCTGCTGCGCGACCCGATGGTGGCCGGTGTCGGCCTGTGGGCGCTGGGGCACCTGCTGGTCAGGGCCACGCCGGGCGCGGTGGCGCTGTTCGGCGCCTTTCTGGTTTGGGCGATTGCCGATTTCATCTCGTGCCGCCTGCGCGCCCCATCGGGCAAGCCAGTGGTCCCGCCGCGCGCCGCAAACACTGTGCTGGTGGTGATTGTCGGCACGGTACTGACCGGGGTATTTGCGATGTGGCTGCACCTGCTGCTGATCGGCGTGTCACCGATGGGCTAGAGCAGGATGCGATAAGAAAGAATCGCATCATGCTCTAGATGTCTTTGTTTACGCGTGATTATTTGCGAAAAACCGGTACCCACTTTTTCGCATCACGCTCTAACGCCAGGCTAAACCGGCAGCGCGGTCTTGTAGACGATCGGCCGCAGCGCAAAGCTGGTGGTAACCTCGGCCACACCATCAATGCGGGTCAGTTTCTGGCGCAGAAAATCCTCAAACGCGCCCAGCGATTCCACCTGCACGCGCACCTGGTAATCGGCATCGCCGGTCATCAGATAGCATTCCATCACTTCGGCAAACCCCGCCACCGCACTTTCAAACGTGGCCAGGTGGCGGTCATCCTGCCGGTGCAGCCGCACGCGGATAAACGCAGCGACCGGCAAACCGACCCGCACCGGATCGACCAGCGCGACATAGCCCGCGATCACGCCATCGGCCTCCAGCGCGCGCAACCGGCGCAGACACGGCGACGGCGACAGGCCCACCCGTTCCGACAAGTCCTGGTTGGTCATGCGCCCATCGCGCTGCAATTCGCCCAGAATGCGGCGATCAATCGGATCAAGGTCAGGATGTGGCATGATTATTCCCGATAGCGGCATGAACTGCGTGTTTCCCTAACTCAAATGGCATAAATTGCCAATATACCGTGAAATCATGCCCGATTCCGCAAGGACAGAATGGGGCCCGCAGCGCTATGACCCACCATTCTGGTACACATTGCGGGAACGGTGCCAGAAGCAGCGACGGGGTTGAGCGATGACAGGTATGATGACCACTGCCAATCAGACTGGCACCGCGCTCACCGACAGCCGCCGCGATCACATCACCGCGCTGGAACATGTCAACCAGCGGCTGCTGTGGCTGTCCGCCTGGACCATCCACCACGCCAACCATATCCGCGAAAAGCGCGACGGGCTTAAGGTCGGCGGGCATCAGGCCAGCTGCGCATCGATCACCGCGATCATGACCGCGCTGTATTTTCACGCGCTGGGTGCCAATGACAAAGTTTCGGTCAAACCCCACGCCGGCCCGGTGCTGCACGCCATGCATTACCTGCTGGGCAACCAGACGCTTGACAAGCTCACCACCTATCGCGGGCTGGGCGGGGCGCAAAGCTATCCCAGCCGCACCAAGGACACCATCCCGGTCGATTTTTCCACCGGGTCGGTCGGGCTGGGCGTCGCCGTCACCGCGTTCAGCTCGCTGGTGCAGGATTACCTGATCGGCCATGGTCAGCTGCAGCCCGATGCGGCGGGGCGGATGATCGCGCTGATGGGCGATGCCGAACTTGACGAAGGCAATATCTACGAATGCCTGATCGAAGGGTACAAACACGATCTGCGCAATTGCTGGTGGGTGGTCGATTACAACCGCCAATCGCTCGACGCGACCACGGCCGATCGCATGTTCCGCCGGTTTGACGATATCTTTGAAACCTGCGGCTGGCGCGTGGTCACGCTGAAACACGGGCGCCTGCAACGCGAACTGTTTGCGCGCCCCGGCGGCCGCGTGATCGAACAGTGGATCGACACCTGTTCCAACGCCGAATTTGCGGTGCTGACCTACCAGGGCGGCGCGGCGTTCCGCGAACGGCTGCTGGCCGACATCGGCACCAAGCGCGGCGTGCGTGCGCTGCTCGACAGCATGGATGATGCCACGCTGGGCCAGGTGATGACCAATCTGGGCGGGCACTGCATCGAAACGCTGATCGATGCGTTTGACGCGTGCCAGGATGACCGGCCAACGATGTTCATCGCCTATACCGTAAAAGGCCACGGCCTGCCGCTGGCCGGGCACAAGGACAACCATTCGGGCATGATGAGCCCGACCCAGATGGAACAGTTCCGCGCATCGCAGAGCGTTGCCCCCGGGCAGGAATGGGAAAAATGGGCCGGCCTGGGCGACAATCTGGCGCAGACGCTGCAGCACTTTGTCGCGCACAGCCCGATCGCGCGCCAGCAGCGCGGTGCACCCGCCGCGATGATCCCGGTGCCCCCCATCCCGGTGCCGACCGGTGAGGAAAATTCGACCCAGGCCGCATTCGGGCGCGTCATGCTCGATCTGGCCAAAACCGACAGCGATCTGGCCGACCGGCTGGTCACCACCGCGCCCGATGTGACGCAGACCACCAATCTGGGCGCCTTTGTCAACCAGCGCGGCCTGTTCCGCCGGCAGGAATGCGAAGACGTGTTCCTGAACGCCAAAATCCCTTCAGTGCAGAAATGGCAGCAACACGCCGCCGGCCAGCACATCGAACTGGGCATTGCCGAAAACAACTTCTTCCTGCTGCTGGCCTCGCTCGGGCTGGCGGGCGACCATTTCGGTACGCGGCTGCTGCCGGTCGGCACAGTCTATGATCCGTTTATTGCGCGCGGGCTCGATGCGCTGAATTACGGCTGTTATTCCGATGCGCGCTTTCTGCTGGTGGGCACCCCGGCGGGCATCACGCTGGCGGCCGAGGGCGGCGCACACCAGTCGATCAACACCCCGTTGATCGGCATGGGTCAACCCGGCCTGACCAGCTATGAACCCGCCTATGCCGATGAAGTCGCGCTGATGATGGGCCACGCCTTCGATCTGATGCAGCGTCCCGATGGCTCATCGGTCTATCTGCGCCTGTCGACCCGCACCATCGCGCAAGCACCGCGTGAAAGCAGCGATTGGCAAAGCGATGCGCTGGCGGGCGGCTATTGGCTACGTCGGCCGGCGCCAGGCGCGACCGCCGCAATTGCTTTTTCGGGCGTCGTCGCGCCAGAGGCACTGGCCGCCTGGGCCGATCTGGCCGAAGATATCCCCGGGCTCGGCCTGCTGAATGTCACCTCTGCCGATCTGCTCCATCGCAGCTGGTCAGCACGCAATGCCGCCCGCTGGACCGGCGAAACCCCCGCACCGTCGCACATCGAACACCTGCTGGCGCCGCTGGCGGCCGATGCCGGGCTGATCACCGTACTCGATGGATCGCCCGCAGCATTGTCGTGGATCGGCGGGGTGCGCGGCCAGCGCGTGGTGCCGCTGGGCACAGACCGCTTCGGCCAGACCGGCGATCTGCCCGATCTGTACCGCACCTACCGGTTGGACAGCGACGCGATTATCGACGCCGCGGCCGAACTGTTCGTCTAACCGCCGCAACCGGCAGGCGGGTTGGCCCTGACCAACCCGCCTGCCCACGCCAATATTACCCGAACTTCAGCGCCTTGACCTGGCGCACACCGTTCAGATCGCGCGCCTTGGCCAGCACTTCTGCACTGACCGGGCTATCAACCGACAGCAACAGCACCGCTTCGCCGCCGGCAACCCGGCGACCCAGGTGGAACGTCCCGATGTTGATCGCCTCTGCCCCCAACAGCGTGCCGATCGACCCGATAAAGCCCGGCGTGTCGGAATTGACGATATACAGCATGTCGCCATCCAGATCGGCCTCGATCGCGATGCCGAATATTTCGACCAGCCGCGGCTGGGCATTGCCAAACAAGGTTCCCGCCACCGCGCGTTCACCCGTCGCTGTGCCCACCGTCACGCGCACCAGCGTGCGGTATTCGCCTTCACGATCATGGCGCACTTCACGCACGTCCAGCCCACGTTCCTTGGCCAGGAACGGCGCGTTGACCATGTTCACGGTCTGCGAATACTGCTTCATCAGCCCCGCCAGCACAGCCGCGGTAATCGGCTTCTGGTTCAGCTGCGCCGCCGCGCCTTCGACTTCAATGGCGATGCTTTTCACCTCATCACCCACCAGTTGCCCCACCAGCGCGCCCAGCTTTTCGGCCAGCGCCATGTATGGCTTCAGCTTAGGCGCTTCTTCGGCCGACAACGACGGCACGTTCAACGCGTTGGTGACGCCGCCGGTGGTCAGGAATTCGGCCATCTGTTCGGCCACCTGCAACGCGACATTGACTTGTGCCTCGGTCGTCGACGCACCCAGATGCGGCGTGCAGATGAAATTGGGCGTGCCAAACAGCGGGCTGTCCTTGGCCGGTTCGACATCAAACACATCGAGCGCCGCGCCGGCCACCTGCCCGCTGTCCAGCATGTCCTTCAACGCCGCCTCGTCAATCAGCCCGCCGCGCGCGCAGTTGACGATCCGCACGCCCTTTTTGGTCTTGGCCAGATTTTCACGGCTGAGAATGTTGCGCGTTTCCGACGTCAGCGGGGTGTGCAACGTGATGAAGTCGGCCTTGGCCAGCAGCGTATCCAGATCGGCCTTTTCCACACCAATTTCGATCGCGCGTTCGGGGGTCAGGAACGGATCATAGGCCACAACCTTCATCCGCAGGCCCAGCGCGCGGCTGGCCACGATCGAACCGATGTTGCCCGCGCCGATCAGCCCAAGCGTCTTGCCGGTCACTTCCACGCCCATGAAGCGGTTCTTTTCCCACTTGCCCGCCTGCGTCGAAAGGTCGGCTTCGGGCAATTGCCGCGCCAGCGCAAAGATCAGCGCGATGGCATGTTCGGCAGTGGTGATCGAATTGCCGAACGGGGTGTTCATCACCACCACGCCCTTGGCCGAGGCATAGGGAATATCGACGTTGTCCACGCCGATCCCGGCGCGGCCGATCACTTTCAGGTTGGTCGCGGCATCGATGATCGCCTTGGTGACTTTGGTCGTCGAGCGGATGGCCAGGCCATCGTACTGCCCGATGATCGCAATCAGCTCTTCGGGCGTCTTGCCAGTGATGACATCGACATCACAACCCATGTCGATAAATATCCGCTCGGCATTGGGGTCCATCTTGTCGGAAATGAGCACTTTGGGCTTTGTCATGGGAAAAAACCTTCGAATTTCGCGCGCAAACGCGCCGCTGGTCAAACGCCCTCCCCCTCAGGGGGAGGGTTGGGTGGGGGTGTAAAACGCTGGTGGGAAGCGCAGCAGGGCGACGAAAACCGTGCCCAGCCGGAAAAATCAGGCCGTGGCGGCCACGCGCAATTCCGACCAGGCCCAATCGAGCCATGGCCCCAGCGCCGCGATATCGGCGGTATCAACCGTCGCCCCGCACCAGATCCGCAAACCCGGCGGCGCATCGCGATACCCGGCGATATCAAACGCAGCGCCTTCCTTTTCCAGCAAGCCGGCAAACGCCTTGATAAAATCGGCGTCGGCACCGGCCACAGTCAAACACACCGATGTGCGCGACCGCGTACCGCTGTCATGCGCCAGATGCCCCAGCCAGGGCCGCGTGGCGACAATCTTGTCCAGCGCATGGGCATTGGCGGTGCAACGCGCCTGCAACCCGGCCAGGCCACCGACCGATTTGGCCCATTCAAGCGCAAAGATCGCGTCTTCGACCGCCAACATCGATGGCGTGTTGATGGTTTCGCCCTTGAACACGCCTTCGGTCAGCTTGCCCTTGGAAACCAGCCGGAACACTTTGGGCAGGGGCCACGACGGCGTATAGCTTTCCAGCCGTTCGACCGCGCGCGGGCCCAGCACGATCACGCCGTGGCCGCCCTCGCCGCCCAGCACTTTCTGCCAGGAAAACGTTGCGACATCGATCTTGTCCCACGGCATGTCATAGGCAAACACCGCGCTGGTGGCATCGGCAAACGACAGACCGGTACGATCATCGGGGATCCATTCGCCATCGGGCACGCGCACGCCAGACGTGGTGCCGTTCCAGGTGAACAGCACGTCATTCGACCAATCGACTTTGTCGAGATCGGGCAGCTGTCCATAATCGGCACGCATGACCGTGGGTTCCAGCTGCAATTGCTTGACCGCATCGGTCACCCAGCCTTCACCAAAGCTTTCCCATGCCAGCGTGGTCACCGGCCGCGCGCCCAGCATCGTCCACATCGCCATTTCAAACGCGCCGGTGTCCGACCCGGGCACAATGCCGATGCGGTGCGTATCGGGCAGTTCCAGCACTTCGCGCATCAGATCGATCGCCAGCGCCAGGCGCTGCTTGCCGATCTTGGCACGGTGCGAGCGCCCCAATGAGGCGGTGGCAAGTTTGTCGGGGGAAAAGCCGGGAGGCTTGGCGCAAGGTCCGGATGAAAAGAACGGACGCGCAGGCTTTACGGTCGGCTTGGCAACCGCATCTGCGGCAGTACGGGTATCAGACATGTAGTCTCTCCTTGCAGAGAGCACGCGCGGCGTTGGGACCGCGTGGCCCGGCGCCGCTTCTACTGGCAGATTACCCCGTGTCAACCAAAGCAGTGTGCGCACCATCGGGCACACCCCCGATTGGGCATTTTTATGTCAGGTTATCAGCGATTTGCGTTCGATCGGATTGCTGCGTTCCAGTTCGATGCGCTTGGCAATCTGCTGGTTGAACACGGTCGGCTGCGCGGCAAACGCGGTCGGGGTCATGCCGGTAAAATGCTTCATTTCGCGGATCAGGTGCGACTGATCATAAAACCCGTCGGCCAAAATCTGGTCAAGATTGGTATCGTGGTGGGTCATCGCCACTGCCGCCTTCAACGCGCGGTATTTGCGCGCCAGCATTTTGGGCGGCGATCCGAAATAGCGTTTGCATCGCCGCTCGACCTGGCTGAGCGACAGCCCGGTGGCACTCAGCAGATCGCCGATCTGCGGGGTCACGCTGTCGGCCAGCCAGGCATTGACCTGGTGCACAAAGGCATGAAAATCCGGGCTGGCCCTGGCCATCAGCCGCTCAAACAGATCCGTTACGATCGCCACGCGGGTGTCAAAATCGGGATGGGCGATCAGCGCGGCGCGCGCTTCGACCACCGCCGGCCCCAGCAGATGCACCGCATCAAACAGCCGGTTGGCAGCCGCCGACGCATCCATCGGCACCAGCGCCGCCCAGCCCGCCGGCATCAGCCCGGCCCCCACCACATCGATCGGTGCCGATCCGCTGATCGTGGTGTTGCCGGTGGTCGGGCCCTGGATATAGATGGTGGGCATCGCCTGGACAGTGCCGTCGACGAACTGATAATGGCCGTTTTCTCCGGCAAGAATGAACCGCAATTGCGCATAGTCGGCGCGGTCAACCGCACTGAAACTGCCGGCAGTTTGGCGAACCTGGTAAAAAAATGACACATGCTCTGCCAACGTTGCCGCCGGCTGGCGATAATCCATCCCGATGTCCGACATTCGCAACGCCCTGATTTAATTCTTGTTATGCCAAGATAATGGCCAATCTGGCGGACGCAACCGCTGTTATCATCCGGTAACACTATCCGATGCCGGACAATCGCGCCGGTAACCGGCCTGGTGCAGGATTTGCCGAGAATTGCTGCACGTGCACACCCGGCACTGCTTGCGTACAATCAATCGATTAAACAACCCACTTGATTCACCATCCGGGCTATATTCCGCAACGTCCACGGCAACTGCCCGCACACCTGCCCACGCAACGGCCTCCGCCATGGAAAGCCAGCGATGTCCGGCTCATCGCCCATCTTTGCGACCAGACCTGCCCCATTTACTGAACAGTCGATGAATTCGCAGATGGCAGGTCAATTCTGACCCATACGGGCAGGCGTCGCTGCAAATATTGACATCGGACCACCCGCACCAGACATCACGTGGCGGACTACGGGCATACTGTTGCACAAACTGCAACCACCGGCTGGTCCTGATGGCTCAAGGAGCAATGACAATGGTCACTGGATTTGGAAAAGTCGCCGCGATAACCGTAACTATGATGGGATTGTGCTTTGGCAGCGTCAACGCATACGCTGCTGCGGACAAGGATATTGTCGATACGGCGGTCGCCGCCGGACAATTCAAGACCCTTGCCGCGGCGCTGGGCGCAGCCGGACTGGTCGACACGCTAAAGGGCAAAGGCCCGTTCACGGTGTTCGCACCGACCGACGCAGCATTTGCCAAATTGCCCGCCGGCACGATCGACACGCTGCTGAAACCTGAAAACAAGGGCGCCCTGACCGCGATCCTGACCTATCATGTGGTCGCAGGCAAAGTCCCCGCCGCGACCGTGGTCAAACTGACCGAGGCAAAGACTGTCAACGGCGCAAGCGTGACCGTCAAGGTCGTCGGTGGCACGGTGATGATCAATGATGCGCAGGTGACCACTGCCGACATCATGACCTCAAACGGTGTGATCCACGTGATCGACACCGTGCTGATGCCCCCAAAAATGTAACCGTCTGCGGGCGGAGGGATGCGCATTCCGTCGGAACGGCGCATTCCTCCACCGCATCACCCAATATCCCGCACTCCACACAACACCCACACCACCGAACCGGCCTATCGCACTGACAATTTGCGCGTCAGGAATTCTGCCATCGCGGTATCGGCAGCAACCCAGTCCTGCGCACGCAGAAAATCATGCACTTCGTTGGGCAGGATCAGATCCTCGATCGGCGCCTTGCCCAGCGCCGGCAACCGCCGTTCCATGTCCACGGTCTGATCAAACCGCACATTGTGATCATCATCACCATGGATGAACAGCACCGGCGATGTCCAATCGGCGATCCGCGCCATGGCCGAACTTTCAAACGCCAGCTTCATCCCCGCATCGCGATCGCCCTGTTCATACCGGCCATAGGGCACGCCATTGGTCGCCGCCCCTCCGACATCATCCCCCAGATCCAGCGACCAGTCATGCACCCCGTGAAAATCGACCCCGGCGGCAAACACGTCAGAATTGCGCGCCAACGCCAGCGCGGTCAGCAGCCCGCCATAGGACCCGCCCCATATCCCGATTCGGGCCGGATCAACCCCAGGCAGCGATTGCAAATAGCGCGCGCCCGCCAGCACATCCTGATATTCGGATGACCCGCGCCAACCGCCACCCGCCGGATGCTGAAAATCATGGCCATAGCCGATGCCGCGGCGGTAATTGACCGACAGCACGGTAAAGCCGTGCGCGGCAAAATACTGGTTCATCGCATAGGCGTTGGAATAATAGCGCATGTACGACCAGCCCAGCAGCATCTGCCGCGATGGCCCGCCATGAACAAATACCAGGCCAGCCTTGCGCCCCGTCCCGGCGCCTTCGAACAGTTGCGCGTGGATGGTCAGTCCGTCCGGCGCCACAAACGTCACCGCGCGCGGGGTGATCAGGCGGCTTTGTGGAAACGGCACTGGCGCGGCCTGCCCGGCCAGCACCCTTGTCCCGCCCGCCTCGGCGATTGCCACCGCACAGGGCGCCTGCGCCGTCGCCCCGACAAACGCCACGCCCGATGCCAGTGCGACCGGTTCCCATTCCAGCCCTTCGCCGCGGGTCACCGCCACCGGCGCGCCAGCCAGCACCGCCACCTGCCAGATATGGCTGCGATCATCGTCATGCGCCGTGGTACCGGTGTTGGCCGAATAGAACAGCGTCTGGCCATCGCTGCTGGCACCGACATGCTCGACCATGAATGCACCAGGCGTCAGCAGCCGCGCTGCGCCCGGTTTGCCGCCCGCCGCCGTCAGCGCCAGCGCATAAAGATGCGGCCAATTGTCGGCGGTCGACAGAAAGGTCAGGCCCTGATTTCCCGCCCAGTGCAGATTGGCGCCGCCGGTCACATCGGGATAGCTGTCGCGCAGGGTCGCGCCGCTGGCCCACACCGTGGTGGCAGCCCCGGTGGCGGCATCGGCCACCCTGATCGTCCAGGGATCTGCCCGTTGCGTGGTCAGCGCCGGCGGGCCGCTATAGCCGGTCACGTGGGTATAGGCGATCTGCCGGCCATCGGGGGACCACACCGCATCGTCATCGTTGCCGATGCTCGGCGCCAGCCAGCGCAAGGGCTGGTCCGGCACGGAATAGACCCCGACAAAGCTGTGATCTCCGCGTTCCGACACAAACAGCAGGCGCTTGCCATCCGACGACCACACCAGGCCATGATCCTTGCCGCGGTCAAAAAACAGCCGGGTGGCGTCCTTGTCCTTGCGGCCGATCGCGTACACCACGCCGTCGCGCACAAAGGCCATACGACCATCGGCCGAAAGCACCGGCGCGTCACCCTCGGTCACTGCCTGCGCCATTGCCGAACCCGCCAGATCAACCCGCCAGATCATCATGCGCGGCTGTTCCGGGCTGGACGCCGCATCGGGCGGAAACCCGCCCGCTGCCGCATAATTCGCGTCATGGTCACCGCCGCGCACAAACGCCAGGCTCTGGCCATCGGGTGCAAAGGTCAGCCCGGTCAATTCCTGCCCGTCATCGCCGGCAAAGGCCGTGACTTTGACCGGGACAAACGCGGGCGCCCCAGCCACAAACACCGCACGTTCGCCATCGACATTGCGCACCCATGCCACGCGGGTGCCATCGGCAGATGCAACCAGCCCGTCGACCGCGGGAAAATGCAGGTAATCCGCCAGCCCGGCCCCAGCCTGTTCCTGCGCCCAAAGCGGCCCCGCCAATGCCATCGCCAGCCCGGCCACAAACACCCAACGCGCAACGCAATTCATGCCATTTCCCCCGCAACCGGGCCGCCCCGGCCGGTCCCCACGCCGAAGCTATGGACATTGCCCCCGGACGCAAGGCACAATCCGCCCGACGAACAGCCAGACCGCACCTCTACGTGGAAAAATGCCCAGGGGCGGCAAGGGTTTGTTTACCATACCCGGGTGATGATCGCCCCATGGCCACTCCCGCCCCGACTCCGCGCCGTCGCCTTACCGCTGGCTGGTGGCTGGCGTGGCTCATGCTGCCGGCGCTGGCCGGTTGTGTCGGCAGCCCGGCGCATCAGCCCGCGCCGCAATCGACCATGACCATGCGCATCGCACCCGCACCCGCCGAACGCCAGTGCCTGGCCAGCCTCAGCCAGACCCAGGTCAATTTCACCCCGCTGCCCGATCAGTATTTTGGCGCCGGCTGTTCCACCTACAACGCCGTGCGGCTGGGCTGGCTGCGCAGCGATGATGCCCATTTGCAACTGGCCAACCTGGGTGCCGTCACCTGCCCGCTGGCCTCGTCGCTGGAAGGCTGGGCGCGCTATGGCGTCGATCGCGCCGCGCGCCAGATGCTGGGCAGCCCGCTGTCGCGCATCGACACCATGGGCAGCTACAACTGCCGCAATGTGGCTGGCACCGACCGCCGCAGCGGCCATGCCAGCGCCAATGCGGTCGATATCGCCGGCTTCGTGCTGGCCGATGGGCACCGCATCAGCGTCAAGGGCGGCTGGTCGGAAGGAACGCCGACCGAACGCAATTTCCTGCGCGTCATCCGTGCCAGCGCCTGCAAGCGGTTTGGCGTGGTGCTGACCCCGGATTACAACCCCGCGCACCACGACCATTTCCATCTGGAGGTCGGCGCCGCGCGCGGTATCTGCCACTGATCGGGTCGTGTTCCGGCACCGCCGGCCGGTCAGGCGGCGTCCAGCCCGGTCGCCTCTATGCGCAACCGTACCGCTTCGGCGGCATGGCGCGCGCCCAGCTTGCCCATCATCTTCATGCGGTGAATTTCCACCGTGCGCGGGCTGATTTCCAGGTCGCGCGCAATCGCCTTGTTGCTGCACCCTTCGGCCAGCCGGTCCAGCACTTCGCGTTCGCGCAAGGACAGCCGCGCGATGCGCTGCCGCGCCTCTGCCGCGCGGGCGCGCTGGGCGCGATGCGTTTCCGCCTCTCGCGCGGCACGGGCAATCGCGTCGTTCAACGGGCCGATCTGCTGCGGCACCCCCAGATAATCCAGCGCCCCCGCCTTGATCGCGCTGACCACCGCCACGGTATCGGGCACTTCGGCAATCGCGATCACCGGCAACCATTGACCGGCACGCATCATCGCCGCGATCAGGCTGGGCACTGCCAGCCCTGGCGGATCATCGTGCGCCAGCACCAGCCCCCCCGATGGGGCATGCGCCAGCAGCTCTTCGGTGTTGGCATAGATTTCGGCATGGTGCCCGGCGGCAAAGGCCAGGCGGGCGAGCTGTGCACGGCGAGCAGAGTCGCCATCGAGGATGTGCAGGGTGACGCGGTCAATCATGTGAACCATGAACCATTGATTGATGGCATAAGGCCAATGGGGTTAGTTTCATTACGAACCCAACCACCGGGCAAACACCAACGTCCCCTCACACAATCCTAAGGGAATTCGCCTCCGGAACGGAGACGTTTGTTAAAGCAAAGGTTTTCTGCGACCGGTTTGGCGGGGCCACACCCCGCTTGAGCCCAAACAATGATGGCCTGGTTACCACCCCAAGTGAATCACCTAACCAATATGGCTAAGTATTCTGCCTAAGCAATACTGCTATGGTTTTCTTCTCAGTGTGTTTACGCAGGCGTCGTCACGTCGGTGTCGGTGGCCATGTCATAGGCCGGCAGCGACTGAAACGCCTTGCGCAGCGCCTCGCTCCAGCCCCGCGAAATCGATCGAAAATAGGGATCGTCAACCCCGATCCGGCGTTGGTGGTGCGGAACAAACCGGTCACGTTCGATCACCAGCAGGTCCAGCGGCAACCCGACCGAAAGATTGGCCGCCAGCGTCGAATCAAACGACACCATCACCAGCTTTACCGCGTCTTCGAACCCCATCGCCCGGTCATAGCCGCGCAACAGGATCGGCCGGCCATATTTGGTTTCGCCGATCTGGAAAAACGGCGTGTCAAAGCTGGCCTCGATAAAGTTGCCTTCAGGATAAATCAGGAACAGTCGCGGTTCCATCCCGCGGATCTGCCCGGCAACGATGATCGATGCGCTGAACCGCGCGCCTTCGGCCTGCGGGCCCTCGCCGGGGTCGGGAAATTCGCCCGGCCCTTCGATCACCCGCCGCACCAGCCGCCCGACCTCACCCGCCACCTGAAACATCGTCGGTGCCTCCAGGATCGACGGGTGGCGATCGCCGGGCACCTTGTTGCGTTCCTCCAGCTGGCTGATCACCGATTGCGTGGTGGCCAGGTTGCCCGCGGTCATCAGCGTGATGATCCGTTCGCCCGGCACGCAAAACGTGAACATCTTGCGAAAGGTGGAAATGTTGTCGACGCCCGAATTGGTGCGGGTGTCGCTCATCAGCACCAGCCCGCGGTCCAGCATCATGCCCACGCAATATGTCATCGAAAAGGGTTCCGCCCGGGATTGTTGCGCGATCGTCGGCCATGATCAGGCCCGCACGATCCGGCGCTGTCTGTGATGTCAGACCGGTGTTAGCACCAAATCATGTGATTCGGTGCCAAATCCGTCTATCAGGTCACTGCCAGCGCACGCACCGCCACCGTGATCTCCATGCGGTCGCGCACAGCCGCCGCCCCGCTGGCGTCAGGCACTGTCGAGGTCAGCCCCTTGACCGGCGCGGCATCCAGGTAATCGCGCCCCGTGGCCACCCGCACATACCGGTCATCGGGGCAGATCGCGTTGGCCACATCGAACCCGATCCACCCGATCCCTTCGACAAACCCTTCCGCCCAGCCATGCCCGGCGTCCTGATCGTCACGGCCGTCAATCTGCAGATAGCCGCTGACATAGCGCGCCGGAATCCCCATCCGCCGCGCCGCCGCGATAAACACATGCGCCTGATCCTGGCACACCCCGCGTGCCGCGCCCAGCGCCGCCTCTGCCGTGGTGGCAACATCGGTATGGCCATGGGCATAGGCAACGCATTCACCCACCCGTTCGGCCAGCAGATGCAGCCTGGCCAACTGGTCGTGCGCGGCATCGCGCGCGACCGCCGCCGCCAGCGCGGCAATCCCGGCCCCCGCCGCTGTCAGCGGCGTTTCGCGCGCAAAATGCCACAACGGCAAATAGCCGGCATGGCGCCCGACCACCCCCGCCTCATCGCGGGTTTCCACCCGCCCCTGCGCGCGGATGGTCACCGTGGTGGTGCCCGGCGTCAGGCTGACCAGCGTGGTGCGGTTGCCATATTCGTCATCATAGCTGACCTCCACCGTCGCGCCATCACACGCCACCTCCCACGCCAGCACGGTCTGCCCGCGCGCGGTCACCGGGGTCAGCCGCAACCGTTGCAGCCCGCGCCGGATCGGGCCGGCAAAGTGATAGGTGGTGGCATGATCGATCGCTAGCTGCATGGGGGCGGTCCGGTCATTCGACAAAGCGGTAATCGCGCTGGATCTGTTGCGCCAGGCGATAGTTGCAGGCCAGGAATTGCTCGATAAACTGGTGCAGGCCCTGGTCGAAAATGCCTTCGATGGTCAGGCCCGCCAATTGTGCATGGGCATCGCGCTGAATGCCGTGCGCCTCGGTGTCAAAGCCGTATTCGCGCGCCAGACACGCCAGGTTGGTCGACAGTTCGTCATAACAGAACGCCAGGCTGCGCGGGAAGCGTTCGTCCAGAATCAGGAACTGGGCAATCCCGCGCGGGTCCATCTGCCCGGCATTCAGCCAGCGATAGGCGCGTTCCCCCGCGCACGCACGCAACACATTGTCCCACTGCACATTGTCCAGGCTCGATCCCACCGCCGACAGGCTGGGCAACAGCACATAGTATTTCACATCCAGAATGCGCGCGGTGTTGTCAGCGCGTTCGATAAACGTGCCGATCCGCGCAAAATAAAAGATGTCGTTGCGCAGCATGGTGCCTTCGATCGCGCCGCGCACCAGCGTGGATTGCCGCCGCACCGCATCCAGCACATCGCGCAGCCGCGTTTCGGTCACCGGGCGTGCCAGCACATCCTTCAGCTTCATCCAGCTTTCGTTGACCGCTTCCCACACTTCGCGGGTGATCCCGGTGCGCACCATCCGCGCATTGGTGCGCGCCATTTCGATCATCGCCAGCACGCTGGCCGGGTTGTCGCGGTCGCGCAGCACATAATTGAACACCTGCGGCCCGGTCACGTCCTTGCCATAACGCGCCGCAAACGCACGGTGCAGCCCCAGCGTGATCAGCACGCTGCGCCATTCCTCGCTCGCCGCTCCGCTGTCGCGGGTCAGCGCCATGCGAAACCCGGCCTCGATCAGCCGGACCGTGTTTTCCGCGCGCTCCAGATAGCGGAACAGCCAGAAGATGCCGTTGGCCGAACGCCCTAGCATGCCGCGCATCCCGGCTGCCGATTGCGCCAAGGTCTAATCATCCAGCACCCAACTGTCCTTGGTGCCGCCACCTTGCGACGAATTGACCACCAATGATCCCTTTTTCAGCGCCACCCGCGTCAGCCCGCCCGGGGTAATATCGATGCCATGCGGGCTGACCAGCACAAACGGCCGCAGATCGACATGGCGCGGCGCCAGCCCGGCCTTGGTAAAGGTGGGCACGGTCGACAGTGACAGCGTCGGCTGGGCAATGTAATTGTCTGGCCGCGCGCGCAATTTGGCCGCAAACGCCGCAATTTCGCGCTTGGACGAGGTCGGCCCGATCAACATGCCATACCCGCCCGACCCGTGCACTTCCTTCACCACCAGATCGGCCAGGTTGTCCAGAACATAGCCCAGCGCATCCGCCTCTGAACAGCGCCAGGTCGGCACATTGGGCAGGATCGGTTTTTCCCCGGTATAGAATTCGACGATTTCCGGCATGAAGCTGTAAATCGCCTTGTCATCCGAAATGCCGGTGCCCGGCGCATTGGCGATCGTTACCCCGCCCGCGCGATATACATCCATGATCCCGGCGACGCCCAGCACGCTCGTCGGATTGAACGACAGCGGATCCAGGAAATCGTCATCGACCCGGCGATAGATCACGTCGACCGGTTGCCACCCGCGCGTCGTGCGCATCACCACGCGCCCGCCTTCGACGCGTAGATCGCTGCCCTCGACCAGCTCGGCACCCATCTGGTCGGCCAGAAAGGCATGTTCGTAATAGGCCGAATTGTAGATGCCCGGGGTCAGCACCGCCACCGTCGGCTTGTCGCGCCCATCGGCGGCAAACGCCGGCGGTGCGCACGCGGCCAGGCTGCGCGCCAGCCGACGCGGATAATCCGAAACCTCGCGCACCCGCACGCGGGTGAACAGTTCGGGAAACATCGCCATCATGGTTTCGCGGTTTTCCAGCATATACGACACGCCGGACGGGGTGCGGGCATTGTCCTCCAGCACCATGAAATCGTCTTCGCCGGTGCGCACCAGATCGATGCCGACGATATGCGTGTACACCCCGCCCGGCGGGGTAAACCCGGCCATCTGCGGCAGATAGGCGGCATTGTCGCACAACAACCGTTCGGGCAGGCGGCCCGCGCGCACGATTTCCTGGCGATGGTACAGATCGTGCAAAAACGCATTCAGCGCGCGTACCCGCTGTTCGATCCCGCGCGACAGTTTGCGCCATTGCCCGGCGGTGATGATGCGCGGTACCGGGTCAAACGGAATCAGCCGTTCTTCGGCATCGGCGGCGCCATAAACGTTAAAGGTGATGCCGGTGCGACGAAAAAACGCCTCCGCCTCAACCCTCTTGCGTTTCAGGTGCCCTGGCGGTTGCGCGGCCAGCCACTGGTTGTACCCTTCATAACCCGGGCGCACGGCGCCATCGCCATCCAGCATTTCGTCATAGGCGGGGGCTGTCGGTGTGGCACTGGTCATGGGTTCATTCCGTCTCGCCGCGCAAGCTTGCACAGGTGAGCCTTGCGGACAAGTCGGTTTACCGTTGAATGACCTCGATCAAAAATGGCGCTTCCCCGCAAGACATGGCCCATCTGGTGTCCATTCCAGCCCGGCCCGATCGCGGCAACGCCCTTTTTGGCAAAATCACCGTTGCCCGTGCCGATATCGCATCAATCCGACCACAAACCCCAGCGCCAGCAATTGCACCACAAACAGCCCGACAAACCCGGCGTGATAGCCACCGGTCGCATCGCGCGCGATGCCCCAGCCGATGGGGCCGAAAAACGCCCCGGTCTGGCTCATCGTGTTGACCATGGCGGTGGCCACCGCCATGTTGCGTGGCTGCACCAGATCGGTGCACAGCATCCACACCGACAACGTGACCGATCCCCAGCTGGCTACAAACAGGACATAGGCCACCAGCCCCAACGCCAGCCCCCCGTTCAGCGCAAACAACGCATAGGCGATCATCACCAGCGCGGTGCTGACCAGCAGAAACGGCAGTCGCGCGCCACTGCGGTCCGACAACCACCCGGTAAACAGCATGCCTGCCGCCCCCACCAGCCCGCTGACGCTGACCAGCGCGCCGATCGATGCCATCGACCAGCCTGTCACTTGCGCCAGGATCTGCGGTTCCGACAGGGTAAAGGTGTAATAGGCACACGTGGTCAACAGCCCGACCATGCCCAGCAACAGCACCACCGGCAGGCGTAAGGCGGCCAGCGGATTGCCATGGCGCGCCGAAACCGGCGCATCCGCCGCCAATTGCCCCGCCAGCCAGTCCTTTTCCGCTGGCGTCAGCCAGGTTACCGACTGCGGCGTTTCGGGCAGCGCATACAGCACCAGCAGGCCAACCAGCACCGCCGGCAGCCCCTCGACCAGAAACAGCCATTGCCAGCCTTTCAACCCGCCGGCCCCGTTCAGCGCCAGCAGCCAGGCCGACAGGACCCCCATCACCACGCGGGTCAGCGGTCCCGAAATATAAAACCGGCTGATCGCCCGCCCGCGCGCTGCACGCGGAAACCACAACGACAGGTACAGGATCACCCCCGGGAAAAACCCTGCCTCCGCCATCCCCAGCAAGAATCGCAAGGCGTAGAATTGCCAGGCGGTCTGCACAAACATCATCGCGGCGGCGATCAGCCCCCAACTGATCATGATCCGCGCAATCCACCGCCGCGCGCCCACGCGTTCCAGCAACAGGTTCGACGGGATTTCAAACAGCGCGTACGACGCAAAAAACACGCCCCCGCCAATGCCATAGACTGTCGCCGAAAATCCCAGGTCGGCGTTCATGGTCTTTGCGGCAAAGCTGATGTTCGACCGGTCCATGAACGCGATCATATAGGCCAGCCCCAGCAACGGGATGATCCGCCAACTGGCCCGGCGCAGCACCGCCACGCCATCAACCCCGTCCACCTGCCCCATGCCATCCCCGATCCGCGCCAATGCCGTACCGGATGACTATGGCGCGCCTACACCCGACCGCCAAGCCATCTTAAGCCCCTCCGCTTCAGCGAAGGGGTTGGAGTGGGGGCTATCCCCAGGCGCCAGGCTATCTGCGAGCACGGCAAGGGCTCAGCTCAGGGATTATCCTGATCCAGCGTGGCGATCACCCCCACCAGCGCACGGGCGACATCGGGGTGACTGGCAAAGCCCAGATGGGTGCAGCGCATCGCCAGCGCACGATCACGCTCGCCCGGTCGCCCACACGAACTGCGCGGCGATACAATACCATCGCGCGGGCTCCACAGCGCCACTGTCGGCACCGGCGGCTTTACACCGAAACAGCGGTCACCCACCGGCGGCGCATCAACCAGGTGGCCGGTAATCAGCTGATAGGCGCGCCAGGCATTGTTGGCACGGCGGTCGCCCGAAAACGGCGATCCCATGGTGATCACCATCGCCACCGCATCAGGATGCCGATGCGCAATTTCGCGCGCAAACAATCCGCCCAGGCTCCACCCGATCAGCACCAGCGGCTGGCCTTCACGCCGCGCCATCGTCACCACGCGTTCGCACAACCGGTCAAACCGGTCGGCATCCGGCCCGAAATTGAACCCCAGCCCCCAGTCTGCCACGCGGTGCCCGGCGGCCGCCAGCACATGGCCCAGCCGCCGCATCCGCAACGGGTGCGTGCCAAACCCGGGCAACAGCATCACCGGCCGCGACAACCCCGGTGGCAGCATGGCGGTCGGATCGCGCCGTTCGGCACCCCGCGCGCGCCACAGTTCAAACGGCGTTTTCAATTCGCTCAACAACCGCGGCAATGCCGGCCCGCGCGCCTCGCTCGGCCGCGGCTGAAACGCCAGCGCCCCGCGCCAGGCAATCGCCCGCCGCCAATCTCCCAGCCGCGCCCGCGCATCACGCCACCGATCGCCCAGATCGCGATCAGCAGCGCCCGCGAATCGCAACGGTGTCAGGGCCAGGCCCGCAGAGGGAAGTCGTTTCATCGCCATCTCATGCCCACCATGAGATCAACCGGCGATGAACGCGACACTTTTCCGATTGTGACATATTGATGTCAAAAACCGCCCTTTGGGGCATAAATTATCAAACAAGCCGCCAACCACCCCACCAAAATCTTCCCAGACCAGGGGATGATATGAAGACGGCACGACGCGACTGCCCGCCACGGTAGAACACGGCGCGCGCGTGCGCGGGACCGTGCGGGGTGCACGGCCGACCGGCACGGACTTTCGCGGGCAATCCACCCGCGGGCGATTTACCTTACGACCTGCAGGGATTGCAGATTTTATCCAATACATCCGAAAACCACTCAACTAATCAAAGATAATCAGGCTATTGCACAATAGGCAAAGCAGACAATCCAACATTCTTGTTTTAAGAAATTTCCATGAAAATAAAACCAATGGCTTTTTATCAGTACTGGTAACAACCGGGCAGGAGGGGTGTTAAAATGACGCACATTAACAAGATCTTTTCGAGCGTTTTACTGCTTACATTTGTCGCATATTCGGCGCAAGCCCAGGCTCCCGCCAACAACTGGACCGGCTTTTATGGCGGGGTCAACGGTACTGTGCAGGCCGCCACATCGTCGGCCACCGGCACGAACACCTATACGACAGAGGCGCCGGTTGTTGAGCCGACCGGCGGATCAACCGACGGGCCGCCAGTCTTGCAGATCAGCGGGCAGACGGTTGTCCAGACTGAGCCGATCGCAGACCACCGCACCAGAACCAGCGCCGGCGCTGGCGCCCGGCTGGGCTATAACTATCAATTCGGGCATATGGTGATCGGCGCCGAAAGCGATTTCAACATCGCCACCTTTTCCACTGGCGCCGCCGGGCTGGGCACGGGCGTCGCCGGGCCCAATGAAGGCTATGCCACTTATACCCATGGCACCGTGGTCGGCACCGTCCGCGCGCGCGCCGGCGTTGCGTTCGATCGCCTGCTTGTCTTCGGCACCGGCGGGTTGGCGCTCAGCGATCTGCGCCAAACCCTGATCACCAATTCCGGCTTTACCGTTTCGCGCCACCAGACCACGGGCTGGACCGGCGGCGGCGGCCTGGAATACCGCATAGCCCCGCGCATCACGCTGGCCGCCACGGGGCTCTATTCCGATTTCGGCAATTCTGCGCTAAGCGCAGGAGGTGGAACCAGCGGCTTTGTCGCGGACATGAAGACCCATTTCTTCACCGCCACGATCGGCGTAAACGCCCGCTTTTGACACTTTGAATGGAGACGTGGTCGTCGTGACCAACGGGCATTGCGCAATTGGCAAATCGTGCAGTGCCCGCTGGTCGCGCGCCGTGGGTTAACCCCCGGCACGCTGCATCACCCATCAATTCGTCCGGTCATCCGGCCTGCAATCGCCCACGCGGTGCGACGTGGCGACCAGATGCATGGTCATCGCCTTGCCACCGTGGTCGCCGGCCATGGTCATGTCCATGGTATAGCTGTCTGGGGTATAGCTGCCGTTCATGGTCATGGTGCGGTCGCCGCCTTCGTCCTTGCAGGCCATCGTCCCGGCAATCTTGCCCCCGCCCATCGTGAAATCCTTATAAGTGCAGTGCGAATCGCCCTTCCCGAAAAACGTGCTGTCGGGCTTTTCCGCCTTTTCCGGGGTCAGGCAGGTGCGCGTCACATGGGCTGGGCCGGCAGCATTCTGTGCCATGGCCGATTTCATCGCGGCAGCCATTTCGGGCGACAGGCCCTCGATCGACACGTCCGCCATTTTCGCCGTGGTTTCCCATGCGCCGGGTTGAAAATGAATGCCGGCATCGGTCACTTTGCTGGCCACTTCGCTGGCGCTGGCGTTTTTCACCTCCACCGCCTTCTTTTCGCCGCATCCGGCCAACAGCGCAGGCACGGCCAGCAGGCTGATTGTGGTTATCGTGATCCGCATTGCCCCATCCCCTCGTCCACCGTGTTTTCAAGGCGCAGGATATCAGCAATTGGGCGCGGTGCCAAATTGCCCTCGCTGCCTGCCACGGCTGATTGCGGAACGGGACAGGAACGCCCATATTGGCGGGGCATACCAACCCCGCATCCGGAACACCCGCAAACACCATGGCCGAACTCGTTATCCGCAGGGGCCTGTCTGAGCCCGATACCTCTGGCACTTTCGTTCCACACAAACCGCAGCGGCCCGAAAAGGCCGAAGGCGGGCGGCCGTTCAAAGTCGTGTCGGAATACCAGCCGGCGGGCGATCAGCCGACCGCGATTGCCGATCTGGTTGCCGCCGCGCGCGATGGCGAACGCACCCAGGTGCTGCTGGGCGTGACCGGGTCGGGCAAGACCTTTACCATGGCCAAAGTGATCGAGGAATTGCAGCGCCCCGCGCTGATCCTGGCGCCCAACAAGATCCTGGCCGCGCAGCTCTATGGCGAATTCAAAAGCTTTTTCCCCGACAACGCGGTCGAATTTTTCGTGTCGTACTACGACTATTACCAGCCAGAGGCCTACGTTCCGCGCTCCGACACCTACATCGAAAAAGAAAGCTCGGTGAACGAGGCGATCGATCGCATGCGCCATTCGGCTACGCGGTCGCTGCTCGAACGCGACGATGTGATCATCGTCGCCTCGGTTTCGTGCATCTACGGCATCGGCTCGGTCGAGACGTATTCGGCGATGATTTTTGACCTGAAAAAAGGCGATAGCGTCGACAGCCGCGACATCATCCGCAAACTGGTCGCGCTGCAATACAAGCGCAACGATCTTGCCTTTGCCCGCGGCACCTTCCGCGTACGCGGCGATTCGATCGAAATTTTCCCCTCGCACTACGAAGACACCGCCTGGCGCATCAGCTTTTTTGGCGACGATGTGGAGGACATCGCCGAATTTGATCCGTTGACCGGCAAGGCCGGCGCCCGGCTCGAAAAAGTGCGCGTCTATGCCAATTCGCACTATGTCACCCCCGGCCCGACGATGAAGCAGGCCGCCGATGCAATCCGCTTCGAACTGACCGAACGGCTCAAGGAACTGGAAGCAGAGGGCAAATTGCTCGAAGCGCAGCGGCTCGAACAGCGCACCAATTTCGATCTGGAAATGATCGCCGCCACCGGATCATGCGCGGGGATCGAAAACTACAGTCGTTTCCTCACCGGGCGCCTGCCGGGCGAACCGCCGCCGACGTTGTTCGAATATCTGCCGGAAAACGCGCTGCTGTTTCTCGATGAAAGCCACCAGACCGTCCCGCAAGTCAGCGCGATGGCGCGCGGCGACCACCGCCGCAAGATGACGCTGGCCGAATACGGCTTTCGCCTGCCCAGTTGCATCGACAACCGTCCGTTGCGGTTCAACGAATGGGATGCGATGCGCCCGCAAACCGTGGCGGTATCGGCCACGCCCAGCACCTGGGAAATGGAACAGGCCGGCGGCGTGTTCGCCGAACAAGTCATTCGCCCAACCGGGCTGATCGACCCGCCGGTGCTGATCCGCCCGGTCGAAGACCAGGTGCAGGATTGCATCAACGAATGCCGCAAAGTGGCCGACGCCGGTTATCGCACGCTGGTCACCACGCTGACCAAGCGCATGTCCGAAGACCTGACCGAATTCATGCACGAGGCCGGCTTGCGCGTGCGCTACATGCATTCCGATGTCGAAACGCTGGAACGCATCGAACTGATCCGCGATCTGCGGCTCGGCGTCTATGACGTGCTGGTCGGCATCAACCTGCTGCGCGAAGGGCTGGATATCCCCGAATGCGGCCTGGTGTGCATCCTCGATGCCGACAAGGAGGGCTTTTTGCGCAGCGAAACCAGCCTGATCCAGACCATCGGCCGCGCCGCGCGCAATATCGATGGCCGGGTGATCCTCTATGCCGACCGCATGACCGGATCGATGGAACGCGCAATTGCCGAAACCGACCGCCGCCGCACAAAGCAACAGGCCTATAACGTCGAACACGACATCACCCCGACGTCGATCAGGCGCGGCATTGCCGACATCATCGCCGATACCGCCAGCCGCGACGGCGTGATCATCGATATCGAGGACGATGGCCGCAACAATCTGGTTGGCCACAACTTGCGCGGATACATCGAGGATCTGGAAAAGCGCATGCGCGCCGCCGCTGCCGATCTGGAATTTGAAGAGGCCGGGCGGCTGCGCGATGAAATCCGCCGGCTGGTATCGACCGAACTCGGACTGCCCGACCCCGATCGCAAGGCGCCCATCGTCGGCCGCAGCGATGCCGGCAAGCCTGGCACGCGCAAAACCCGGTTCAGCAAAAAACAGGCGAAGTGGGGCAAATAACCCGGACTTGCGGCCACCCGCGATCAATGCCTATAGCCTTGGGCGTGAGGATTTTGCCCCTGTTTCGCCATTCTATCGCGGTCGCCGCGCTGATCGTGCTGTCCGCCTGTTCGCAGGCCACGCCGCTACCGCAGGCCAGCGCCGACGCGCAAAGCGATGACGGCCCGCTGGATGCGCGCCGTGTCACGCTGCCCCCCGTCGATCCGCTGCCCGCGCCCCAGTTACCCACTAACGCCGATGGCAAGGCGGTTTGGGCCCTGGACGGTGACACTGCCCGTTTCGGCGTCCCGGGCGCCGGCGCGATGCTGACGCTGTCCTGCACCGCCGGCCGGCTGCTGATCACCCGGCCGATCGCCGCCGAACTGGGCGCGGGCGCGCTGTTCGCGATCGAAGGACAACACCGCATCGTGCGCATACCGGTGGACGCAACCGCCGTGCCGGGCCAGCGCGGCTATGTCTGGCAGGGCAGTCTGGATGGCGCCGACGCCGATACCGACGTGTTCACCGGGCCGTTCACCGGTACCCTGCCCGGCGGCGGGCTGATCAAGGTCAGCGCCGGCGAACCGCCCCGCGACGTGGTGAAACGCTGCCACAACGCCAAGCCGTGATAGCTTAAGCCATTTTGAAATTTCAGAATCTTAGCTGGAAAATCACGCCTTTTTCAAAAAACACATCCGCTCACAATTTGCCAAACTTCGCCTCATAAGCGGCGGTATCACCACCGCACAGCAACGCGGCCTGTTCAATCCACCCATCCTTCGCCGGGCGCCCGGCAAACGCCCCCAACTGTGGGTCGATCGCGGACAGATCGGCCTCGGTCCACGCAGCAATCTGCGCATAATGCGTGATCCCCAGATCATTCAGCAGCCGGCTCAACTTCGGCCCAACACCCTTGATCCGCGTCAGATCATCGCCGGTGGCATCCACCACCACCGGCTCGGCAATCACCGGCGGCACGATCGCCGCCGCCGGCGCGGCGTCGATCAGCGCGGAATTTCTTTGCGCCGGCCCCGCCCCTTCGGACAGGACATCGTGATAATCGCGGCGCAGCGCCGGGCGCCGCCGCCGCGACAGCACCAGCCAGATCAGGCCGATCACGACCAGCGCAATGCCCGCCGCCAGCATGCTGTTTGCTTCGATCCACGCCATCATCGTCGTCCAACCCTTTTCATGCCGGTTGTTTGCGCAACAGCACGCGGTCTTCCGGCCCGAACCCGAACCGCCAGATAATCATGCAATAGACCGTGACAATCGCCGGAATGCCAAACAGCAGTTCAGCCCATTCGGGCAAGAGATGCGCCAGCGCGCCAACCAGCGCCGCCGGTATCGCCGCAAACACCAGACCCCAGCGCCAATTGTTGATGGATGCGCCGACAATCCGTGACAACAGGATCGATTTGACCAACGAGCTGACCCCCAGCGTCAGCGCCATCGCCAGCGCCGCCAGCGCCGCCTGCCAAACCGCGGGCAAACCAAAATGCTGCCCCGCCAGAATAAAGCCCAGCGTCAAAGTTCCCTGCACCACGATCGTGGCCAGGCTGATCCACAAATTGCGCATGCGTGCCACATAGATCAGTGCCGCCTCGCTCACCACGCCGGTCGCGGCGACAACTTCGGCCACCAGCAGAAACACCAATGCCATGGTGCCCTGCACAAAGGCCGGCCCGCCCAGCCCCATCAGCCCGGCGCCGGGGATGGCCAGCGCCAGCGCAATGCCGGTCTGCGCTGCAGTGATCCAGAACCCCACCTGGCACACTTGTGCGGCAATCGCGGCCATGTTGCCGGTGCGCACATTGCGCGTGATCACCGGCCCCAGCACCGGTTCAAAACTGGTCTTCAGCTTTTGTGGCAACGACGCAAACTGCTGCGCAAAGAAATAGATCCCCAGCGCCTCATTGCCGATGAAAAAGCGCAGGATGAACACATCGATCTTGCGCGTGCCCCACTCCACCGCATCGGCGCCGGCCAGCGGCATGTTGCGCAGTGCCAGCCGCAACAGCGCCAGCGGGCGCGGGCGCCAGCGCCGGGGCAGGCCATAGGCGCGCACCAGCGCGACCAGCGCCACCGCCGTCGCCGCCGCGACCGAGGCCAGGTAGGCCAGCGCCAGCCCGCCTTCGGGATAGACAAAATAGGCCAGCCCCGCTGTGATCGACAGCGTCCACGGTTCCACCACCGCGCGCGCGCGCACCGTGGTCGCAATGTCAAAGCGGAATGCCAGCGCCGCCAGCGCAATATCGCCCACCGCCATTGTCCACACCGCCAGCACCAGCAGCCGTTCGGCCAGGCTGAAATTGCCGCGCGGATACATCGATTGCGGAAACCACCAGATCAGCAGCGACATCGCCCCCGCCAGCAGCGTGGTCACCAGCAGGGCATCAGCCACGGCATGGGTGGCCGCGTCGGGATCATAGACTTCGCCCAGGCTTTGCTTGCGCCCGGACCAGCCGGTTTCATCCAGCCGCTGTGCCAGGCCACGCGTCTGCCCAAGCGTCGCCAGCAACCCGGCAAATTCGACCATCACCAGCGCCGAAGCCAGCCGCCCCATCGCGCTGGCGCCGTACAGCCGGCTGGCAATGAACAGAAACGGCACCCTGGCGATCAGGCGCACCAGAAATCCCATGATATTGGTACGGCCACCTTTGGCCAACGCGGCAATGTCGCCATCATCGCCATTGTCGGTATGGTGGTCTGCGCCCGGCGCAAACGCGGTTCCGCCTGCCACAATCGGCACGGTCACGTCGTTCACACCGGCAATCGCCTTAGCCAAGCCCGGGTTCCCCCATCATATCAGTCTGCCGCCCGGTGACTGTACGCATTGTGGCCTGATCCAACTCTGAACGCAACGGTCGCGCCAGCAGCGCTTCGGCCACGGCCATGACCGGCACGGTTCCCGATACCAGCGCGGCGACGGCATCGCCAATCGGCATGGCAATGCCGCGCGCGCGCGCCAGGTCGGCCAGCACCGGCGCGGTATGCGCGCCTTCGGCAACAGTATGGCATTCCGCCAATACGGCCGCCGCACTGGCACCCTGCCCCAGTGCCATGCCCAGTGCAAAATTGCGGCTGCCCGGCGAATTGCAGGTCAGCACCAGATCGCCCAGCCCCGACAGCCCGGTCAGCGTTTCGGCATCGGCCCCGCACGCCAGTCCAAAGCGCACCATTTCGGCATAACCCCGGCTGATCAATGCCGCGCGCGCATTCTGCCCCAGCCCCAGCCCTTCAACCACGCCGCAGGCCACCGCCAGCACGTTTTTGACCGCGCCGCCGATTTCGGCGCCGATCACGTCCTGCGAAAAATACGGGCGAAACGCCGGTCGCGCCAACAGCGGCGCCAGCCGCTGCCACTGGTCCTGCCCCCCGCTGCACGCCAGCGTCGCCGCGGTGGGCAATCCGGCGGCCACTTCGTGCGCAAAGGTCGGCCCCGACAGCACCGCGATCTGCGCGCGCGGGTGCGCCTGGCGCGCCACATCCACCATCAGCCGGCCGCTGCCAGCCTCGATCCCCTTGGCGCACAACACCAGATCGCCCGCAAAATCGGGCAACTGCGTCAGCACAGCACCGGCGGCCTGCGCCGGGGTGACCAGCAGCAGCACGCCCAGCCCGGCCAATTCGCCCAGATCATTGGTCGCCACCACGCCCGGATGCAGCGCCACCCCCGGCAAATAGCGCAGATTGGCGCGAGTCTGGTTGATTTCCTGCGCCAGACCGGGCGACCGTGCCCACAGCCTGACCGCGTGATTCCCGTCACTGGCCAGCAATTGCGCCAGCGCCGTACCCCACGCGCCCGCACCGATGACACCAACGCCGGTCACGCCTTCACCCCTGCGCGCTTTTGTTGGCGCGGGTTCATGCCTTCACCCCTGCGCCGCGCACCGGCGCGGCGTTGGCATCCAGCGGCCAGCGCGGGCGGGCCGCCACATCCAGCGGGTCAAACAGCCCCAGCGCATAACGCTCCGCCCCGGCCCAGCCGATCATCGCGGCGTTGTCGGTGCACAGCGGCAGCGGCGGCGCCACCAGCCGCAATCCGGCATCATCTGCCACCGCCTGCAACGCGCCGCGCAACGCCTGGTTGGCCGCCACGCCGCCGGCCACCACCAATGCGCTGACCGGCCCCGACAAACGCAGGGCCACGCGCAGACGATCCAGCACACAGTCAATCGCTGCCTGCTGAAACGCCGCAGCCAGATCGGCCGGATCATGCAGCCCGGTTTCGTGCGCGCGCATCACCGCACTTTTCAGCCCGGCAAACGAAAAGTGCGGCTCTGCGCTGCCCAGCAGCGGCCGTGGCAGCGGCACCGCGCGCGCATTGCCATCACGCGCCATCCGCTCCACCGCCGGCCCGCCGGGATAGCCCAACCCCAGGATCTTGGCCGTCTTGTCAAACGCTTCGCCCAGCGCATCGTCGATCGTGGTGGCAATCCGGCGATAATCGCCCAACGCCCGCACTTCCAGAATCTGGCAATGCCCGCCCGACACCAGCAGCAACAGATAGGGATAGACCAGCGTCGGGTCGGCCAGCCGCGGCGACAGCGCATGGCCCTCCAGATGGTTGACCGCGATCAGCGGCTTGCCGGCCGCCATCGCCAATGCCTTGCCCGTGACCAGCCCGACCATCACCCCGCCGATCAACCCCGGCCCGGCGGTGGCGGCAATCGCGTCGATCGCCTCCAGCGTGATCCCGGCATCGTGCAGCGTGGCCGCGACCATCGGCGCCAGCACTTCGACATGCGCGCGCGCGGCAATTTCGGGCACGACCCCACCGTAAGGCCGGTGCGCCGCATCCTGCGATGCAATGCGCTGCGCCACCACGCGCGCGCCATACGTCGCGCCGAGGCCGTCGATCACCGCCACCGCGGTTTCATCGCACGAAGATTCAATGCCGAGGATCAATGCCATGGGGAGCTTTCCCTTAGAGATAATCGCATATACAGCAAGCGGTGCATGACTGATCCGACCACGCCCCCGTCGCCCGAAACCGCAAGCCCTGCAATTTTGCGGCTCGGTACCCGCCAATCCCCGCTGGCCATGGCCCAGGCCGAAGAAACCCGCGCACGGCTGTGTGCGGCGCATGGCTGGCCCGAAAGCGCAGTCGAACTCGTGCCGGTGATCGCCAGTGGCGATCGCATTCTCGATCGCCCGCTGGCCGAAATCGGCGGCAAAGCGCTGTGGACCAAAGAACTGGATGTGTGGCTGGCCGATGGCACCATCGACGCCGCGGTGCATTCGATGAAAGATGTTGAAACCGTCCGCCCCGCCACGCTGACAATCACTGCCGTACTGCCGCGCGCCGATGTGCGCGATACGCTGATCGGCGCCGACAGCATTGCCACGATTCCTGCCGGCGCACGCGTCGGCACCAGCGCGCCGCGCCGCGCCGCGCAAATGCTCCACACCCGCCCCGATCTGACCGTGGTGTCGTTTCGCGGCAATGTCGCAACGCGGCTGGGCCGGCTGGAACGCGGTGAGGCCGATGTCACGCTGCTCGCCGCCGCCGGGCTGGACCGGCTGGGGGTGGCCGATGTGGGCACGCCATTGGATGCCGCCACCTGGCTGCCGGCGCCGGCGCAGGGCGCGATCGGCATCGAATGCCTGGCCGCGCGCGACGATGTCATCGCGCTGTTTGCCGCGATCGACCACGCCCCCAGCCATGCCGCGATTCGCGCTGAACGCGCGCTGCTGGCCGGGCTGGGCGGCACCTGCCACAGCCCGATCGCGGTGCTGACCCGGCACGACGGCGATACGCTGCATCTTATCGCCGCGCTCTACAGCCCCGATGGCACCGACCGGGTGACCGGTGAAATCACCGTGCCTGTCGGCGCGCCGGAACAGGCGACCACACTGGCGCATCAACTGCTGGCCGATGCCCCCGCCGCGATCACCCGGCATTTCCAGAGCGTCGGATAAGCCCTGCGCGATGCGCCCGGTGCTGGTGCTGCGCCCGGAACCGGGCAACACCGCAACCTGCCGCGCCGCGCATGCGCTGGGCCTGGATGCCCTTGCCGCCCCGCTGTTCGCCTATGCCGCGGCAGAATGGCAGATCGACGCCACAACGCGCTGGGACGGGGTGCTCGTCGGCAGCGCGGCGGTGTTTGCGCATGGCGGCCGTGGGCTTGATGGCTTGCGCGCCATTCCTGCCCATGTCGTCGGGCCGGCGACCGCGCGCGCCGCGCGTGACGCCGGATTCACCGTAGCCACCACCGGCAGCGGCGGATTGCAGATGGTCGTCGCGGCGCTGCCCCCCGGCCACTATCTGCGGCTGGCGGGCGCCGCGCATGTCCCGCTGCAACCACCGCCTGGCGTGACCATTCATGATGTGGTGGTCTATGCCGCACAGGCCCAGCCACTGGCGCCGGACATGGCCGCGCTGCTGCAGCAAGGCCCGGCGCTGGTGCTGCTCCATTCGGCAGAGGCTGCGCGCCATTGGTGCGGCCAGTGCGATCGCCATGGTCTGGCCCGGAACCGAATCGCACTGGCCTGCCTGGCCCCGCGAATCGCGGCTGCCGCAGGCGCCGGCTGGCAGGCGATTGCCATCGCCGAAAATCCCGATGATCAAGCACTGCTTTCCTTGGCCCGGCAAATGTGTCAGACCCTGTGACCTTCGGGACACAACAAAGCGAAAAAGCACGCATGCAGGACACGACAATCAATCCACCGGTCGATCTACGTCCGCTGCGACGTTCCGGCCGGCGTGGATTGGCGGTGGTCATGGCCACGCTCGTGTTGATCGGGCTGGTGGCGGGCGCATGGTTCGGCTGGCACACTGGCTGGCTGCACAAATCGCTGCCCGCCCTGCTGTCGCCACCCGCGCCAACCACCCCGGTTGCGGCACCGACCGCCGCGACCGCCACCATCGTCGCGCAGGGCAATCTGATCGCCACCAATGCCGCACTTGCCGATGCCACCGCGCGGCTGTCCGCGCTGCAACAGCGGCTGGCCGAATTGAACCAGCAGGCCGTCGCCGCATCCGGGCAGGCCACCCGTGCCGAAGCGCTGCTGGTGGCGCTGGCCGCACGCCGCGCGGTCGACCGCGGCCAGCCACTGGGCTATCTGGAAACCGCGCTGCGCGTGCGGTTTGGTGACAGCCAGCCGACCGCCGTCGACCAGATCGTCGCCGCCGCGCAAAAACCGGTGACCATCGGCGGCTTGACCGAACAGTTCATCATGCTGCAACCGCGCCTCACCGCCGGCCCGGCCAGCGAGGGCAGCTGGGACTGGATGTCGCGCCAGATCGCCGGCATGTTCGTCATCCGCCACGATGACATGCCATCGCCCGCCCCGGAAAGCCGGATGACCCGCGCGCGCATCGCGCTGGCCGGGCAACGCGTCGATCTGGCGATTGCCGAAGTGGAACGGATGCCGGGCAAGGACGCGGCAACCGACTGGCTGGCGCACGCGCGCGACTGGCTGGCCACGCAGCACGCGCTCGATCAGCTGGAAAGCACCGCGCTGGCAACGCCAACAGTTGCACCGATCACCCCGCCGGCGACCGTGCAGGCAGCACCACCTGCCGCCACCACAACCACGCCGGTGCCCGCGCGCTGAAAACGCGCGCTGCGGTTCAGCCCTGCAGCAGCGCAGGCAGCTTTCCCCGCATGCCGCGCGCCTCGTCCATGAAAAACCGTTTGAGCAAAGGGCTGCGCTGCACCCCGGCCATGCCGAT
The DNA here is from genome assembly GCF_040398825.1 of Novosphingobium sp. Taxonomy (GTDB): domain Bacteria; phylum Pseudomonadota; class Alphaproteobacteria; order Sphingomonadales; family Sphingomonadaceae; genus Novosphingobium. The sequence goes on from NZ_JBBATI010000025.1 coordinate 45,869, forward strand.
CCGCCGCGCCGCCGATGGCAACCGTCCGGAAATGCCGAACAGCCGCGTCAACACGTCGGTCGCGCCGGCCACCATGATGCTGTCCAGCGCACGCCAGCGTTCATACCGCGTCAACAATTGCGCATCGCCCGGGTCCAGCCCCTTGCGCATCCCGTCACCCAGCACCTCAACCAGCGCCGCCACATCGCGCAGGCCCAGGTTCAGGCCCTGCCCGGCGATCGGATGCATGCCATGCGCGGCATCGCCCACCAGCACCAGCCGCTGTTCGGCCACTTTGGCAGTGTGATGGAAATCCAGCGGCCACGATGACCGCGGTGATGCCAGCGTCAGCGCGCCAAACATCCCGCCCATGCGTTGCGAAACTTCGGCCAGAAACGCCGCATCGGGCAATGCCAGCACACCCGCCGCGTCGTTTTCGGCCACCGTCCACACCAGCGCGCTGCGATGACGGCCCGCGTCATCATCCAGCAGCGGCAACAACGCGAACGGACCAGCCGGATAGAAAATTTCCCAGGCCACATTGTCGTGCGACCGTTCGTGGATCAGCCCGGCGATCACCGCGCGGTGGTGATAACTCCACCGCGCCGGGGTAAAGCCGGCTTCATCGCGCGTGGGCGACCGGCGTCCCTCGGCCGCGACCAGCAGGCGGCCATTGATGACCGTGCCGGTGTCGAGCGTGATCACCACGCCATGCGCATCGCGGTGGCGCTGCACCACATTGGCGCGCGGCAGATAGGTAATCAGGCTTTCACGCGCAGCGGTCTGGTACATCACCAGCCGCAGATCGCGGTTGGCAAACATCCGGCCCAGCGATCCTTCGCCTTCATCGGGGCGGAAATCGATGCGCCCTGGCTTCATCGCATCGGTCACCGCAATCGCCGCGATCGGGCAGCCGCGCGGCTCCAGCTCTGCCGCCATGGCCAGGTTGGTATAAAGGTTCCAGCTGGCGGTCGAAATGGCCGAGGCACGGCCATCAAAACCCTCGGCCGTCTGCGTCCCCGGGTCGGAATTGTCGACCACCACGCTGGCAATGCCTTCGCGCGCCAGCCCGATCGCCAGGGTCATGCCAACCAGGCCACCGCCCAGGATGACCACATCGGCGGCGATCGGCACCGGCCCCAGCGACCCGGTCACTGGCCGGCTCCGCAAGTGGTGCCCGGCCCGGCATCCAGGTCCAGACAGCGCCCGTCAAACGTGTCCGCCGGCAGTTTCAGCCCGATCCATGCCGCCAGGCTGGGTGCGATGTCCACCGTTTCCACCGGGCTGGCCTGTTCAAACGGGGTCATCCCCTTGCGCCAGAACAGCATCGGCACGCGCCGGTCATAATCCCACGGGCTGCCATGCGTTGCCACATAGCCTGGCGCCGGGACCGGCATCGCCATCACCCCGCGCTTCAGCAGCGTGACAAAATCGCCCGACACCGGCGCATAATACGATGCGCGCGCACGCTGGATCAGCGTCCAGGTTTCGGGCGATCCGCCGGGCATCGGCGTCGCCGCCAGTTCCGCCGCCGAAAACACCGCAGCCACTTGCGGCCGGGCCAGCAGATCGGCGCGGGCGGCAGCGATGGCCGCCGCCTTTTGATCGGCGGTCAGGTTGGTGCGCACCCACACATCGCCCGATGGCCCTTCGGCCAGGAACAGCCCGGCGGGATCAAGCCCCAGGCCTGCGCCCACGCGTTCGGACAAGGCCTTGGGCAGCAGCGCGGCATCGGCGCGCTGGGCCTGCGGTGCGGCCTGTTCACGCTGGCGTTCGGGCAGGTCAAACCCGCCATGATCGGCGGTCAGCACCACGCCATAATCAATCCCGCGCGCATCCAGCCCGGCGAAAAAGCTGCCGAGCGCGGCGTCGATCTGGTGCAACTGGATGCACATTTCGGCGCCTTGCGTGCCATAACCATGGCCGATGTAATCGGTCGCCGACAGGCTGATCGCCAGCACATCGGGGGTCGGCCCGCGCCCCAGCTTGTCCGCATCGACCAGCCGCGTCGCCAGTTCCAGCACCGCGCGATCCAGCCGGGGCGACACGCGAAAGCCATTGCCATTGCCCGGTTCCAGCGCAAAGCGCCCGGTGCCAACCGTCACCGCGCCCGCAGTAATGGCGTGATCGTGCGCGGCGCAAGACTCGGGCAGATCCAGCCCGGGCGCGCCGCTGGCCAGCACCGCGGTGATCGCCGCGTTCTGTTCAATCACCGGAGGCGTCGGCGTCGCGCCCTCCAGCGTGACAAAGCCTTTGCCCTTCCACCAGTACACTTCATCGATGCGGTGCCCGCCCATCATCAATGCCGCGCGATCCTTGCCCGACACCGCAACATTGCGGCTGGTCGGCCAGGCCGCCTTGACCCGTTCGCCCAGCGTCGGCACCTTCAGATGCGCGACCGAGGCAACGTAGTCGCCGGGCACGGCCGCGGTCCGGGTTTCATCCTCTGCGCAATAGACCGCCTTGCCGGCGCGCGCGACCGACTGATCGAACCAGGTGTTGGCAATGATCCCGGTGTGTGCCGGCCGCATCCCGGTCAGAATGGTGGAATGGCCTGGGCAGGTTTCGGTCGCGGCATGCGACTGATACCCGGCGGGAAACACGCCGCCGCTGGCCAGCCGGGCAAACCCGCCGGTAAACTGCGACCGGTACTCTGCAAACAGATCGGCCGAAAACTGATCGATGGCGATCGCGATCACCAGCTTTGGCGCATTCGGGGCGGGCGCAGCGGACGCAGGCATAACAGCCACCGGCGCCTTTGCATGATCCCGCGCCAGCGCGGCCGGGGCCAGCGGCAGGGTCAAACCGGTCAGCAACAGCATGGCCTTGTGGGCAAAGCGCATGGTTCTTGGTGCTCCTTGGCAGCCCGGTCCCGCGGTCAGGCTGGACTCGGATCAACGGGGTCAGTATCTGTGCCGCTGATGGCCTTCCCGGGCGCGCGGTGCAAGGGGGCCTGCACCATTGTCACGCCGCATCGGATTTTCCCCATTCATATCAACCGACACCCGGCCAGAATCGCGCTGCCCGCAACCCTGCGCCTGTTCGCCGCGCGGACGGTTGCCCTGGTTGCGGTGCTGATCACGCTGGTGCTGGGCGGGCAGGTCATGGCCGAAAGCCTGTCCCCCGGCCAACCGACACATATTCACGCCAGCCTGGCTGCCGAACACGCCGGGGCGCCGGGCGAAACCGTGACGCTGGCGCTGGTCATGCAGCCCGCCCGCGACTGGCACGGCTATTGGTCAAATCCCGGTGATGCCGGGCTGCCCCCCACGCTCGACTGGACCCTGCCCAAGGGGGCAGCGACCGGCCCGATGCAGTTTCCGGTGCCACAGACACTGCTGGTCGCGGGGCTGATGAACCACGTCTACGAGCACGATTTCGCGCTCCTGATCCCGTTCACGCTGCCGCGCGATGCGGCCCCCGGCAGCAATTTGCCAATCAGCGCAAAGGCGCAATGGCTGGCCTGCACCGCCGCGATCTGCGTGCCCGAAGAGGCCACGCTGTCCGCCACTGTCACGGTTGCTGCGCCGGGTGCGGCCGCGCCGGCCGATCCCCGATTTGCCGCCTGGCGCGCCGCACTGCCCGCCGCGCTGGACCAGCCGGCACGGTTTGCGGTGACCGCGACCGGATACCGCCTGTCGATCCCCTTTCCCGCCACCACGGCAATCACCGACCCGCACGTGTTCATCGCCGATGATGGCGTCATCGACTACGCCGCGCCGCAGCGGTTCGCGCGCGCGGGTGACAGCCTGATCATCGATCTGGCCAAATCGAAAAGCCCCGCACCACAGCCCGCCTCCACACTGTCGGGCGTGCTGGCGCTGGGCCACGATGGCGATGGCAAGGATCGCGGCGGCATCACCTTTGCCGCACAGCCCGGGACGGTCGCCGCGGGCGGCACGCCGATTGCCGGCAATGGCGGCACGCCCGTGGCCTTTTCGTGGGCGCTGCTGGGGTTTTCGGTGCTGGGCGCGCTGGCGGGCGGGTTGGTGCTGAATGTCATGCCTTGCGTATTCCCGATCCTCAGTCTCAAGGCGCTGGCGCTGGCACGCGGCAACAGCCAGCACGCGCATGTTGAGGCGCTGGCCTATACCGCCGGGGTCATGCTGGCATGCCTTGCGCTGGGCGGGGTCATGCTGGGCTTGCGCGCCGCCGGCAGCGAAGTCGGCTGGGCGTTCCAGTTGCAGGACCCCGGCGTGGTCGCGGTGCTGCTGCTGCTGGCCATGGCGATTACTGCCAATTTTGCCGGATTGTACGAATTGCCGGGCCTGTCGCTGTCGGGAGGCGCACCTGGCAAGGGCGGCGCCTGGGGCGCATTTGGCACCGGATTGCTGGCGGCGTTTGTGGCCACACCCTGCACCGGGCCGTTCATGGCAGCCGCGATGGGCGCGGCGCTGGTGCTGCCGGTATGGGCAGCGCTGGCGGTGTTTGGCGCGCTGGGGCTGGGGCTGGCACTACCGTTTCTGGCGATCGGGTTCATCCCGGCGCTGCGTCGGGTCCTGCCGCGCCCGGGCGCGTGGATGGTATGGTTTCGCCGGGCGATGGCGGTGCCAATGGGGCTGACCGTGCTGGCGCTGGCCTGGCTGGCGTGGCGGCTGGGTGGCAATACATATGCGGCGGCGGCAATCGCGCTGGCGGTGGCGATGCTGCTGTTGCTGGGCCTGGCCGGGCGCGGGCAGCACGCGGGGCGCAGCGTTGCCACGTGGCTGGCACCTGCGCTGGTGGTGGTCGCGGTCGTGGCCGGGGCGGGCGCGCCACGGCTGGCCAATGCCGAACGCCACGATGATGCCAGCCTGATCGGCGCGACGCCGTTCAGCCAGGCCGCGCTGGATGCCGCACGCGCCGCGCGACGGCCGGTGTTTGCCTATTTCACCGCCGATTGGTGCCTGTCGTGCAAGGTCAACGAAAACGTCTCGATCGAAACCGCCGCCACCGCCGCCGCCTTTAAAAAAGCGGGGGTGGTGGTGCTGGTGGGCGACTGGACCCGGCGTGACCCTGCGATCACACGTTTTCTGACCAGCGCCGGCGCCGCCGGGGTGCCGCTGTACTTGTGGTACCCCGCCGGGGGTGAGCCGCAGAAACTGGCGCAGGTGATGACGCCATCAACACTGGCCGACCTCGCCGCGAAGTAAAACCAAGTCGCGCATGGCGCGACTTGGTATCATCCACCGCGTTACAGCGACTGGCCGTCATCCACGCTGATGTGCGCGCCGGTGACATAGGCCGACGCGTCCGAGGCGAAAAACAACATCGGATCATCCAGCGCAGTGATCGGTGTCAGCCGCCGGCGCGGCCAGCCGGCCACCTGCTGCTGCCCGCCCTCGGTGGCGAACCAGTCGGCATCGATTTCGGTCAGGATATAGCCTGGCTGCACGGTGTTGACGTTGATCCCCTGGCGCGCCCATTCGCGCGCCAGCTGCCGGCCCAGATGCACCACTGCCGCCTTGCTGGCGGCATAGGCGCTGTCACCCTGCCCGGTCATTTCGGCGGTGATCGACCCGGTCAGCACGATCCGCCCGCGCCCGGTCGCTTTGCTGCCCGCGGTAATCATCCGCCGCGCCCCTTCGCGCGCAGTCAGGTACACCGCGGTAAAATTGGTGTCGATCACCCGCCGCACCTGGTCAGCGGTCAGATCGATCGCACGCCCCGCTTCGGCAATCCCGGCATTGGCCAGCACCGTATCGACCGTGCCGAAATGCGCCTCTGCCGCGTCATAGGCGGCGATGATCGATGCTTCGTCGGTCACGTCCAGCGCCACCGGCAGCGCGCTTGCCCCGATCTGTTCCGCCAGCGCAGCAATCCGGTCCACCCGCCGCGCGCCCAGCACGACCTTTGCCCCCGCCGCGGCAAACACCTGCGCCAGATGCGCGCCAATCCCCGAACTGGCCCCGGTGATCAGGGCAATCCGCCCGGCAAGCGCATAACGTGGGGTTTCCATCGGCCATCCTGTCGCGTCGTTCATTTCGCCGGTGTGTTAACGAGCGGCGATAGTTTGGCAACGGCGCAATCCTGTTGCTGTCAGCCCGGACAAAAAAAGGGGGGTTGGCGCATGCGCCAACCCCCTTGAAAGGTTTGGGAGAGGATGCCTGAAAAGGCCCGACCGCTTTGGTCGCCACCGCACACCATGGCAAATGCCCGTTAGGCATTTACGTTTGCACAAAATGCAAGCGTTATGATCTTGCAGGCTTTATCTTACGATCCATCACCAAATAGCGCTTTCAATTCGCGTTTCAGGATCTTGCCATTGGCATTGCGCGGCAAAGTTTCGGGCAGGAAACGGATCGCCACCGGCACCTTGAACGCGGCCAGCCGCGCCGCCACCCAATCGCGCAGATCCTGTTCACTGGCGGCCTGCCCCGGTGCCAGATGGACCACTGCGGCCGGTTCTTCGCCCAGCGTGGGATGCGCGATGCCGATCACCGCTGCATCGATCACCGCCGGGTGATCATACAGCGCGTTTTCCACCTCGGCCGAATAGATGTTTTCGCCGCCGCGGATCAGCATGTCCTTGGCGCGGTCGACCACATAGCAGTACCCTTCGTCATCGATCCGCGCCAGATCACCGGTACGCACCCAGCCATCGACAAAGGTCTGCGCGGTGGCATCGGGGTTGTTCCAGTACGCCTTTACCACCATCGGCCCGCTCGCCCACAATTCGCCCACCGCGCCCGTGGGCAGATCGGCCAGCGTATCGGGATCGACCACGCGCAGATCGGCCACCGCCACCGGGGTGCCGCAACTGTCGGGGCGGGCCAGGTAATCGGCGCCGATGATATTGGTCACCGTCGCCATGGTTTCGGTCATGCCCCAGCCATTGCCGGGCACGGCGCCAAACACATGTGCGATCTTGCGCACCAGATCGGGCGCCGATGGCGCGCCGCCATAGGATACCGATTCCAGCGACGACAGGTCGTATTTTTCGCGGTCAGGATGCTCCAGCAATTGCCAGGCGATGGTCGGCACCCCGCCCGCCAGGTTGATCCGTTCACGCTCGATCAGCGCCAGCGCCGCCCCGGCATCCCAACGCCGCATAAACACCAGCGTGTTGCCGGCAAACACCGATCCCATCAACACCGCGCTGCAGGCGGTGACATGGAACATCGGCACCGACACCAGCGCTGTGCGTGGCCCTGGCGCGGGCGGCGCATCGCCGCTGCGCAACGTGGCAGAGGCCCGGACATAGGCGCCGGACAGGATGTTGGTCACCAGATTGCGGTGCGTCCCCAGCGCGCCCTTGGGATGCCCGGTGGTGCCCGACGTGTAAAAGATCGTCGCCGCCTGATCCGGGTCAAGATCGGCGACAGGCAGATCGCGGTCCGGCAACGCGCCATAATCCTGCGGGCGCCCGATCACGCTTTCCAGCGCCACCACCGCTTCGAAATCCGCACCCGCGCGTGCCCCCAGCCGCGCCCCGATTACATGTTCCAGCGCCGGCAAGCCATCGCGCAGCGGCAGTATCCGATCCAGCCGTTCACCATCGGCGATCACCACGCGGCACCCGGCGGTGTTCAGGCCATAGGCCAGTTCACCCCCGGTCCACCACGCGTTCAGCGGCACACAGATCGCCCCCAGCGTGGTCACCGCAAAGAACGCCACCGGCCATTCGGGCACATTGCGCATCGCCAGCGCCACCCGGTCACCCGGCTGCACCCCCAGGTCGGACAGATGCGCAGCCAGCGCCGCCGCCGCGCGAAACCAGCCATCGTAGGTCACGCGTTCGTCTTCATGGATCAGGAATTCGCGCGCGCCATGGCTGCGCCCGATCTGCGCCAGCACGCCCAGATGCGCGGGCGCGTTTTTCCAGGCGCGAAACGTGCGGCCATGCGCGGTCACGGTTTCCATTTCGAACGGCGCACCCGCCGCGCACAGCACCGCTTTTGCCTGATCCGGCGTCATCCCATCCCTCTTTTCATGTCCTGCCCGGTGATCCGGATCTGAATTACAACATCGCCTCGATCAATGCCGGGCCCTTGCCGGCCAGCGCACGCGCCAACGCAGCGCGAAAATCCGCAACCGTATCAACGCGTTCGGCCGGCACCCCCATTCCGCTGGCCAGCGCGCACCAGTCCAGCCGCGGATGATCGAGGCTGAGCATCGACAGCGCCTTTGGCCCGGCATTGCGCACGCCCACGCGCGACAATTCGATGTTGAGGATGGCGTAGGAGGCATTGTTGAAAATCACCGTCACCACGTTGAGCCGTTCGCGCGCCATCGTCCACAGGGCTTGGCAAGTGTACATCCCCGATCCATCGGCCTGCAACGCAATCACCTGGCGCCCCGGGCACGCCACCGCCGCCCCGGTCGCCACCGGCAACCCCTGCCCGATCGACCCGCCGGTCACCATCAGCCAGTCATGCGGCGCCGCGCCGCGCGTTGCCTCAAACAGCGCGGCGCTGGCGGTCAGCCCCTCGTCAGATACGATCGCACCCGCCGGCATCAGTTCGGCCAGCACCGCGCCCACGCCATGGGCGTCCAGCCGGTCACCGGCGGACGGCACCACGCGCGGCTGAATGCCCGCCGGGTCGGCCGGGGCATCCAGCGCGTCAGCCAGGTGTTCCAGCGCCGCCAGCATATCTTCGCGGCTGCTGGCCAGCCGCACCACCGTTGCGTCGTGCGGCCACAGCGTGCCGGGTTTGTCGGGATAGGCAAAAAACGCCACCGGCGGTTCGGTGCCGCAGGTCACGATGGTGGTACAGGGCGCCAGATATTCGGCCGCCATTTCCCCAAAATAGGGCAACCGGTCGATACCCACCCGCCCCACGCCGCGTTCAACCCGCGCGGCAAAGGTTTCGCACACCAGCCGTGCACCCGTTACCGCCGCAATCCGCCCGGCCATGTGAAGCGCATCGGCACGCAGCGCCCGCCCGCCCAACAGCAGCGCCACCGGGCCGGTGCTGGCGCGCAGGGCCTGCACAGCATCGGCAATCACCGCATCGGGCACACGCGGTGCCGGGGCCAGCGCGCGCGGCGCCACCGGTGCCGAACCTTCGGTCCAGGCATGATTGGCGGGCACGATCACCGTCGCCACCCGGCCCGGCCATTCCATTGCCGCGGCATAGGCCTCGGCACCCACTTGCGCCAGATCGCGCGCGCTTTGCGCGGTGCGCACCCAGTCGGACATCGGCCGCGCCACCCCGGCCGCATCCGATGTCAGCGGCGCGTTGAACTGCAGATGATACGTGGCATGATCACCGACCATGTTGATCACCGGCGACCCTGCACGGCGGGCATTGTGCAGATTGGCCAGCCCATTGGCCAGGCCCGGGCCCAGATGCAGCAGAGTCACCGCCGGCCGGTCCGCCATCCGCGCATAGCCATCGGCGGCGCCGGTCACCACGCCTTCGAACAGGCACAGCACCGCGCGCATTTCAGGCTGGCGGTCGATCGCGGCGACCAGCTGCATTTCCGACGTGCCGGGATTGGCAAAGCAGGTATCGACCCCGCACGCTGCCAGGGTGGCAACGAACGCCTCTGCGCCATTCATGTTCACGCCGTACACCATTCCGTTACATCCTGTCCGGATGCCATGGTGCAGGCGCAGTTCGCCGCGTCAAGCCCTGTCAGGCACTTGCACCCGCCGATGGTCCGCCCTGCCCTTACGGCAAGGCCAACCACCGTGCACGCGTTCATGAACGCCTGGGTATCAATGGCCGATGACGCGGCCTTGCGCGTTTTCTTCGCGGTTCAACTGGCGCTGTTCATGGCGGGTGATGTGGCCACCATGCATACGCGCGTCGGCGCGTTCCTGCCGGACGATCGCCCGTTCGTTCTGGCGCAGCGCGCGCGCCTGCGGGCCAGACAATTCGCCCTCACGCCGTTCGTGATTGATCCGCTTCATCTGGTGGTGGGCACGCGCCAGCACTTCATGCTGGCGCGGGTGATGCCGCCCCCATTCACCGGCCATTGCCGGATTGCCGGCCAGCGCCAGCACGGCAAAGCTGGCAACCGCAGCAATCATGGCAGGTTTGCGCATGGTGTTGGTGATCATGAAATTTCCTCCGCTAGCGGGTCGCAGGCCCTCTTGCCGCGTCCAACCACACAAAGCTGGATCATCAGGGTTTAACAAAATCTGATCGTGCGCTTCATCGCCTATTCAGCCAAAAAACGGCCCCGGAAGCATGCTCCCGGGGCCGATTTGTCATTTCTGCACTTTTGCCAATCAGGCGTCACTGTCCGCCAGTTCGTGGCCCAGGTCGATATACCGCGCCAGGTGGTGGTCTTCATCACCCAGTTCGTGGCCAATCATCACCAGCCGCTTGGCATAGTGCGACAATGCCAGTTCCCACGTCATGCCGATCCCGCCGTGCATCTGGATTGCCTCTTCGGCAACCAGCGATCCGGCCTTGCCAATCGTCGCCTTGGCCGCGCTGACGGCGCGTTCGCGTTCAACCCGCGTGCCCAGAAAACGGTCTGCGGCGTTGATCGCCGCGCTGCGCGCCTGTTCGATTTCCAGCGCCAGCGTCGCCATGCGGTGCTGCAGCGCCTGAAATTTGCCGATCGGGATGCCGAATTGTTTGCGCGTGCGCAGGTAATCCAGCGTCTGGTCGCGCAGCACATCCATCACCGCCACGCCTTCCCAGGCCAGCGCCACCAGCCCCAGCGCGCGCGCGGTTTCGATCACCGGCCCGGCGCCGCCCGCTTCACCCACCAGCACCGCCGGCGTGGCGGCAAAGGTCACATCGCCTGCGGATCCGCCATCGATCACCAGATAATCGCGCACCGTCATGCCGGTCGCGCCGCGGTCAACCAGAAATGTCGACAGCCCGGAGTCTCCGCGCGCGACCACCACCAGCCGATCGACCGTGCCCGCGCACGACACCACCGTCTTGGCACCATCCAGCACCCAGCCGGTTGCCGTCGCAGTGGCCCGGGTCTGGATGCCGGCCGGGTCAAACCAGGTGTCGGCCTCTTCCTCGGCATAACCCACCACCTGGCTGCCATCGATCAGCGCGGCCAGATCGTCGGTGCGGCCGGCCGCGGCCAGCACATGGCCGGCCTGCAATGCCGACAGCCACGGCCCGGTCGCAATCGCGCGGCCCAGTTCGCCAAACACCACGCCGACATCGAACGGCGATCCGCCAAACCCGCCCACGCTTTCGTCAAACAACGCGCTGATCGCGCCCAGTTCCGCCAGTTGCCCCCACACATCGCGCGACCAGCCCGATCCTTCGAACGCAGCGGTCTTGCGCTGCGCAAACGGCAGCTTGTCGGCCAGAAAGCGCCGCAATGAATCGACCAGCATCTGCCGGTCATCACCGAGTGAAAAATCCATCTTTCAGAGCTCCAGAATGGCTTTGGTGATGATTTCGCGCTGGACCTCGTTCGATCCGCCGAAAATCGACAGCTTGCGATCGTTGAAATAGTGCGTCGCCACCGGCCCGGCCCATTCCGGGCCAACCGGTTCGCCGTTCCAACCGCCTTCAAATGATTCGGGGATCCACGGCCGGGCATGCGTACCGGCGGCGCGGCGCATCAGGTCATCGATCGACTGGCGGATTTCGGTCCCCCGGATTTTCAGCATCGAACTTTCCGCGACTGGCGCCGCGCCTTCGCCGGCGGCGACCAGCACGCGCAGATTGGTGGTCTTCATGTTTTCCAGGTCGATTTCCAGCCGCGCCAGCCGTGCTGCGAACTGCGGGTCTTCGGCCAGGGGCCGCCCGTTGCGGCGCTGTGTGCGCGCGATTTCGACCAGTTCGCCAAACGCCGCCATCGATGCGCCGACCCCGGCGATGTTGGTGCGTTCATAGGTCAGCAGGTACTTGGCATAAGTCCAGCCGCGGTTCTCTTCGCCCACCAGATTTTCCACCGGCACGCGCACGTCGGTGAAAAACACTTCGTTCACTTCGTGGTCGCCCGACAACAGCTTGATCGGGCGCACTTCGATCCCGGGCGTGGCCATGTCGATCAGCAGAAAACTGATGCCGTCCTGCTTTTTGCCGTCGCTGTTGGTGCGCACCAGGCAGAACATCATATTGGCGTGTTGCGCCAGCGTGGTCCAGGTCTTCTGGCCATTCACGACATAATGATCGCCATCACGCACCGCGCTGGTTTTCAGGCTGGCGAGGTCCGACCCGGCACCGGGCTCGGAATAGCCCTGGCACCACCAGTCGCTGCCATCCAGAATGCGCGGCAGCCAATGGCGCTTCTGCTCTTCGGAACCGTATTTCAACAGCACCGGGCCAATCATCGACAGGCCGAACGGCAACACCCGCGGCGCATTGGCCAGCGCGGTTTCGGTTTCAAAGATAAACCGCTGCATCACGGTCCAGCCAGTGCCGCCCCATTCCACCGGCCAATGGTTGGCCAGCCAGCCGCGCGCATTCAGCAACGCATGCCATTCTTCGTGTTCCGCCTTGGTCAGATGCTGACCCTTGCGGATCTTGTCCGAAAGCCGGGTCGGCATTTTTTCGGCCAGGAAGGTGCGCACTTCTGCACGAAATGCCTCTTCTTCGGGCGTGAAGGTCAGATCCATGACTAATCTCTCCTGTCGCGACCGGCGCCGGTCAACGCGCGCGGCCGTTTCATCAATCGATTAACATAGCCTGCGCGCCGTACAAGTGACCATTTGGGGAAACGGGTGTGGGCAATACGTCACAGCAGGCGCGCAAAATCGGCCTTCACCGCAGTGCACCATACGCGTTCCGGCGTATCTGCGCTAAAGCCTGCCTGTGATCTAAGGAGCACATTGCGATAAAGTGCGTGGCGGCATAGCATTACGGCTTGGGCATCACGATCTGGCGGCCGCGAACTTTGGGGGGTTCTCGATTGGGGGACAGCAAGACACGCAGCGGGGGGCAACGGCGGGATCTGGCAGGGCCGGCCACCGCCGGTGGTTTTCCCGACGGCGCCACAACCGGCAGTTTTGACCGCGCAATCGAACGTGCGCGCTATCTGCTCGACCGCGCACCCGGTCTGGCCGAAGAACAGGCGCGCGAAATTCTGACAGTCCTGCCTACCAGTGCAGAGGCGCATCTGGTGCGCGGACTGGCGCTCTCGGCCATGCACCGGCTGGACGAAGCACGCATTGCCCTGCACGAAGCAGTGCGGCGCAGCCCCGACAGTTATGAGGCATGGCGCGCGCTGGCCGATGTGCTGGTGCTGCTGGGAGATTCGGGCGGCGCCGATTATGCCCATGCCCAGCAATTGCGCTGCCAGGCGGTCGACCCGCATTTGCAGGCAGCGGCGGTCGCCTTGTGCCGCAACGATATCCCGTTCGCCGAACGCGCGCTCAAGGATTATCTCAAACAGCACCCGACCGACATTGCCGCAATCCGCATGCTGGCCGAAGTGGCGGGGCGCATCGGGCGCTATCGCGATGCCATTTCCCTGCTGGAACGCGCGCTGGAACTGGCGCCACAGTTTGATCCCGCACGGCACAATCTGGCCACCGCGTTGTACCGATTTGGCGAAAACGGCCAGGCGGTACAGCATCTGGATGTGCTGCTGCAAAAATACCCGCGCAACAGTGCCTATCGCAATCTGGCCGCGGCCGCGCTGGGCAATATCGGCGAAGTTACCGCGGCGATCGAACATTATGAATTTTTGGTCGAACGCAACCCGGCCTCGGCCAAGATCTGGCTAAGCTATGGCCACTCGCTGAAAACCGTGGGGCGCCAGGCCGACAGTGTCGACGCCTATCGCCGGTGCATCGCGCTGGAACCGGGATATGGCGAAGCGTGGTGGAGCCTCGCCAATCTCAAGACGGTCACCTTCAACGCCGACGACATCGCCGCGATGCAGGCCGCGCTGGCCACAGATCCGGGCCAGATCAGCGTGGAAGATCGCTTTCACCTGCTGTTTTCGCTGGGCAAAGCGCATGAGGACCTGGGCGAGGACGAAGCGGCCTTCATCGCTTATGCCGAAGGCAACCGCCTGCGCCGCACCGAACTGGACTATGATCACGGCCGCACCACCACGCTGGTCGAACGGTCGCAGACAATCCTGACCGCGGCGTTGTTTGCCGGCCTGGCCGGGGGTGGTTGCCCTGCCCCCGATCCGATCTTCATCGTCGGCATGCCGCGCGCCGGGTCCACGCTGATCGAACAGATCCTGGCGAGTCACCCGCTGATCGAAGGCACGCACGAACTGCCGCAGATCATGATGATCGCCAACCGGTTCGGCGCGGAAAAGCCGAACAGCACGTATCCCGCAACGCTGCCACCGCGTGAACAACTGGGCGGTCTGGGCGAGGAATACCTGCGCGAAACGCGTATCCAGCGCAAAACCGACCGGCCGCTGTTCATCGACAAAATGCCCAACAACTGGATGCATCTGGGGCTGATCCATGCGATCCTGCCCAATGCCAAAGTGATCGATGCGCGCCGCCACCCGCTGGGCTGCTGTTTTTCCAATTTCAAACAGCATTTTGCGCGTGGCCAGGGATTTTCCTATGACATGGTCACAATGGGGAAATATTACACAGATTATGTGCGCATGATGGACCATATCGATCATGTGTTGCCCGGCCGCGTCCACCGTATATTTTATGAACGCATGGTCGAAGATACCGAGGCCGAAGTGCGTCGCCTGCTCGAATATATCGGCGTGGAATTTGATCCGGCGTGCCTGCGCTTTCATGAAAACAAACGCACGGTGCGCACCGCCAGTTCGGAACAGGTGCGCCGGCCGATCAACCGCGACGGCATGGACCAGTGGCACCGCTTTGACCAATGGCTCGGACCCTTGCGCGATGCGCTGGGTCCGGTGCTTACGGAATACCCATATCAGTGATGGCGCAAGGGGGCGCCACGTGATGACAATCAGTCGATTCAACCAGGGGGTTACGATGAGAAATACGCCAAATACCCGATACCGAACCGCGCGCAGGGCGTTGGTCGCTGCCATGCTGTCATCGGTGGCCGCACCGGCCCTGGCCGAGGAGGCACCCGCACCCGCACCGGCAGCGGTAGCCACCGTGATCCCGGGCGAAATCGTCGTGACCGCCACGCGCCGCAGTGAATCGCTGCAAAAGGTGCCGATCAGCATTCAGGCACTGAGCACGGCCGCGCTGGAGCAGCACCAGGTGCAAAGCTTTGACGACTATGTCAAATTGCTGCCCAGCGTGACCTTCAACTCGTTCGGCCCGGGCCAGAGCCAGGTCTATTTCCGCGGCGTCAACAGCGGCGCCGACGGGCTCGAAGTCGGTTCGCTGCCGACCGTGGGTACTTATCTCGACGAAATCCCGGTCACCACCGTGGGCAACTCGGTCGATGTCCACTTGTACGACATCCAGCGGATCGAAGCGCTGGCCGGGCCGCAGGGCACGCTGTTCGGCGCCAGTTCGCTGGCCGGCACGATGCGGATCATCACCAACAAGCCCAATGCCAAAAAGTTCGAAGCAGGCTATGACTTGCAGTTGAACAAGTTCGGCAAGGGCACTGCCGGTGGCACTGCCGAAGCGTTTGTAAACATCCCGCTGTCCCCCAACGCCGCGATCCGCATCGTCGGTTATTACGAACACGATGGCGGCTATATCGACAACACCTACAAGTCTCGGACGTTCACGCTGGACGATCCCGATCCGACGACCAACAAGACCGTCAACAACAGCAAGTTTGTTGGCGACAACCAGAACAAGGTGGATACCTGGGGCGGTCGTGCCGCGCTGAAGGTCGATCTGGACAGCAACTGGTCGGTCACCCCCGCGGTGCTCTATCAACGCCAGATCGCGCACGGGTCATTCGTGTTCGACCCGGCCGCAGGCGATCTGAAGGTTCATGACTTTCTTGATTCGGTCAACAAGGACGAGTTTGTTCAGGGCTCGCTGACCATTCAGGGCAAAGTCGGTAACTGGGACCTGACTTATGCTGGCGCCTATTTCGACCGCATCAGGCACAATCAGCAAGATTATTCTTACTATTCGGTCGCCTATGACCATTATTCGATCGCGGGTGGTTACGCCAAAACCGGGACCTATTACTACTACACCAAATTTCCCGACGGACATGGTGGTTATCTCGACCCCAACCAGTTCGAATACCAGAACATGCATTTTACCAAGACGACCAATGAAATTCGTCTGGCGTCACCCGCGAGCGAACCGGCGCGGATCACGATCGGCGCGTTCATGCAGCGCCAGACCAACAAGATCCACACCGACTTTGCGGTGCCGGGTCTGGGAGCCGCAGGCAATGCGACATTGCCCAACGACTTCCTGCGTCCAAACCCGCTTGCGCCCGACGCGGTGTTTTTCAAGACACTCAACCGCATCGATCGCGACTATGCGGTATTTGCCGAAGGATCGTATGACTTCACCCCGGCGCTGACGCTGACCGCCGGTATTCGCGGGTTCAAGGTCGACAACTCGCTCTATGGGTTTTCGGGCCCGGCCGGCCGTACCCGGCAAAACTGGTGTTTGCCGAGCAGCGATCCGTTCTACCCCTGCATCAACGTCAGGCAGGGCAGCCGCACGACGTTCATCAATGCGCCCAAGCAATACAAAGAGACCGGTGAAACCCACAAGGTCAGCCTGGCGTACAAGATCGACAGCGGGCACATGATCTATGCCACCTATTCAACGGGTTTCCGCCCGGGTGGCCTTGATCGCAACATCCCCAAAAACGATACATATACCATCCCGCCGACGCTGGCCGACAAGATCACCAACTTTGAAATCGGCTGGAAAACCAGCTGGTTTGCCAACAAGCTGCGGTTCAACGGCGCGATCTTCCATGAAAAATGGGACAAGATCCAGTTCACTCTGCCCGGCGCCAATGGCCAGAACTATCTGGTCAACGCCGGCGGTGCGGCGATCTATGGTATCGAAAGCGACGTGGCCTATTACACCGGCGGGCTGTCGCTGATGGGATCGGCGGCCTATATCGATGCGCATCTGACCGACACGTTCTGCATCAAACCGCTTAACCGGCCACTCGACTGCACCCCGGCCGGGACAAACTTGCCGACCACGCCAAAGTTCAAGGCCAATGCCACGGCCCGGTATGAATGGCGCGATCTGGACAGCAAACCGTTTGTCCAGGCCACGGTGAACCACCAGTCCGGGACACGCGCGGCGCTGCTCAACGCCTTTGTCGATGACACGCTCGATTACCTCGGTAACCCGACTCACCAGTTCGGGTACACGCAAGCGTTCACAACCTTCGATTTTTCGACGGGTGTGACGTTCAGTGGCGTGAAGCTGGAAGCGTTCATCCAGAACGCGTTCGACAACCGCGGCATCCTGTCAAAGATCGGCTCCTGCGGCCTGGTGGAATGCCGCGCCAATGGGCGCGTCTATCCGATCAAGCCACAATTGTTCGGGGTGAAAGTGTCGCAGCGCTTCTGATCGCTCTGCAAACTGCAAACGGGGGCGGTGCGCATGTCGCACCGCCCTTTTTTGTGCCCGCTCAATCGATGTGTTCGATCCCGTCGCCGATGATCGTGACCCACGCGTGGCGCCGCTCCTCGTACACCGAATAGGCCGGTGCCGGAAAATCCGGATCGGCAAACGCGCCCACCGCAATCGCGGTCACGCCAGGCCAATCAGCGTTCGTATAGGACAACGTTGCACCGCACACCGGACAAAAGCGGAATGTCGCCAGTGCCCCGCTGCCGCCCGCTTGCGACCATTCGCGATAGTCCCCGGCCAGTTCCAGCCGGTCATCAGGCCAGCGCGCCTGCACCGCAAATGCACTGCCGCTGCGTTTCTGACAGGTCAGGCAATGGCACACCGATGTGCGCACCGGCTCGCCCGTGGCGGTCGCGCGCAATTGGCCACAACGGCAGGTCGCGGTGCGGGTGATTGTCATCCACTTTGGTATAGCGCGTCGCCCATTGCGCGCAACGAATCGGACACCGCTGCATCGCGATGAAAGCGTCTTGCATTTGTATCTACAAAAGCATAGACAAATGTGATGAAAATCGCCGGGTTTGACTGGGATGACGGGAATTGGCCCAAATGCGGCAACCATGGCGTATCGCGTGACGAGATAGAGCAAGTTTTGATGGGCAGCCCCGCCGTCATGGCCGATCCCTTTCCCGATGAACCACGCATGCGCGCCATCGGAAAAACATCGGCCGGCCGTTATGTGTTCCTGGTTTTCATGCATCGGCAAATCAACGGCCAGAACAGACTTCGCCCGATCAGCGCCCGTTTCATGCACCAGCCGGAGATCGACCGCTATGAACACCATTCGTGAAAAAATGCCGTCGCTGCCAAGCGATGAGGCGGCCGAAGCGTTCGTCGCCAACGCCGATCTGACGCAATACGATTTGTCCGATTTTAAGCCGATACACTTTGAGATTGAGCCGAAGTCTGCCGCGCTGAACATGCGCTTGCCAGCTTCGCTGCTGGCCGCGCTAAAGGCCAAGGCAAAGGCGCATGGCATTCCCTATACCCGCTACGTGCGGATGTTGCTGGAAACCGATGTCGCTCGACCACGGTAGACCGGGGCCGAATCGTTTCGCTCAGGCGCGCAGCCCCTGTCGCGCCGCCCAGCGATAGAGCCACAGCACGCTGCCAAAGATCACCAGCACCGCCGTCAGCATACCCCACGGTGCAAAACCGGCGCCCACCAGCGCCAGCGGCCAATCGCGGTCGGGCACATGCAGCACGCCGGTCTTGGCGGCGGCGGTCACCCCGGCCAGCACGACATTGACCAGACTTTCGCCCACGATCAGCCCCGATGCCAGGATCACCCCCAGCCGGCGCACCAGAGCGGCCTGCGCCGGATTGGCAGCGCGCCGGTCGGCGTTGCGTTCGTACAGATGGCCGGCGATGGCGCCGATGATCACGATGCTGATCTTGCCAGGCGGAATATAGCCACCAAACGCGATCGCCAGGGGTGGCAGCCGCAACCCCCAGCGCCGTTCCAGCACGGCATCAAACACGATCAGCCCGACCCCGATCAAGGCGCCGGTGCCCAGCAGTGACCAATCGAGCGTGCCGCCGATGAACTGCCCGGCCAGCGACGCGATCAGCACCGCCTGTGGCGCGGCCAGCGCCTTTGGCCCCGCGCCCGCCACCCCGGCATAGCCATAGGCATGGCCCAGCAGCACCATGATCGGCGGGATCACCGCCGCGCCCGCGATCACCCCGATGATCAGCGCGACCTGTTGCCGCCACGGCGTGGCGCCCACCAGTTCGCCGGTTTTCAGATCCTGCAGATTGTCATTGGCAATCGTCGCCACGCCCAGCACAAACCCGGCCACCAGCAGCGCCAGCGCCAGCAGCGCCAGCGCCAGCAGCGCGGGCCGTGCCTCTATGCCCAGGTGCGGTTCAACCGTGACCGACAGCAGTCCGGCCGAACAGATCACGCCGATGATCGCCAGGCTCGACACCGGGCTGTTCGATGATCCGATCAACCCGGCCATATACCCGCACACCGCCGCAACCATGAACCCGGTCGCCACGACAAACACGATCCCCGCCACCATCAGCGGCGCCTCCAGCCCGGCCAGCGGTGTACCGCTGATAAACCCGTGCAACAGCACCCCCACCGGGATCAGCAGCAACAGCACCAGCGCGCCGATCCACCCAAACGACAGGTCCTGTTCGGTCCGTTCCAGCACCGCGCCCGTCCGCCGCCGGGCCTGCGCCGCAAAGGCAGAGGCAACCCCGCCCGCCACCGGTCTGGCCAACCGCACCAGCGTCCACAGCGACGTCACCGCCAGCGCGGCCGCAAAGATAAAGCGCACTTTGTGCCGCCACAGGTCCATCGCCAGATCGGCCGCCGGCACCGCTGACGGGTGCAGCAGGGTCATCACCGGCACCGCCACACCCCAGGCCAGCACCAGCCCGGTCAGCATCGCCATCCCTGCGGCCAGCCCGATCAGGTGCCCGGCGCCAAACAGCGCCAGTTGCATGCTGACCGTCATGCCCGTCGCCGCCGCGCCAAATCGCGCATAACCGGCCAGTTCCGACGCCAGCAGCCGCGTGCCGACCAGCAGCGCCATCAGCGCCGATGCAATCGATCCCGCCATCACCGCGCGCAACCCCAGCTGTGCCTCTGCCGCATCGCTGCCACCCCCGCGCGTGGCTTCGCCCGCGCGCAGCACTTCGGCCGCGGCCACCCCTTCGGGATAGGGCAGGTCCGACCCGGTCACCAGGCTGCGCCGCAACGGGATCGAATAGACCACGCCCAGCACACCGCCCGACGCACACAGCCAGAACGCCGGCCAGAACGGGATTTCCGTCCAATGCCCGATCATCAGGAATGTCGGCAGGATGAACACCATGCACGACAACGTGCCAGCCGATGACGCGATCGTCTGGACGATGTTGTTTTCCAGAATGCCCGAATCGCGAAATGGCCGCAGCACCGCCATCGCGATCACCGCCGCCGGGATCGATGAGGCAAAGGTCAGCCCCGATTGCAGGCACAGATAGATATTCGCGGCGGTAAACACCACGCAGATCAACCCGCCCAGAACGACGCCGCGAACCGACAGTTCAACCGGAGCCCGCGCTCCGGTCATGATTTGAACTGAGGTGTGCCACCCACCACCCCGCACCCCCGGCCCAACCGCCCACAGGGTACCATAAATGGGCGGTTG